>NZ_CP109000.1:6776696-7407220 GCF_036226605.1 Streptomyces sp. NBC_00704
AGGCGCTCCAGCGCCTTCCCGTCCAGCCCGGCCTCGCTCGGGTCGGCCTCTTGTCGCAGCAGTGCCATCATCGTCCTCCGGTGCGTTCGTTCAAGGCGCGGTCCGGGCCTACCCGCCGGGACGGCCTCCGACCTCATCGTCGCGCAGGTAACGCGCGTGCGGACCCCTTTGCGCCCCGTGATCGCTGTGCGTTGCGTCGCTTCCCTCGGCGGGGTGACCAGCGGGGCAGTCGGCGGGGCGGGCAGCGGGGCGGGCGCTGGCGGCGGGGCGTGCGCGCCCCGGGAGCGCCCCGCAGAGCGCCGGAGCGGCCGCGGCCGCGCACGCCAGCGCCCACAGGGGCGAACGCGGTGCGCCGAGGTCCATGAGCACGGTCGCCGCCGCGACGCCGAGCGCCGGCCCGACGTTCATCGCCGTCTGCTGCATTCCGCCCGCCACTCCGGCCGACTCGGCCGGCGCCTCCTTGACGACGACATGCGTCGCCGCCACCATCGTCGCGCCGAACCCGGCTCCCACCAGCGTGAATCCGGCGCAGAAGACGGCCGGGGCCGAAGCCGCGGCGAGGACGACGAGTCCCGCGGCGAGCACGGCCGTCGCCCCCGTGAGCGTGGCGCGCGCGCCGGCCCGGCGCAGCAGGACCGCGGCGGCGGGGGCGGCGGCCACCAGGGCCACGGCCAGCGGAAGGCTCAGCAGCGCGCTGTGCAGCGGGGTGAGGCCCAGGCCGTCCTGGAGGAGGTACACGCAGGCGAACACCGCGCCGTTCAGGGCCGCCGACGCGAGGACGAGCAGAGCGAGCGCGGCGCCGACCGGGCGCGGGCCCCCGTCGCCCGCCCCCGTCCGTCCGAGCGCCGCCGCCGACGGCAGCAGGGGCGCCGGGGCGCGCCGTTCGTGCCGCACGAAGGCGACGGCGGCGAGGAGCGCGACCGGGGCCGACCAGGTCACGCCGGGCAGGGTGACCAGCGTGTGCACCAGGCAGGCCAGCGTCACCGCGAGGAGCAGGGCGCCGGGCAGGTCCAGCGGCGCGTCGGCGGACGGCCGGGTCTCCTCCCGTGAGGCGAGGGCGAGCGCCCCGAACAGCAGCGCGGGCACGACGTTCACCAGGAACACCGCACGCCAGCCGAACCCGGTGGTCAGCGCCCCGCCGACGACGGGCCCGACGGCCGCCGCCACTCCGATGGCGGCCGTGCGCACCGCGATCGGCGTGCGCAGCCGGTCCGGCGGGAACGAGGCCCGCAGCATGCCCAGCGTGGCCGGCTGCAACAGCGCCCCGAACACGCCCTGCACGATGCGCAGTGCGATCACCCAGCCCACGCCGGGCGCCACCGCGAGGGCCGCCGAGACGGCCCCGAAGCCGAGCATGCCGACGGCGAAGACGCGGCGGTGCCCGTGCCGGTCGCCCAGCCGGCCGGCGAACACGAGCAGACCGGCCACCGCGACGAGATAGCCGGTGCCGGTCCACTGGGCCTCGGTCAGCGACGCGTGCAGGTCGTGTTGCAGGGCGGGCCGGGCGACGGTGAGCACGGTGCCGTCCAGGGCGACGATCACCGCGCCCGCCACACTGCTCGCCAGCGTCAGGGAACGGTTCACCGGCCGTCCTCCGGCCCCAGGTGGGCGTCCAGTGCCGTGCGCAGCAGCGGCGCGAAGTCGTCGGCCCCGGTGACGAGTTGGAGACTGCCCCAGCGCCAGAGCTGGGCGATGCCGTGCAGGTTCGCCCACAGCGCGGCCGCGACGGCGCGGGCGTCGGCGTCCGGGCGGACGCGGCCGACCAGTTCCACCAGCACCCCGAACAGCGGCAGGCTGGTGTCGCGCAGCCGCAGATGGCCACTCTCCAGCAGATCGTGACGGAACATCAGCTCGTACATCCCGGCGTTCTCCAGGGCGAAGCGCAGGTAGGCGTCGCCGAGCCGGGTGAGTTGCCCGCGGGGGTCGTCCGTGCTGCCGTCGCCGCGGAGCGCGTTCACGCGCGCGGCCAGGTCGGTGAAGCCGCGGTGCGCGATGGCCGACAGCAGTTCCAGGTGGGTGGGGAAGTGGCGGCGGGGCGCTCCGTGCGAGACGCCCGCCCGCCGTGCGATCTCGCGCAGGGTCAGCGCCCCGGCGCCCTCCCGCGACACGAGATCCACGCCGGCGTCGACCAGTCGCGTGCGCAGCCCGGCGTCCTGAGGGGCGGGTTCGGGCTCCGGAGTTGTCATAGACACTGTCTACCAGGCGGGAGTAGACAGTGTCTACATCGGTTCGTGCGGAGGGAGGTCGGGTCGCCTGGCCGACGGTGTCCCGGGTGCGCGGTTACTGGCGGCTGACGGTCCGGGTGACGCCGGCGACGACCGTGGAGGCCAGGACCCAGCCGGTGACGATGAGGACGTACGACAGGGTCTGGTACCAGCCGGTCGGCGCGAACGCGCTCTCCTGCCCGAAGGAGATCACCGGGAGCAGCAGGTCGAGGGTGTAGAAGACCGGGCTGAACGGGGGCGCCTCGTCCGCCTTCAGGGGCGGCGGGTGGTGCCCGGCGTAGACGATCGAGCCGACGGCCAGCAGGGACAGCAGCCAGCCGGCCGCGCGCAGCGGGCGGAACCCGTAGCCCACGGCCGCGTCCTGGAGGCGGCCCCACAGCCGCCCGTACCAGGGGAGCGTGCCGCGGTGGCGGCGCTGCTTGGCGAGCTGGACCCGCCGGGCGGCCCGGTCGTCGCCGGCGGTCCGGTAGGCGGCGGTGAGCTGTTCGTAGGAGTGCGGGTCGAAGGCGTCGCCGTCGCGCTCCAGCATCGGCAGCCGCCGCTCGGCGGGCTCGTGCGGAGTGAGGAACGTGTATGTGAGTTCCAGCAGCCCCACCTGGTCGGGCAGCTTTTCGGGCGCGAGGTGCAGCCGGCCGATCTCGGCGCGTCGCAGGTTGAGCCGGCCCCGGATCGGCGGCCCCTCCCGCAGCCACAGCTCGCCCATGACGCAGCTGCTCGCCCGCAGGGCGGTGCCGCCCGGGTTGGACAGGGAGGTGTTCAGCAGGTCCACCCGGCCGGGGACGCGCGAGCCGCGCAGGTCGATACGGCCGTCGGCGCGCATGCGCCGGGCCGTCAGATTGGCGCCGACGTCGAGGGCCTCGGCCTGGAGGGCGAAGCCGCCGGGGTTGCTCAGCTCGGCGTCCTCCAGGTCGATGGAGCCGGCCACGGCGGCGCCGTCGAGCCGTATCGCTCCGCGCGTGCGCAGTCCCCGCGCGCACAGGTCGTCGTCGACGGAGAGCTGGTGGAGCGCGAGCACCGGCTGCGCGGGGTCCCCGGTGGTGATCTCGGCCCGGTCGACGAAGAGCGCACCGGCGATCTGCGCCCCGCCGAGCTGCACGGGCCCGCTGATCCGGCAGCGCGTCAGCCTCAGACTGCCGTCGATCCGGCTGCGCGCGGCCGCGAGACCGGGCAGGACGCAGTCGCGCAGGTTCAGGTAGTTCAGCTGGGCGCCGGCCAGGCGCGGCACGGCGTCGAAGCGGCAGTGGTTGAGGCGCACGACGCTGTCGACGACCGCGTACCGCAGATCCAGCTCGCCGGTGATCCGCGCTCCCATGACCTTGAGCGCCGCCACCTCGCCCGGTTCGCGGGGCCCGTTGAGGAGCAGCGCGCGCAACACGGCCGCCCGCAGGGCCGGTTCGGGACCGCGGTCGGGGTCCGGCGCGCCGGCGGCGCCCTCGCGGAAGTCGGTGGTCGCTCCCGTGGCGAAGGCCCGCCAGACTCGCGCTTCGGCCGGTGTCAGATCGTCGATCTCCATCAGCCGCGACTCTGGCGGGCCCGTCCGAACGGTGTCAACAGGCCCGGCCCGTATGTCCCGTTCGCCGGTCACGGGTCACTCCGGCCGGGCCCGCACGTCCCGTTCGCCGATCACGGGCCGGCCGCCGGGGGCCTCCCGCGCACGGGAGGCGGCGGGGGAGGACCGGCGAAGGCCCCCGGCGACCTTCTGGGGCCGCCCTACTTCTGGGCCGACTCCACGGCGTGGCCGCCGAACTGGTTGCGCAGCGCCGCGATCATCTTCATCTGCGGCGAGTCGTCCTGCCGGGAGGCGAACCGGGCGAACAGCGAGGCCGTGATCGCGGGCAGCGGCACGGCGTTGTCGATGGCCGCCTCGACGGTCCACCGGCCCTCGCCGGAGTCCTCGGCGTAGCCGCGCAGCTTGTCCAGGTGGGTGTCCTCGTCGAGGGCGTTGACGGCGAGGTCCAGCAGCCAGGACCGGATGACCGTGCCCTCCTGCCAGGAGCGGAAGACCTCGCGGACGTTCTCCACGGAGTCGACCTTCTCCAGCAGCTCCCAGCCCTCGGCGTAGGCCTGCATCATGGCGTACTCGATGCCGTTGTGGACCATCTTCGAGAAGTGCCCGGCGCCGACCTTGCCCGCGTGGACGTAGCCGTGGGGGCCCTCGGGCTTGAGCGCGTCGAAGACCGGCTGGAGGCGGTCGACGTGCTCCTTCTCGCCGCCGACCATCAGCGCGTAGCCGTTCTCGAGGCCCCACACGCCGCCGGAGACGCCCGCGTCGACGAAGCCGATGCCCTTGGCGCCGAGTTCCGCGGCGTGCTTCTCGTCGTCCGTCCAGCGGGAGTTGCCGCCGTCGACGACGACGTCGCCCGGCTCCAGCAGCTCGCCGAGCTCGTCGACGGTCGACTGGGTGGCGGCGCCGGCCGGGACCATCACCCAGACGGTGCGCGGCGCCTCGAGCCGCCCGACCAGTTCGGCGAGGTCCTTGACGTCGGAGAGGTCGGGGTTGCGGTCGTAGCCGACGACGGTGTGGCCGGCGCGGCGGATGCGCTCGCGCATGTTGCCGCCCATCTTGCCCAGACCGATCAGGCCCAGCTGCATCGGTGTCATGTCAGTTCTCTACTTCCTGAGTTCGCGGTAGGCGGCGACGAGGGCGGAGGTGGAGGGATCGAGGCCGGGCACCTCGGCGCCCTCGGCGAGCGCGGGCTCGACGCGCTTGGCGAGGACCTTGCCCAGCTCCACGCCCCACTGGTCGAAGGAGTCGATGTTCCACACCGAACCCTGGACGAACACCTTGTGCTCGTAGAGGGCGATGAGCTGACCGAGGACCGACGGGGTCAGCTCGGGGGCCAGGATCGTGGTGGTGGGGTGGTTGCCCAGGAAGGTGCGGTGCGGCACCTGCTCCTCGGGCACGCCCTCCGCGCGCACCTCGTCGGCGGTCTTGCCGAAGGCGAGCGCCTGCCCCTGCGCGAACAGGTTCGCCATCAACAGGTCGTGCTGGGCGGCGAGTTCCTCGCTCAGCTCGGCCGCCGGACGCGCGAACCCGATCAGGTCGGCCGGGATCAGCCGGGTGCCCTGGTGGATCAACTGGTAGTAGGCGTGCTGCCCGTTGGTGCCGGGCGTGCCCCAGACCACCGGGCCGGTCGACCACTGGACCCGGTCGCCGTCGCGGTCCACCGACTTGCCGTTGGACTCCATGTCCAGCTGTTGCAGATAGGCGGTGAACTTCGACAGGTAGTGGCTGTACGGGAGGACCGCGTGCGTCTCGGCGCCGAAGAAGTTGCTGTACCAGATGCCCAGCAGGCCCAGGACGAGCGGGGCGTTGTCCTCGGGCGGGGCGGTGCGGAAGTGCTCGTCGACGACGTGGAACCCGTCGAGCAGCTCCCGGAAGCGGTCCGGGCCGATGGCGATCATCAGGGAGAGGCCGATGGCCGAGTCGAAGGAGTAGCGGCCGCCGACCCAGTCCCAGAACCCGAACATGTTGTCCGGGTCGATGCCGAACTCCTCCACCTTGCCGGCGTTCGTGGACAGCGCCACGAAGTGCCGCGCGACCGCCTTGGCGTCGCCGCCGAGCCCCGCGAGCAGCCAGGAGCGCGCGGAGGTCGCGTTGGTGATGGTCTCGATCGTGGTGAACGTCTTGGACGCGACGATGAACAGCGTCTCCGCCGGGTCCAGGTCGCGCAGGGCCTCGTGCAGGTCGGCGCCGTCCACGTTCGACACGAAGCGCAGCGTCAGCTCGCGCGCCGCGAAGGTGCGCAGCGCCTCGTAGGCCATCGCCGGGCCGAGGTCGGAGCCGCCGATGCCGATGTTGACGACGTTGCGGATGCGCCTGCCGGTGTGCCCGGTCCACTCGCCGGAGCGCACCCGGTCCGCGAAGTCGCTCATCCGGTCCAGCACCGCGTGCACCTCGGGCACCACGTTCTCGCCGTCGACCTCGATCACCGCGTCGCGCGGGGCGCGCAGCGCGGTGTGCAGCACGGCCCGGTCCTCGGTGACGTTGATCTTCTCGCCGCGGAACATGGCGTCCCTGAGGCCGGACACGTCGGTGGCGGCGGCGAGTTCGCGCAGCAGGGCGAGGGTCTCGTCGGTGATCAGGTGCTTGGAGTAGTCGATGCGCAGATCGCCGACCCGCACGACGTACCGCTCGGCGCGCGAGGGGTCCTCGTCGAACAGCTCGCGCAGCCGCGGGCGTTGCATGGACGGCGTGGCGCGGTGCTCTTCCAGTGCCGTCCACTCGGGCCGGCGGGTGAGCTTGGGGGTGTCAGACATGAGAGACGGTCTCCTTGGTGGCCTCGCCCCGCAGGGCGACGGCGTACATCTCGTCCGCGTCGAGGCGCCTGAGCTCCTCGGCGATGAGTTCAGAGGTGGTGCGGACCTTCAGCGCGAGGGTGCGCGATGGCTGGCCCGGCAGGGAGAGCGTGGCCAGCGGGCCCTCCGGGCGGTCGATGACGACCTCGCCGTCCGCGGTGCCCAGGCGCACGGCCGTGACGACCGGCCCGTCGGTGACGACGCGGTCGATCGTCACCTTCAGCCGGGCCTCCAGCCAGCGGGCCAGCAGCTCGGCGGCCGGGTTGTCGGCCTCGGCCTCCACGGCGCCCGAGACGATCGGCACCCGGGCCTGGTCCAGCGCCGCCGCGAGCATCGAGCGCCACGGCGTCAGCCGGGTCCAGGCGAGGTCGGTGTCGCCGGGCGCGTAGGAGCGCACCCGGGCCTCCAGGGTCGCCAGCGGGTTCTCGACGGCGTACAGGTCGGTGATCCTGCGCTGGGCCAGCGCGCCCAGCGGGTCCTTGGCCGGGTTGTCCGGCGCGTCCACCGGCCACCACACGACGACGGGCGCGTCCGGCAGCAGCAGCGGCAGGACGACCGAGTCGGCGTGGTCGGACACCTCGCCGTACGTGCGCAGGACGACGGTCTCGCCGGTGCCCGCGTCCGCGCCCACCCGCACCTCGGCGTCGAGGTGGGAGTTGGTGCGGTCGCGCGGGCTGCGGGCGTGCCGCTTGATGACGACCAGGGTGCGCGAGGGATGCTCGTGCGAGGCCTCCTCGGCGGCCTTGATCGAGTCGTAGGCGTTCTCCTCGTCCGTGACGATGACCATCGTCAGGACCATGCCCACGGCCGGTGTGCCGATCGCGCGGCGGCCCTTCACCAGCGCCTTGTTGATCTTGCTTGCAGTGGTGTCGGTCAGGTCGATCTTCATGGCCTGCGCCAGCTCCGTCCGTCTCGTGCGAGCATCTCGTCGGCTTCCTCGGGGCCCCAGCTGCCCGAGGCGTACTGCGCGGGCCGGCCGTGCCGGGCCCAGTACTCCTCGATCGGGTCGAGGATCCTCCAGGACTCTTCCACTTCCTGATGGCGCGGGAACAGGTTGGCGTCGCCGAGCAGCACGTCCAGGATGAGCCGCTCGTACGCCTCCGGGCTGGACTCGGTGAAGGACTCGCCGTAGGCGAAGTCCATCGTGACGTCGCGGATCTCCATGGACGTGCCGGGGACCTTGGAGCCGAAGCGCACCGTGATGCCCTCGTCGGGCTGGACGCGGATGACGATCGCGTTCGCGCCGAGCTCCTCGGTGGCGGTGGAGTCGAACGGGGAGTGCGGGGCCCGCTGGAAGACCACCGCGATCTCGGTGACGCGGCGGCCGAGCCGCTTGCCGGTGCGCAGGTAGAACGGGACGCCCGCCCAGCGGCGGTTGTCCACACCCAGCTTGACGGCCGCGAAGGTGTCGGTCGTGGAGGCCGGGTCGATGCCGTCCTCCTCCAGGTAGCCGCTCACCTTCGCGCCGCCCTGCCAGGCGCCCGCGTACTGCGCCCGCACGGTGTGCCGGCCCAGGTCCTCCGGCAGCTTCACCGCCCTGAGCACCTTGAGCTTCTCGGTGAGCAGCGAGGCCGCGTCGAAGGAGGCGGGCTCCTCCATCGCGGTGAGCGCCATCAGCTGGAGCAGGTGGTTCTGGATGACGTCGCGGGCCGAGCCGATGCCGTCGTAGTAGCCGGCCCGGCCGCCGATGCCGATGTCCTCGGCCATGGTGATCTGCACGTGGTCCACGAAGGACCGGTTCCAGATCGGCTCGAACATGGTGTTGGCGAAGCGCAGCGCCAGGATGTTCTGGACGGTCTCCTTGCCCAGGTAGTGGTCGATGCGGAAGACCTGGTCGGGTTCGAACACGTCGTGCACGACGGCGTTCAGCTCCTGGGCGCTGGCCAGGTCGTGCCCGAACGGCTTCTCGATGACCGCCCGCCGCCAGGAACCGTTGCGGGCCTTGGCCAGCCCGTGCTTCTTGAGCTGCTCGACCACCTTGGGGAAGAACTTCGGCGGCACGGACAGGTAGAAGGCGAAGTTGCCGCCCGTGCCGCGGGAGGAGTCCAGCTCCTCGACGGCGTTCTTGAGCTGCTTGAACGCGGTGTCGTCGTCGAAGTCGCCGGGGACGAACCGCATGCCCTCGGCGAGCTGCTGCCACACCTCCTCGCGGAACGGGGTCCGGGAGTGCTCGCGCACCGCGTCGTGGACGACCTGCGCGAAGTCCTGGTCCTCCCAGTCGCGGCGGGCGAACCCGACGAGCGAGAAGCCCGGCGGGAGCAGACCGCGGTTGGCGAGGTCGTAGACGGCCGGCATCAGCTTCTTGCGGGAGAGGTCGCCCGTCACCCCGAAGATCACCAGGCCGGAGGGGCCCGCGATGCGGGGCAGGCGCCGGTCGCGGGGGTCCCGCAGGGGGTTCTCCCAGGCCGCGCCGAGACTGCTGGTGCTCATGTGGCGTCAACTCCCTTGCTCGTCAGCGACTTCGTGACCGCGTCCAGAAGGTCCTGCCACGCCGCCGTGAACTTGGCGACACCCTCGTCCTCCAACCGGGTGACGACCTCGTCGTAGGAGACGCCGAGCGCCTCCACCGCGGCCAGGTCGGCGCGGGCCGCGGCGTAACCGCCGGTGACCGTGTCGCCGGTGATGTCGCCGTGGTCGGCGGCGGCGTCCAGCGTGGCCTCGGGCATGGTGTTGACCGTGCCCGGCGCGACCAGCCCGTCCACGTACAGCGTGTCCTTGTAGGCAGGATCCTTCACCCCGGTCGACGCCCACAGCGGACGCTGCGGGTTCGCGCCCGCCCCGGCCAGCGCCGCGAAGCGGGCGCCGGCGCGGTCCGGGGCGTCGGCCGGGCCGAAGACCTCCTCGTACGCCTGGTAGGCCAGCCGGGCGTTGGCGAGCGCCGCCCGGCCCTTCAGCGCGAGGGCCTCGTCGGTGCCGACGGCCGTCAGCCGCTTGTCGGTCTCGGCGTCGACACGGGAGACGAAGAAGGACGCCACGGACCGGATCAGCGTCAGGTCCAGGCCCGCGGCCCGCGCCTTCTCCAGGCCCGCCAGATAGGCGTCCATGACGTCCCGGTAGCGCTCCAGCGAGAAGATCAGCGTGACGTTGACGCTGATGCCGAGACCGACGACCTCGGTGATCGCGGGCAGTCCCGCCTTGGTCGCCGGAATCTTGATCATGACGTTGGGGCGGTCGACCAGCCAGGCGAGCTGTCTGGCCTCGGCGACGGTGGCCGCCGTGTCGTGGGCCAGCCGGGGGTCCACCTCGATGGAGACCCGGCCGTCGAGGCCGTCCGTGGCCGCGAACACCGGGCGCAGGACGTCGGCCGCGGCCCGCACGTCGGCGGTCGTCAGCATCCGCACGGCCTCGTCGACCGTGACGCCCCGCACCGCCAGGTCGGCGAGCTGCTCCTCGTAGCCCGCGCCGGAGCCGATGGCCGCCTGGAAGATGGACGGGTTGGTGGTCACGCCGACGACGCCCCGCGTCTCGACGAGGCGGGCGAGAGCGCCCGAGCGGATCCGCTCGCGCGACAGGTCGTCCAGCCAGACGGAGACGCCTTCGTCGGACAGGCGCTTGAGGGCTCCCGCGGTCGCGGTCGCTTCGGTCACTTCGATCATCTTCTTTCCTGCGGTCGGATCAACCGCGCGCGGCGGCCAGCGATTCCCTGGCCGCGGCGGCGACGTGCTCGGCGGTGAAGCCGTAGGCGGCGAACAGGGTCCCGGCGTCGGCGGAGGCCCCGAAGTGCTCCAGGGAGACGATGCGGCCCGCGTCGCCCACGAAGCGGTGCCAGGTCAGGCCGATGCCCGCCTCGACCGCCACCCGGGCCTTCACCGAGGGGGGCAGCACGCGCTCGCGGTACTCGAGCGGCTGCTCCTCGAACCACTCCACGGACGGCATCGACACCACCCGCGTGCCGATCCCCTCGGCCTCCAGCGCCTCCCGCGCCGCCACCGCGAGCTGCACCTCGGAACCGGTGGCGACGATCACGACGTCGGGCGTCCCGGAGGAGGCGTCCCGCAGGACGTAACCGCCCTTGGCCGCATCGGGGTTGGGCGCGTACGTCGGCACTCCCTGCCGGGTGAGGGCCAGTCCGTGCGGGGCCGGCCGGGTCGCGTGCCGCTCGAGGATCTCGCGCCAGGCGATGGCGGTCTCGTTGGCGTCGGCCGGGCGCACGACGTTCAGGCCGGGGATGGCGCGCAGCGAGGCGAGGTGCTCGACGGGCTGGTGGGTGGGGCCGTCCTCGCCGAGGCCGATGGAGTCGTGCGTCCACACGTACGTCACCGGCAGCTGCATCAGCGCCGACATGCGCACCGCGTTGCGCATGTAGTCGGAGAACACCAGGAACGTGCCGCCGTAGACACGGGTGTTGCCGTGCAGGGCGATGCCGTTCATCTCCGCGGCCATCGAGAACTCGCGGATCCCGAAGTGCACGGTGCGGCCGTACGGGCTCGCCTCGGGCAGCGGGTTGCCCTCGGGCAGGAACGACGACGTCTTGTCGATCGTCGTGTTGTTGGAGCCGGCGAGGTCGGCGGAGCCGCCCCACAGCTCGGGCAGGACGCCGCCGAGGGCCTGGAGCACCTTGCCGGACGCGGCGCGGGTGGCGACGCCCTTGCCGGGCTCGAACACCGGGAGCTGCTCGTGCCAGCCCTCGGGCAGCTGGCCGGCCACCACCCGGTCGAACAGCTCGGCGCGCTCGGGGTCCGTGCCGCGCCACGCGTCGAGCTGCTTGTCCCAGGCGGCGTGCGCCTCGGCGCCCCGGTCGAGGGCCGCACGGGTGTGGGCCAGGACGTCGTCGGACACCTCGAAGGCGCGCTCAGGGTCGAAGCCGAGGACGCGCTTGGTGGCGGCGACCTCGTCCGCGCCGAGGGCGGCGCCGTGCGCGGCGCCGGTGCCCTGCGCGGTGGGTGCGGGCCAGGCGATGACCGTGCGCAGCGAGATGATCGACGGCCGCCCGGTCTCGGCCCGGGCCGCCGTCAGGGCCGCGTACAGGGCCGGGACGTCGACGTCGCCGTTTGCGGCGGGCTCGACGCGCTGGGTGTGCCAGCCGTAGGCGGCGTACCGCCCCAGCACGTCCTCGGAGAACGCGGTCGCGGTGTCGCCCTCGATGGAGATGTGGTTGTCGTCGTAGACGAGGACCAGGTTGCCGAGCTTCTGATGGCCCGCCAGCGAGGAGGCCTCGGCCGAGACGCCCTCCTGGAGATCGCCGTCCGAGACGATCCCCCAGACGGTGTGGTCGAACGGCGACTCGCCCGCCGGGGTTCCGGGGTCGAACAGGCCGCGCTCGAACCGGGCCGCCATCGCCATGCCCACGGCGTTGGCGACGCCCTGGCCGAGCGGGCCGGTGGTCGTCTCCACGCCCGCGGTGTGCCCGTACTCGGGATGGCCGGGCGTCTTCGAGCCGTGGGTGCGGAAGCGCTTGAGGTCGTCCAGCTCCAGCTCGTAGCCGGACAGGTACAGCTGCGTGTAGAGCGTCAGCGAGGTGTGGCCGGGGGACAGGACGAAGCGGTCACGCCCGGTCCACTCCGGGTCCGCGGGGTCGTGCCGCATCACCTTCTGAAAGATCGTGTAGGCGACCGGGGCCAGGCTCATCGCGGTCCCGGGGTGACCGTTGCCCACCTGCTGCACGGCGTCCGCAGCCAGGAGACGCGCCGTGTCGACGGCACGCCGGTCGATGTCGGTCCACTCGAAGCTGTTCGGGGTCTGCGTGCTCATCTTCAAGAAATCCTCGATCGGAGCGGGTCAGCTGGTCTGGCGTGTTCAAACTTAAAAGTCTGACTTTTACGGTGGTAGGTCTTCCTGTGTCAGCCTGTGGTGAATGTGGGACACCGGCGCGCACCATGTGAGCGGTGCCGGTCGGCAGGTGGGCGACACGAGACGGACATGGTGGACACACGTACCCAAGACGGCGCCGGTGAGGCCATCAGGACCTTTCCTTTCCCCGTCGAGCACAGCGTCGGCGGCGTCGGCATGCGGATCGGGCCGCTGGACGCCGGACGCACCTGGCACACGGATGCCCCGCTGGACCGGGTCCACCGCATCGACTTCCACATCGTGATGCTCTTCGACGACGGTCCGGTCCGCCACATGATCGATTTCGCCGAGCACGAGGCGGCGGCCGGGGACCTGCTGTGGATCCGCCCGGGCCAGGTCCACCGCTTCTCCCCGTCGAGCGAGTACCGCGGAACCGTCCTGACCATGCAGCCCGGCTTCCTGCCCCGCGCCACCGTCGAGGCCGCCGCCCTGTACCGCTACGACCTGCCGCCGCGCCTGCGCCCCGACGCGGCGCAGCTGGGGGGCCTGCGCGCGGCCCTGGCGTACCTGCGCGGGGAGTACGACGACCGGTCCCTGCCCCCGGCACAGCACACGGCGGTGCTGCGGCACGCGTTGAGCGCCTTCCTGCTGCGGCTGGCGCACCTCGCGGCCAGCGGCGAGGAGGCGGCGCGCCGGCAGGCCGACACCACCTTCACGCTCTTCCGGGACGCCGTGGAGCGGGACTTCGCGGACAACCACAGCGTCAGCGCCTACGCCGACGCGCTCGGCTACTCCCGCCGCACCCTCGTGCGCGCGGTCCGTGCGGCCACCGGCGAGACGCCGAAGGGGTTCATCGACAAGCGGGTCGTCCTGGAGGCGAAGCGGCTGCTGGCCCACACGGACCTGCCGATCGGCCGGGTGGGCGCGGCGGTGGGCTTCCCCGACGCGGCGAACTTCTCCAAGTTCTTCCAACTGCACACGGGACACACCCCGGTGGCCTTCCGCGCGGAACTGCGCTGAGACCGGCCGGGGTGCGTCCCGTGTGCGCGGCGCCCTTCGCCGGGGGACCGGGGGAGGGGGAACGGACGCCGAGGGTGGCGGAGAGGGAGGGGACAGGGAGGGGAGCGGTCCGTCAGTGGCCGAAGGAGAACCAGTTGACGTTGACGAAGTCCGCCGGCTGACCGCTGGTGAACGTCAGATACACGTCGTGGGTGCCGGTGACCGCGCCGATGTTCGCGGGAATCGTCCGCCATGACTGCCAGCCGCCCGTGTTGCCGACGGCGAAGCTGCCGATCGGCGCGGCGCCGCGGCTGTCGAGGCGCACCTCGACCAGTCCGCTGACCCCGCCGGCCGCCCCGCCGGCGACCCGTGCGCGGAACTGGGTGGCCGCCGAGGAACCGAAGTTCACGCCCTTGTAGAGCGCCCAGTCGCCGTTGGTCAGGGCGCCGATGTTCTGGCCGCCGCCGGTGTCGGTCGTCGTCTCGGTGATCGTCCCCGACTGGCTGTCGTAGGACTCCGCCTGGATCGTGCCGTAGGCGTCGCGGTTGCCGGACGGCGGAGGCGTCGGTGTCGTGGTACCGCTCCCACCGCCCGCGGCCTGAAGGACCTGCACGTAGTCGACCACCATGGGGTGGCCGGGCTGGGTGTCGCCGTCCAGGCCGCCGCCGAAGGCGTCCGGGAAGCCGCCGCCCATCGCGACGTTCAGGATGACGAAGTAGCCGTGGTTCGTCGCGTTGTTCCACGTCGTCGCGTCGACCTGGTTCGCGGTGACGGTGTGGTAGTTGACGCCGTCGACGTAGAAGCGGATCGCCTCGGGGGACACCGAGCGGTCCCACTCCGTCGCGTAGGTGTGGAAGCCGGACTGACAGGTGGAGTTCGGGCACGCGACGTTGTTGCCGATGCCGCTGGTCTCGTTGCACGGGCCGCCCGGGCTGGTACCGCAGTGCATCGTGGCCCACACCTTGTTCAGGCCCTGGACGTTCTCCATGATGTCCAGCTCGCCCACGCCCGGCCAGTTCTGGTAGTTGCCCCGGTAGGGCGCGCCGAGCGCCCAGAACGCGGGCCAGTAGCCCTCGGCGGGGGTGCCGGTCACGTTCGGCATCTGGATCCGCGCCTCGATGCGCAGCTTGCCGCCGGACGGGGGCTGGAAGTCGGTGCGCCTGGTCTCGATGCGGCCCGAGGTCCAGCGTCCGGCCGAGTCGCGCAGCGGGGTGATGCGCAGGTTGCCGTTGCCGTCGAGCGAGACGTTGGCGGTGCTGTCCGTCATCGTCTCGACCTCGCCGGTGCCCCAGTTGGCCGGCCCGCCGGGATACGAGGTCCCGGTGCTGTACTGCCAGTTCGAGGCGTTGACGCCGGTGCCGGCCGAGCCGGTGAAGTCGTCGAGGAAGACCTGCGACCACCCGGTCGGCGGGGTGGGCGCGGAGGCGTTGGCGGGCAGCGTGACGGCCGCCGCCGCGGCGGCCGCCAAGCCGAGCGTGCTGAGGACGGCGATCAGTGCGCGTCGCCTTCTGGGGATGCCGGAGGTTGCACTCACACTCATGGGGGCCTCTCGGGTACGGGGTGGGGTGCGCGGGTGCGTTCGAGGGCGCTCCACGACAGCCTGAGAGCGCTCTCAAAGTGGGCCCAATGTGCTCCCCGTCACGGAGGCCGTCAAGACTTAAAGCAAGGAAAGTGCTTCCGGGGCACGGAAGTTCATGGCTTGAACCACCCAAACGTGCGAAAGTGCGCCGTCCTCACCCGAGTCGGCCAGGGGAGCCCTCCTCCAGGCATGCGTCGGGCGGGGCGACGCGATGGCGGGCGCGGGCCGCCGGGCCGCGGGCCGCCGGGCCGCGCTGGGCGAGCGGGTGGTCGTAGCGGACGAACCCGTTGCAGGCCGCCACCTTGTCGTACAGGGCGCGGGCGGTCACGTTGTCCTCCCGGGTGGTCCAGTACAGGCGGGCGGCCCCCCGCTCGCGCGCCGCCTCGGCGACCCGTTCGATCAGCGCCCGGGCCGCGCCCCGGCCGCGCGCCGCCTCGGCGACGTAGAGGTCCTGGAGGTAACAGCTCTCGGCCGCCCAGCAGGTGGCGTGGAAGAGGTAGTGCGCGATGCCCGCCAACTCCCCGTCCACGCGCGCGCCGACGGCGTGCACCTCGTCGCCCCGGCGCAGGCGGCGCCACATCTCCTCGTACCCCTCGTCGGGCACCTCCGTGCGGTAGAACCTCTTGTAGCCGCGGGCCAGGGCTTCCCAGGCGGCGCGGTCGTCCGGGCGCAGCGAACCGATCTCGATCATGGCCCGCATTCTCCCCGTGGACACCCCGGTCCGCCCGTCCCGCGGACGAGTCAGTCCTCCCGGCTCCGCGGCCGCCAGCCCAGGGCGCGGGAGATGCCGCGGGCGGCGAGGCGCACGGCCGGCGCCAGCACCGGCACCCGGGCGTCGGCGTACGGTACGACGACCGAGACGGCGGCGGTCACCGCGCCGTCCGGTCCGCGCACCGGGGCGGCCACCGACAGGGCGTCGTCCGTGACCTGACGGCTGCTCACCGCCACCCCGCCGCGCCGCACCTCGGCCAGCACCCGGCGCAGCCGTGCCGGGTCGGTGATGGTGTGGGAGGTGTACGCGGCCAACGGCCCTGCGCAGTAGGCCTCTTGCAGCGCGGAGTCGCAGTGCGCCAGCAGCGCCAGCCCCACACCGGTGACGTGCAGGGGCCAGCGGGCGCCCACCCGGATGTGCACGCCGACGGCCGAACGCCCCGACAGCCACTCGGTGTAGACGACCTCGGACCCGTCCCGAACCGCCAACTGGACGTTCTCGTGCGTGGCTTCGTACAGGTCCTCCAGGAAGGGCAGCGCCACCTGGCGCAGCGCCAGGCCGCGCGGCGCGAGCGCCGCGACCTCCCACAGCCGCAGCCCCACGTGGTAGACGCCGGCCGGGTCCCGCTCCAGGGCGCCCCACTCGGTCAGCGCGCCCACCAGCCGGTGCGCGGTGGTGAGGGTGAGCCCGGCGCGACGGCTGATGTCGCTCAGGGAGAGCGCGGCATGCGTGTGGTCGAACGCGGCCAGCACCGACAGCAGCCGCTCGGACGCGGAACGGGAGTGTGCGGCGAGGACGCCCCGGTCCATCACGTTCTCCTCACGGCCACGTCCTCCTGACGGCGTCAGGCCAGTCCGTCCCCGGCGATCCGCAGCAGCAGCGCGTGCAGCGTCTCGCGTCCGGCCGCGTCGAGGGGGTCGAGCAGCTCGTTCGTCACGCGTCGGCCCGCCTCGTCGGTGCCGCGCAGGAACGCGCGGCCCTGTTCGGTGAGGGCGACGATCCGGCTGCGCCGGTCGTCCGGGGCGGGCCGGCGTTCGGCGAAGCCCTGCCGTTCCAGGTCGTCCACCAGGCCGACGATCGCGCTGGGGTCGTACCCGAGCCGTGCGCTCAGCTCGCGCTGGAGCGCGCCCTCGGACGTGGCCAGGAACCGCAGCACCGCGTAGTGGCGCAGCCGCAGCCCCGACTCCTGGAGGAACGTGTTGAACAACTGACCCGAGCGCAGCCCCAGGCGGTAGAGCAGATAGCCGGTGTCCGCGTGCAGTTCGCGCATCCACGGCTCGTCCACGTCGATGGGCGCGGCGTTCACGGCGTTGTCCTGGCGGGCGATGGCGGGCTCCCTGGGCTCGGTCCCCCGGCGGGGGTGGTTTCTCCCTACAGATTGCAGCATGGCGCACCCCGAGGTCGACCACAACTATTGACGACGACAATTATTGCTCTTAGCTTCGATCTCGGCGCCGCGCTCCGACCGGCAGCCGTGACCCCCATGTGAAGGGACACCGTCGTGCCCAGCATCGATCTCACCGGCAAGGTCGCCGTCGTCACCGGCGGCGGCCGGGGCCTCGGCCTCGCCTACGCCCACGCCCTGGCCGCCCGCGGCGCCGCCGTGGTCCTCAACGACGTCGACGAGGCGGTCGCCGAACAGGCCGTGAAGTCCCTCGTAGAGGCCGGCGGCAGGGCCGTCGCCGAGGTGGTGCCGGTCGGGACGGCCGAGGCCGCCGAGCGGTTGGTGAACCGGGCCGTGGCGGAGTTCGGCCGGCTCGACGTCCTGGTCGCCAACGCGGGCATCCTGCGCGACAGGGTGCTGTGGAAGATGACCGACGACGACTTCGACGCCGTGCTCACCACCCACCTCAGGGGCACCTTCACCTGCGCCCGCGCCGCCGCCGTGCGGATGCGGGAGCAGGGCGAGGGCGGCACGCTGATCCTCGTCGGCTCGCCCGCCGGCCAGCGCGGCAACTTCGGCCAGACGAACTACGCGGCCGCCAAGGCGGGCATCGCCGCCTTCGCCCGCACCTGGTCGATGGAGCTGGGCCGCGCCGGCATCACCGTCAACGCGATCGTCCCGGTGGCCGCCACCGCCATGACCGAGACGATCCCCGCCTTCGCCCCGTACGTCGAGGCCCTGAAGAACGGCGAGCCGTTCCCGGACTTCCTGCGCAAGGGCGAGGGGTTCGGCACCCCCGAGGACTGCGCGGCCCTCGTGCCGTTCCTGGCCTCCGACGCCGCCCGCGGCATCACCGGCCAGGCCATCGGCATCGGCGGCGACAAGGTGGCACTCTGGTCGCATCCGCAGGAGATCCGGGCCGCCTACGCCGACGGCGGCTGGACGCCGGAGAGCCTGGCCGACGTCTTCCCCGCCTCGGTCGGCGCCGAGCTCCAGACGGTCGGCATCCCGGCCCCCACGTTCCCGGAGGCGTGATGAACCCCGGCACGACCCCCGGCACGACCCCCGCCGCGGCGCCCTCCGGGGGCGCCCCGATGAACGTCGCCGACCTCGTCGCGATCGACGTCCACACCCACGCGGAGGTGTCCTCCAAGGGTCACTCCTCGCTGGACGACGACCTGCACGACGCCTCCTCCGCCTACTTCAAGGTCGAGGGGAAGCGGAAGCCCACTCTGGAGGAGACGGCCCGCTACTACCGGGAGCGCCGGATGGCGGCCGTGATCTTCACGGTGGACGCCGAGTCCGCGACCGGCACCGCACCGGTCCCCAACGAGGAGGTCGCCGAGGCGGCGGCCGCCAACGCCGACGTCCTCATCCCCTTCGCGTCCATCGACCCCTTCCGGGGCAAGGCGGGCGTCAGGCAGGCCCGCCGCCTGGTCGAGGAGTACGGGGTGAAGGGCTTCAAGTTCCACCCCAGCATCCAGGGTTTCTTCCCCGACGACCGCTCGGTCGCGTACGGCCTGTACGAGGTGATCGAGGAGACGGGGACCATCGCCCTGTTCCACACCGGTCAGACCGGCATCGGCGCGGGCGTCCCGGGCGGCGGCGGGATCCGGCTCAAGTACTCCAACCCGCTGCACGTGGACGACGTGGCGGCCGACTTCCCCCACCTCAAGATCATCCTGGCGCATCCGTCGTTCCCCTGGCAGGACGAGGCACTCGCCGTCGCCACGCACAAGCCCGGCGTGCACATCGACCTGTCCGGCTGGTCGCCGAAGTACTTCCCGCCGCAGCTCGTGCAGTATGCGAACACGCTCCTCAAGGACAAGGTGCTGTTCGGCTCCGACTTCCCCGTCCTCACCCCCGACCGCTGGCTCGCCGACTTCGACAAGCTGCCGATCAAGGACGAGGTGAGGCCGAGGATCCTCAAGGAGAACGCCGCCCGGCTGCTCGGGCTGACCACACCGTAAGGGGCGTGGACAATGCGCAACGAGGGACTGGGGTCCTGGCCCGCACGCCGGGCCCGCAAGACCCCGCACCGCACCGCCCTGGTCCACGCGGGGAGATCGACGGACTACCGCACGCTGCACGCCCGCACCACGCGCCTCGCGCACGTGCTGCGCGAACGGGGCGTACGGCGCGGCGACCGCATCGCCTACCTCGGCCCCAACCACCCCGCCTACCTGGAGACCCTGTTCGCCGCCGGCACGCTCGGCGCGGTGTTCGTCCCGCTCAACACCCGTCTCGCCGGACCCGAGATCGCCTACCAGCTGGCCGACTCCGGGGCCAAGGCGCTCGTCCACGCGCCCTCCCACTCGGGCCTGGTCGCCGGACTCCCCGGACACACCGACGTCCGCACGTACGTCGAGGTCGGCGCCGAGTACGAGGAGGCGCTCGGCGCGGCCTCCAGTGAGCCGATCGACACCCCGGTCGCCCCCGACGACACCTGCATCATCATGTACACCTCGGGCACGACCGGCCGCCCCAAGGGCGCCATGCTCACGCACGCCAACCTCACCTGGAACGCGGTCAACGTGCTCGTCGACACCGACCTGGTCGCCGACGAACGCGCCCTCGTCTCCGCCCCGCTGTTCCACACGGCCGGCCTCAACATGCTGACGCTGCCGGTGCTCCTCAAGGGCGGCTGCTGCTTCCTGGTCGAGGCCTTCGACCCGGCGGACACCCTCGACCTGATCGAACGGCACCGGATCACCTTCATGTTCGGGGTGCCGACGATGTTCGAGCAGGTGGCGCGGCACCCGCGCTGGCCCGGCGCCGACCTGTCCTCCCTGCGCATCCTGACCTGCGGCGGCTCCCCGGTGCCGACCCCGCTGATCGCCGCCTACCAGGCACGCGGGCTCACCTTCCTCCAGGGCTACGGCATGACCGAGGCGTCGCCCGGCACGCTGTTCCTGGACGCCGAGCACGCGGTCAGCAAGGCGGGCTCGGCCGGCGTCCCGCACTTCTTCAGCGACGTGCGCGTGCTGCGGCCCGATCTCACCCCGGCCGACGTGGACGAGACCGGCGAGGTCGTCGTCCGCGGACCGCACGTCATGCCCGGCTACTGGGGGCTGCCCGAGGAGACGGCCGCCTCGTTCGTCGACGGCTGGTTCCGCAGCGGCGACGCCGCCCGGGTCGACGAGGACGGATACGTGCACATCGTCGACCGCATCAAGGACATGATCATCTCCGGGGGCGAGAACATCTACCCCGCCGAGATCGAGGACCTCCTCCTCACCCACCCCGACATCGCCGAGTGCGCGGTCATCGGCGTGGCCGACGACCGGTGGGGCGAGGTGCCGCGCGCGGTGGTCGTGCCCCGCGAGGGCGCCTCGCTCGATCCGGACGCCGTCCTGGCCTCGCTGGCCGGACGCCTCGCCAAGTACAAGATCCCCAAGTCGGTGGTGGTGGCGGACGCCCTCCCGCGCACCGCCTCCGGAAAGCTGCTGAAGTCCCGGGTGCGCTCCCGGTACGGCGCGGACTCCTGAACCCTTCTCAACTCCCCTGTGAGGAACGGAATATGAGCATCACCGTCAACGGACTCGACGAGCTGAAGAAGCTGGCCGGCGGCGAGCTGGGCGCCAGTGAGTGGATCGAGGTCACCCAGGAACGCATCGACACCTTCGCCGACGCGACCGGCGACCACCAGTGGATCCACGTCGACCCGCGACGGGCCGCCAAGGGCCCCTTCGGCGCGCCGATCGCCCACGGCTACCTGACGCTGTCCCTGTTCATCCCGCTGTTCACCGAGCTGCTGGACGTCCAGGGCGTCACCACCAAGGTGAACTACGGCCTGAACAAGGTCCGTTTCCCCGCGCCGGTCAAGGTGGGCTCCCGCATCCGCCTGGTCGCCCGGCTGGCCGAGGTCGAGGACGTGCCGGGCGGGGTGCAGATCACCGTCGACGGGTCGGTCGAGATCGAGGGCGGAGCCAAGCCCGCGGCGGTTCTTCAGAGCCTGTCGCGCTTCTACGCCTGAGCCCCGGGCGCCAGTAGTGTTCACGGCGTGCCGGCAGAACGACGACGTCACCTCACCCTGCGGTCCTTGCGGTCCCTGCGGTCCCTGCGGCCGGGCGGCCGGGTGAGGGACACGACGGTCGTCGAGGCGTCGGTGGAACGGGCCGTGGTCGAGGACGGTGGCAGGGTGGTCCTGCCCCCCGGCCCGGCGAGGTTCCCGGGCGCCGGGACGGCGAAGGTCCGCGGTCCCGAGGGCCTGGACGTGGTGGTGACGGACACGCCCGGCGACCCGGCGACCCGCTCCTCCTTCCCGGAGGCGGACGTCGAGGCGGCCGTGGCAGGAAAGGTGCGGGCGTGAAACTGACGATCCTCGGCGGCGGCGGATTCCGGGTGCCGCTCGTGTACGGAGCGCTCCTGGCGGACCGCGGCGAGGGCCGGGTCACCCGCGTCGTCCTGCACGACCTGGACGACGGCCGGCTGAACGCCGTCGCCCGCGTGCTGGCCGAACAGGCGGCCGCCGTCCCCGACGCCCCCGCGGTCACGGCCACCACCGATCTCGACGAGGCCCTGCGCGGCGCCGACTTCGTGTTCTCCGCGATCCGTGTCGGCGGCCTCCGAGGCCGCGCGGACGACGAGCGGGTGGCCCTCGCCGAAGGCGTCCTCGGCCAGGAGACGGTCGGCGCGGGCGGCATCGCCTACGGCCTGCGGACCGTGCCCGTCGCCGTCGACATCGCCCGGCGGGTGGCCCGGCTGGCCCCCGACGCCTGGGTCATCAACTTCACCAACCCGGCCGGCCTCGTCACCGAGGCCATGTCCCGCCACCTGGGCGACCGGGTGATCGGCATCTGCGACTCCCCGGTCGGGCTCGGCCGGCGCATCGCCCGCGTGCTCGGCGCGGACCCGAAGGAGGCGTGGATCGACTACGTCGGCCTCAACCACCTCGGCTGGGTGCGCGGCCTGCGGGTCGCCGGCCGCGACGAGCTGCCGCGGCTGCTCGCCGACCCCGGCCTGCTCGGCTCCTTCGAGGAGGGCAAGCTGTTCGGCGCGGACTGGTTGCGGTCCCTCGGCGCCGTCCCCAACGAGTACCTGCACTACTACTACTTCAACCGCGAGACCGTACGCGCCTACCAGGAGGCCGAGAAGACCCGCGGCGCCTTCCTCGCCGAGCAGCAGGCCCGCTTCTACGAGGAGATGAAACGCCCCGGCGCGGCGGCCCTGACCGCCTGGGACCGCACCCGCGCCGAACGCGAGGCCACCTACATGGCCGAGAACCGCGAGAGCGCCGGCGCGGGCGAACGCGACGCCGACGACCTCTCCGGCGGCTACGAGAAGGTCGCCCTCGCCCTGATGCGGGCCATCGCCCGCGACGAGCGCACCACGCTGATCCTCAACGTGCGCAACCGGGGCACCCTCGCCGCGCTCGACGCCGACGCCGTCATCGAGGCGCCCTGCCTGGCCGACGCCAACGGCGCGCACCCGGTCTCCGTGGACCCGCTGCCCGGGCACGCCACCGGACTCGTCTGCACGGTCAAGGGCGTCGAGCGCGAGGTGCTCGCCGCCGCCGCGTCCGGCTCGCGCGCGACGGCCGTGAAGGCGTTCGCGCTGCACCCCCTGGTCGACTCGGTGAACGTGGCCCGCAGGCTGGTCGAGGGCTACACCGCCGTCCATCCGGGGCTGGCGTACCTTAGGTAGACACCGGGAGGGAAAGCGCTTTCCGCCCGGTTCGCCAGGCATGCCGGCCCCGGCCCGCCCGGCGCGGCTCCCGGGCCTTTTTGCCCCTCGTGGTCCCTCACTGGAGATTCCCCATGCATGACGAACGCCGCCGCATCGAGGAGCGCGTCGAGCGCGTCCACCACCAGCGCGTCAAGCCCGCGATCTACGCGGCCGCCGTCCCCTTCGAGGTGGAGGCCTGGCAGGCGCCGGGGGAGCCCGTGCCGTTCGCGGAGGCCGCGGCCGCCGCCTACACGCCCTTCGCGACGGACACCCCGTGGGGCCCGCCCTGGGGCACCACCTGGTTCCGGATGCGCGGACGGGTGCCCGCCGAGTGGGCCGGCCGGCGCGTCGAGGCCGTCATCGACCTCGGCTTCACCGCCGACTGGCCCGGCAACCAGGCCGAGGCCCTCGTCCACCGCACCGACGGGACACCGCTCAAGGCCGTCAACCCGCTCAACCAGTACGTGCCGATCGGCAACCCGGCGCAGGGCGGGGAGCGGATCGACTACCTCGTCGAGGCCGCCTCCAACCCCGACATCCTGGCGGGCGGCTTCGCGGCCCCGACCCCGCTGGGCGACGTGCTGACCGCGGGCGACCGCCCCCTCTACACGTTCCGCCGCGCCGACATCGCCGTCCTCGACGAGCAGGTCTGGCACCTCGACCTCGACCTCCAGGTGCTGCGCGAGCTGATGGTCCAGCTCGGCGAGCACGAGCCGCGCCGCCACGAGATCATGCACACCCTGGACCGGGCCATGGACGCCCTCGACCTGGACGACGTCTCCAGCAGCGCCGCCGCCGTGCGCGAGGTGCTCGCCCCCGCCCTGGCCCGCCCCGCGCACGCCAGCGCCCACACCGTCTCCGGCGTCGGCCACGCGCACATCGACTCCGCCTGGCTGTGGCCGATCCGTGAGACCAAGCGCAAGACCTCGCGCACCTTCTCCAACGTCACCGCGCTCGCCGACGAGTACGACGACTTCGTCTTCGCCTGCTCGCAGGCCCAGCAGTACGAGTGGGTACGCGACAACTACCCGCAGGTGTGGGCGCGGATCCAGGAGTCGGTGAAGAAGGGGCAGTGGGCGCCCGTCGGCGGCATGTGGGTCGAGTCCGACGGCAACCTGCCCGGCGGCGAGGCCATCGCCCGGCAACTCGTCCACGGCAAGCGGTTCTTCATCGAGCACTTCGGCATCGAGACCAAGGGCGTCTGGCTGCCCGACTCCTTCGGCTACAACGCGGCCTACCCGCAACTCGCCAAGCTCGCCGGCAACGAGTGGTTCCTCACCCAGAAGATCTCCTGGAACCAGACCAACACGTTCCCCCACCACACCTTCTGGTGGGAGGGCATCGACGGCACCCGCATCTTCACGCACTTCCCGCCCATCGACACCTACAACGCCCGCTTCAGCGGCGAGGAGATGGCCCGCGCGGTCCGCAACTACTCCGAGAAGGGCGGCGGCACCCGCTCGCTGGCCCCCTTCGGCTGGGGCGACGGCGGCGGCGGCCCCACCCGCGAGATCATGGAACGGGCGCGCCGGCTGGCCGACCTGGAGGGCTCGCCGAAGGTCGTCGTCGAGCACCCCGACGCGTTCTTCGCCAAGGCCCGCGCCGAGTACCCGGACGCACCCGTCTGGGTCGGCGAGCTGTACCTGGAGCTGCACCGCGCCACCTACACCAGCCAGGCCCGCACCAAGCAGGGCAACCGGCGCAGCGAACACAAGCTGCGCGAGGCCGAGTTGTGGGCGACGACGGCCGCACTGCACGCACCGGGCTACGCCTACCCGTACGAGAGGCTGGACCGGCTGTGGAAGACGGTGCTGCTGCACCAGTTCCACGACATCCTGCCCGGCTCCTCCATCGCCTGGGTGCACCGGGAGGCCGAGGCCGAGTACGCCCGCGTCGCCGAGGAACTGGAGACGCTGACCGCCGAGGCGGTCGCCGCGCTGGGCCCCGGCCGGCCGGGCGAGCCGCAGCCGGACGCGTCGCCGCGGGTGTTCAACACCAGCCCGTACGCCCGCGCCGAGGTGATGCGGACGCCGCAGGGCCGGCCCGTGTTCGTCCAGGCGCCCGCGAACGGCAGCGCGCCCCTCCACGGGGCGCGGCCGCCGCACCCGGTGACGGTCTCCGGCCGGGTGCTCGACAACGGCCTGGTCCGGGTGGAGGTCGCCGAGGACGGCACCCTGTCCTCCGTGTACGACCTGCGGGCCGGCCGCGAGGTCCTCGCCGACGCGGGCAACCTGCTGCGCCTGCACACCGACCTCCCCAACTGCTGGGACGCCTGGGACATCGACAAGCACTATCGGAACCGCTACACCGACCTGCTGGAGCCGGACGCGGTCACGGTCGTCGAGGACGATCCGCTGGCCGGGGCGATCCGGGTCAACCGCTCCTTCGGCACGGGCTCCACGCTCACCCAGACGATCACGCTGCGGGCCGGCAGCCCGCGCGTCGACTTCGAGACCGACGTCGACTGGCACGAGGCGGAGAAGATCCTCAAGGCGGCCTTCCCGGTGGACGTCCGCGCTCCGCACTCCTCCGCCGAGATCCAGTTCGGCCACATCCAGCGCCCCACCCACACCAACACCAGCTGGGAGGCGGCCCGGTTCGAGGTCTCCGGCCACCGCTGGGTGCACATCGGCGAGCCCGGCTACGGCGTCGCCGTCCTCAACGACTCCACCTACGGCCACGACGTCTCCCGCACCGTCCGCGAGGACGGCGGCACCACGACCACCGTCCGCCTCAGCCTGCTCCGCGCGCCGCGCATCCCGGACCCCGGGGCCGACCAGGGCCGGCACCGCTTCACCTACGCGCTGCTGCCCGGCGCGAGCATCGAGGACGCGGTCGCCGAGGGCTACGCCCTCAACCTCCCGCTGCGCGTGGCGGACGCGGCCGGCGCACCCGGGCCGGTCGTCTCCGTGGAGGGCGACGGCATCACCGTGGAGGCGGTCAAGCTCGCCGACGACACGTCAGGCGACGTCGTCGTGCGGCTCTACGAGTCGAGCGGCGGCCGGGCGACGGGCGTCCTGCGCGCGGGCTTCCCGCTGGCCGGCGCCCGGATCACCGATCTGCTGGAGCGGCCGCTGGAGCCTGCCGCGCTCACCGAGGACGGCGCGGTCGCCGTCCGCCTGCGCCCCTTCCAGATCCTGACGCTGCGTCTGGAACGCGCCGCCGGCCACTGACCCGGCGTGTGGGCCGCGCAAGCGGCGCGCGCGGGGGCGGGCGGGACGTCGAGTCCCGCCCGCCCCGGTTCCCCCGGCCTGTACGGCGGCGGGCGGCAAGCGCTCGGGCCGGCCGGTCGCTCCCCGTGACAGCGGCCGACCGACCCGATCCCCCGTTCCCCCGGGAATCCCCCGTCGATTCCCGTTCTTCCCCCGTGGATCCCCGTGCTTCCCCCCGAGACCCCGGTGTTCCCCCCGGCTCCCCCCGCGGGGTCCTGCACCCTTAGGAGCGCGCGATCCGGCCCCTGATACACCCTGCGCGGAAAAAAAATCCCCCGGACCGCGGCCCGGGGGATTCTGGGGACGTCCGACGACGTCCGGGGAGGTCAGCCGGTGAAGCCCGCGGTGATGGAGGTGAACTGCCAGGTGCTCTGGCTGATGCCGGAGCAGTTGCTCACCACGCCGCCGCCCGGGCACGGCCGGTCACGGTTGACGGCCCAGTAGGCGAGCCGCGCGATGTGGTGGGAGTTGGCCCAGTCGCGGATGGACGTCCAGATCGCGGGGGTGGTGTTCTCCTGCTGGTCGGAGAGGCCGTTCATGCCGGAGATGCCGATGTGGGCGTAGGCGGTGGCGTCGTCCCAGCCGAAGGTGGACTTCAGCTTGTTCTTCAGCCCCTCCGTCGCGTTCACGGTGTTGCCGTACATGTCCGAGCCGCCGCCGAAGTCGAACGGCATGATGGTGAAGACGTCGATGTCGGCGCCGAGCGACTTGGCCTGCTCGATGAGCCGGTTGCCGTAGTAGGTCGGTCCGGTCGTCGTCGTCCCGAAGGTGACGATGGTCTTCAGGCCGGGGTTGTTCGCCTTCACGGTCTTCAGCGCGGTGAGGATCCGCGCCTGCACGGCCTCGTTCTCGAACTCGTCCGTGTTCTCGATGTCCATGTCGATCGCCTTGAGCGAGTAGGCGTCGATCACCTTCTGCAGGGCGCCCGCCAGCGCGCTCGCCGAGGAGCAGTTGGCGCCGAGCTTGCTGCCCTGCCAGCCGCCGAAGGAGGGCACGATGTCCCCGCCGGCCGAGCGGACCTGGTTGATCACGCTCTGGTCGACCCCGCCGGCCAGCGCCCGGTTGCCGTCCCACATCGGGTTGCAGCCGCCGCCGTCGAGCACGAAGGCCATCGTGAACCACTTGACGCCGGTCGCGTTCATCACCGTGGTCACGTTCGGGGGATCGCCCCAGCCCTCGAAGAGGTAGGGCGCGGCCTGCTTGAAGCCGGTCCCGCCACCCCCGCCCGCGCTGGTCGTGACGCTCACGGTGTTCGAGGCGCCGGAGGTGTTCCCGGCGGCGTCGCGCGCCCGCACGCTGAAGGAGTAGGACGTGCTCGGGGACAGCCCGCCGACCGTGGCCGAGGTCCCGGAGACGGTGAGCACCTTCGACGACCCGCTGTAGACGTCGTAACCCGTGACGCCGACGTTGTCGGAGGCGGCGTTCCAGGACAGCGACACGCTGGAGGACGTCTTGCCGGTCGAGGTCAGCCCGCCGGGCGCGGTCGGGGCCTGGGTGTCGGAGCCGCCCCCGCCGCCCGGCCCGTCCAGGCTGATGTCGTCGGCCTGGTAGGCGCCCTGGGCGTACCAGCCGTGGACGTAGATCGTGGCGCTGGTCTGCGAGGCGCCGGTGGTGAAGGAGACCGAGAGCTTGCTGTACGCCGACGGCGACGACGTCCAGGTGGAGGCCCCGCCGTCGACGCCGAGGTAGACGTAGGAGCCGCGCACCCAACCGGACAGCGCGTACGTGGTGTTGGGCTGGACGGAGACGGTCTGGCCGCACTTGGCGATGTCGCTCGCGCTCACCGCCCCCGAGAGGGCCTTGGACCCGCTGTGGACGGGCGAGGAGACGACGGAGCCGAGGTTGCCCGTACAGGACCAGGGCGAGACGGAGCCCGACTCGAAACCGGGGTTGGTGAGGACGTTGGCCGCCTGGGCGGTGCCGGGCAGGGCCACGGCTCCGGCCAGGGCGAGACCGGCGGTGCCGGTCAGGGCGAGGAAACGACGCCATGGGCGTCCGAGGGATCTGGTGCGCACGCGATCTCCCTGAAGGAATGGGGGTGTTCGGGAGTGCAAGGGGAGTGCAGAGCTGTGCAAGGGGGTGCGCAACAAATTTGGTATGGACCAATCCGGCTGTCAAGGAGAGTGACGGGATTGGTCCATACCAGTTGAGGATCCGGTGATCCGGTGATCCGGTGATCCGGTGATCCGGTGATCCGGGCGAGCCGCGAGCGGGGGGCCGGGAGTCGGGGGTCGCGAGCCGTGACCTGTGGGCCCGGGCGGGACCGGGACGCCCGGGCCGGCCGGTTACAGCGGCAGGGCCTGCGCCGCGTCCGCGGGCGTCGCCGCGGACGCCGACGCGGCGGCCGGGGCGGCCTGCGTGGTCGGCTCGGGGGACCCGGCGGGCGTCGGCACGGCCGGCAGCAGCGGCTCGGCCTCGTCCAGCCGCTGGTGCGGCAGGGCGACCGCGCGGAGCGGGCGGGGGCCCGACACGACGGTGTAGTCCTGGCCCAGGAACGGCGGCACGATCCTGCCCGGGTCCTCGCCGAGCGCCAGCTGCACCGCCGCCCAGGGCGCGTTGACGCCGCACAGCGCCAGCTGGTGCAGGCCGCCGGCCGGACGGGTGTTGACGTCCATCAGGACCGGCCGGTCACCGAACATGCGGAACTGGATGTTGGACAGGTAGTGCAGCCCGAAGCCCTCGGCGATGAGACGCGCGGGTTCCAGCCACTGCTCGTGCAGGGTGAAGCCGCGGCGGCGGCCGTTCTTCGTGCGGCCCACGGACATCCGCAGGACGTTGTCCGGGCCGGTGAGGCAGTCCACGGACACCTCCGGCTGCCCGAGCCGGGGCATGACCAGCCAGTCGACCCGGTCCTCGCCCTGCTCCTCGGCCCGCCGCAACGCCTCGACCACCAGGTCGAGTTGGACGGAGGGGCTGGGGAACCCGGTGAGGTGCTCCAGCGAGAACGGCTTGCGGGTGATCACCCGGAAGCCCACCCCGCCCGCGCCGGACGCCGGCTTGAAGCAGGCGCGATGCCCCGCGTCCTCCAACGCCTCGACAGCCGCGACGAGTTGGTCGGCGGAACGGACCCGGTGCCACGGCGGCACCGGCACCCCGATCGCCTGCACGGCCTCGTAGGCGACCACCTTGTCGTGGAAGACGGCGACCGCCTCCGGCGGCGGTGCGAGCAGCGCCGTGCCGACCGCCTCGAAGTCGGCGCGGTGCGCCACCACGGCCGACTGGTGCAGGCGCGGGACGAACACGTCGATGCCGCGACGCCGGCACTGGGCGAGCGCGTACTCGACGTACGCGGCCGGGGACAGGCCCTCCGGCTCGAGCTCGGCGGTGTCGGCGGCGGCCAGCACGGGGGAGTCGGCGTCACCGTGCGTGGCATGGATCTCGACGGCCCGGTCGCTGGGATTTCGTCGCAGCTGATCCGTGAAGAACACGTTCTCCGCGTACGTGCGGTTGAGCCAGACGCGTACGCGAGAGACCATGCGAGGCCGCCTTTCACGGTGTGCGGGCAGGGCGAAGCAGGCCCGGCCCGGGCAGGGGAAATGGTGGGTCACCAAACCGCCCTGCGTAAGGGACGTCCATGGCGGTGGTGTTGGGGCGATCATACGGGGTCCCGGGGGTGCCGCGTGCAACGCGCGTGTCACGGATTTTCCGATCTTGTTCCCGTACGCGGCCCGATCGGGTAAGGGCGCGCTGCGGCGCAGGTGAGGGTGGGTGCGGCCGCGCGGACGACCGGATTCGACCTTGTCCCACGGGTCGGGAACGTGTTCTCTTGGGAAGCACGTGTGTGTTCGCGGGAACGCGGAGCGTGCTCTAGTGAGCGGGGGCTCGAGGTGACGACGACGGCCGGTGGCGCCGGACGACTGCTGGCCATCAGCGATCTGCACATCGGCTATCCGGAGAACCGGGCTCTGGTCGAGGCGATGGCCCCGGAGACGGACGAGGACTGGCTGCTGGTCGCGGGCGACGTCTCGGAGAACGTGGCCGACATCCGCTGGGCCCTGAAGACCCTCGCGAGCCGCTTCCGCAAGGTCGTGTGGGCGCCCGGCAACCACGAGCTGTGGTCGCACCCCGGCGACCCGGTCTCCCTGCGCGGGGTGGCCCGCTACGAGCACCTGGTGGAGGTCTGCCGCGACCTGGGCGTGACCACGCCCGAGGACCCCTACCCGGTGTGGGAGGGCCCCGGCGGCCCGGTGGTCGTCGCGCCGCTGTTCCTCCTGTACGACTACTCGTTCCTCCCGGCCGGCTGCACGACCAAGGCGGAGGGGCTGGCCTACGCGCAGAACACCGGCATCGTCTGCAACGACGAGTACCTGCTGCACCCCGACCCGTATCCGTCCCGTGAGGCCTGGTGCCGGGCCCGGGTCGCCGAGACCGAACGCCGGCTCGCACAGATCCCGGACGGCCTGCCCGTCGTCCCCGTCAACCACTATCCGCTGCACCGGCATCCCATGGACGTGCTGTGGCATCCGGAGTTCGCCATGTGGTGCGGCACCGAGCTGACCGCCGACTGGCACCGCCGTTTCCGCCTCGCCGCCATGGTCTACGGCCATCTCCACATTCCGCGGACCACCTGGCAGGACGGCGTCCGCTTCGAGGAGGTGTCGGTGGGCTACCCCCGCGAGTGGCGGGGACGCCCCCAGCCGCCGGGCCGGCTGCGACGCGTCCTGCCCGCACCGCCCGGCGGGACCGGACGGCCCGCGAACCCGTCCGGGAAGCCCGCGGGGCCCGGAGAGCCGGGGGAGGCCCGGTGATCGGCGGACTGCTGCCCGGACCGGTGGTGGCGGTCGAGGCCTTCGGCGAGGACGGTGAGAGCGAGTTCGCGGACATGCCGCTGTTCCCGCAGGAGGAGGCGCTGCTGACCCGGGCGGTGGACAAACGCCGTCGCGAGTTCACCGTCGTGCGCGCCTGCGCCCGGCGGGCCATGGAGAAGCTCGGCGTGCCCCCGCAGCCCGTGCTGCCCGGCGAGCGCGGCGCGCCGCAGTGGCCCGCAGGACTGACGGGCAGCATGACCCACTGCGACGGCTACGGCGCCGCCGCGCTGGTCCGCGCCGACGACCTCGCCTCCCTGGGCATCGACGCCGAACCGCACGCCCCCCTACCCGACGGCGTGCTGGCCACCGTGGCCCTGCCCGCCGAGGCGGCCCGGCACGCACGCCTGGTCCGGGAGCGGCCCGAGGTGCACTGGGACCGGCTGCTGTTCAGCGCCAAGGAGTCCGTCTACAAGGCGTGGTTCCCCCTCACCCGCCAGTGGCTGGACTTCAGCGAGGCCGACATCGACCTCACGGCCGCCGCGGGCCCCGGCGCGGACCCGCAGGGGACGTTCCGGGCCCGCCTGCTCGTGCCCGGGCCGCTGGTGGGCGGCCGGCGGCTCGGGCACTTCGAGGGCCGCTGGACCGTCCGGCGCGGCCTGGTGGCCACGGCCGTGACGGTCCGGCACGGCTGAGGCCGCGGCCCGGCGCTCACGCGCCGGGGCACCAGCTGTGCAGCAGCCGGAAGAACTCCTCCTCGTTGCCCGTGAGCCCGGCGTCCGCCAGGGCCCGCTCCGCCTCGGCCAGCACGGAGGGCGGCACCACGGGCGGCAGCCGGTCCTGCGATGCGCCGGAGCGGCGTGCGCCGGACAGGTGGGCGCCCTCCCGGCCCCCCTCGTCGCCGAAGGCGGCCCGTACGGTGTGCAGCAGCCTCAGGTAGGCCTGCACGGCGGTGCGCTCGCGGTCGGTCAGTACGGCTGTGGGCATCGGTCGGCTCTCCCCGTGTCGGCGTCGTCTCCCACGCGCCCCGACGGCGCGTACGCCCCCGTGCGGCGGCGCACCACCCAGCTTGCCGCCCACCACTGACAATCCGGCCGCGCAGCGCGTCGGTTCGCCCGCTCAGCGCAGGCGGAAACCCGCCCGCGATCCCTCCCGGCTCCCCTCCCCGCCGCCTCCAAGGCCCGTCCCGGCCCTTTCAGGAGACGGATCCTCGCCGCTGCGAGGGCTTCCGGGGAGCACGGAGCCGCGCCTGTGCCCGCGCAACGGCGCCCGCGCCCGCACTCGCGCCCGCTCGGTCGTCGTCATCGTGGGTGAACATGCGGCGCCCGTCCGCCCGTCCGCCCGTCCGCCCGTCCGTCTGTCCGTTCCTCCGGCCGTCCGTCGGTCCGCCCGGTCGTGCCGGGGAGCGGGCCGGTCAGCTCTGCGGGCCGAGGTATCCCAGCGACGCCTCGATCCGGCCCGCCAGATGATCGCGCTGGCCGCGGCCGCGCGGCGCCGAACCCGGCAGCCAGGCCCGGCACTTGCTGGCCAGCAGCAGGCCGAACGTCTCGGCCTGCCGTTCGTCGGCCAGATCGAAGCGGGTGCGCGCGGCGACGCTGCGCACGGTCGCCTGGAGGTCCGCTCCGTCGCTGAGTAAACGGGCCGCGACCGTCGCGCCCTCGACGTGATGGCCGCAGTGGCCCGCCTTCATGTGCCACAGCTCGTGCCCGAGGATCACCAACTGGTGGTCGGGGGCGGTGCGTTCCTCGATGACGACCAGATCCTGGTCGGCCATGTCGAGCCACAGTCCGCTCGCCGTGTCGGCGGGGAAGGAAGCCATGCGGAAATGGACCGGGCGGCCGCGCCGTCTGCTCATCCCGTCGCACAGGGCGGTGTACAGGTCCGCCGGCGCCGAGGGGGCCGGAAGGGCCAGCTCCGCGACCAGTTCGCCGCTCAGGCGGCGCATTTCCTTGGCGATGTTCACGCTTCTCCCCCGGATCACGACTCGGGCCGCTTCACGCTCTCCAGGAGCATGTCCAGCCACTCGGCGACCTTGTCGCGGTGCTGGTCGGTGGGCAGCTGGGCCGCCCGCCACGCGATCCCGCGCACGCCGTGGTCCTGGAGCAGGCGCTCCAGCGGGTCCGAGGCGGCCGCGGCCGCCTCGCGCGCGGCGAGTTTCTGCAGCAACTCCTGCTCGGTGTGCTGGAGGGCGCCCGCGAGCGCCTCCGGGTCCTCGGCCGTGAGGAACCCCGCGTGCACGCGGAAGAACCGCTGGAGGGCGTCGCAGTGCTCCATCGTCGGACGCCGGTCGCCGTTGATGAGGGCGCCCGCCTGCTGGCGCGACATGCCGGCGCCGTCGGCGATCTCCTGCTGGGTGTACTTGCGGCCGTTGGGCTTGAGCCGCGTACGGCGCAGCAGGTCGAGACGTTGCAGGAAGCGTGCCTGGACGTCGGGCTCCCCGGCGGGCCGGCCGCTCAGCAGGGCCTTGACCACGGACTCCGGGACCCCGGAGGCGACGGACAGCCGCCCCGTGGCGAAGACCTCCGCGTGCGGCACGCCCAGCCGGTCGGCGAGCGCGGCGACACGGGCGACGACGGCCGACAGCAGCACCGTCGCCGCGGCGCCCGGAACCTCGAAGCCATCCTCCGCCACCGACAGGTCTCCTAGGTCTCTCACGTCCCTCTCACAGGCACACGATCGCCGACACGGACGGTCGCCGTGAACTGCGTGGAGAGTAGCGGGTCTTTCGAACTCACATCCAGGCCTCGCCACAACTGTGGCCAATTTCAGCCGTCAACGACCGTGGAATGCCACGATAGTTGACATGCCTCGCGTCCGGGCAGCAGGATCGGGGACCGCGTGAAGGCCGCATAGGCAAGAGGGGTGACCTCCCGATGGCATATCAGGCAGGAGGGCAGCGGTCCGCGCCGCGGCCCGTCCCCGAGAGTCCCGAGGCCCAGGCCTATCTGCAGGACTACGGCGTCTACCTGGACGCCGTCCCCTTCCCGTCCGTCGTGCTCGACCACCGCTGGGACGTGGTGCTGTCCAACGCCGCATTCGCGTCACTTTTCCGCGACGTGAGCCCGCATCCGACGGCCCACCCGACCGACAACTTCCTGCGGTTCGTCCTGTTCCATCCCGACGCGTCCGCGGTTCTCGGCGACCACGAGACCGGCTGGTGCCTGCCGATGCTCGCGGGCTTCTCCGCGGCCGTGGAACGCCACGCGCACGACCACGTCCTTCAGGCGATCCGCCGCGAGATCGGCCAGGACCCCATCATGGAGGCCGCCTACCGGCACGGGCTGCCGCACTGGGTCCGCGCGGTCGGCGAGGGCGCCGTCGAGCACGACGGGGCGGTCCGCTCGCTGCTGCACCCCGACCCGCGCCGGGGCGCCACGGAGTGCCGCATCGTTACCGAGACCCCGAGGACCCTGCGGGACATGGGGTACACGCGGCTGACCATGGTGCTGCGCGAGGCCCGTCCGGCCGCCGCGACCGGCAGAGCGCGCGGCGTCCGCCGCGGCGCGAGCCATCTCAGCGTGGTCCCGCCTCCGGCGGGCTGACCGCCACCGGCGGGCTGACCGCCACCGGGGTCCCGCCTCCGGCGGGCTGACCGCCACCGGGGCCCCGCTCCCGGCGGGTTGACCGCCATCGGGGCCGCCCCACCCTCGAAACGCAGCCGCCGCCCCCGACGCCCGGCTCCGACGCGCCCGGCCCCGGTTCCGCCCGCCGTGCCCGTAGCCCTCCGGATCTCCCCGCTTCCCGAGATGCCGCGATACCCGCGACACCACGCTTCCCTCGATCCCCGCCCCTCCATGTCGTCGATCTCCTCGGTTCCGCCCGTCCGAGGCGCTGGCCCCCTCGGGCGCGCGCGGGGCGGCGGGCGACCGGTCCCGGCGCGAGCGGCGCCGGCCCGTCCGTACGCGGCCGTTCGGTTCCTCCGCGGCTCGTGGACTTCGTCCTCCGAGCGGCTCCCGCCCGGTTCCCCGGACTTTCGCGGCAGCGGCAGCGGCCGCCGCGGAGTCGCCGTCGGGACCGGCTCCGGGGCCGCGTCCCGGCCCGGCCGGGCACCGCCGGCGTTCAGGTCGCCGACGGCGCCCGGGCCGTCCGGCTCCCTCGCTCCCTCTCGTCTCCCTCCCGTGTCTCCCGCGCGCGGCGTCGCCGACGGGCGGGCCGGGCTTGTCGTTCACCCCCTCGTCCGCCCCTCCGGATTTACGCAAGCTGCTTGCATTTCTTGCGCTATTCTTGCGCGCATGACGCGACGACTTGCGGAAGTGGCCAAGAAGGTCGGGGTCAGCGAGGCCACGGTCAGCCGGGTGCTCAACGGCAGGCCCGGGGTGTCCGAGGCCACCCGGCAGGCGGTGCTGTCCGCCCTGGACGTCCTCGGCTACGAGCGGCCGACCCAGCTGCGCGGGGAGCGCGCCCGGCTCGTCGGGCTGGTGCTGCCCGAGTTGCAGAACCCCATCTTCCCGGCGTTCGCCGAGGTCATCGGGGGCGCGCTTGCTCAGCTCGGCCTCACGCCGGTGCTGTGCACACAGACCAAGGGCGGGGTCTCCGAGGCCGACTACGTCGACCTGCTGCTCCAGCAGCAGGTGTCCGGCGTCGTCTTCGCCGGCGGTCTCTACGCCCAGGCCGACGCCCCGCACGACCATTACCGGCGGCTCGCCGACCGCAACATCCCGGTCGTGCTGGTCAACGCGTCCATCGACGACCTCGGCTTCCCCGGCGTCTCCTGCGACGACGCCGTGGCGGTCGAGCAGGCCTGGCGGCACCTGGCCTCGCTCGGGCACGAGCGCATCGGCCTGCTGCTCGGACCGGGCGACCACGTGCCCTCCGCGCGCAAACTGGCCGCCGCGCGGGCGCTCGGCGACCTCCCCGACGAACGCGTCGCCCGGGCCATGTTCTCCATCGAGGGCGGTCACGCGGCCGCCGCCCGGCTCATCGACCGGGGAGTCACCGGCTTCATCTGCGCCAGCGACCCGCTGGCCCTCGGCGCTGTCCGCGCCGCCCGCCGCAAGGGCCTCGACGTGCCCGGCCGGGTCTCGGTGGTCGGCTACGACGACTCCGCGCTGATGAACTGCACCGAGCCGCCGCTCACCACCGTGCGCCAGCCCATCGAGGCCATGGGCAGGGCGGCCGTCGAGTTGCTGAACGCGCAGGTCGCCGGGGGCGTCGTAGCCGCCGACGAGCTGCTCTTCGAGCCCGAGCTGGTGGTCCGGGGCTCCACCGGGCAGGCGCCCCGCGACTGATCTGCGGCCGCCTGTCGAATAATTACAGATTCTGCGCGACATCTTGCGGACGCCTGTCGCCGGTGCTTGAGTGTGCCGCGCCAGCACGGCGGCGGCCTCGACCCGTCGCCGTGGGGCCTTCCTTGCTCCTGCCCAGAGGGGTCCACCGATGACAAGCACCGGGTTCCGTCGTACCGTCGCCGCGCTCGGCGTCGGCTGCCTCGTCCTCACCGCCTGCGGGTCGAACGACGACAGCGCGAGCGGGAAGACCCGCATCACGGTCAACTGCATGCCCCCCAAGAGCGCCGCGGTCGACCGCCGGTTCTTCGAGGAGGACGTCGCGGCCTTCGAGAAGCAGAACCCGGACATCGACGTCGTACCCCACGACGCGTTCCCCTGCCAGGACCCCAAGACCTTCGACGCCAAACTCGCCGGCGGCCAGATGGAGGACGTCTTCTACACGTACTTCACCGACGCCCGGCACGTCGTCGACATCGAACAGGCCGCCGACCTCACGCCGTACCTCAAGGAGTCGAAGGGCTACGGCGCCGTCCAGAAGCAGCTGCGCGACATCTACACCGTCGACGGCAAGGTCTACGGCGTTCCGCGCACCGGCTACTCCATGGGGCTGATCTACAACCGCGCGCTCTTCGAGAAGGCCGGCCTCGACCCCGACAGACCACCGGCCACCTGGGCGGAACTGCGCGCGGACGCCAGGCGGATCGCCGCGCTCGGCGACGGCACGGTCGGCTACGCCGACTACAGCGCCCAGAACCAGGGAGGCTGGCACTTCACCGCCGAGATGTACGCGCAGGGCGGGGACGTGGTGAGCGCCGACGGCCGCAGGGCCGCCGTCGACACGCCCGCGGGCCACGCCGTGCTGCGCACCCTGCACGACATGCGCTGGAGCGACGACTCCATGGGCAGCAAGCAGCTCCTCGTCATCAACGACGTCCAGCAGCTGATGGGCTCGGGCAAGCTCGGCATGTACCTCTCCGCCCCCGACAACATCCCGATCCTGGTCAAGGAGAAGGGCGGCGACTACAAGGACCTCGCCCTCGCGCCGATGCCCGGCGGCAAGGGCACCCTCATCGGCGGCGACGGCTACATGTTCCGCAAGAGCGACACTCCCGAGCAGATCCGCGCCGGCCTGAAGTGGCTCGACCACATGTTCCTCACCCCCGGCGACGGTTTCCTCGGCGACTACGCCCGCGCCGAGAAGGCGGACGCCCCGGTCGGCCTGCCGGAGCCGCGACTGTTCACCGGCGCCGCCGACGCCAGGGACCAGCAGGTCAAGAAGGCCAACGCCAACGTGCCCGTGGAGAACTACCAGGCCTTCCTCGACGGCAGCCGGCGCCTGCGGATGAGGATCGAGCCGCCGCACGCCCAGCAGATCTACTCCGTCCTCGACGGCGCCGTCTCCGCCGTCCTCACCAAGAAGGACGCCGACATCGACCGGCTCCTCAAGGACGCCTCGGCCAAGATCGACGGCATCCTGGCCCGGGGCTGAACCGATGACCGAGACCGCGACCCCCCGGCCCGTCGAGGCGGTGCCGGTCCACCAGGTGCAGGCGCCGCCCCCGGCAGGGGGCAGGGGGCGGCGCCGCCTCGCCGAGCAGGCCCGCGCCTACGCCTTCCTCCTCGGCGGACTGATCTGCTTCGCCCTGTTCTCCTGGTACCCGGCGATCCGCGCGGTGGTGATCGCCTTCCAGAAGTACACGCCGGGATCCGCGCCCGAGTGGGTCGGCACCGCCAACTTCACCCGCGTCCTGCACGATCCGGAGTTCGCCGCCGCCTGGCGCAACACGCTCGCCTTCACGCTGCTCGCCCTGCTGATCGGCTTCGCGGTCCCCTTCGCGCTCGCCCTCGTCCTGAACGAACTCCGGCACGCCAGGGCGTTCTTCAGGGTCGTGGTCTATCTGCCCGTGATGATCCCGCCGGTGGTCAGCGCCCTGCTGTGGAAGTGGTTCTACGATCCCGGCGCCGGACTCGCCAACGAGGCGCTGCGCTTCGCGCACCTGCCCACCTCGAACTGGACCAACGGCGCCGACACCGCGCTCGTCTCCCTCGTCCTGGTGACGACCTGGGCCAACCTGGGCGGCACCGTCCTGATCTACCTGGCCGCGCTTCAGTCCATCCCCGGCGAACTCTACGAGGCGGCCGAGCTGGACGGCGCCGGCCTCTGGCAGCGCGTCCGGCACGTCACGATCCCCCAGACCAGGTTCGTCATCCTGATGCTGATGCTCCTTCAGATCATCGCCACCATGCAGGTGTTCACCGAACCCTTCGTGATCACCGGTGGCGGCCCGGAGGACGCCACGGTCACCGTCCTCTACCTCATCTACAAGTACGCCTTCCTCTACAACGACTTCGGCGGGGCCTGCGCGCTCAGCGTCATGCTGCTGGCGCTGCTCGCCGTCTTCTCCGCCCTGTACCTGCGGCTCACCGGCTCCGGGGAGGACGCGTGAGCGCCGTCCGCACCCTCGTCTCGCCCGCCACGCTCGCCCGCCCCCGCGGCCGGGCCGTCTACTGGAGCGTCTTCTGCGGCGTCGTGCTGCTCTTCGTGCTGGCGTTCCTGTTCCCCGTGTACTGGATGGCGACCGGCGCGATGAAGTCGCCCGACGAGGTGGCGCGCACCCCTCCCACCCTCGCCCCGCGCCAGTGGCGGCTCAGCGGCTACACCGACGCCTGGCGCCTCATGGACCTCCCCGAGCACCTGTGGAACACGGTCGTCCAGGCGGCAGGGGCCTGGCTGTGCCAGCTGGTCCTGTGCACGGCCGCCGCCTACGCCCTGTCCCGGCTGCGGCCCGCGTTCGGCAGGCTGATCCTGGGCGGGATCCTCGCCACCCTGATGGTGCCGGCCCAGGCCCTCGTCGTGCCGAAGTACCTGACCGTCGCCGACCTGCCGCTGATCCACACCAGTCTGCTCAACGACCCCCTGGCGATCTGGCTGCCCGCGGCCGCCAACGCCTTCAACCTGTATCTGCTGAAGCGGTTCTTCGACCAGCTCCCGCGCGAGGTGCTGGAGGCCGCCGAGATCGACGGAGCGGGCCGGCTGCGCACCCTGTGGTCCGTCGTGCTGCCCATGTCGCGGCCGGTGCTCGGCGTGGTGTCGATCTTCGCGCTGGTCGCCGTGTGGCAGGACTTCCTCTGGCCGCTGATGGTCTTCTCCGACACCGACGAGCAGCCGGTCAGCGTGGCGCTCGTCCAGCTGTCGCAGAACATCCAGCTGACCGTGCTCCTCGCCGCGATGGTCATCGCCAGCATCCCCATGGTCGCCCTGTTCCTGCTCTTCCAGCGGCACATCGTCGCCGGGATCAGCGCGGGCGGCACGAAGGGCTGACACCGCCCCCTAGACAGAAAGGCAGGCACCGTGGGACAGCCCACCCGGCCCGTCCGGCCCACCCGGCCCTTCAAGTCCACCCCGACCACCGGGACCGCCCGCACCGCCCGCACCGCCCGCGCCGCGCGGGACCACGACTGGTGGCGCCGGGCCGTCATCTACCAGGTGTACGTGCGCAGCTTCGCGGACGGCGACGGCGACGGCACCGGCGACCTCGCGGGCGTCCGCGCCCGACTGCCCTACCTGGCCGAACTCGGCGTCGACGCCCTCTGGTTCACCCCCTGGTACCGGTCTCCGATGAAGGACGGCGGCTACGACGTGGCCGACTACCGCGCCGTCGACCCGGCCTTCGGCACGCTCGCCGACGCGGAGAAGCTGATCGCCGAGGCCCGTGGACTGGGCATCCGCACGATCGTCGACATCGTGCCCAACCACGTCTCCGACCAGCACCCCTGGTTCCGCGCCGCACGCGCCGGCGGCCCGGAGCGCGAGCTGTTCCACTTCCGGCCGGGACGGGGCGCGCACGGCGAACTCCCGCCCAACGACTGGCGGTCGGAGTTCGGCGGGCCCGCCTGGACCCGGCTCCCCGACGGCGACTGGTACCTGCACCTGTTCGCGCCCGAGCAGCCCGACCTCAACTGGGCCCACCCCGCTGTGCGCCGGGAGCACGAGGACGTCCTGCGCTTCTGGTTCGAGCGGGGCGTCGCCGGCGTCCGCATCGACTCGGCCGCCCTGCCCGCCAAGGACCCCCGGCTGCCTGACTTCGTCGAGGGCCGCGACCCGCACCCCTACGTGGACCGCGACGAACTGCACGACGTCTACCGCTCCTGGCGGGCCGTCGCCGACGAGTACGACGCGGTCTTCGTGGGCGAGGTCTGGCTGCCCGACAGCGAGCGCTTCGCCCGCTACCTGCGCCCCGACGAACTGCACACCGCCTTCAACTTCGCCTTCATGACCTGCCCCTGGCAGGCGGACCGGCTGCGCGCCTGCGTCGACGAGACGCTCGCCGAGCACGCGCCCGTCGGCGCCCCCGCCACCTGGGTGCTGTGCAACCACGACGTCACGCGCACGGTCACCCGGTACGGACGCGCCGACACGGCGTTCGACTTCGCCGCGAAGGCCTTCGGCACCCCGACCGACCTCGCTCTCGGCGCCCGCCGGGCCCGGGCCGCGGCCCTGCTGTCGCTGGCCCTGCCCGGAGCCGTCTACGTGTACCAGGGCGAGGAACTCGGGCTGCCCGAGGCCGACGTGCCGGTCGAGCGCATCGTCGACCCCATGCACTTCCGCTCCGACGGGGCCGACCCCGGCCGCGACGGCTGCCGCATCCCGCTGCCGTGGACGGCCGGGGCGCCCCACGCCGGGTTCGGCCCGGGCCGGGAGCCCTGGCTGCCGCAGCCGGCCGGCTGGGCCTCGTACGCCGTCGACCGGCAGCAGGACGACCCCGGCTCGATGCTCGCCCTCTACCGTGCGGCGATCCGGCTGCGCCCCGTCTTCGGCGGCGACGCGCCCCTCACCTGGCTGCCCGCCCCCGACGGAGTGCTGGCCTTCAGCCGGGCCGACGGCGTGGTCTGCGCCGTCAACCTCGCCGACGCCCCCTACGCACCCCCCGCCGCCGCCGAACTCCTCCTCGCCAGCGGTCCGCTGGACGACGAGGGGCGGCTGCCCCAGGACACCGCGGTCTGGCTGCGCCTCTGAGACCGCGTGCCGCTGTCCCCGCACCCCCACCACGAAGGGACCAGCACAGATGAACATCAACGCCACAGACCGAGCCGTCCCCCGTGCCGTCAGGGGCGTGCCCGCCCTGCTGGCCGTGGCGCTCGCCGCCGGCCTGCTCGGAGCGACCGCGCCCGCCGCGCACGCGGCCGCCGGGGCCACCCTGCCCTTCACCTCGGTGGAGGCGGAGACGGCCACCACCGACGGGACGAGGATCGGCCCCGACCACACCCAGGGCACCCTCGCCTCCGAGGCCTCGGGCCGCCGGGCGGTACGGCTCGCCGCGGGCCGCCGCGTCGAGTTCACCGCACCGGGCCCGGCCAACGCCGTGAACCTCGTGTACAGCGTCCCCGACGGCCGGTCCGGCACCCTCGCCGTCTACGTCAACGGCGTCCGGCTCGCCCGGACGCTCCCGGTGACGTCGACGTACTCCTACGTGGACACGGGCTGGATCCCCGGCGCGAAGACCCACCACTTCTTCGACGAGGCACGGCTGCTGCTCGGCCAGGACGTGCACGCGGGCGACACGGTGGCGTTCGAGGCGACCGACGTCGAGGTCACCGTGGACGTCGCCGACTTCGAGCAGGTCGCCGCGCCCGCCTCCCGCCCGGCCGGCTCGGTCTCGGTGGTCGACAAGGGCGCCGACCCGAGCGGACAGGGCGACTCCACCCAGGCCTTCCGCGACGCGACAGCCGCCGCCCAGGGCAAGGTCGTGTGGATCCCGCCCGGCGACTACCGCCTGACCTCCTCCCTCGGCGGCGTCGAGAACGTGACGCTCCAGGGCGCGGGCGGCTGGCACTCCGTGGTCCACGCCTCACGCTTCATCGACCAGCCGAACTCGTCCGGCGGAGTGCACATCAAGGACTTCGCCGTCATCGGCGAGGTCACCGAACGCGTCGACTCCAACCCGGACAACTTCGTCAACGGCTCCCTCGGGCCCGGCAGTTCGGTGTCCGGGATGTGGCTCCAGCACCTCAAGGTCGGACTCTGGCTGACGGGGAACAACGACGGCCTCGTCGTCGAGGACAACCGCATCCTCGACACCACCGCCGACGGGATCAACCTCAACGGCAACGCCCGGGGAGTCCGCGTCCGCGACAACTTCCTGCGCAACCAGGGCGACGACTCCCTCGCCATGTGGTCGCTCCACGCCCCGGACACCGACAGCAGCTTCGAGAACAACACCGTCACCCAGCCCAACCTGGCCAACGGCATCGCCGTCTACGGCGGGACCGACCTCACCGTCCGGAACAACCTCGTCCTCGACACCAACGCCCTCGGCAGCGGCATCGCCATCTCCAACCAGAAGTTCCTCGACCCCTTCTCCCCGCTGGCCGGCACGATCACCGTCGACGGCAACACCCTCGTGCGCACCGGTGCGATGAACCCGAACTGGAAGCACCCCATGGGCGCGCTGCGCGTCGACTCCTACGACAGCCCGATCGACGCCACGGTGAACATCACCGGCACCACCGTCACCGACAGCCCCTACAGCGCGTTCGAGTTCGTCTCCGGCGGCGGCCAGGGCCGCCCCGTCAGGAACGTCCACGTCACGGACGCAACGGTGCGCGGCACCGGGACGGTCGTCGTGCAGGCCGAGGCCCCGGGGGCGGCCGTCCTGCGGAACGTCACCGCGACCGGCGTGGGGGCGGCCGGCGTCTACAACTGCCCCTACCCGGCCGGCTCGGGCGTCTTCACCCTCACCGACGGCGGCGGCAACTCCGGCTGGGGCACCGTCTGGGCCGACTGCTCCACCTGGCCGCAGCCCGGCCAGGGCAACCCCGACCCCGGCCCGGACCGCAACCTGGCCGCGGGCCGGCCCGCCACGGCCACCGGCTCGCAGGACGTCCACACCCCCGGCAAGGCCGTGGACGGCGACGCGGGCACCTACTGGGAGTCCGCCAACAACGCCTTCCCGCAGGCCTGGACGGTCGACCTCGGCCAGGCACGGGCACTGCGCCGGCTGGTGCTGAAGCTGCCGCCCTCGCCCGCCTGGGGCGCGCGCACCCAGACGCTGAGCGTGCTGGGCAGCACGGACGGCTCCGCGTACACGACGGTGGTCCCCTCGCAGGGCCACCGGTTCGACCCGGCGACCGGCAACACCGTCACCGTGCCGCTGCCCGCCAGCACGAACCTGCGCTTCCTGCGGCTCCAGGTGACCGCCAACACCGGCTGGCCGGCCGGGCAGTTCAGCGAGGTGGAGGCCTACACGACACCGTGAGCCGGCCCGCGGGCGCCCCGCGCCGCGCCGTCCCGTAGGGGCCGCGCGCCGCACCGTCCGGACCTCCGCCCGAAGGCGGGGCCGGCCGGGAGGCGCGCGGCTCGCGCCTGCCCGGGACCGCTCGGTCGTGCGCCCGCGTGCGCGCCGGGGTGGGCGGGCCGGGGTGGGCGGGCCGTCCCGCAGTCACAGGTCCAGCACGAGCCGCTTCCCCCGGCACCGGGACACACAGATCATCATCGTCTCCCCGGCCTCCCGCTCCTCGTCGCTGAGCACGCTGTCCCGGTGCTCCGGAGTGCCGTCCAGCACGTCGGTCTCACAGGTGCCGCAGGTTCCCTCGGTGCAGGAGTAGAGCACCTGGACGCCCGCCGCCCGCACCGCGTCCAGCACGGAGACGCCCGGCGCGACGGTGAGAGTACGGCCGCTGCGCGCCAGCTCGACCTGGAACCCGCCGTCGGAGGAGGCCGGTTGCTCCTGGGCCTGGAACCGCTCGATCCGGAGCACGTCGGCCGGGCACCGCTTCTGCACCGCGTCCAGCAGCGGGCCGGGGCCGCAGCAGTAGACCAGGGCGTCCCCGGGCAGTGCGTCGAGCACCGGCCCGAGGTCGAGCAGCCCCGTCTCGTCCTGCGGGGCCACGGTGACCCGGTCGCCGTGGACCGCGAGCTCCGCGGTGAAGGCCATGGAGGCGCGGGTGCGGCCGCCGTAGAGCAGGCTCCAGTCGGCGCCCGCCGCCTCGGCGGCCGCCACCATCGGCAGCAGGGGAGTGATCCCGATGCCGCCCGCGATGAAGCGGTACCGGGGCGCCGGGCGCAGGGCGAAGTGGTTGCGCGGGCCGCGCACCGCGACCTTGTCGCCCTGCCTCACCTGCTCGTGCACATGGGCGGACCCGCCCCGCCCGTCCGTCTCGCGCAGCACCGCGATCCGCCAGGCGGTGCGGTCGGCCGGGTCGCCGCACAGCGAGTACTGCCGTTCCAGTCCCGGCCCGAGGACGACGTCGACGTGCGCGCCGGGCTCCCAGACGGGCAGCGGCTCGACCAGAGGATGGCGCAGGGTGAGGGCGAGCACCCCCTCGGCCGCGAACTCCCGCCGCTCGACGACCAGTTCGACCCCGCTGGCGTACATCTCGCTCATGAGGCGTTCCCCCGCGGCGGGTGTCCGTCGGGGTGGCCGAGCATCCACTCCCACATCTCGACCGGGTCCTGCGAGGCGTGCTCGGCGCCGCAGTGGCAGGTGCCGTGCAGGACGTCCGTGCCCGGCAGCCAGTCGACGCGGTAGACCTCGCCGGTGTCGCCGCTGCTCACGAGACCTTCTCCACCGGCTTGTCGCCCTCCTCCACGAGCCGGGCGAGGATGCGGCGGGCGGCCAGGCCGCCGGTGTCGATGTTGATGCTCAGCTCCTGGTACCCGGCACGCTCCGAACCGAGCGTGCGCTGAAGGAGGTTGAGCGCGTCGACGTCCTGCATGACCACGGTGTGGTTGTTGCCCCGGAGGAACTCGGTGACCTCCTCGTCGTCCGTCGCCCAGTCCCGCGAGACCATCCAGAAGTCGTAGACCCTGCCGTCGGCGGACGGCGTGATGGCGTAGGTGATCTCGGTGTGGAAGCCGTTCGGGTCGCTGCCGTCTGCCTCGGGCAGGACGCCCACCGGTGCGATGCGGCTGTGCAGCAGGTACAGGCAGGGGGCGTGGTACTCGATGTCCTGCCAGCGGGTGATCCGCCCCTGGATGCCGGTGGAGCGGGCGTAGAACGGCGGGCACTCGGCGTCGTCCATGTGCCGGCTGACCCGCACGATGCCCGCGCCCTCGTCGACCTCGGTGGTGATCGGCGTCTCGGCGACCTCCGGGGTGCCGATGTACCCGCCGTGCAGATACGTCTCGTGGGAGAGGTCGAGGAGGTTGTCGACGAGCAGCCCGTAGTCGGCGTCGACGGGCTCCATGCCGCGCACGGTCGTCCAGCCGGGGGAGTCGAGGTGCCGGGCGCGCGGGACGGTCCCCGGGTCGGCGAGGGCGGGGTCGCCGATCCAGACCCACACCAGGGAGTCCTGTTCGACGACCGGATAGGCGGCCACCCGCGCGGTGCGCGGGACGCGCTTCTGGCCCGGCACGTACACACAGGCGCCGGTGGAGTCGTACGTGAAGCCGTGGTAGCCGCAGACGACGCGGTCGCCGTCGAGGCGGCTCTCGGAGAGCGGGAACCTGCGGTGCACACACCGGTCGTGCAGCACCACGGGCGTGCCGTCCTCCTCCGTGCGGTAGAGGACGAGCGGCTCACCGAGCACCGTCCGGCCGAGCAGCTCCTCGCGTCCGACCTCCTGACTGTAGGCGGCGACGTACCACTGGTTCCTGGCGAATGCGGTGGTGTGCGGCATGGCGGTTCCCGTCCCTGTCGGCGGGGCGTCCTTGCCCCGCGTGCCGTGGTCGGACTCAGGTTCCTGACGGCCGCGGCCGGCGCGCAAGACGGCTTCTGTCAGGCGGAAGCGTCTCTGCTCGGGAGGGGAGGCCCGCTGACGGGTGGGGGCGGTCGGGCGTCGGGCGGGCGCGGGATAGTGTGCCCCGGTGACCACGCATTCGAACACACCTTCAGGCTGGTACCCGGACCCGCACGGGGCCTCCCGGACCATGCGCTACTGGGACGGCGTCCAGTGGACCGAGCAGACCCGCGCCGAGGGCCCGGGGGAGGGCGCGCCGCAGGTGCCGCCGCAGCCGGGGCCGGACCACCGGGTGCAGAGCCAGGTGCAGCAGCAGGCCGGGGTCGCGCCGAGCGGCCCCGGCGGCGGCACGCTCTTCAGCGAGCCGGTGCTGGTGGTGAACCAGAAGGCCAAGCTGATCGAGCTGACCAACGAGTACAAGGTCATGGACCAGCAGGGCAACCAGCTCGGCTCGGTGGTCCAGGTCGGCCAGAGCATGCTGCGCAAGATCGTCCGCTTCCTTGCCAGCATCGACCAGTACCTGACGCAGCGTCTGGAGATCCGGGACGCCCACGGCCACCCCGTGCTGCTGCTGACCCGGCCGGCGAAGATATTCAAGTCCAGGGTGATCGTCACCCGCCCGGACGGACAGCCGGTCGGCGAGATCGTCCAGCAGAACGTGTTCGGGAAGATCAACTTCGCGATCAACGCGGACGGCCGGCAGGTCGGCGCGATCAAGGCGGAGAACTGGCGGGCCTGGAACTTCGCGATCGTCGACCACGCGGACAACGAGGTCGCCCGGATCACCAAGACCTGGGAAGGCCTCGCCAAGACGATGTTCACCACCGCGGACAACTACGTGCTTCAGATCCACTACCAGCTGCCCGAGCCCCTGTTGAGCCTGGTCGTCGCCACGGCCCTGACCGTGGACACCGCGCTCAAGCAGGACGCGCGCGGCCTGGGCTGACCCGCCCCGCCCGGTCCGGGGCGCACGCAGCGGCCTCGCGCCGCGCCGTGCGGCGCAGGGGCCGTCCTCCTCCGGGAGGGCGGCCCCTGCGTGCGTGCCCTACAACGGGGTCAGGTGCTCGGGACCGTTCGCGGGCCGCGGCAGCAGGGCGGGTTCGGCCGAGGCGGTCTCCGGCCTCAGGGCCAGCACCGCCGCGACCGGATGGTCCTCGTCGTCCATGGCCGGACGGTCCTCGTGGTCGACGACCGGACGGTCCTCGTGGTCGGCGGCCGCCGGGTGCGGAGCGGCCCGCGACAGCAGCACCACGCCCCGGCCCGCCAGCCCCGCGCCCGTCAGCGCGAGCAGTATTCCGGCCGGTCCGCCCTGGAGCCGCTCGCCCAGCAGCGCGAGTCCTATCGCGGCGGCGGCCACCGGGTTGGCGAGGGTGACCATCGCCAGGGGGGCGCCGAGGCCGTCGCGGTAGGCGGTCTGCGACAGCAGCAGTCCGCCCGTGGCGAAGGCCGCGACCAGCAGCGTCACCCCGATCACCCGCGGGCTCAGCGGCGAGCCCGAGGGATCCGTGGCGGCCACCGTCACGGTCTGGGTGAGCGCCGAGGCGACGCCCGAGGCGAAGCCGGAGGCGGTCGCGTGCCGCAGTCCGGGCCTGGCGCCGCGCCGGGCCAGCGCCCCGATCAGCGCGGCCGTCGCTCCCGCCACCGCGACGGCCTCGGGCAGGCTCAGCACGTCCTCGGGGGCCGGGCCGGAGGCCGTGACCAGGATCGCGGCCAGACCGGCCAGCGTGAGGGCGGTGCCCCGCCACTCGGCGGTGCTCACCCGCCGCCCGGCCATCCGTGCGCCCATCGGGACCGCCGCGACCAGCGTGAGCGCGCCCAGCGGCTGCACCACCGTCAGGGGGCCGTACTTGAGGGCGACGACGTGCAGCAGCGCGGCGCCGGCGTTCAGCCCCACCGACCACCACCACGCCCCGTTGCCGAGCAGCCGCAGCAGGCCCGTGCCGGGATGCCGGGACGCCAGCCGCTCCTGGGCGACGGCGGCGGCCGCGTAGGCGACGGCCGAGAAGAGGGACAGGACGACGGCGACCAGCGTGGCGTTCACCGGCCCGCTCCGACCAGGACCGGCGTCGCGTCGGCCGGGACGGGGGCGGGCGCCCCGCGTCCGACGCCGGCGGCCGTGCGCCGGGGGGCGCGGATCAGGGCGAGCGCCGCGCCGAGCAGGACGCCCGCCGCGACCGCGTCGAGCCAGTAGTGGTTCGCGGTGCCCACGATCACCAGCAGGGTCAGCAGCGGATGCAGCAGCCACAGCCAGCGCCGGCGCGACCGGGTGGCGGCTATCAGGCCGATCGCGACCATCAGGGCCCAGCCGAAGTGCAGCGACGGCATCGCCGCGAACTGGTTGGACAGCTGGTCCGTCTGTGGCGGGCCGTACACCGACGGTCCGTAGACCCGCGCGGTGTCGACCAGTCCGGTCGCCGCCAGCATCCGCGGCGGGGCCAGCGGGAACGCCAGGTGCAGGGCCAGGGCGGCGGCGGTGACCGCCGTCAGCGCCCGGCGCGCCCAGAGGTAGTGCGCCGGACGGCGCAGGTAGAGCCAGACCAGGAACGCCAGCGTGGCGGGGAAGTGCACGGTGGCGTAGTAGGTGTTCGCGACCTGTGCCAGGCCGTCCCCGTGCAGCAGCAGCGACTGCACCGTGCCTTCGTCGGGCAGCCGCAGCCACCGTTCGAGGCGCCACACGTCATGGGCGTCGCGGAAGGCCTCGCCGGTGTGGCCGGCGACGAGCTGCCGCCCCAGCTTGTAGACGAGGAAGAGCCCCGCGACAAGCAGGAGTTCGCGGACTACGGGCGGCCTGGCCGGTGTGGCCGGCCCCGCTTCTGCAGGCTCGGTGCGGGCATTCATCCCCCGGCCCCTTCGCTGACGGTGTGGTGCGGTGGGCGGTGCCGCCGGGCTCGTGACTCGTGCATGCACCATCGATACGATGTCGTACCGATACGCCAGTGTACCGATACGAAGGCGTACCGGTACACTGGCGTATCGATTGATGTGCGCCACACTGGAGACCGGGCTCATCCGGACCCCCCGGACCCCCGGCGCACCGGCCGGAGCGACCGGCCCGAGCCGAAGCGGACCAGGAGGAAGAGCAGATGACGTCGCAGGACGCGGAGGGCCCGGAGTCGGCCGCCGCCACGCGCCGCTCCAAGATCACGCCCGAGCGTGAGCAGGAGTTCTTCGACGCCGTCCTCGACCAGGTCCGCGAGTGCGGTTACGAGGCCGTCACCATGGAGGGCGTCGCCGCCAGCACCCGGTGCAGCAAGTCCACGCTCTACCGCCAGTGGAAGACCAAGCCACAGTTCGTGGTGGCCGCCCTGCGCTCGCGCCGCCGGGCCCGGCTCGCCGGGATCGACACGGGGTCGCTGGCCGAGGACCTGCGCGAGGCGGCCCGCGCCACCGGCCGCTGGTCGACCAACGACTCCAAGCTGCTCCAGGCCCTCGGGCATGCCGTCACCGGCGACGAGGAACTCGCGAAGGCGCTGCGGGAGGCGCTCATCGACCCCGAGATCGCCGCCCTGCGCGAGATCCTGCGGCGCGGCGTCGAGCGCGGCGAGGTCCCCCGCGACCATCCGGCGCTCGAGTACGTCCCGGCGCAGATGTTCGGGGTGATCCGGGCCCGTCCCGTCGTGGACGGCGAATACGCGGACCAGGACTACCTGGTCCGCTTCGTGGAGGCCGCCGTGCTCCCGGCACTCGGCCTCACCTAGGACTCAGGCCGCCGTCCACGGGATGACCGGACGGCGACCTGTACCGCGCCGCACCGTGGGGACGGGGGCGGCGCGCACCCCCGGGCCGGGCCGGGCGCCCTTGAGCGGAGGGCGCCCCGCCCGGCCGGCCGTGTTCCGGGGCCGGGCCGGGCGCGCTCAGACGTGCTGTCCGGAACCGCTCCCCGTCGACACCTTGATGCCCTGCACGATCGTGTCGATGACGGACGGGCTCTGGTCGGCGTCGAGGCCGAAGCGCAGCACCACCAGCCGCTTGGAGTCGGCCGGGGCCGGGAAGGCCACCGACTGCACGTAGCCGTCCGCGCCCTTGCTGGTGACCGCCTTCCAGCGCACCAGGTAGCCCTTCTGCCCGGCCACCGTGACCGCCTTCGAGGCGAGCACCTGGTGCGAGGTGATCGCGCCGTACGTCGTGCCGCCGTAGGACTCCTCGGCGTTGGCCGCGATGTCCGCCTTGGCGACCGCCTCGGCGGTGCCGCCTGTGGCCTTCAGCGCCTCGGCGGGCGCGGAGTACACGCCTCCCTTCGTGCAGGTCTTGGAGGTGTCGCCCGGGCACTTGTAGGTGGACTCGGAGTTCACCTGCGCGCCCACGTTCATCTCCTGGCCCGCCCAGCCGGCCGGGACGGGGATGCTGATGCCGTTCAGCGCGTCGGTCACCGAGCCGCTCCTGATCTTCGGCGCCTCGGACTCCCCGGGCGAGGGGGAGCCCCCGCCGGACCCGCCGGATCCGCCGGGCCCGCCGGATCCGCCGGATCCACCGGATCCGCCCGGGCCGCCGAAGGGGCCGCCGTCCTGGCCGCCGGCGCCGCCCGGCCCCTGGGCCGTGCCGCCGCCGCCCGACCCGTCGTCCCGGGCCAGCGCGTACACGCCCACCCCGATGCTGGTCAGGACGGCGACGGCAACGGCCACGGCTATGCCCGTGCGCAGCCCGCGCCGCCCGCCCGGACCCTGCGATGCCGCGGGATACCCGGGGTGTCCCGGATATCCCGGATAACCGGGGTACCCCGGGTAGCCGGGCTGCCCGGGCGGGGCCGCGTAGCCGGGCTGCCCCGGCGGGGCCGCGTATCCGGGGTGGTCCGGCTGGGTCGGGTGCGCCGGTTGCGTCGCGTCGGCCGGGCCCTGCGCCGGCGGACCCCATGCGGCGGCCTGGCCCGCGGGGCGGGTCCGGTCCGTCCACGCCTTGCCGTCCCACCAGCGTTCGGTGGCCGGACCGTCATTCGTCTGCCCCGGGTCGGGATACCACCCGGGAGGAGTCACCTGCGTCATACCCCCACCGTATGAGGCGTCGGTGAAAGCCGGATGAGAGGGCGGCCCCCCGCTCCGGATCCACCCGGCGCGCCCGGTGGCCGGGGTGGCGCGATCCGGCCGTCAATTCGGTGCGCGTCGCTCCCTGTTGACGCCGGGGAGGCTCTCGTGCAGGCCCGCCGGTGCCTCCGCGGCCGTCACCCGTCACCCGTTGCGCGGGACCTGCGCGGACCACCCTCCACACGGACCCGCGGCGGGCTACGCTCGACGTCGGTACGTCGTTCGGGCGACATGGGGAGGTAGCGGGATGACGGAGGTCAGGCCGACGACGGCCCCCTCGGCTCCCCTCTGGGAGCGCGACGAGGAAGTCGCCGCCATCGCGCGGGCGGTGGACAGGCTCCGCGCCGACCGGTCCTCCTCGGGCCACCTGCTGGTGCTCCGGGGCGAGGCAGGATTCGGCAAGACCGCGTTGCTGGCCGAGACCCGTCGCATCGCCGAGGCCCGCGGCTGCGCGGTGTGGTCGGCCCGCGGCGGCGAGACCCTGCGGTCCGTCCCCTTCAACGTGGTCCGGCAGCTGTTGCAGCCCGCGCTGCTGACGCTGCACCCGGAGGAGGCCCGCGAGTACCTCGGCGACTGGTACGACATCGCCGGCCCCGCCCTCGGCATCGCGGAGCCCGGCGAGGGCCACGCCGACCCGCAGGGCGTGTGCGACGGCCTCGTCGCCGCCGTCACCAGACTGGCCCGCGGGGACTACCCGCTCGTCCTGCTGATCGACGACGCCCACTGGGCCGACCAGGAGAGCCTGCGCTGGCTCGCCGCGTTCGTCGAACGGCTCGACGAACTCTGCGTCCTGGTCGTCGTGGCCCGCAGGCCCGGCGAGATCAAGGGCGACGCCGCCCGCCTCCTCGGCGCCGTCGACGAGGCCGCCGGCCGCTCCGTCGCCAGCCTCAGCGCCCTCACCCCGGCCGCGGTCGCGGGCCTCACCCGCGCCACCCTCGGAGCGCACGCCGACGCCGCGTTCTGCCGCGAGGTGTGGGCGGTCACCGACGGCAACCCGTACGAGACCGTCGAACTCCTCGCCAAGGTCCGCGACAGCGAACTGGCGCCCAGCGAGTCCTCGGCGACCGAACTGCGCCCCCTCAACCGCGCGGCCCGGGGCGGCGGACTCGTCGACCGCCTCGAGAAACTCGGCGTCGACGCCACCAAGTTCGCCATGGCGGCCGCGATCCTCGGCGCCGACATCTCCGTCGCCCAGGCCGCCCGGCTCGCCGGCCTCGGCCGCGAGGAGGCGGTGCGCTGCGCCGAACTGCTGCGCAACGCCCGCATTCTCACCGAGCCCGACCCCGGCGCCGTCCCCGCGGACGACGGCGACCTCGAGTTCGTCCACCCGCTGATCGCCACCGCCGTCTACGAATCGATCCCCGGCGGCCTGCGCACCGCGATGCACGGCATCGCCGCCCAGGTCGTCACCGACGCCGGCAAAGGGCTCGCGGCCGCCTCCCGGCATCTGCTCCAGGTGCACGCGGAGGGCGACGAGGAACTCGTCGAGCAACTGCGCGAAGCCGCCCGCGAACACCTGGCCGTCGGCGCCCCCGACGCGGCCCGCCGCTGTCTGGAGCGCGCCCTGCGCGAGCCGCCCGTCCCCGACGTCCACGCCCACCTGCTCTACGAACTGGGCTGCGCCAGCCTCCTCACCGCACCCGCCAAGACCATCGAGCACCTGCGCACGGCCCTGTCCCTGCCGGGCCTCGACGGCGGCGAACGCGTCGACGCCGTCTACCGCCTCTCCCAGGCCCTGCTGCACAACGACCAGATGGACGAGGCCGTCCGCACGGTCGAGGCGGAGGCCGCCCGGCTGGCGCCCGGGCCCGCGCGGATGCGGCTCCAGGCCGTGCAGTTCATGTGGGAGGGCGTGAACGCCGGCGCCCCGACCTCGCCGCACCATTCCGAGAAGCTCGCCGCGCTCGCCGCGACCTGCACCGGCCGGGACAACGCCGAGCGCGCCCTGCTCGTCCTGCGCGGCTTCGACGCCATGACCCACGGCGAGAACGCCGAGGAGGTCGTCGAGTTCTGCGACCGCGCCCTGGTCAACGGCCGCCTCGCCCCCGGCCTCGGCTGGACCGACCAGGAGTGGGGCATCGAACTGCTGATGATGCTGGCCAGCTCCTACGCCTACACCGACCGGCTCGACCGCGCCGACGCCCTCTTCAACGAGGCCCTGCGCGCCTACGTCTCCGCCGGCTGGAGCGGCGGCCACCTCGCCCTGGCCCACGCCTACCTCGGGCTGGGGCTGCGCCGCCGGGGCCGCTTGAAGGAGGCGGAGGAGTCACTGCGGGAGTCGTTGCGCCTCGCCGAGCGCGTCGGCCGTGGCCTGCCCCTGTACTGGTCGGCGATCTGCAACCTGGTCGACACGCTGCTCGTCCGCGGCCATGTCGGGGAGGCCTGGGAGATCGCCGAGCAGTACGGCTTCGCCCCGCCCTACCCGTCCACGATCGTGCTGCCCGACCCCCGCTCGGTGCGCGGCCGGCTGCTGCTCGCCGTCGGTCGCGTCAAGGACGGCGTCAACGAACTGGAGCAGGCCGAGAAGGCGGCCGCCGTGCGCGGCCACTGCAACCCGGTGATGGTCCCCTGGGCCGTCGACCTCGCCCGCGCCCTGGCCCACGAGGACCCGGCCCGCGCGGCCCGGCTCGCCACCGAGGCGCGCCGCCAGGCCGAGCGCTTCGGCACCGACACCGCGATCGGCGAGGCCCTGCGCTGCGCCGCCGCCCTGGAGACCGGCCAGCGCGCGGTCCGGCTCGCCCAGCAGGCGGTCACCTATCTGGAGTCCTCGCCCTGCCAGTACGAACACGCGGCCGCCCGCGTCGAGTACGGCATCCTCTCCCGCTCGGTCTCCGAACTGAGCCGGGGCCTCACGCTGGCGCGTTCCTGCGGCGCGGACGCCCTGACCGACAAGGCGCAGCAGGCCCTGCAAAGCCTGGGCGCACCCCAGGCGGGCCTGGTACCCGGCCAGACCCGGCGCTAGCCGGCACGAAGCCGTCAGCCCGTCCCGCCGGCCGGGGCCTGCCCGGTCGGCCTGGCGGTCCGTTTCTGCGGTCGGGGCCTGCCCGGTAGGTCTGGCGGTCCGTTTCTGCGGCCGGGGGCCTGCCCGGTCGGCCCGTCAGCCCGTCCCTGCGGACGGGATCCGCCCGGTCGGCCCGTAAGCCCGAAGCCCGTTGGTCCGTAAGCCCGAAGCCCGTCGGCTCCTGGCCGCCGTGCCGGTCCGAGGCAGGCCGGTCGCCCGGTCCGGCTCGGTCGGTGTCGTCCCCTCAGTCGGTGTCGTCCCCGGCAGGTTCCGCGGCGGACTGCGGGGTGTCCGGGACGGTTTCCTCGGCGAGCACCCGCTGGGCCGTGGCGAACGCCGAGTTCGCGGCCGGGACTCCGCAGTAGACGGCCGTCTGGAGGAGGACGGCCCCGATCTCGTCCGGGGTCAGGCCGTTGCGCCGGGCGGCCCGCACGTGCATGGCGAGTTCCTCGTAGTGGCCGCGTGCCACCAGCGCGGTCAGGGTGATCATGCTGCGCTCGCGGCGGTCGAGCGTCGGGTCCGTCCAGATCTCGCCCCAGGCGTAGCGGGAGATGAAGTCCTGGTAGCGGGCGGTGAACGCGGTCTGCCGTGCCTGGGCCCGGTCCACGTGCGCGTCCCCGAGGACCTCGCGCCGGACCGCCATGCCCCGCGGGGCTCCGCCGTCGAGGTGGGCCCGCAGCGCGGTCAGCACGGCCTCGGGGCATTCGGCGGGCGCGAGATGCGAGGCGTCCGCGAGTTCGACCAGGGTGGCGTCCGGCACGGCGTCCGCGATCTCCCGCAGATGCGCGGGCGGCGTCGCCGGGTCCTGCCGGCCGGCGATCAGCAGGGTTCGCACGGCCATTTCCGGGAGCCGCTCGCGCACGTCGAACGCGGCGAGCGCGTCGCAGCACGCGGCGTACGCCTCCGGGTCGGCGGCGCGGTGGTCGGCGATCAGCCTCGGCGCGGTGAACCCGGGCGTGAACCAGCGGCCGTTCGCGGTCCGCGCGAGGTCCGCCAGCCCCTCGCGGCGGACCCGCGCGGCCCGCTCCTGCCACGGCCCGGGCCCGTCGAAGTGGGCGGAGGAGCAGATCACGGCCAGCGAGGACACCCGTTCGCGGTGGTGCAGCGCGAGGTACAGCCCCACCGCGCCGCCCAGGGACACGCCCGCGTAGGCGAACCTCTCCAGGCCGAGGGAGTCGGCGAGGGCCAGGACCAGGCCGGCCAGATCGCCCACGGTGGCGCCGGGACCGATCAGGTCGGCGGCCGAACCGCCGTGTCCCGGCAGGTCCCAGCGGATCACCCGGCGGGTGAGGGACAGTTCGGGCGCGACCTCGTCCCACAGCGCGTACGACGTGCCCAGCGAGGGTCCGAGCAGCAGCGCGGGCGCGGAAGTCGGCCCCTCGGCACGGTGGTTGAGCAGCTTCCCGGTCAACGTCGCTCCAGAGCACGGTCGGTGAGGGATCCGGCGGAGCCGGTGTAGCGGGCGGGATCGGTGAGTTCGCCGAGGTCGACGTCCTTGAGTCCGGGCTCCAGGGCGAGGAGTTCGACGAGCGGCCGGTTCCCGGCACAGGCCCGCCGCGCCAGTTCGGTGAGGAGTTCCCGGGCGCGGGCGCGGCCGAGCCGTCCCGACAGCTCGGCGGACAGCCGCTCGGAGACGACGAGCCCGTGGGTGAGGCCGAGGTTCGCGCGCATCGCGTCCGCGTCCACCCGCAGGCCCTCCGCCAGCTCCGCCGCGTCCCGGGCGGCCCCGCCGACCAGCCGCAGCAGGTCCCTGAGCGGCTCCCACTCGGCGTGCCAGGCCCCGGCCGGGCGTTCGTCCTGGGCGGCCAGGGAGCCGTACAGCGTGGCGGCGAGCTGCGGGGCCCGTCGCGCGGCCGCGGCGATCAGCGTCGAGCGCACCGGGTTCGCCTTGTGCGGCATGGCCGAGGAGCCGCCCGCGCCGCCTTCGGCGAGTTCGCCGATCTCGGTGCGGCCCAGGACGAGGACGTCCTCCGCGAGCTTGCCCAGCGCCCCCGCCGTGAACGCCAGGCAGGCGGCGAGGTCGGCGACGGGCGTGCGCAGCGTGTGCCACGGCAACAGCGGTGCGGCCAGGCCGGTTTCGCGGGCGTACGCGGCGGTGAGCGCGCTCGTGTCCGGCACGCCGTACGCCGTGAAGGCGGCCGCCGTCCCCGCCGCGCCGCCGAGTTGGGCGGGCAGCGCGTCCCGTACGGCCGTGATCCGGTCGCGGGCGTCCAGCACCAGGGAGCGCCAGCCGGCGGCCTTCAGCCCGAAGGTGGTCGGCACCGCGTGCTGGGTGAGGGTGCGCGCGGCCATCGCCGTGTCCCGGTGCCGGGCGGCGAGCCCGGCCAGCGCCCCCTGGACGCGGTCGAGGTCGGCCAGCACCGGGTCCAGGGTCCGCGCCGCGACCAGCATCGTCGCCGTGTCCATGATGTCCTGGCTGGTCGCGCCCCGGTGCACGTACGGGCCGTACTCGGGACCCGTCGCCTCGGTGAGGTCGGCGACCAGCGGGATCACCGGGTTGCCGCCGCCGCGGGCGCGCTCGGCGAGGGAGCGCGCGTCGAACGCGCCGCTCGCGGCCGCGGTGACCGCCGCCCCCGCCCCCTCCGGGACCGCGCCCAGCGCCTCCTGGGCGCGGGTCAGCGCGGCCTCCGCGTCCAGCAGCGCCCGCAGGTAGGAGTCGTCGTCCGTCGTGCGGGCGGCGGGGGAGCCGGTCCACCCCGGGGCGAGCAGAGCGGATCCGGACCGGGCAGCAGTTGTCACTGGAACTCCAGGAAGACCGTCTCGCCTTCGCCCTGAAGGCGGATGTCGAAACGGTATGTCCCCGACGCTTCCCGCGTCGCGACCAGCGTGTCGCGCCGCGCCGGGTCCACCCGCCGCAGCAGCGGGTCGGCGGCGAGCGCCGCGTCGTCGCCGGGCAGGTAGATCCGGGTGAACAGGTGCACCAGGAGCCCGCGCGCGAACACGCACAGGCTCAGGTGGGGGGCGCTGCCGCCGCGCGCGCCGGGCCGCAGCGTCCGTGCGGACCAGTGCCCGTCGGCGTCGGTCTGGACCCGGCCCCAGCCGGTGAACTCCACGCCGTTGCGGCCCAGGAACCCGCCGGACGCCGGATCGCGGCGCATCGACCCGTCGACGCGCGGCAGCCCGCCCTCCGGGTCCGCGCCCCACAGTTCCAGCAACGCGTCCGGCACGGCCACGCCCGCGCCGTCGTACACGTATCCCCGCAGGGCGACGGCGTCCGGGTGGCCGGTCGGGGCGATGTCGCCGCCGCCGGGGAACGGCAGGGCGTGCCCGTAGAAGGGGCCGACCGTGTGCGACGGGGTGGGCAGCACGGTCTCCGGACGGCTCGGGTCGGTCTTCGTCATGGCGGCTCAGCGTCCTTCTTCGATCCAGGTGGCCCGCGGTCCGTCGAGCACGATGTCCCAGTGGTAGCCCATCGAGAACTCGGGCACGGACAGGCTGTGGTCGTAGGCGGCGACCAGTCGCTGCCGGGCCGCGTCGTCCGTCACCGACTGGATGACCGGGTCGTAGGGGAGGAGCGGGTCGCCGGGGAAGTACATCTGCGTCACGAGCCGCTGGGTGAAGGCCGTGCCGAACAGCGAGAAGTGGATGTGGGCCGGCCGCCAGGCGTTGAGGTGCTGACGCCACGGGTAGGGGCCCGGCTGGACGGTGGTGAAGCGGTAGAAGCCGCTGTCGTCGGTCAGGGTGCGGCCGACGCCGGTGAAGTTCGGGTCCAGCGGCGCGTCGTGCTGCTCACGCCGGTGGGCGTAGCGTCCGGCCGAGTTGGCCTGCCAGATCTCGACCAGCTGACCGCGCACCGGACGCCCGTCGCGGTCCAGCAGCCGGCCCGAGACGGTGATGCGCTCGCCGATCGGCTCGCCGTGGTGCTGGCGGGTCAGGTCGTTGTCGGTCTCGGTGACGTCCCGCACGCCGAAGGCGGGGGAGCCCAGCTCCACCAGCTCCGGATCCCCGCTGACGTCGATGGCGACCGGCGGCTGCTTCGGGTGGCGCAGGACGGACGAGCGGTAGGGCGCGTAGTCGCGGCGCGGCTGGTGCTCGACGGGCGCGCCGCCGGCGAGCCGCTTCCGGTAGGCGGCGTGCTCGGCCGCGATCTCCTGGTCGATGTCGGCTTGCGTGAGAGTCATGGGAGTTCCCGGGGTTCCTGTCGTTCGGGGACGAGGGCGGGGACGAGGGCGGTGGCGCCGCCCTGCGGGTCGGGGACCGCCGGGCCGGACTCCAGCCGCCCGGCGACGCGGCCGAGGACGTGCGCGGCGAACGCCTGGCGCACCGGGGCCGGGGCGCCGCCGTGGCGGCCGGACGGGGTGCGGACGGCGTCGACGACGTGGACGGTCCTCGGGCCGCCGCTTATGACGGGGCCTCCGTGCGCCCGCCCACCCGGACCACGGCGGCGGTCTTCGCCACGATCTCCCCGACGCCGACCCCCGGCGCGGTCTCCACCAGCGCCAGGCCCTCCGCCGTGACGTCGAGGACGCCGAGGTCGGTGACGATCCGGTCGACGCAGCGCCTCCCGGTCAGCGGCAGCGCGCAGTCGGCCAGGATCTTGGGGCTGCCGTCCTTCGCGGTGTGGGTCATGACGACGATGACCGTGCGGGCCCCGTGCACCAGGTCCATCGCCCCGCCGATACCGGTGATCATCTTGCCCGGAACGGCCCAGTTCGCCAGGTCGCCGTGTTCGGAGACCTGCATCGCGCCCAGCACGGCCACGTCGATGTGGCCGCCGCGGATCATGCCGAACGACAGGGCCGAGTCGAAGAAGGACGCGCCCGGCAGCACCGTCACGGTCTCCTTGCCCGCGTTGATCAGGTCCGGGTCGACCGCGTCCTCGGCGGGGTAGGGGCCGGTGCCGAGGATGCCGTTCTCGCTCTCCAGCACGACCTCGACGCCCGGCGGTAGGTGGTTGGGGATGAGCGTGGGCAGGCCGATGCCGAGGTTGACGTACTGGCCGTCCCTCAGCTCGCGCGCGGCGCGGGCGGCCATCTGCTCGCGTGTCCAGGCCATCAGCCGCTCACCGTCCGCCGCTCGATCTTCTTGTCGCAGGCCTGCTCCGGGGTCAGGGCGACCACGCGCTGCACGAAGACGCCCGGCACGTGCACCGCGTCCGGGTCGATCTCACCGGGCTCCACGAGCTGCTCGACCTCCGCGATCGTGACGCGTCCGGCCATCGCGGCGAGCGGGTTGAAGTTGCGGGCGGCCTTGTTGAAGACGAGGTTGCCGTGCCGGTCGCCGCGGGCGGCCCGCACCAGCGCGAAGTCGGTGCGGATGCCGTGCTCCAGCACGTACTCCACCCCGTCGAACTCCCTGACCTCCTTCGGCGGCGACGCCAGCGCGACGCCGCCCGCACCGTCGTAGCGCCACGGCAGTCCGCCCTCGGCGACCTGCGTGCCCACCCCGGCGGGCGTGTAGAAGGCGGGGATGCCGGCACCGCCGGACCGCAGCCGCTCGGCCAGCGTGCCCTGCGGGATCAGCTCGACCTCCAGTTCCCCGGCCAGGTACTGACGGGCGAACTCCTTGTTCGCGCCGATGTAGGAGCCGGTCACCCGGCCGATCCGCCCGGCGGCGAGCAGCACCGCGAGGCCCGACTCCATCGCCCCGCAGTTGTTGGAGACGACCGACAGTGCGCTGACGCCCCGCTCGTACAGGGCCCCGATGAGGACGCCGGGCACGCCGCTCAGGCCGAAACCGCCCACTGCCAGCGACGCGCCGTCGGGCACGTCGGCCACCGCCTCCAGGGCTGTGGCGACCACCTTGTCCATCCGTGAAGCCCATCTCTCGAACCTGCTGAAGCGGACCGGGACACTCAGCGCGACAGCGCGATAGTCAGCGCACTGAGTACCTCGTCGAGACCTCCCACACGCTTCCATCGCCGCCCGGACCCGTCAAGGCCCAGGGCTGCAATGTGGATACGGGCTGCCGGGAGGCGCGACGTGTCCGCCGTCGAGCGCTATCGTTCAGTACACCGATCAATTCCAGCGGAGGAGCGCTCATGGCCGCGGTGGACCTCACCAGCCATCCCGGGCACCTGGCCCGGCGGCTCCAGCAGGCGCACTACCTGCTGTGGAACACGATGGTCTCCGAGGAGATCACCTCGCCGCAGTTCGCGGTCCTCAACGCGCTCGTGGCCGAACCGGGCCTCGACCAGCGCACGGTGGGGGAGCGGGTCGGCCTCGACCGCTCCACCGTCGCCGAGGTGATCAGCAGGCTCACCCGGCGGTCCCTCCTCGACAAGGTCCGCGACCCGCAGGACGGCCGCCGCTTCCTGCTGCGGCTCACCGAGGACGGGCTGCGCACCCACCGCAGGCTGACCGTGCGCACCGCCCGGATGAACCAGGTCTTCCTGTCCCCGCTGTCGGCCGAGGAACAGGCCCTGTTCCTCCGGCTGATCCAGCGCGTCTCGGACGCGGCCGAGGGACTGCGCAACCCGGCCGAACCCCTGGCGGCCGGCCCGGCCTGACCGCGGACCGAGCCGGAGACCGAGACCGCCGACAGGACCGCGGACCGGCCCGGGACACCGGGACCGCCGACAGGACAGGACCGCAGCCGGAACGGGGAGCGGTCCGGCTGACCGACGCCGGCGGCCCCGGCGCGGCCGGCCCGCGGCGGCCGACCCGGCCCGGTGACAGGTCCGCCGGCCCGGCGGCGGGCACCCGCCTGCGCCGACGGAACCCGCTCATGACGCGGCCGGCGCCCCGACGGCGGCGGCGCTCACGGCGCCTTCGCGAAGACCACCCACACCTGCCCCGCGGCGAACGCGACGGGACTGCCGTCGGACGCGGTGAACTCCGTGCCGTCCTCCGCCTTCGCGCGCTTCCAGCGGACGTCGTAGGCCCAGCCGTCGCGCAGCACCTCCGCCTTCCCCGAGCCCACCGTCTGCGTGTACGGCGTGTTGTTGCCGAGGAAGTCGTGGAACCCCGAAGCGCGCACCCGCACGTACTGCACGACCACCGTGGCCGGGGCCGACCGCTGTCCGTCCGCCGCCACGGCGGGCCTGCCGTCCGTCGAGACCAGCCAGCGGGACCGGCCGGCGGACCAGGTGAACGTGAACGAGGCCGCCGGATAGCGCACGGTCCGCGAGGTCTCGGGCCTGCCCCCGGCGGGCGCCGCGCCGAACCGGAAGCCCGTGGTCAGCGCCTCCCTGCCCGGCGCGACGGGCAGCAGACGGCTCGGACGCACGTACAGGTTGTGCGGCGCGGCCCGCTCGCCGCCCCGGAAGTAGGCGTCGGACTTCTTCTCGGGCGTGACGGCGTCCAGCGGCGCCCGGTCGATCAGCGGCAGCAGCCTGCCCTGCGCGCCGGAGAACGCCAGCACCGGCCGCTCGAACTGCCGCAACAGCTCCAGGTCGGACTCCCGGGCGCTGCGCACCGGCCCCACGGCCTTCGGCAGCCTGGTCGCGTACACCGCCATCAGACGGCTCAGCCCGCCCTCGACCTGCTCGGCGTACACGACGTCCGCCGCGTCGAGGCCCGTCTGCGGGCGGGCGTCCGGCGCGTTGTCGACCTTCACGGCGAGCACCGGACCGACGCCCGCACCGGTGGCGGTCACGGTCGGGCTGGGGCTCCGCGACGGGCTGCGCCCGCCGTCGGGCGGGGAGGATCCGCCGGACGTGCAGGCCGCGGCGGCGAGCGAGAGCGCCAGCGCGACGGCCGCCGCCGACACCGCCGTCGCCGCCGTGGAGGGAGGCCGGGCGCGCCCTGTGCGCGCCCCGCGTCTCGAACGATTCGTGTCCTTCATGGGCACCCCCGTCCCGTGACTCGATTGTGCGCTCGCGCGTTCGAAAGTGGCCATCTGAGGCCCGGAGGCGGACTCGGAGGCGACCCGACGACGGCCCGGCGGAAGCCCGGCAACGGCCCGGCGGAGGTCGGACGGCCGTTTCGCACCGGCTCCGCGTCACTGGGCGTGAACGGGAGCGGCCGGGAGCGGCCGGGAGTGGCCGGGACCGGTCGGTGAGGCGCCGGAGGCGGTCCGGTTGCGGCCCCGGAGTGGTCCGGCGCGGTTGGCGACGGCGACCGCCGCGCGGCCGGCGGTTCGGGGCGGGGCGCTCGGGTACCCGGGGCGCAGCCACGATCCGGGCCCCCGGACCTGCCGGGGTCCCGCCCGGACGGCGGAAGGAGCGCGGCACGATGAAGGCAGTGACCTGGCAGGGCAAGCGCGACGTACGGGTGGACACCGTGCCCGATCCGACCATCCAGGAGCCCACGGACGCCGTCATCCGCGTCACGTCCAGCGGACTGTGCGGCTCGGACCTGCATCTCTACGAAGTGCTCACCCCGTTCATGACGCCGGGCGACATCCTCGGCCACGAGCCGATGGGCATCGTCGAGGAGGTCGGCGCCGGAGTGCCCGACCTGCGGGTCGGCGACCGCGTGGTGGTGCCGTTCCAGATCGCCTGCGGCAGCTGCTGGATGTGCCTGAACGGCCTGCCCACCCAGTGCGAGACCACCCAGGTCTCCGGTGAGGGCATGGGCGCCGCCCTGTTCGGCTACACCCGGCTGTACGGCGCGGTGCCCGGTGCGCAGGCCGAGTACCTGCGGGTGCCGCAGGCCCAGTTCGGCCCCATCAAGGTACCCGAGGGGCCGCCCGACGACCGGTTCGTGTACCTCTCCGACGTCCTGCCCACGGCCTGGCAGGCGGTCGCCTACGCGGACATCCCCGAGGGCGGCAGCGTCGCCGTGCTCGGCCTCGGTCCCATCGGCGACATGGCCTGCCGGATCGCCCAGGTGCGCGGCGCCGGCCGGGTCTTCGGCGTGGACCTGGTGGGCGACCGGCTGCGCCGGGCCCGCGCGCGCGGCGTCGAGGCGTTCGACCTGCGCAGCTTCGACAGCGAGAAGGAGCTCGTCGACGCGATCCGGGATCAGACCGACGGCCGCGGCCCCGACGCCGTGATCGACGCCGTCGGCACCGAGGCCCACGGCAGCGCGGCCGCCCGCATGATCCAGAACGCCTCCGCCCTGCTGCCGCGCAAGATCAGCGGCCCGCTCGCGGAACGGTTCAGCGTCGACCGTCTCGCCGCCCTGCACACCGCCATCGAACTGGTGCGCCGCGGCGGAACCCTCTCGCTGGTCGGCGTCTACGGCGGCATGGCCGACCCGCTGCCGATGCTCACGATGTTCGACAAGCAGCTCCAGATCCGCATGGGACAGGCCAACGTCCGCCGCTGGAGCGACGAGATCATGCCGTACCTCACCGACGAGGACCCTCTCGGCGTCGACGACTTCGCCACCCACCGCGTGCCGCTCTCGGACGCCCCGCACGCGTACGAGATGTTCCAGCGCAAGCAGGACGGCGCGGTCAAGGTCCTGATGACACCGTGAGCGGCGGCCGCGCCGCCCGGCCCGCGCGTCCGGGAGGCGCGGCGCGACCGTCCGGCCCGGCCGCGCACCGCCCCGCCGGCCCCCGCCCGCCACGTCTGCCACCTGCCCTGGCCCCGTCCCCGCCCGTGCGGGCGATGCGTTCGCCGCGCGGGCCGTCGGCCGGAGGTAGTGCGGCGCGCTGATTTCTCCGCCCCCTGGTGGTCCGCGCCCCCGGCGTTCTGCGCCTCCGGCGGTCCGCGCACCTGAAAGCCTGCGCACCTGACAGTCCGCGCACCTGGCGGCCTGCGCACCTGACAGTCCGCGGTTCACCCCCCGCGTCCGGCCGCCGGCGTTCAGGTCCTGGGCGGTGCGCCCAGGATCTCCGCCAGGTCGTAGCGGACCGGCTCCTCCAGCTGCGCGTAGGTGCAGCTGGACGCGGTGCGGTCCGGGCGCCAGCGGCGGAAGCGGGCCGTGTGCCGGAAGCGCGCCCCGTTCTCCATGTGGTCGTAGGCCACCTCGGCCACGCGCTCGGGCCGCAGCGGAACCCAGGAGAGGTCCTTCTTGCCGGACCAGCGGCTCGGCGCGCCCGGCAGCCGAGCCGTCTCGTGCGCGGCCTCCTCCGACCAGGCCGCCCACGGGTGTTCGGCAGCGTCCGCCAGACGCAGCGGCTCCAGCTCCTCGACCAGCTCCGCCCGGCGCTTCATGGTGAAGGCGGCGGACACGCCGACATGTTGCAGCATGCCCCGGTCGTCGTAGAGGCCCAGCAGCAGGGAGCCCACCACCGGCCCGCTCTTGTGCAGGCGGTACCCGGCGACGACGACGTCGGCGGTGCGTTCGTGCTTCACCTTGAACATGGCGCGCTCGTCCTGGAGGTAGCGCAGGGTGAGGGGCTTGGCGATCACCCCGTCGAGGCCCGCGCCCTCGTACTCCTCGAACCACTGCCGGGCCACCTCGACGTCGGTCGTCGCCGGCGCCAGATGCACGGGGGCCGTCACCCCGGCCAGCGCCCGGCTCAGCAGCTCCCGCCGGTCGGTCAGCGGCACGTCCAGCAGCGAGGTGTCGGTGAGCGCAAGGAGGTCGAAGGCCACGAACGAGGCCGGGGTCCGCTCGGCGAGCGTGCGCACCCGCGAGGCCGCGGGGTGGATGCGCTCCGTCAGGGCGTCGAAGTCGAGCCGCCCCTCCCGGGCGATCACGATCTCCCCGTCCAGCACGCACCGCGCCGGCACCCGCTCCCGCAGCGCCTCCACCAGCTCGGGAAAGTACCTGGTCAGAGGCTTTCCGGTACGGCTGCCCAGCTCGATCTCGTCCCCGTCGCGGAACACGATCGCCCGGAAGCCGTCCCACTTCGCCTCGTACTGCATGCCCGGCGGGATGGCCGCCACCGACTTGGCGAGCATCGGCTTCACGGGCGGCATCACCGGCAGGTCCATGCCCCCGATTCTGCGCGAGGTCCGCCCGGATCGCCCGGTATGCACCCTCATGGGTCACTGCTGCCGGTTCGTGTGGTGATGCGAGGTGACGGCGGTGTGCCTACCGTGGCTCGCATGGGCGATGCGGTGGAACTGGAACTGGCCGGGCGGACGGTACGGCTGTCCAGCCCGGACAAGGTCTTCTTCCCGGAGCGCGGCTTCACCAAGCTGGACCTCGCCCGCTACTACCAGGCCGTCGCCCCCGGCATCCTGCGCGCTCTGCGCGACCGCCCCACCACCCTGGAGCGCTACCCCGACGGAGTGACCGGCGAGTCCTTCTTCCAGAAGCGGGCGCCGAAGAACATGCCCGACTGGATCCCGACCGCGCACATCACGTTCCCCAGCGGCCGCAGCGCCGACGAGATGTGCCCGACGGAGGAGGCGGCCGTCCTGTGGGCCGCCCAGTTCGGCACCTTGACCTTCCACCCCTGGCCGGTGCGCCGCGCCGACGTCGACCACCCCGACGAGCTGCGCATCGACCTCGACCCGCAGCCCGGCACCGACTTCGACGACGCGGTCCGCGCCGCGCACGAGCTGCGCGCCGTGCTCGACGAGTTCGGTGGACTGCGGGGCTGGCCCAAGACCTCCGGCGGCCGCGGCCTGCACGTCTTCGTGCCGATCGAGCCCTGCTGGACCTTCACGCAGGTCCGGCGCGCCGCCATCGCCGTCGGCCGGGAGATGGAGCGCCGGATGCCGGAGCAGGTGACGATCAAGTGGTGGAAGGAGGAGCGCGGCGAGCGCATCTTCCTCGACTACAACCAGACCGCCCGCGACCGCACCATCGCCTCCGCGTACTCCGTGCGCCCCCGCCCGCACGCCCCCGTCTCGGCGCCGCTGCGCTGGGACGAGGTCGGCACGGCGCACCCCCGTGACTTCGACATCGCGACCATGCCGGCCCGCTACGCCGAACTCGGCGACGTGCACGCCGACATGGACGACCACGCCTTCTCCCTCGACGCCCTTCTCGACCTCGCCCGGCGCGACGAGCACGAGCACGGTCTGGGCGACCTGCCCTATCCGCCGGAGTACCCGAAGATGCCGGGGGAGCCCAAACGGGTGCAGCCGAGCCGGGCACGGCACGAGGACACCCCGGGCGGGCAGGAGCCGGCCCGCTGACGGGACCCGCGTCGAGGATCGAGGCGGGGTCGCCGTCGAGGTGCGCGGGGCCGCCGTCGCCACGGCGTCTCCGTGCCGGTTGTGAGAGCGCTCTCGCCGTGTTGGCCTTGCGCGGAGCTATCCTGATCAGCACCCGGCCAGGAGGAGCCCTGAAGTGAGCGAGACAGCGCCGCGTCCCACGCTGGAGGCCGTGGCAGCGCGGGCCGGGGTCTCCCGGGCGACCGCGTCGCGGGTGGTCAACGGCGGGGACGGCGTGCGGGAGCCGCTCGTCGAACGGGTGCGGCAGGCCGTGGACGAGCTCGGCTACGTGCCCAACCAGGCGGCGCGCAGCCTGGTCACCAGGCGGCACGACGCGGTCGCCGTCATCATCGCCGAACCGGAGACGCGGGTCTTCGCCGACCCGTTCTTCGCTCTCCAGCTGCGCGGCATCAGCAAGGAGCTGACGGCCCACGACAACCAGCTGGTGCTGCTGCTCACCGAGGGCCGCGACGACCACGCCCGCGTGGCCCGTTACCTCGCCGGCGGCCATGTCGACGGGGCGCTGGTCTTCTCGCTGCACCTCGACGACCCGCTGCCCCGCCTGATCCAGGACGTCGCCGTGCCGACCGTGTTCGGCGGGCGGCCCGGCTGGAGCGACGGCACGCGGGACGTCGTCTACGTGGACAGCGACAACCGGGGCGGCGCCCGCGACGCCGTGCGCCTCCTCATGGGCCTCGGGCGCACCCGTGTCGCCCACATCAGCGGTCCCCTCGACCAGACCTCGGCCGCGGACCGGCTCGACGGATACCGGCAGGTCGTGGGCGACGCCGAGCCGCTGCTCGTGGTGGAGAGCGACTTCACTCCCGCCGGCGGCGAGCGCGCCATGCGCGAACTCCTGGACCGCTGCCCGGACATCGACGCCGTGTTCGCCGCCAACGACCTGATGGCCTCGGGCGTCCTGCGGGTGCTGCGCGAACGCGGACGGCGCGTGCCGCAGGACGTCGCCGTCGTGGGCTTCGACGACATGCTCGCCGTCGCGGAACAGACCGACCCGCCGCTGACGACGGTCCGTCAGGACATCGAGGAGATGGGCCGGATCATGGCCCGTGTCCTGCTGCGCCGGCTCGACCGGCGAGGCGCCGACGAGGAAGCGGGCGGCGGCGTCGTCCTGCCCACCACGCTGGTGCGCCGGGCCTCGGCGTAGACGCCGCCCCCGTCGCGCGCGCCGGGGCTCTCGCCCGCGCTCGTGGGCCGGGGCCGTGGCGGCTCACTGCTCGCGGGGTGCGTTCCTGATCACCGCGAAGCGCGCGCCGTAGGGGTCGGCGAGCCGGGCGATGCGGCCGACGCCCTCGACGTCCGTGGCGGGCATCCGCACGGCGCCGCCGAGTTCCCGGGCTCTGGCGACCACCGCGTCCACGTCGGTGGCCTCGAAGTACGGCAGCCAGTGCGCCGGCGACCCCGCCTCGGTGGGATCGTCGGACAGCGGGACGATGCCGCCGAACATCGCGTCCTCGTCGGCGCCGGCCGGGTTGACGCAGGTGTAGGTGCCGCCGGGGAAGGGGACGGCGTACGTCTCCAGGCCCAGCGTCGCGTGGTAGAAGGCGGCCGCCGCGGCGATGTCCGGCGTGTAGAGCTCCACCCAGCACAGCGAGCCCGGTTCGTTCGCCACGTCCACGCCCTTGGTGCGGCCGGGCTGCCAGAGGCCGAAGGGGACCCCCGCCTGGTCGGTCAGGACCGCCATGTGGCCCTCGCCCATCACGTCCATCGGCGCCACCGCCACCGCGCCGTGGGCCTGTTCGGCGGCCTTGGCCGTGGCCCGGGCGTCCGCCGTCGCGAAGTACACCGTCCAGGACGGCGGGCCCTGCTCGGGAGTGGTCTGCATGCCGCCCGCCACGGTCCTCCCGTCCAGCTGGAAGAAGCCGTAGCCGCCCGCGTCCGGTCCCGCCGACCGGAAGGTCCAGCCGAAGAGCGCGCCGTAGAACGCGGTGGCGCCGTCGATGTCGGTCGTGCCGACGTCGATCCAGTTCGGAGCGCCGTCGACGAAACGGGTGGTGAGCATCATCGCCCTCCTCGCAGGGGTCCCGTCCATGCACTGCCGAGTCTGGCACCGACCACTGACAACCGCCGCCGGAGTGCGCCCCGCGGGTCGTCGGCGATCGAGCGCGGGTCGCCGGCTGCCGCGAGATCCTCGGGGACCCGCGGTACGCGGAGCGGGCCCGTGCCGCGGCCGCGGAGGCGACCGCCACCGCCCTCGCAGTCGCCACCGCAGTCGCAACGGGAGCCACCGCAGCCGCCGCAACGGGAGCCGCCCCCGCGGCCGCGGAGGTCGGTCCGCGCGCGCCGCCGTGCGCCGTCGCGGTCGTCCGGTCATCATCGGGGCGGCGGGGGCTTGCGGCCTCGGGGCCCGGACATCCGGAGGGACCGGGTCCGGGCCGTCCGAGGCGCGCGTATATCGGGCGTTGATCGAACGTTTTGCGCCGCCGGGCACGATCCTCGCCATGTACACCGACACGATTCCCACACCCGATCTCACCTGGCAGCGGGAAGCGCTGTGCGCACAGACCGGGGCGGAGTTCTTCTTCCCCGAGCCCGGCAGTTCGGTACGGGAGGCGAAGCGCATCTGCGGCATGTGCGAGATGCGCCCGGCCTGCCTCGACTACGCCCTGGCCAACGACGAACGCTTCGGCGTCTGGGGCGGCCTCTCCGAGAAGGAGCGGCTGGAGATCAGGCGCACGGCGCACTGACCGGGCCGACCGGGAGGCCGGGGAGATCCAGGGGTTCCGGGCGACCGCGTCGCGGGGGTGCGGTCGGGAATTCCGGTGCGGGGCGGGGCGGGGCGTCGCGGGGACGGAGACGCGGGAGGCGGGGGCGGACCGGTGTCCCCGCCGACGCCGGACGGCCCGCACCGGGAAGCGTTCTCCCTGTGCGGGCCGTCGAAGTGCGGGCCCTCGACGTGCGTCGAGGCGGCGGGGGCCGAGTGGGTCAGCCCGCCGCGCGAGCCGCCATGCGGGCCTTGCGGATGGCCAGCTTCTCGTCGAACTTCAGCGCCTCGGCGTCCAGTCCGCCCATGTACAGGCCGATCTCCTCCTGCGCCTTCTGCCCCTCCGGGCCGAGGCCGTCGATCTCCATGATCTTCAGGAAGCGCAGCACGGGCTGGATGACGTCGTCGTGGTGGATGCGCAGGTTGTAGACCTCGCCGATGGCCATCTGCGCGGCGAACCGCTCGAAGCCGGGCATGCCGTGGCCGGGCATGCGGAAGTTGACCAGCACGTCCCGCACGGCCTGCATGGTCATGTCGGGGGCGAGGTCGAACGCGGCCTTGAGGAGGTTGCGGTAGAAGACCATGTGCAGGTTCTCGTCGGTCGCGATGCGCGCCAGCATGCGGTCGCAGACCGGGTCGCCGGACTGGTGGCCGGTGTTGCGGTGCGAGACGCGGGTCGCCAGCTCCTGGAAGGCGACGTAGGCGACCGAGTGGAGCATCGAGTGCCGGTTGTCGGACTCGAAGCCCTCGCTCATGTGGGACATGCGGAAGTGCTCCAGCTTGTCCGGGTCCACCGCGCGCGAGGCGAGCAGGTAGTCACGCATGACGATGCCGTGCCGGCCCTCTTCCGCCGTCCAGCGGTGCACCCAGGTGCCCCACGCGCCGTCGCGGCCGAAGAGCGAGGCGATCTCGTGGTGGTAGCTGGGCAGGTTGTCCTCGGTCAGCAGGTTCACGACCAGCGCGATCCGGCCGATCTCGGTGACCTTGGACTGCTCCTTGTCCCACGCCTCGCCGTCCTCGAAGAAGCCGGGGAAGTTGCGGCCGTCGCTCCACGGCACGTACTCGTGGGGCATCCAGTCCTTGGTGACCTTCAGGTGCCGGTTGAGTTCGGTCTCGACCACTTCCTCCAGCGCGTACAGCAGCTTGGCGTCGGTCCAGACGGCGGGGCTGCCGAGGTGAGGGGAAGCGATCGTCACGAGAACTCCAGGGGGACGTGAAGCGGAGCGGAACACTCCGGCGAGCGAGGCCGGAACTTACGGAATCGTAGGCTACGTATCCGTAGGTTACGAAACCGTAGGTTAAGTGCGGCGTAAGCCTCGCTGATCAGGAGTGTCGCGTCCAGTGTTCCGGTCCCGTCCGAGCGGCCCCCGGAACCGCAGGTCCTGGGGCCGAAAGGGTGATCGGTTCACCCGGTCAGGCGTACAGATCACGCAACCGTACCGAGAGGCACGTCACACAGCCCTCGAGCTTCTCGAACTCGCTGATGTCGACCACGACGGGCTCGTGCCCGAGGTCGGCGAGCAGTTCGGCCGTCTTCGGCGCGCTCGCCGCCATGAGGAGCCGCGGGCCGCCGAGGAGCACCACGTGCGAGCCGGACTCCTCGGGCACCGACAGGAAGCGCGGGAACAGCGACGGGCGGTCCACGTGCGGGGTGTGGCCGATCACCGTGCCGTCCGGCAGCGCCGTGACCGCCGATTTCAGATGCAGCACCTTGCTCACCGGCACGGCCACGACCCGCGCCCCCAGCGGTTCGAAGGCGGCCCGCACCTGCTGGACGCCGGCCGCGTTGGTCCGTCCGCCCCGGCCGACGTAGATCGTGTCGCCCACCTTGAGGACGTCGCCGCCGTCCAGGGTGCCCGGCTCCCAGATCCAGTTCACCGAGCAGCCCAGGCGGGCCACGGCCTCCTCGACGCCGAGCGTCTCGTCGCGCCGGGACTCGGCCCCGGAGCGGGCGATCAGGGCGACGTTCCGGTACATGACCACCGTGTCCTCGACGAACACGGAGTCCGGGCACTCGTCGGCGGGGTCGACCTCGACGGTCTCCCAGCCGTGCGTGCGCAGCGCCTCGGCGTAGGCCTCCCACTGTTCCAGGGCGAGCTCCACGTCGACCTTCTCCCGCTCGACGTGCGTGACCAGGCCTTCGGCGAGGCGCGGGCTGGGGCGGCGGATGAGGGCCTTCTTGCTGGGCACGTCCAGGTTCTCCGAATCGGGTGGCACGACCGGCGCCTCTGACGCGGCGCCGGTCAGCCATCATGCAGCGCGGGGCCGCCACCACGAAACCCCGCAGTAACAATGTGCCCCTCCTGAGACCCGCGGAAGGGGGGCGCGGCCCGCGAGGGCCGCGCGCGGATTCCTACACCGGGCGCGCCACCTCCTCCGCCGTCGTCTCCCGCAACTCCCCGTCCAGCAGCAGCCACCGGGTGATGCCGATGGACTCCAGGAAGGGCAGGTCGTGACCGGCCACGATCAACGCCCCCTCGTACGACTCCAGGGCCGTGGTGAGCTGACGCACACTGGCCATGTCGAGGTTGTTGGTCGGCTCGTCCAGCATCAGCAGCTGCGGCGCGGGCTCGGCCAGCATCAGGGCCGCCAGGGTCGCCCGGAAGCGCTCCCCGCCGGACAGCGTCGCCGCCTTCCGGTCGGCGCGGGCGCCCCTGAACAGGAAGCGGGCCAGCCGGGCCCGCACCCGGTTGTCGGTGGCTCCCGGCGCGAACCGGGCCACGTTCTCGGCGACGGTCAGCTCGCCGTCCAGGACGTCGAGACGCTGCGGCAGGAAACGCAGCGGCACGCGCGCGTGCGCCTCGCCCGCCTCCGGCGCCAGTTCCCCGGCGATCGTGCGCAGCAGCGTCGTCTTGCCCGCGCCGTTGCGCCCGACGAGCGCGATCCGCTCGGGCCCGCGCAGGTCGAAACCGCCCCGCACGCGCGCGCCGTACGCGAGCCGCAGGTCCGTCAGGGTGAGGACCTCGCGCCCCGGCGGCACGGCCGTGTGGGGCAGGTCGACGCGGATCTCGTCGTCGTCGCGTACGGCCTCGGCGGCGTCGTCGAGCCGCTCCCTGGCCTCGGCGAGCTTCTCCTCGTGCATGGTGCGGTGCTTGCCCGCGGACTCCTGGGCCGCTCGCTTGCGCGCCCCCATGACGATCTTCGGCTCGCGCTTCTGCTCGTACATCTTCTGCCCGTACCGCTTGCGGCGGGCCAGCTTGACCTGGGCGTCGGCCAGTTCGCGCTTCTGGCGGCGCAGGTCGGCCTCCGCGACCCGCACCATGCGCTCGGCCGCGTCCTGTTCGGTGGCCAGGGCCTCCTCGTACGCCGAGAAGTTGCCGCCGTACCAGGTGATCTCCCCCGAGCGCAGGTCGGCGATCTGGTCGACGAGGTCGAGCAGCTCACGGTCGTGGCTGACCACGACCAGGACGCCCGGCCAGGCCTCGACGGCCGCGTACAGCCGCCGTCTCGCGTACAGGTCGAGGTTGTTGGTCGGCTCGTCCAGCAGCAGGACGTCCGGCCGGCGCAGCAGCAGGGCGGCCAGCCGCAGCAGGACCGACTCGCCGCCGGACACCTCGCCCACGGTGCGGTCGAGGCCGACATGGCCGAGCCCCAGCTCGCCGAGCGTGGCCAGGGCGCGTTCCTCGACGTCCCAGTCGTCGCCGACGGTCTCGAAGTGCTCCTCGGACACGTCACCGGCCTCGATGGCGTGCAGGGCGGCCCGCCGGGCGGCGATGCCGAGCGCGGCGTCCACCCTCAGGGCGGTGTCCAGGGTGACGTTCTGCGGGAGATGGCCGATCTCGCCGGCCACGCGGACCGTGCCGTCGGCGGGGGCGAGTTCTCCGGCGATCAGCTTCAGCAGGGTCGACTTGCCGGAGCCGTTGACGCCGACCAGTCCGGTGCGGCCGGGGCCGAAGGCGACGTCGAGCCCCTCGAAGACGGGGGTGCCGTCGGGCCAGGCGAAGTCGAGGGAGGTGCAGGTGATGGATTGACTCAAAACGGGCCTCGCGGTTGCGTGTGCGGTCAGGGCGACACGTGTCGAGACACCGGAAGGCGGCGACCACCGCCGGGGCGGGGGAGCGCGGGAGGACAGCGAAAGGGTCCCGCTCCGCAGGGACGGCTCACAGGCCGAGGTCGCACGCGGCGCTCACACGCAAGACGTGTGGCGCGGGTGTCTCATGACCTCAGACGAGCAACGTCCTTCTCCGATCGGCGGCAACAGAACCGTTCACACCGTAGGAGGGCTCGCGAGAGCTGTCAAAGGATTAAAAAGGATTGAGGAAGGGTCAGCAGGCGTCCCGCATCAGCTCCGCCAGGTCGTGGTCGAGGTCGAGCTGCCGGTGTTCGGTCCCGGCGGGCACCAGCTCGCCGGCGGCCTGGAGGAAGCGGCGGATGTCGGCCGAGTGCACGTGCACCACGGCGGTGCCCTCGGGCGCGTGGAACTCCAGCACCGTGCGGTCGTACCCGTAGGGGCGCACCCGGACGTCGCCGTGGCCCTCGGCGTCCTGGAGACCGGCCGAGAGGAGTTCGCGGGCGAAGGTCCAGCAGACCTCGACGCCCTCCAGGGTGGCCGGCGCGGGGAACGTCATCCGGACGGCGAAGGGATCCTGACGGTCGTAGTGCAAGGTGGCGGGGATGCTCTGCATGCGCGGCGCGGCCGCGACCAGGCGGGCCTCGACGGGCTGCTCGATGACGGTGGACAACGCCTTGCTCCCTCGTGACGGCGGGACGAATCTCCGGGCGGTGCGTCCGGACACTGGAAGAGACGCCGGAACCGGCCGATCCGTGCACACGCATTCCTAGTGACCTCGGTCACCGCCTTCATGCGCGGGAGTGACGCACCACTCTTCCGCGCCCTGCGGGGCGGCTGAGGCGATCTCGGCATCTGGACGCCGGTGAAAGCCGTGGGCTAGCTTCGCCCGCCATGAGGCCCTTGGGGAAGACGCGACGCACGATTCGGACGGCACATGCGGGCGCGCGGGCGGCGGCCGCGGCCTGCGGGGCGGTGCTGGCGGTCCTGGCCGCAACTCCGGCCCAGGCGCACACCCGGCCCCCGGCGCCGCCGCACTGGGCCCTCAAGGACACCGGCGCCGACGCCGTGCGCTTGCGCGGACTCGCGGCGGTCGACCGCGACACCGCGTGGGCGGCCGGCACCGCGGGCACGGTCCTGCGCACCGTCGACGGCGGCGCGAGCTGGCACGACGTCTCGCCGGCCGGCGCCGACGACCTGCAGTTCCGCGACGTCGAGGCGTTCGACGCCCGTCACGCGGTGGTCCTGGCCATCGGCGAGGGCGAGGCGTCGCGCGTCTACCGCACCCAGGACGGCGGCGCGACCTGGACGGAGTCCTTCCGCAACACCGACGCCCGCGCGTTCTACGACTGCATGACCTTCTTCGACCGCCGTCACGGCCTCGCCGTGAGCGACCCGGTGGACGGCCGGTTCCGCATCCTGTCGACCAGCGACGGCGGCCGCTCCTGGAAGGTGCTGCCCGACCGCGGGATGCCGGCCGCCCAGGACGGCGAGGCGGGCTTCGCCGCGAGCGGCCAGTGCCTGGTCGCCGCCGGGCGCGGGGACGTCTGGCTGGCGACCGGCGGCGCCGCACGCGCGCGGGTGCTGCACTCCTCCGACCGTGGGCGGACGTGGAAGGCCGCCGACGCGCCCGTCCCGGCGGGAGACCCCGCGCGCGGGGTCTTCGCCGTCGCCTTCCGCGACCGGGCCCACGGTCTCGCCGTCGGCGGTGACTACCGCCCCGACCAGCCGTCCCCACGGGCCGCGGCCACCACCGGGGACGGCGGCCGCTCCTGGCGGCCCGCCGCCGCGCCGCCGCCCGCCTACCGCTCCGGCGTCGCCTGGATCCCGGGCAGCCGTACCGCGGCCCTCGCGGTCGGCCCCACCGGAACCGACCTGACCGTCGACGCGGGCCGCACCTGGCGCACCGTCGACACCGGCTCGTACGACACCGTGGACTGCGCCGGCCCCCGCGCATGCTGGGCCGCGGGCGAACAGGGGCGGGTCGCGCGCCTGGAGAGGTGAGCCGTTCTCCGGGCAGCCGGAGGGCGCGAACGCGAAAGACTTGCCGTCCGGCAAGCGCGGCGGCCGGCGATCCGGCAAGGGCTCTCAGGGGCCCACGTGCGATCGTTCGACGGCCGGAGCTGACACCGGGGAAAACACGATCGCGGGCCCGTCCGCGGGAGCCGTACGCTCGTCACCACCATGACGACCGTAAGCATTCCCGCGGGCTGGCCCGCGACCGAGGAGGAGGCCCGCGCCGTCCAGGACGAGCTGCGGGCCGAAGTGGTGCTCGACCAGCCGGGACCGCCCCCCGGGACGGGACACGTGACCGGGGTCGACGTCGCCTACGACGACGAGCGGGACCTCGTCGCGGCGGCCGCCGTCGTCCTGGACGCGGCGAGCCTCGACGTCGTCGCCGAGGCGACCGCCGTCGGGCGGATCTCCTTCCCGTACGTCCCCGGCCTGCTCGCGTTCCGCGAGATCCCCACGGTGCTCGCCGCGCTGGAGGCGCTGCCCTGCCCGCCCGGCCTGGTCGTCTGCGACGGCTACGGGATCGCCCACCCGCGCCGCTTCGGGCTCGCCAGCCATCTCGGGGTCCTCACCGGCCTGCCCACGATCGGCGTCGCCAAGAACCCCTTCGCCTTCACCTACGACGACCCCGGCGCGCCGCGCGGATCGGCGTCCCCGCTGCTGGCCGGCGACGAGGAGGTGGGGCGGGCGCTGCGCACCCGCGCGGGAGTGAAGCCCGTGTTCGTGTCCGTGGGCCACCGCGTCGGCCTGGCCGGCGCCTGCGCCCACACCCTGGCCCTCACCCCGCGCTTCCGCCTCCCGGAGACCACCCGCAGAGCGGACTCCCTGTGCCGCGAGGCGCTTCAGGAGGCGACGATCCGCCACCGGCCCACCTCGGCGCCCGCGGAGTCGTAGACGGCCGAGCCGTCCCCGGCCTCCAGGGCGTAGTGCTTCAGGTTGCCGCCCCAGTACCGCAGGACGCGCCCCAGCTCGCCCACCGGGTCCTGGGCCAACGCGCCCTCGTCGACGCTGACTTCGAGAACGAACTTCATGCTGCTCCCCTTCTCGCCTCTGGCTTCTCCTCCGGTCGCCCGGTCGCCGTGGTCGGCTGCTTCAATCGTTTCATTGAAGTGCTTGTGGGGACTTCGAGGCGGGTTCGCCGGACGTGACGCGGAAGAAGTCTCAAACGGGGGATGAGGGCGAGGGGCCGCCGACGCACGACAGGGGAGCAGTGCCGGACTGTGCCGCGGCGCCGTCCGGCAGAAATCCCACGGACGCCGGACACCGGACGCCCGGACGCCGAACGGCCCGTGGATCCGAGCCCTCGTCAGAGATTCGTCAGAGATGCGGCAGAGCCCTCGTCCGAGCCGTCCGCACGCGGCGTGCGGCATCTGAGTACGGCGTCTGAGTACCCGTACGGATGCCCGCACGCCCGTGCGATCGGCAGGCTGGGCCGCATGACCACGCATCGCGCCCCGAAGCCCTTCGCCGACCCGGCCCGACCGGTCGAGCGTGCCGTGAACGCCGCTCTCGTCCTCGCCGTCCTGGCCGGGCTCGGCTGGATCGGCGGCATGATCTACACCCTCGTCCAGTGGCCGCTCTGAGACGCCCACGAAGCGAGCGACGAGGGCGCCGGGGAGGCGCCGGGAGCGCGGTGGGCGCGGGGCCTCTCAGCGGCGTGCGACGACGCGGAAGCGGATGCCCGCCCGGGTCAGCCGCTCGGTCAGCGCGTCGCCCATCGCCACCGCGGTGGTGATCTGTCCCGCGGTCGGCGGGAGGGCGTCGCAGGCCAGGGCCAGCGCGGCCTCGGCGAACATCTTCGCCGTCTCGTCGTAGCCGGGGTCGCCGCCCGCGACCTCGGTGTACACCCGGCGGCCCCCGCCCTCGCCGACGAAGCGGACCGAGAACCAGCTGCGCGCCCGCTTCTGCGCGCTCGGCCCCTCGCCCGGCTTGAGCCGGCCGGACAGCCAGCGCCGGGCCGGCGGCAGCTGGGCCGCGGCGGCCAGCGCGCCCACGGCCGCGACGCCGCCCACGGCGACCGGGAGCCGTCGCACCGCCGCGTAGTGGCGGTAGCGGAAGTCGGGGCCGTAGCGCGGGAGCGCCCGCGCCGACCGGAGCACGATCTGCGGGTCGACGGTCGGCAGCGGCAGGGCCCAGGCGCCGACCTCGGGGGCGAACCGGGGCGCGCCCACCGGTGCGGTGGCCCGCCGGCCCACCAGCCGCGGTTCGTGGCGTCGCCGGTCCCGTGCGGCGGCCGCCATCTGCCGGCCGCGCGCGAACTGGCCGAGCGCGGAGGCGAAGGTGCCGCCCGAGAAGGAGGCGTCGGCGGTCACGAAGCCGTCCACCGTCAGCGGCACGCCCTCGGGCAGCTGGCGAACGGTGAAGTACGCGCCGAGGTCGTGCGGGACCGAGTCGAAGCCGCACGCGTGGAGCAGCCGGGCTCCGGTCTCCCGCGCGCGTGCGTCGTGCCGCACGTACATCAGGTCCACGAACTCCGGCTCGCCGGTGAGGTCGAGGTAGTCGGCGCCGGTGTCCGCGCAGGCGGCCACCAGTTCCTCGCCGTAGCGCACGTAGGGGCCCACGGTCGTGGCCACCACGCGCGCGTGTTCCGCGAGGGCGCGCAGTGACGCCGGGTCCGAGACGTCCGCCCGCAGCACCCCGACGTCCACGCCGAGCCGTTCGCGCAGCCGCCGCAGTTTCGTCTCGTCCCGTCCGGCGACCGCCCAGCGGACGTCGGAGGGCGCGTGCGCGGCGAGGTACTCCGCGGTGAGCGTCCCGACGAAGCCGGTGGCCCCGAAGAGCACGATGTCGTACGGACGGTCCGACCTTTTCAGCCTGCTCATGACACCCCTTTGCCGTGCAGCCCGCGCCGCTGTCGGTGGCTGAGGCTAGCGTGAGGAGTGCGGAGCCCGACGGCAGGTGTCCCCAAAGTGTCCAAGCGCTTGCTCGGTCTGCTCTTGTGTCCGCTCCGCCGCGTTCATAGCATCACTGGTGTTACATCGGTTGTGTCACAGCAAGGGGGCTGGATGACGACGGCACGGACGGCCGGGCAGGGCCCGCTGACGGGCGTGCGCGTGGTGGAGCTCGCCGGGATCGGCCCCGGCCCCTTCGCCGGCATGCTGCTGGCCGACCTGGGCGCCGACGTCGTCCGCGTGGACCGCCCCGGCGGAGCCTCCCTCGCCATCGACCCGGCCCTGGACGTCACCAACCGCAACAAGCGCTCGGTGATCGTCGACCTGAAGGCGCCGGACGGCCCCGCGCGCGTCCTGGACCTCGCCTCCCGCGCCGACGTCCTCATCGAGGGCAACCGGCCGGGCGTGGCCGAGCGCCTGGGCGTCGGACCCGCCGACTGCCACGCCCGCAACCCCCGACTGGTCTACGGCCGGATGACCGGCTGGGGCCAGCAGGGCCCGCTCGCCCAGCGCGCGGGCCACGACGTGTCCTACATCGCCCTCACCGGCGCCCTCGGCATGATCGGCGCCCCCGGCCAGCCGCCGCCCGTTCCCGCCAACCTGCTCGGCGACTACGCGGGCGGCTCCCTGTACCTCGTGGTCGGCGTCCTCGCGGCCCTGCACCACGCGCGCGAGAGCGGCGCCGGCCAGGTCGTCGACGCGGCCATCGTCGACGGCGTCGCCCACCTCTCCGCGATGATCCACGGCATGCTCGCGGCCGGCGGCTGGCAGGACCGGCGCGGCGCCAACCTCCTCGACGGCGGCTGCCCGTACTACGGGACGTACGAGACCGCCGACGGCGGCCACATGGCGGTCGGCGCGCTGGAGCCGCAGTTCTACGACGAGTTCGTCGGCCTGCTGGGTCTCGGGGACGTCCGCGACGCCCGCAGGGACTGGACGCGCTGGGGCGAGCTGCGCGAGGCCGTCGCCGCCCGTTTCCGGGCCCGCACCCGCGACGAGTGGACGGCCGTCTTCGACGGCTCCGACGCCTGCGTGGCGCCCGTGCTGTCGCTGCGCGAGGCCCCGCACCACCCGCACCTCGCGGCCCGGGGCACCTTCACCGACCACGGCGGCATCACCCAGCCGGCCCCCGCGCCCCGGTTCTCCGCGACGCCCACGGCCGTCCGCACCGGGCCGGCCCTGCCCGGCGCCCACACCCGCGAGATCGCCCGCGACTGGGACGCCCCGGGGCTCGTGACGGACCCCGAGCAGCCCTTCCCGAACACCGCGTCCCCGAACACCGCGTCCCCGGGCGGCCGACCCCGCCCGGCCGGCCCACCCTCCCGAAAGGCCTGACCTGTGAGCACCGAAGCGTACGTGTACGACGCGATCCGCACCCCGCGCGGACGCGGCAAGGCGAACGGCGCCCTGCACGGCACGAAGCCCATCGACCTCGTCGTCGGCCTCATCCACGAGCTCCGCGACCGCTTCCCCGGCCTCGACCCGGCCGCCGTCGACGACATCGTGCTCGGCGTGGTCGGACCCGTGGGCGACCAGGGCTCCGACATCGCGCGCATCGCCGCCCTCGCGGCCGGCCTGCCGGACACCGTGGCGGGCGTGCAGGAGAACCGCTTCTGCGCCTCGGGCCTGGAAGCGGTCAACCTGGCCGCGATGAAGGTCCGTTCGGGCTGGGAGGACCTGGTCCTCGCGGGCGGCGTGGAGTCGATGTCCCGGGTGCCGATGGCCTCGGACGGCGGCGCCTGGTTCAACGACCCCATGACCAACCTGGCCGTGAACTTCGTGCCGCAGGGCATCGGCGCCGACCTCATCGCCACCATCGAGGGCTTCTCCCGCCGGGACGTCGACGAGTACGCGGCCCTGTCGCAGGAGCGGGCGGCGACGGCCTGGAAGGAAGGGCGCTTCGACCGCTCGGTCGTCCCGGTGAAGGACCGCGCCGGCCTGGTCGTCCTCGACCACGACGAGCACCCGCGCCCCGGCACCACCGCCGACTCCCTCGGCAAGCTCAAGCCGTCCTTCGCCGACATCGGCGAACTGGGCGGCTTCGACGCGGTGGCGCTCCAGAAGTACCACTGGGTGGAGAAGATCGACCACGTCCACCACGCGGGCAACTCCTCCGGCATCGTCGACGGCGCGTCCCTGGTCGCCGTCGGCAGCAAGGAGGTCGGCGAGCGTTACGGGCTCACCCCCCGCGCGCGGATCGTCTCCGCGGCCGTCTCCGGCTCCGAGCCGACGATCATGCTCACCGGTCCCGCGCCCGCCACCCGCAAGGCCCTGGCGAAGGGGGGCCTGACCATCGACGACATCGACCTCGTCGAGATCAACGAGGCGTTCGCGGCCGTCGTCCTGCGCTTCGTCAGGGACATGGGCCTCTCCCTGGACAAGGTGAACGTCAACGGCGGGGCGATCGCGCTGGGCCACCCCCTCGGCGCCACCGGCGCGATGATCCTCGGCACCCTCGTCGACGAGCTGGAACGCCAGGACAAGCGCTACGGCCTGGCCACCCTCTGCGTCGGCGGCGGCATGGGCATCGCCACCGTCGTCGAACGCCTCTGACCATCCCAGCGCAACCCCGCCGACTTCTCCGGAGACCCCCTCATGACACAGAGCACCGCCATCCGCTGGGAACAGGACCGCACCGGCCTCGTCACCCTCGTCCTCGACGACCCCGACCAGTCCGCGAACACCATGAACGCGGCCTTCCGCGCCTCCCTCGCCGCCGTCGCCGACCGGCTGGAGGCCGAGAAGGACTCCGTCCGGGGCGTCATCCTCACCTCCGCCAAGAAGACCTTCTTCGCCGGCGGCGACCTGCGCGACCTGATCCGCGTCACCCCCGACACCGCCCGCGAGCTCTTCGAGGGCGGACTGGAGATCAAGCGCCACCTCCGCCGCATCGAGACCCTCGGCAAGCCCGTCGTCGCCGCCCTGAACGGCGCGGCCCTCGGCGGTGGCTTCGAGCTCGCCCTCGCCTGCCACCACCGGGTCGCCCTGGACGCCCCCGGCTCGAAGATCGGCTGCCCCGAGGTCACCCTGGGCCTCCTGCCCGGAGGCGGCGGCGTCGTGCGCACCGTGCGCCTGCTGGGCATCACCGACGCCCTGCTCAAGGTCCTCCTCAAGGGCAACCAGTACAGCCCCCGCCAGGCCCTGGAGAACGGCCTCATCCACGAGGTCGCCGCGACGCACGAGGACATGCTCGCCAAGGCCCGCGCGTTCGTCGACGCCCACCCCGAGTCGCGGCAGCCCTGGGACGAGCCGGGCCACCGCATCCCCGGCGGCACCCCGTCGAACCCGCGCTTCGCCGCCAACCTGCCCGCCTTCCCGGCCAGTCTGCGCAAGGAGACCAACGGCGCCCCCTACCCGGCGCCGCGCGCCATCCTCGCCGCGGCCGTCGAGGGCGCCCAGGTCGACTTCGACACCGCGCAGGTCATCGAGGCCCGCTACTTCGTCGAGCTGGCCGCCGGACAGACGTCGAAGAACATGATCCAGGCGTTCTTCTTCGACCTCCAGTCCGTCAACTCCGGCGTGAGCCGCCCCAAGGGCGTCGAGCCCCGCACGGTCCGCAGGGCCGCAGTCCTGGGCGCCGGCATGATGGGCGCGGGCATCGCCTACGCGTGCGCCCGCGCCGGCATCGACGTCGTCCTGAAGGACGTCTCCCTGGAGGCCGCCGTCAAGGGCAAGGGCTACTCCGAGAAGCTCTGCGACAAGGCCGTCGCCCGGGGCCGCACCACCCGCGAGAAGGCCGAGGCGCTGCTCGCCCGCATCACTCCCACCGCGGACCCCGCCGACCTGGCCGGCTGCGACGCGGTCATCGAGGCCGTCTTCGAGGACACCGCCCTCAAGCACAAGGTCTTCCAGGAGATCGAGCACGTCGTGGCCCCCGACGCCCTGCTGTGCTCCAACACCTCCACGCTGCCCATCACCGCGCTGGCCGAGGGCGTCGAGCGTCAGGGCGACTTCGTCGGCCTGCACTTCTTCTCGCCCGTCGACAAGATGCCCCTCGTCGAGATCATCAAGGGCGCCCGCACCGGCGACGAGGCGCTCGCGCGCGCCTTCGACCTGGTCCGGCAGATCAAAAAGACCCCGATCGTCGTCAACGACTCGCGCGGCTTCTTCACCTCCCGGGTGATCGGCCACTTCATCAACGAGGGCGTCGCCATGGTCGGCGAGGGCATCGAGCCCGCCTCCGTGGAACAGGCGGCCGCGCAGGCCGGCTACCCGGCCAAGGTGCTCTCCCTGATGGACGAGTTGACACTCACCCTGCCGCAGAAGATCCGCCGGGAGTCGAGGCGGGCCGTCGAGGAGGCCGGCGGGACCTGGGTCGCGCACCCCGCCGAGGCCGTCGTCGACCGCATGGTCGACGAGTTCGGGCGCCCCGGACGCAGCGGGGGAGCGGGCTTCTACGAGTACACCGAGGACGGCAAGAGGGCCGGACTGTGGCCGGGGCTGCGCGAGCACTTCACGCGCGCGGACGCCGCGATCCCGTTCGAGGACATGCAGGAGCGCATGCTGTTCTCCGAGGCCCTCGACACCGTCAGGCTCTTGGAGGAAGGCGTCCTGACCTCGGTCGCCGACGCCAACATCGGCTCCCTGTTCGGCATCGGCTTCCCCGGCTGGACCGGCGGCGTCCTCCAGTACGTCAACGGCTACGAGGGCGGGCTCCCCGGCTTCGTGGCACGCGCGCGGGAACTCGCCGAGCGCTACGGCGACCGCTTCACCCCGCCCGCGCTGCTGGTGGCCAAGGCGGAGAACGGTGAGACGTTCATCGACGCGCGCTGAACCACCGGCAGTGTCAGGGGGAGCCGTCGGACGGCGGCTCCCCGAGCCACTCCCGCAGCTCCTCGGTGAGCGAGCGCTGGAACGCCGTCAGCAGGGCCTGCACGACCAGGGGCTGCATGTGCGCCGACAGTGAGCGCACCGCCCGCGCGTCGCGCTCGGGCACCTCCTCGCGCAGCAGCCGCGACAGCTCGTGGGCCGCCGCGCGCGCGTGGTCGAGGAGGACGGTGCGCGCGGCGCGGATCGACTCCTGCGACAGCGGCACGTCCAGGAGCCGCACGCCGAGGCGCAGCAGGCCGGGGTCGACCCCGTACCCGTCCTCCTCGCGGCGTACGACGTTCATCGCGACGAGGCGGTCCACGTCCTCCTCGGCGAGCGCACGCCCCGCCCTGCGCTCCAGCTCCTGCCGTGACACCGTCTCCACCGCGTCCGGCGCCCAGGACGCCACCACGGCCCGGTGCACGGCGAGGTCACGGGCGTCGAGACCGGGCGGCAGCCGGTCCAGGTACCGCTCGATCGCCGCCAGGGTCAGTCCCTGCTCGCGCAACTCCTCGATCAGCGCGAGACGGGCGAGATGCCCGGAGCCGTAGCGGCCCACCCGGCGCGCGCCGATGACCGGCGGCGGCAGCAGCCCCTTGGTGGAGTAGAAGCGCACGGTCCGCACCGTGACCCCCGCCCGCGCGGCCAGCTCGTCGACCGTGAGGGCCGGCTCCTCGGTCTCGATCGTCATGTGCAGCAGTATCGCTGTGACACCGGTGCTGTGAAACCCGGGGCGGGGGAGTGCGGAGCAGCGGTGAGGGTCCTGTGAGAAGCGACGCCGTGTGACGTCGGCCACCGCATGGTCGCCCGGCGTCCTGGGAAGGTGCGGTGCTGGTCTGTGCCCCTGTCCGGGGGCCGCGGGCCACGACCGTACGGAAACCCGGGCGTACCAGGCCCGGGCGCACCAGAGAGTGGAACCACCCGTGAGCAAGGACAGCGTGCGCACGGCCGACGTCGCCACCCGCCCCGGGGCGGCCGCGACACCCGCGGACGCGGGCGACGCCGGCTACAGCAAGGACCTCAAGCACCGCCACGTCAACATGATCGCCATCGGCGGCGCCATCGGCACCGGCCTCTTCCTGGGCGCGGGAGGACGCCTGCACAGCGCGGGCCCGGCTCTCGCGCTCGCCTATCTGGTCTGCGGCGTCTTCGCCTTCTTCGTGGTCCGCGCCCTCGGCGAGCTGGTCCTGTACCGGCCCTCCTCGGGCTCCTTCGTGTCGTACGCGCGCGAGTTCCTCGGCGAGAAGGGGGCGTACGTCGCCGGCTGGATGTACTTCCTGAACTGGTCCACGACCGGCATCGCCGACATCACCGCGATCGCGCTGTACACGCACTACTGGAGCATGTTCACGAGCATCCCCCAGTGGGTGCTCGCGCTCGTCGCGCTCACGGTGGTGCTGGCGGTGAACCTGATCTCGGTGAAGATCTTCGGCGAGATGGAGTTCTGGTTCGCGATCGTCAAGGTCGCCACCCTCGTCGCCTTCATGTGCGTCGGCATCTTCCTGCTCGCCACCAGGCACGAGGTGGGCGGCCAGACGCCCGGCCCCGGCGTGATCACGGACCACGGCGGCCTCCTCCCGCACGGCGCCATGCCCGTCGTCCTCGTCATGCAGGGCGTGATCTTCGCCTACGCGGCGCTGGAACTGGTCGGCGTCGCCGCGGGCGAGACCGCCGAGCCGGAGAAGGTGGTCCCGCGCGCGGTGAACTCCATCATGTGGCGCGTCGGCCTGTTCTACGTGGGCTCGGTCGTCCTGCTCGCCCTGCTGCTGCCCGGCTCGCTCTACTCGGCCGACGAGAGCCCCTTCGTCACCGTCCTGTCGAAGGTCGGCGTCTCCGGTGCGGGCGACGTGATGAACCTCGTGGTCCTGACGGCCGCCATGTCCTCCCTGAACTCCGGCCTGTACTCCACCGGCCGCATCCTGCGCTCCATGGCCATGGCGGGCTCGGCGCCCCGGTTCACCGCCCGCATGAACCGCAGCCAGGTCCCCTACGGCGGCATCCTGCTGACCTGCGCGGTGTGCGTCCTCGGCGTCGCCCTGAACTTCCTCGTGCCCAGCCAGGCCTTCGAGATCGTGCTGAACATCGCCTCCCTCGGCATCATCAGCACCTGGGTGATCATCATGGTCTGCCACCTCGTCTTCGTCCGCCGCGCGCGGGCCGGGCTGGTGCGGCGGCCCTCCTTCCGCCTGCCGGGCAGCCCGGTCACGGAGAGCGTCACGATCGTCTTCCTGGTCGCCGTCCTCGGCCTGATGTGGAACGACCCCGAGGTCGGCCGCAGGACGCTGCTGCTGATCCCGCTCGTCGCGGCCGCGCTCGTCGCCGGCTGGTTCGCGGTCCGCGACCGCGTGTCCAGGGCGACGGACGCCGAACTCACCGACCTGACGAAGTAGTTCCGGGCCACCGAGGCGATGTCAGTGGCACCGCCTACGGTGGCGTCATGTCGGAGATCGCGTAGGTCCGGGGTGACGCCACCGTTGCGACGGTGAAGGGCGTCAAGGTGATCGCCCACGTCTGCAACGACAGCGGGGGCTGGGGCAAGGGGTTCGTCCTGGCCCTGTCGAGGCGCTGGCCCGAACCCGAGGCGGCCTACCGCGCCTGGCACCGGGGCCGCGCGTCCAACGACTTCGGCCTGGGCGCGCTCCAGACCGTCCAGGTGGAGCGGGACGTGTGGGTCGCCAACATGGTCGGCCAGCACGGGGTCCGCAGGGGAGGCAACGGCGTCCCCGTGCGCTACGACGCCATCGACGCGGCCCTGGCACGTTCAGGGCCTGTCGTTCGGATCACCGCGCAGACGCGAGGGCCGGCACGCACGTCTGCGGCGTTGTCGTCGGTTGCCGACGCTCCGCGTCGACGCCCTCCTCCGCCTTGCAACCGCGCGCACCAGCCCCCGCTCACCGGCATCGACAAGCCCCGCCGACACTCTGCACGCCGATCCAAACGACAGTCCCTCGCCCACCATGCCCTGGACCTGCACGCGTCGGTGCACATGCCACGGATAGGCTGCGGCCTGGCCGGGGGCGAGTGGTGCCGGGTCGAGCCGCTCGTCACCGGGCGGCTCGCGGCGCGGGGCGTCGCGGTGACGGTGTACGACCACGGGGAGGGATGACGCACATGCGCGCGGAGATCGACGGGGACGCCGAGAAGGACGTCGACGTCCTGGTCCTGGGCGGGGCCGGCGTGGACACCATCGTGTACGTGCCGGAGCTGCCGCTGCCCTACGCCGACAGCTACATGATCGACAGCGGTATCCGCGCCCGCGCCGGGCAGACCGGTGACTTCGTCGCCCTGGGCCTGTCCGCCCTCGGCCTGCGCACCCACCACCTTGACTTCCTCGGCGACGACCCCGAGGGCGACCTCGTGCGCGCCCTCCACCGGGACCGGGGCATCGCCCTCACCGCGCTCCCGCAGCCCGCCGGCACCAAGCGGGCGGTCAACCTGGTGAGCCCGGACGGGCGGCGGCTCTCCCTGTACGACAACAGCCGCGGCCGCCCGGACGACCGCTTCCCCGAGGCCACGCTGCGCGCCCTGGCCGCGGTGAGCCGCCACGCGCACGTGTCCATCACCCATCCCTGCGCCGACGCCCTCCCCGTGCTCCGCGAGGCGGGCGTGGGCATCTCCACCGACCTGCACAACTGGGACGGCGAGAACCCCTACCACGAGCCCTTCGCCCACGCGGCGGACGTCGTCTTCGTCTCCGTCACCGCGCTGCGCGACCCGCACGCGACCATGCGCGCGATCGCCGAGCGCGGCCGGGCCGAGGCGGTCGTCGCCACGGCCGGCGCGGAGGGGGCGTATCTGCTGGCCGACGGCGAGCTGACCCACATACCCGCCGTCACCCCGCCCGCGCCGGTGGTCGACTCCAACGGCGCGGGCGACGCCTTCGCGTCCGCCTTCCTCTTCGGCCGTCTCAGCGGCGAACCGCCCCGCCGGTGCGCCGAGTTCGGCGCCCTGGCGGGGGCGTACGCCTGCACGGTCCCGGCCACGCAGAGCACCGCCCTGTCGCGATCCGCACTCCTGGCGGCGGCCGCCGCCTAAGGGGAACGGCCGGGTCGGAGGGCCGGGCTCAGCGGGTGTGGACGCCGTTCGTCGCGGCGATCTTCTTCCAGGACCTCGGCGCCGCGGGCACGGCCGCAGGCAGCGCGGTCGACGCGGTGCGCGCCGCGGGCGCCTGGGGCTTGACCGGCTGGAAGAGCCAGGCGTCGAACAGCGCGTCCAGCCGCTTGCCGGAGACCCGCTCGGCGTACTGCCGGAAGTCGGCGACGGTCGCGTTGCCGTACGCGTGCTGCCGGGGCCAGCCCTTGAGGACGGTGAAGAAGGCGTCGTCGCCGATCGCGTTGCGCAGCGCCTGCACGGCCAGCGCGCCCCGGTCGTACACGGCGGCGTCGAACTGGTTCTCCGGGCCCGGATCGCCCGGCCGCACCGTCCAGAACGCGTCGCCGGCCGGGTGCGAGGCGTAGACGTAGTCGGCCAGCTCCTGCGCGGTGCCCTCGTCCTCGTGCTCGGACCACAGCCACTGCGCGTACCGCGCGAAGCCCTCGTTCAGCCAGATGTCCTTCCAGCCCGCCACGGACACGAAGTCCCCGTACCACTGGTGGGCCAGCTCGTGCACCACCACGGAGGTGTTCGAGCCGGACGCGAACTGCCGCGGGCTGTAGTAGGGCCGGGTCTGCGTCTCCAGCGCGTAGCCGGTGGTCGTGTCCGGCACGTATCCGCCGAGCGCCTCGAAGGGGTACGGACCGAAGAAGCCGCTGAGCCAGTCGGCGATCTCCCCGGTCCGCTCGACGCTCGCCCGCGCCGCGCCCGCGTCGTCGCCCAGAGCCGTGCTGTAGGCGTTGACGACCGGGATGCCGCTCTCGGTCGTGCCGGTCGTGATGTCGAACCGGCCGACCGCGAGCGTGGCGAGATAGGTGGCCTGCGGCTTGGCCGAGCGCCAGTTGTAGCGGGTCCAGCCGGCCCGTGAACTCGTGGACCGGAGTGTGCCGTTGGAGACGGCCTGGGTGCCGTCCGGCACCTGGACCGACACGTCGAAGGTGGCCTTGTCGAGCGGGTGGTCGTTGCCGGGGAACCACCACCAGGCCGACTCGGGCTCGTTCGCGCCGACCCCGCCGTCCGGGGTGCGGTGCCAGCTGGTGAAGCCGTACGCCTGCTTCGACGAGGGGATGCCCTTGTAGCGCACCACGACGGTCATCGCGGCGCCCTTGGGCAGGGCCTTCCTCGGCGTGATCTGCAGCTCGTGCTCGCCCGACGTGGCGAACTCCGCCCGCACGCCGTCGACCCGCACCTCGCTGACGTCGAGCAGGAAGTCCAGGTCGAAGCGCGACAGATCCTGCGTGGTCGTCGCGAGGAGGGTCGCCGTCCCCTCCAACTCGTCCGTGGCGGGCTGGTACTTCAGCCGCAGGTCGTAGTGGGAGACGTCGTAGCCGCCGTTGCCGTAGGCCGGGTAGTAGGGGTCGCCGATGCCGGGGGCGCCGGGGGAGGAGTCCGCGGCCGACGCCGGGATCGCCAGCAGGAGGGACGCGGCGGCCAGTGCGCCGGGCGCGAGGATGCTGCGCTGCACGAAAGCTCCAAGTCGTGGGGGCGGGAGGTCTTCCGGGAGCCTAGGAACTCCCGTGCCCCAGGACCTGCCCATCGCCACCCCCGTCACACGATTGCCATTCGGCCGTCACACGGGAACCGGCCCGCACGGACGGGTTCCGGCCACCCCGGTCCCCCCGGCCCTCGACGGGCGTCATGTGCCCCCTTCTGCACGGGAGTTGACGCGAGTACCGTCCCGCGCATGCCGACACGCATGCGCTTCACGACCTGGAGACCGCTCGCGACCGCCGTCATCACCCTCCTGGTGGCCGCCTTCCTCACCCCGGCGGCGGCCCACGGCTCCCCACGCGAGAGCCGGCCCGTCTACTCCTACGCGAACGCCGTACGCGAAGCCGTCTGGGTCGACACCGGGCTCGACGCCGACGGCGACGGCCGCACGGACCGGGTCGCCGCGGACATCGTCCGCCCCCGCGAACCCGCCGCGCGGGGCCGCAAGGTGCCCGTCATCATGGACGCGAGCCCCTACTACTCCTGCTGCGGGCGGGGCAACGAGGGGCAGCTCAAGACGTACGACGCGGCCGGGAACATCGTCCGGATGCCGCTGTTCTACGACAACTACTTCGTCCCGCGCGGCTACGCCGTCGTCGGCGTCGACCTGGCCGGCACCGGCCGCTCCGACGGCTGCGAGGACGTGGGAGGCCGCTTCGAGGTGCGGTCCGCCAAGGCCGTCGTCGACTGGCTCAACGGACGTGCCAGGGCCTACACCGCCCGCACCGGGGGCAAGGCCGTCAGGGCGAGCTGGACCGACGGGGCGACCGGCATGATCGGCAAGAGCTGGGACGGCACCATCGCCAACGCCGTCGCCGCCACCGGCGTCCGGGGCCTGCGCACGATCGTCCCGATCAGCGCCATCTCCTCCTGGTACGACTACTACTTCTCCCAGGGCGCGCCGCTGTACGACTCCGGCCCCGACGCCCTCGCCGACTACGTCACCTCCGCCGGCGCGCGCACCCGGTGCGCAGCCGTGCAGCGCCGCCTCGTCGACGAAGCCCCGCGCACCGGCGACCGGACGCCGCTGTGGACCGAGCGCGACTACGTCAAGGACGCGCGCAAGGTGAGGGCCAGCGTCTTCCTCGTCCACGGGATGCAGGACCTCAACGTCCGCACCAAGCACGTCGGACGGTGGTGGGACGCCCTCGCGAAGAACGGCGTGCACCGCAAGATCTGGCTCTCCCAGACGGGCCACGTCGACCCCTTCGACTTCCGCCGCGCCGCCTGGGTCGACACCCTGCACCGCTGGTTCGACCACGAACTCCTCGGCTACGACAACGGCGTCGACCGCGAGCCCATGGCCGACGTGGAACGCCACCCCGACCAGTGGGTCACCTCGACGGCGTGGCCGCCGCACGGCACCCGGACCGCGACCCTGCGCCCGGCCGCCGGTGAACTGCCCGGCGTGGGAACCCTCGGCCTGCGCGCGGGCACGGGCAGCGCGGCCTTCACCGACGACCCGCGGCACGACGAGACCGACTGGGCCGCACGGATCGACACGCCGACCCCGGACAAGGCCGGCTTCGTCACCGGCGCCCTCACCCGCCCGCTGCGGCTGGCCGGCTCCTCCGAGGTCACCGTCACCGCCACGCCCACCACGGCGACGGCCCACCTGAGCGCCGTCCTCGTCGACCTCGGCCCCGACACCGTCCGGGACTACGCGGCGAGCGGTGAGGGCATCACGACGCTCACCGACCGCACCTGCTGGGGCGAGAGCACCGAGGGCGACAGCGCCTGCTTCAAGGAGACGAAGGCCAGGACGGCCGACGTGGGCGCCACCGTCGTCAGCCGGGGCTGGGCCGACCTCGGCACCTACGCCGACCCCGGCAGGGGCGTGCCGCTCACCCCGGGACGGGCGTACACGATCACCCTCGGCCTCGCGGCCACCGACCACGTCGTCCCGGCCGGCCACCGCCTCGCGCTGATCGTGGCGGGCACCGACAAGGACCTCATCGACCCGCCCGCCGACACCCCGACGCTCACCGTGGACCTGTCCCGCACCTCGGCCCGGGTCCCGTTCGTCGGCGGCGCGAAGGCGTTCGCCGCCGCGACCACCGGCACACACCCGACCACCGCCCCCTCGCACCCCGCCCCACCGGCGGGCGGAGGCGCCCCGAAGCACGGGCTACGCATCCCCTGACGGGCGGCCCCGATCCGGCCGGGCCGATGCCGGCCGGGCTGATGGCGGACCGGGGCGATGACCGCCGGGCCGAGTGCCCCTGCCCGCGGCGCCCCGCGGCGGGACCCGCGCCCGTGACGGGTCAGCAGGAGGCGGCTGCCAGCGCGGCCGCCTCCTCGGCGCAGCCCCAGGCGACGGTCACCCCGGCTCCGCCGTGCCCGTAGTGGTGGACGACCGTGCGCCCGTCCGCGAGAGCCTCCCGCTCCAGCCGTACGGCGGGCCGGACCGGCCGCAGACCCACCCGGTGCTCCAGGATCCGCGCCCCCGCCACTTCGGGCCGCAGCTCCGCGCACCGCCGCACGATCGCCTCCGCCCGGGCGGGATCCGGTTCCAGGGAGCCGACGCCGTCCTCGGACGTGCCGCCCAGCAGGAGCCGTCCCGGCTGCGGGAAGAGGTAGGTCGGCTCCCCGGCCGCGGTGGCCGACACGAGCCAGGTGTCCACCCCCGGGTTCTCCACCACGACGAGCTGTCCGCGCACCGGCCGCAGTGACGTGTCGCCGACCAGCTCGCGGGCGCCGAGCCCGGTGCAGTTGACGACGACCGCCGCGTCCACCGCCGCCAGATCCCGCACGGTGCGCTCCTCGACCGTGCCGCCCGCCCGCAGCAGCCGCGCCCGCAGCCACGGCAGATGGACCGCCATGTCGATCAGCGGCAGCCGCGCCCACACGGCGTCGCGGGCCGGGTGCTCCAGGGCGGTGGCCCGGCGCAGCCCGGGCAGCCGGCCGGCCGCCCAGCCCTCGACGGCCGCCGGGTCCGTGCCGCCCATGGCTCCCTCGACCAGCCGCACCCCGGTCTCACCGGGCCGCTCGGCCAGCTCCCGGTACACCTCCAGCGACCGCAGCGCCCACGCGCGGGCCGCCGTCTTGGGTTCAATGTGGTACGGCCACCACAGCGCGCCCGCGACGGCGGACGTGGTCCGCTCGGCGGGGTCCCGCGTCCACACCCGCACCCGCAGCCCGCGCTCGGCCAGGACGACGGCCGTGGCCAGCCCGACGACCCCGCTCCCGACGACGACGATCCCGTTCTCCTGAATGTCCACGCGGCGACGGTAACCGGCCCGGCCCCGGGCCGCGGCGGCCGGGGGAAGCCCCGGAGGCCGGGGGCGGCGCACGCCGACTAGGATCTACCGTCTGATGACTGCCACCCTCGTCGCCAAGAACCTCGCCGCCGGGCACGGCGACCGCTCCCTCTTCTCCGGGCTCGACCTCGTCGTCGCCCCCGGAGACGTGATCGGGCTGGTCGGAGCCAACGGCGCGGGCAAGTCCACCCTGCTCTCGCTGCTCGCCGGTCTCACCGCGCCGGAGGAGGGCGAGCTGCGCCTGTCCCCGCCGACCGCGTCCGTCGGCCATCTGCCGCAGGAGCCCGAACGCCGGCCCGGCGAGAGCGTGCGGGAGTTCCTCGCGCGCCGCACCGGCGTCGCCGACGCCCAGCGCACGATGGACGAGGCCACCCAGGCCCTGGTCGACGGCGCTCCCGGCGCCGACGACGCCTACGCGACGAGCCTGGAGCGCTGGCTCGGCCTCGGCGGCGCCGACCTCGACGAGCGGGCCGAGGAGGTGGCGGACTCGCTCGGCCTGGGCGTGGACCTCGACCAGCCGATGACCTCGCTGTCCGGCGGTCAGGCCGCCCGCGCGGGCCTGGCCTCCCTCCTGCTGTCCCGCTACGACGTCTTCCTCCTCGACGAGCCGACCAACGACCTCGACCTCGACGGACTGGAGCGCCTCGAACGCTTCGTGACCGGCCTGCGCGCCGGCACGGTCGTCGTCAGCCACGACCGCGAGTTCCTCACCCGCACGGTCACCAAGGTCCTCGAACTCGACCTCGCCCAACAGCAGATCAACCTCTACGGCGGCGGCTACGACGCCTACCTGGAGGAGCGCGACGTGGCCCGCAGGCACGCCCGCGAGGACTACGAGGAGTACGCCGACAAGAAGACCTCGTTGCAGGAGCGCGCGCAGACCCAGCGCTCCTGGATGGACAAGGGCGTCAAGAACGCGCGCCGCAAGGCGTCCAACGACAACGACAAGATCGGCCGCAAGTTCCGCAGCGAGGCCAGCGAGAAGCAGGCGGCGAAGGCCCGGCAGACGCAGCGCATGATCGAGCGCCTGGAGGTCGTCGACGAGCCGCGCAAGGAGTGGGAGCTGCGCATGGAGATCGCGGCCGCTCCGCGCTCCGGCGCGGTCGTGGCCACCCTGCGCGACGCGCAGGTGCGGCGCGGCGACTTCCGGTTCGGGCCGGTGACGCTCCAGATCGACTGGGCCGACCGGGTCGCGGTGACCGGCGCGAACGGCGCGGGCAAGTCGACCCTGCTCGGCGCGCTCCTCGGCCGGATCCCGCTGGACGCCGGACACGCGGCCGTGGGCTCGGGCGTCCTGGTCGGCGAGGTCGACCAGGCGCGGCGCTCGTTCCACGGCCCGGAGGCGCTGCTGGACGCGTTCCGCGCCGCCGTCCCCGACACCGAGCCGGCCGAGGTGCGCACCCTGCTGGCCAAGTTCGGCCTGAAGTCGGAGCACGTCATGCGCCCGGCGGTCACCCTGTCGCCCGGCGAACGCACCCGCGCCGCCCTCGCGCTGCTCCAGGGCCGGGGCGTCAACCTCCTCGTCCTCGACGAGCCGACGAACCATCTCGACCTGCCGGCCATCGAACAGCTGGAGTCCGCCCTCGACGCCTACGAGGGCACGCTGCTGCTGGTCACCCACGACCGGCGGATGCTGGACGCCGTCCACGTCACGCGCCGGCTGGAGGTCGCCGGCGGCACGGTCACCGAGCGCTAGGGATTCTCCCCCGGCTCGCGGGGGAGGAGCCGGGTCGCCAGGCCGGGGTAGTCGAGGACGTATCCGTCCGGGTCGAAGGCGATGTCGCTGCGGAAGCCGCCGGACGCGAAGCGCACCAGGGCACCGCCCCGCGCGTGCGCGCCGAGGTGCGTGTACGTCTGCCAGGACGGCCGCACGGTCAGCGCGGGCACCGACACCCAGGCCATCAGGAACCGGCGTTCGCCCGGACGCCGGTGCAGCCCGTGCCGCAGCACCGGCATGGTGTTGGTGAGCGGGCACAGGCCGAGATCGCAGTCGACGGCCGCCCCGAAGCCGGGCAGACGCTCCCCGTCGGCGCTCCAGCCGCCCCGTCCGTCGCGGCGCAGGTCGAGGGAGCGGGTGCGTTCGGCCGTCTCGACGGTGACCCGCAGACGGCGCGTCACGAAGCCGTCCGCGGTGTCGAGTTCGTAGGACACCCAGTACGGCCGCGGCGTCGTGCCGACGGCCCGCCCGCGCGCCCGCAGCGCGCCGTCGTCCGTCTCGCTCCACGCGGTCTCGTACCCGCCGCTCGCCGACACGCTCCAACTGAGGACCCGCGAAGCTCGCATACCGTCACTGTACGAGCGGCCCGGCCCCCCGGCGTGTGCGCCGGGGGGCCGGGCCGTCCTGTCATCGCGTGCTCAGCCGCGGCCCTTCTTCGGGTCGAGCAGGCCCGCCTTGCGCAGGGCGTCGGCCATCGCGCTGTTCGCCGGCGGCGCGGCGGCCTGCCGTGAGCCGCCGCCGCGCTGTCCGCCGGCCTGCTGTCCGCCGCCCTGCTGTCCGCCGCCGCGCTGTCCGCCGGCCTGCTGCGGCCGCCGGCGCTGCTGGGGCGGACGGCCCCCGCCGCCTTCGCGCTGCTGCCGTCCGCCGCCGGAGGCCCGGCCCTGCTCGCCGGGGGCGGCCGCCTCGTCGTCCAGGCGGAGCGTCAGGGAGATCCGCTTGCGCGGGATGTCCACGTCGAGGACCTTCACCTTGACGATGTCACCCGGCTTGACGACCTCGCGCGGATCCTTGACGAACGTCTTCGACAGGGCGGAGACGTGCGCCAGGCCGTCCTGGTGGACGCCGACGTCGATGAACGCGCCGAAGGCCGCCACGTTGGTGACGACGCCCTCCAGCACCATCCCGGGGGCCAGGTCGGAGATCTTCTCCACGCCGTCCTTGAAGACCGCGGTCTTGAACGCCGGCCGCGGGTCGCGTCCGGGCTTCTCCAGCTCCTTGAGGATGTCGGTGACGGTCGGCAGACCGAACGTCTCGTCGACGAAGTCCGTCGGCCGCAGCGAGCGCAGCACCGCCGTGTTGCCCACCAGCGACGCCACCTCCTGCCCGGCCGTCTTCACCATGCGGCGCACCACCGGGTAGGCCTCCGGGTGCACGCTGGAGGCGTCCAGCGGGTCGGAGCCGCCGCGGATGCGCAGGAAGCCCGCGCACTGCTCGTAGGCCTTGGGGCCGAGCCGCGGCACCTTCTTCAGCTCCGTGCGGGACGTGAACGGCCCGTTGGCGTCCCGGTGCGCCACGATGTTCTCCGCGAGCCCGGAGGTGATGCCGGAGACCCGGGCGAGCAGCGGCGCGGAGGCCGTGTTGACGTCGACGCCCACGCCGTTCACGCAGTCCTCCACCACCGCGTCCAGCGAACGCGACAGCTTCACCTCGGACAGGTCGTGCTGGTACTGGCCGACGCCGATCGACTTCGGGTCGATCTTCACCAGCTCGGCCAGCGGGTCCTGGAGCCGGCGCGCGATCGAGACGGCGCCGCGCAGCGAGACGTCCATGTCCGGCAGCTCCTGCGAGGCGAACGCGGAGGCCGAGTACACGGAGGCGCCGGCCTCCGACACCATCACCTTGGTGAGCCGCAGGTCCGGGTGCCTGGCGATCAGCTCGGCGGCGAGCCGGTCGGTCTCGCGGGACGCGGTGCCGTTGCCGATGGCGACCAGGTCGACCGCGTGCTCCTTCGCCAGCCGCGCCAGCTTGGCGATCGCCTCGTCCCACCTGTTCGCCGGGACGTGCGGATGGATCACGTCGGTGGCGACGACCTTGCCGGTCGCGTCGACGACGGCGACCTTCACGCCCGTGCGGAAGCCGGGGTCCAGGCCCAGCGTCGCGCGCGTGCCGGCCGGGGCGGCGAGCAGCAGGTCGCGCAGGTTGGCGGCGAAGACGTTCACTGCCTCGTCCTCGGCGGCCGTCCGCAGCCGCAGCCGCACGTCGAGGCCGAGGTGCACGAGGATGCGGGTGCGCCAGGCCCAGCGCACGGTGTCGGTGAGCCACTTGTCGCCCGGGCGGCCGCGGTCGGCGATGCCGAACCGGGCGGCGACGATGCCCTCGTAGGAGGACGGGCCGGGCTGCTCGGAGGGCTCCTCCGGCTCCAGGACGAGGTCGAGGACCTCCTCCTTCTCGCCGCGCAGCATGGCCAGGACCCGGTGGGAGGGCAGGGCGGTGAACGGCTCGGCGAAGTCGAAGTAGTCGGCGAACTTCGCGCCCGCCTCCTCCTTGCCCTCGCGGACCTTGGCGGCCAGCCGCCCGCGGGTCCACATGCGCTCGCGCAGCTCGCCGATCAGGTCGGCGTCCTCCGAGAACCGCTCGGTCAGGATCGCCCGCGCGCCGTCCAGCGCCGCCTGCGCGTCGGCGACGCCCTTGCCGGCGTCGACGAACGCGGCGGCCGCCGCGAGCGGATCGACCGCAGGGTCGCCGAGCAGGCCCTGCGCGAGCGGTTCGAGGCCCGCCTCCCGCGCGATCTGCGCCTTGGTGCGCCGCTTGGGCTTGTACGGCAGGTAGACGTCCTCCAGGCGCGCCTTGGTCTCGGCGCCCCGGATCTGCGCCTCCAGCGCGTCGGTGAGCTTGCCCTGCTCGCGCACCGACTCCAGGATCGCCGACCGCCGCTCCTCCAGTTCGCGCAGATAGCGCAGCCGCTCCTCGAGCGCGCGCAGCTGCGCGTCGTCGAGCATCTCGGTCGCTTCCTTGCGGTAGCGGGCGATGAAGGGCACCGTCGAGCCGCCGTCGAGCAGCTCCACGGCGGCCTTGACCTGCCGTTCCCGTACGCCGAGTTCTTCGGCGATCCTGCTTTCGATGGACCCTGATTCGATGGACCCGGGTGTCGTCACGATCCCGTACCGCCTTCTCCACTGAGGTTGCGCGGCAATTGTGGCAGGTGGCGCCGACATCCGGGGATCAGGGCGCGGCCGCCGGGTCGGGGGTCCGCCCACGCGGCGGCCGCGCTCCGGCGGGCCGGTTCAGCCCGTCGGGGACCAGGCGAAGCGCGGCTCCCGGCGCTCCAGGAACGCGGCGACGCCCTCCGCGGTGTCGCCGTTGCCGCGGGCCTGGGCGCTCCAGTGGGCGTCCCGGTCGGTGCGTCCGTCGGCGAACTCCTTGGCGGCGGCCTGCGTCAGCTGCGAGCGCGACACCAGCACGCGCGTGAACTCCGCGACGCGGTCGTCGAGTTCGTCGGCGGGCAGCACCTCGTCGACCAGTCCGGTGCGCAACGCCCGCTCCGCGTCGATCAACTCGCCGGAGAACAGGAGGTACTTGGCGGTGGCCGGTCCCACCAGGGACACCAGCCGCCGGGTGGCGGAGGACGGGTAGACGATCCCGAGCTTCGCGGGCGTCACCCCGAACAGCGCGTCCTGTTCGGCGAACCGCAGGTCGCACGCGGCGGCCAGCTGGGCGCCGCCGCCGACGCAGTGCCCGCGGACGGCCGCGAGCGTCGGCTTGGGGAACGCGGCGAGGGCGTCCTCGGCGCGCACGGCCAGCGTCTGGGCCTCCTGCGGCGAGCCCTGGAGCGTGCTGATGTCGGCGCCGGCGCAGAAGGTGCCGCCCGCGCCGGTCAGCACCAGCGCCCGTACGCCGGGGTCGGCGGCCAGGGTGTCCAGGAGCGGGGGCAGCGCCGCCCACATCGCGGCCGTCATGGCGTTGCGTTTCGCGGGATGGTGCAGGACGACGGTGGCGACCTGGTCGGTGACGCCGTGCAGCAGTTCGGGCTCCATGTCCGGGATGCTAACCACCCGCCCTCCCGCCGGGTCGAGGCGGTCCGCGCCGGGCCGTCGGCGCGGGCCGGGCGAAGCCGGGGGCGAAGCGGCCGAAAGGGAGGAGCGGCGTCGTCGAACCCGTACAACCCGAAGAGTGCGCGAAGGCGGCGCGGAGGGGACAGAAACGGTCCTGCGCCCGACGGTGTCCTTCTGATGGGGTCGGAAACGCTCATTAATCGCTGACTTCTGTTCAGTCCTGCGGCGGCGGGCGTCTCGTTCCCACACTCGACGTGTGGCGACAATCGAGCGCGAGGGCGGCGACCGGACGATGGACGATCACGGGCGCGGGCCCGACCCACGCCCAGCGGGCGGACCGGCCGCACCTACCGGACTTCCCAAGGAGGCCGAACCGCGACCGCTGCCCTACGAGGGCGTGTGGCGTTTCACCGCGGCCGCCGTGGACGCCTCCGTCCCCCAGGCGCGGCACGCCGTGCGCGACCTGCTGCACCGCCAGGGCGTGCCGATCACCGACGACCTGGCCCAGGGGGTGCTGCTGATCGTCTCCGAACTGGTGACCAACGCCGTGCGGCACGCGGCGGTGCTGTCGCCCACGCTGGCGGTGGAGATCGCCGTCGGAGCCGAGTGGGTCCGGGTCTCCGTCGAGGACAGCCACCCCTACCGTCCGACGGCCCTGGAGACCGACCACGGCCGCACGGGCGGCCGCGGACTGCTCCTCGTGCGGGAGATCACCAGGGAGGCGGGCGGGGCCTGCGACGTCGAGCACACGGCGAGCGGCGGCAAGGTGATCTGGGCCGCCCTGCCGCTCAGGCCGGTGCGGCTGCCCTGACCGTCACCAGCCGGCCGAGGGGCCGGTCAGCTCCCGGACGGCCGGCCGCGCGGCGTCCAGCACGGTCATGAACCAGGAGGAGAACGGGGCCTCGGCGTGCCGCTCGGCCAGTTCGGCGGCCGTGACGAAGGCCGTGTCGCCGACCTCCCGGGCGTCCGGCCGCAGCGGCGCCTGCACCAGCCCGACGAACAGGTGGTTGTACTCCTGCTCCACCAGCCCGGAGTCCGGGTCGGGGTGGTTGTAGCGGACGGTGCCGGCCTCGGCGAGCAGCGACGGGGAGACGCCCAGCTCCTCGAACGTGCGCCGCGCCGCCGCCGCGAACGGCGCCTCGCCGGGATAGGGATGACCGCAGCAGGTGTTCGACCACACGCCGGGGGAGTGGTACTTGCCGAGCGCCCGCTGCTGGAGCAGCAGCCTGCCGCGTTCGTCGAAGAGGAACACCGAGAAGGCGCGGTGCAGTTGTCCCGGCGGCTGGTGGGCGGCGAGCTTCTCCGCGGTGCCGATCGTGACGCCGTCCTCGTCGACCAGCTCCAGCAAGATCGCGTCAGCGGTGCCGTTCGACGAGTTGTGTGTCGCGGTGGCAGGTGTGATCGGCATACCCATCCTTAAGCATCGGTCCTCGCGTCCCCAGTCTGCCGTACGCGCCCGGCACTCCCGGCACTTCGCGCGAAGAGCGCGCATGTCCCGCGCGCGGCAGGAGACCCGGTAGCTGATCTTGCCCGCCCGCACGGCCGGGGAACCGCCAAGAACGCCTGTGCGGGTACGCGTGCGCGCCGCGCGGGCACGCTCAGTGACAGAGCCGGGCCTCGTGCTGCGCGTGTCCGACGGGCTCCAGCTGGAAGGTGCAGTGTTCCACGTCGAAGTGGTCGCCGAGGCAGCCCTGGAGCTCGTGCAGCATCTTCTCGTGGCCGATCGCGTCGAGCGCGTCCGAGGCCACCACCACGTGCGCCGACAGCACCGGCATCCCCGAGGTGATCGTCCAGGCGTGCAGGTCGTGGACGTCCCGCACCCCGTCCAGGGCCAGGATGTGGGACCGCACGTCGGCCATGTCGACGTCCTTGGGGGCCGACTCCAGCAGCACGTCGAGCGTCTCGCGCAGCAGCTTCACCGTCCTCGGCACGATCATCAGGCCGATGACGAGCGAGGCGACCGGGTCCGCGGCCCGCCAGCCGGTGGTGAGGATCACCACCGCCGAGATGATCACCGCCACCGAGCCGAGCGCGTCGGCGACCACCTCCAGGAACGCCCCGCGCACGTTCAGGCTCTCCGCCTGGCCGCGCATCAGCAGGGTGAGGGACACCATGTTCGCGACGAGGCCGATCGCGCCGAACCAGATCATCAGCCCGGCCTCGGTGGGCGCCGGGGTGAGGAACCGCTGCACCGCCTCGTACAGGACGTAGCCGCCCACCCCGAGCAGCAGCAGGCAGTTGGCGAGGGCGGCGAGGATCTCCGCGCGGGCCAGCCCGAAGGTGCGGTGGGTGCTCGGCGGCCGGTTGGCGAAGTGGATGGCGAGCAGCGCCATCCCGAGGCCCAGCGCGTCCGTCGCCATGTGCGCGGCGTCCGCGACCAGCGCGAGGGAGTCGGCAACCAGCCCGCCGACGATCTCGACCACCATGACGCCGATCGTGATCGACAGGGCGACCCGCAGCCTGCCTTGGTACGCCGCAGCGGCCGTGCCGGTGGCCGGCGCGTGCGCGTGGGTGTGGCCGTGGTCGTGCCCAGCCCCCATGGAAGCCGCCCCTTCGTGATCGGTCGTGTGCCGCCCGGGACCCCAGTGAACTACGGGTGGGGGGTATCGGGCAACGCGGTACCGAATACCGTTGTCATCTGCCCTGACCTGCGGAAACGATGCCCAGGTCAGGGCGTCGCGGGACGGTGCGCGCCGCCGGGCCTCAGGCGTGATGGAGCTGCCAGCCGCGCCAGGCCGAGTCGACCATCTCGCGCATGCCCCGCCGGGCCTTCCACCCCAGTTCCCGGGCCGCCAGCTCCGCCGAGGCCACCGCGCGCGGGGCGTCCCCGGGCCTGCGGCCCTCGACGACCGCGGGCCGGTCGTCGCCGGTGACCTCGCCGATGAGCGTGACCAGCTCGCGCACGGACACGCCCTCGCCGCGGCCGATGTTCACCGTGAGGTCGCCCGCCGCGTCCGGCGCGGACAGCCGCCGGGCCGCCGCGAGGTGCGCCTCGGCCAGATCGGCGACGTGGATGTAGTCGCGGACGCAGGTCCCGTCCGGGGTGTCGTAGTCGGCGCCGAAGATCCGCGGGGCCTCGTCGCGGGTGAGCCGGTCGAACACCATGGGGACGATGTTGAAGACGCCGGTGTCGGCGAGTTCGGGCGCCATGGCCCCGGCCACGTTGAAGTAGCGCAGGCACGTCGTCGCGATGCCGTGCGCCTGTCCGGCCGCCCGCACCAGCCATTCGCCGGCGAGCTTGGTCTCGCCGTAGGGGTTCACCGGCGCGCACGGGGTGTCCTCCGTGATGAGGTCCACATCGGGGTTGCCGTAGACGGCCGCGGAGGAGGAGAACAGGAACCGCCGCACACCGGCCGCGGCGACCACCTCGAGCAGGGCGGCCAGGCCGCCGACGTTGTCCCGGTAGTAGCGGGTGGGCCGCGCCACCGATTCGCCGACCTGCTTGTGCGCGGCCAGATGCACCACGCCCGTCACGGAGTGCTCGGCGAGGACCCGCTCGATCAGGCCGGTGTCGAGGGCCGAGCCCCGCACGAGGGTGACGTCCGCGCCGAGCCGCACGGCCGAGCCCGTGGACAGATCGTCCACCACGACGACGCGCTCGCCGGCCCCGGTCATCGACCGTGCCGTATGCGCCCCAATGTATCCGGCTCCGCCGGTGATCAGCCACGTCATGCCTGAAACCCTATGCCGACGCGTGCCGGCCGCGGCGGGGCGGGCTTTGTCGGCGATGTCGGCTCTGTGCGGCACGGTTTGTCCGACGGGCCGCCGATCACCGATGATGATCTCGGCAAAGGCCGGTTCAAGCCGGGGCCGAACCGGGTCCGGGCAGGGGTGCGGGCCGGTCCGCCGGACCGGGGCCGATCGGGCCCGAACGGGCGGTGAACACGGCCCCGTCGGCATCCGATAGCCTCAGCCGACATGCCGCCCGCCTGGCGCGGCCACCGGTGAGACGCCGGTGCGGCCAAGGGGCCGCCCCCCGTTGTGTACATGACCGGCGTGCGCGCCGGACCAGGGAGTGAGTTCGGTTGTCGACCGCCATCCTCACCGGCTCGCCGGTCCCCGGATCGTCGATCGAGGGCGATCTGCGGTCCCTCGGCTTCGACGTCCGCACCGCCGCCGACGCCGGTGACGCCGAGACCCTCCTCGCCGCCGTCCCGGGCGACGAACGCGTCGCCGTCGTGGACGCCCGCTTCGTGGGCCACGGGCACGCGCTGCGCCTCGGCCTCACCGACCCCCGCTTCCCGCTCGCCGCGATCCCGGGCGCGGTGACCGCGCAGCCGGCCGGCCGCCAGGCCCTGACCCGTGCGATGGCCCGCGAGAACTCCGCCTCCGCGGGGAGCGCCACGGCCGGCGCCCTCGCGCGGACCACGTCGAGCGTGGAGGACGTCGACAGCCTCGCCGACCGCATCGTCGCCTCCCTCGACGCCGACGGCGTCGACGTGCACCGCCCGGAGCTGGGCAGCCTCGTCGCCGAGGTCCCCGCCGACCCGCAGGCCCGCAACGAGGCACGCCAGGCCGTGGCCGCCGTGGACGACGAGGCCGTCCGGCTGAAGTCGGCCGTCAAGGCCCGCGACGGCTTCTTCACCACCCACTTCATCAGCCCGTACTCGCGCTATCTCGCCCGCTGGTGCGCCCGCCGCGGCCTCACCCCGAACCAGGTCACCACCGCCTCGCTGATCACCGCGCTGATCGCGGCGGGCTGCGCGGCCACGGGCACGCGCGCCGGGTTCGTCGCGGCCGGCGTCCTGCTCATCGCGTCCTTCGTGCTCGACTGCACCGACGGACAGCTCGCCCGCTACTCGTTGCAGTACTCCACGCTCGGCGCGTGGCTCGACGCCACCTTCGACCGGGCCAAGGAGTACGCCTACTACGCCGGCCTCGCGCTCGGCGCGTCTCGCGGCGGCGGCACCGACGACGTATGGGCGCTCGCGCTGGGCGCGATGATCCTGCAGACCTGCCGGCACGTCGTGGACTTCTCCTTCACCGAGGCCAACCACGACGCCACCGCCAACACCAGCCCCACCGCCGCCCTCTCCGACAAGCTCGACAGCGTCGGCTGGACGGTCTGGGTGCGGCGGATGATAGTGCTGCCCATCGGCGAACGATGGGCCATGATCGCCGTACTCACCGCCCTGACGACTCCGCGCATCACCCTCGTCGCGCTGCTGATCGGCTGCGCCTTCGCGGCGACCTACACCACCGCGGGACGGGTGCTGCGCTCCCTGACCCGCAAGGCCCGGCGCACCGACCGCGCGGCCCGGGCGCTGGCCGACCTCGCCGACACCGGCCCGCTCGCCGAACCGCTGATCCGCTTCGCGCCGGGCGGGCCCCGGCGCACCGCCCCCCTCGCCGCCGCCGTCGGCGCCGTCCTGGTGACCGGCGCCGCGTGGGCGTGGGGAGCGAGCTGGTGGCTCGTCCTGGCGGCGCTGGTCTACGTCGCGCTGTCCGCCGAGGCGCTCTCCCACCCCCTCAAGGGCGCCCTGGACTGGCTGATCCCGCCGTTCTTCCGGGCCGCCGAATACGGCACGGTCCTCATCCTCGCGGCGAAGTCCGGGGGCGGTGCGGCGCTTCCCGCGGCTTTCGGCCTGGTGGCCGCCGTCGCCTACCATCACTACGACACGGTGTACCGCATCCGCGGCAACGCCGGAGCGCCGCCGGCCTGGCTGGTGCGCGCCGTCGGGGGGCAGGAAGGGCGGACGCTGCTCGTGGCCGTGCTGGCCGCGCTGCTCACCGCCTCGCAGTTCGAGGTCGCGCTCACGGTGCTCGCCGTGGCCGTCGCCCTGGTGGTGCTCGCCGAGAGCATCCGCTTCTGGGTGTCCGCAGGGGCCCCCGCCGTACACGATGAAGGAGAACCCGCATGATCGGCCTCGTGCTGGCGGCCGGCGCCGGACGGCGTCTGCGTCCCTACACCGACAGCCTGCCCAAGGCGCTGGTGCCGGTGGGACCGGCCGGCATAGAGGGCGAGCCCACGGTGCTGGACCTGACGCTCGGCAACTTCGCCGAGATCGGTCTGACCGAGGCCGCGGTGATCGTCGGCTACCGCAAGGAGGCCGTGTACGAGCGCAAGGCGGCGCTGGAGGCCAAGTACGGCCTCAAGCTGACCCTGATCGACAACGACAAGGCCGAGGAGTGGAACAACGCCTACTCCCTGTGGTGCGGCCGCGACGCCCTCAAGGACGGCGTGATCCTCGCCAACGGCGACACCGTGCACCCGGTCTCCGTGGAGCGGACGCTGCTCGCCGCGCGCGGTGAGGGCAGGCGGATCATCCTCGCGACGGACACCGTGAAGTCCCTCGCCGACGAGGAGATGAAGGTCGTCGTCGACCCCGGCAAGGGCATGACGAGGATCACCAAGCTGATGGACCCGGCCGAGGCGACCGGCGAGTACATCGGCGTCACCCTCATCGAGGGCGACGCCGCCCCGGAACTGGCCGACGCGCTCAAGACCGTGTGGGAGACCGACCCGCAGCAGTTCTACGAGCACGGCTACCAGGAGCTGGTGAACCGCGGCTTCCGCATCGACGTGGCGCCGATCGGCGACGTCGCGTGGGTCGAGATCGACAACCACGACGACCTCGCCCGGGGACGGGAGATCGCGTGCCAGTACTGACCCGGCTGATCCCCTCGCCCGTCGTCGTCGACATCCGCCCCGGCGCCCTCGACGACCTGGTCGGGGTCCTCGCCGACGAGCGCATCTCGCACTCGGGCAAGCTCGCGATCGCCGTCAGCGGCGGCTCGGGCGCCCGGCTGCGCGAACGCCTCACCCCGGCGCTGCCCGGCGCCACCTGGTACGAGGTGGGCGGCGGCACCCTCGACGACGCCGTCCGGCTGGCCGGCGACATAAAGGCCGGCCACTTCGACGCCGTCGTGGGACTGGGCGGCGGCAAGATCATCGACTGCGCCAAGTTCGCGGCCGCCCGCGTCGGCCTCCCGCTCGTCGCCGTGCCCACCAACCTCGCGCACGACGGACTGTGCTCGCCGGTCGCCACCCTCGACAACGACGCGGGGCGCGGCTCCTACGGCGTGCCGAACCCGATCGCCGTCGTGATCGACCTGGACGTCATCCGCGAGGCCCCGGTGCGGTTCGTGCGCGCCGGCATCGGCGACGCGGTGTCGAACATCTCGGCCATCGCGGACTGGGAGCTGGCCAACCGGGTCAAGGGCGAGAAGATCGACGGCCTGGCCGCCGCGATCGCCCGCCAGGCCGGCGAGGCCGTGCTCCGGCACCCGGGCGGCATCCAGGACACCGGGTTCCTCCAGGTCCTGGCCGAGGCGCTGGTGCTCAGCGGGATCGCCATGTCGGTGTCGGGCGACTCCCGCCCCTCCTCCGGGGCCTGCCACGAGATCAACCACGCCTTCGACCTGCTCTTCCCCAAGCGGGCCGCCGCCCACGGCGAGCAGTGCGGCCTCGGCGCGGCCTTCGCGATGTACCTGCGCGGGGCGCACGAGGAGTCGGCCTACATGGCGCAGGTGCTGCGCCGCCACGGACTGCCGGTCCTGCCCGAGGACATCGGCTTCACGGTGGACGAGTTCGTCCGGGCCGTGGAGTTCGCCCCCGAGACCCGGCCCGGCCGCTACACGATCCTCGAACACCTCGACCTCAAGACCGAACAGATCAAGGACGTCTACGCCGACTATGTCAAGGCCATCGGTAGCTGAACTCAGACCGGTCGTGCACCCTCCGGGGGTGAAGGACCGGCGCAGCGGTGAGCACTGGATGGGACGCCTCTACATGCGCGAGGTGTCCCTGCGGGTGGACCGCTACCTGGTGACCACCAGGGTCACGCCCAACCAGCTCACGTACCTGATGACCGTCTTCGGCGTGCTCGCGGCCCCGGCCCTGCTGGTGCCGGGGATCTGGGGCGCGGTGCTCGGCGTGGTCTGCGTCCAGATGTACCTGCTGCTGGACTGCGTCGACGGCGAGGTCGCCCGCTGGAAGAAGCAGTACTCGCTGGCCGGGGTCTACCTGGACCGGGTCGGCGCGTACCTGACCGACGCGGCGGTGCTCGTCGGCTTCGGTCTGCGCGCCGCCGACCTGTGGGGCAGCGGGCGGATCGACTGGCTGTGGGCCTTCCTCGGCACCCTGGCCGCGCTGGGCGCGATCCTGATCAAGGCCGAGACGGACCTCGTCGGCGTCGCCCGTCACCAGGGCGGCCTGCCGCCGGTCAAGGAGGCGGCGTCCGAGCCGCGCTCCTCCGGCATGGCGCTGGCCCGCCGGGCGGCCGCGGCGCTCAAGTTCCACCGGCTGATCCTCGGCATCGAGGCGTCCCTGCTCATCCTGGTGCTGGCCGTCCTCGACCAGGTGCACGGCGACCTGTTCTACTCCCGGCTCGGCGTCGCCGTCCTCGCCGGGATCGCGCTGTTGCAGACGCTGCTGCACCTGGTGTCCATCCTCGTGTCGAGCAGGCTGAAGTGAGCGCCGCACTCAAGGTCGGCGCGGTCGTCATCACCATGGGCGACCGCCCCGACGAGCTGCGCGCCCTGCTCGACTCGATAGCCGGGCAGGACGGCGACCGCGTCGAGGTGGTCGTCGTCGGCAACGGCGCGCCCGTCCCGGCCGTCCCCGAGGGCGTCCGCACGGTCGAACTGCCCGAGAACCTCGGCATCCCCGGCGGCCGCAACGTGGGCATCGAGGCCTTCGGACCCAGCGGCCGCGACGTCGACGTCCTGCTGTTCCTCGACGACGACGGCCTCCTCGCGCGGCGCGACACGGCGGAGCTGTGCCGTAGGGCCTTCGCGGCCGACCCGAGGCTCGGCATCGTCGGCTTTCGGATCGCCGATCCGGACACGGGCGTCACCCAGCGCCGTCACGTGCCCCGGCTGCGCGCCTCGGACCCGATGCGCTCCTCCCGGGTCACCACCTTCCTCGGCGGCGCCAACGCCGTGCGCACCAAGGTCTTCGCGCAGGTGGGCGGCCTCCCGGACGCGTTCTTCTACGCCCATGAGGAGACCGACCTCGCCTGGCGGGCCCTCGACGCGGGCTGGATGATCGACTACCGGTCCGACATGGTGCTCCACCACCCCACGACCGCGCCCTCGCGGCACGCGGTGTACCACCGCATGGTGGCCCGCAACCGCGTCTGGCTGGCCCGCCGCAACCTGCCCGCCCCCCTGGTCCCCGTCTACCTCGGCGTGTGGCTGCTGCTGACCCTCGCCCGCCGCCCCTCGGGGGCCGCGCTCAAGGCGTGGTTCGGCGGGTTCCGGGAGGGATGGACCACGTCGTGCGGGCCCCGCCGGCCCATGAAGTGGCGTACGGTGTGGCGGCTCACCCGGCTGGGCCGGCCCCCGGTCGTCTGACAAGCTCGTCCCCGAGGACACCCCCGGGCCCCACCACGGGTCTCCCGGCTCCCGCCGGCCCGGTCAAGGCTGCGCATCCCGAAGACGAAAGTTCCTACTTGTGAGTGAGACAACGCATGACGTCGGAGTCGCCGTGAGCGCGCCTCCGTCGCCCGACGAGGGCCTCACGGCGGCGCAGCTGGCCGCCAAGTACGGGCTGGCCGTGAGCGGCGCCCGCCCCCGGCTGACGGAGTACGTCCGCCAGCTGTGGGGCCGCCGCCACTTCATCCTGGCGTTCTCCCGGGCGAAGCTGGCCGCGCAGTACAGCCAGGCCAAGCTCGGCCAGGTCTGGCAGGTGGCCACGCCGCTGCTGAACGCGGCCGTCTACTTCATGATCTTCGGCCTGCTCCTCGGCGCGGGCCGGGGGATGCCCAAGAACGTCTACATCCCCTTCCTCGTCACCGGCGTCTTCGTGTTCACCTTCACGCAGACCTCCGTGATGAGCGGCGTGCGCGCCATCTCCGGCAACCTCGGACTGGTCCGCGCCCTGCACTTCCCGCGCGCCTCGCTGCCCATCTCCTTCGCCCTGCAACAGCTCCAGCAACTGCTGTACTCCATGCTCGTGCTGTTCCTCGTGGTGATCGGCATGGGCAGCTACCCGGACCTGTCCTGGGCGCTGATCGTCCCCGTCCTCGCCCTGCAGTTCTGCTTCAACACCGGCCTGGCGCTGATCTTCGCCCGGGCCGGCGCGCACACCCCGGACCTGGCGCAGCTGATGCCGTTCGTGATGCGGACGTGGATGTACGCCTCCGGCGTGATGTTCTCCATCCCGGTCTTCCTCGCGGACAAGCCGCAGTGGGCGGCGAACATCCTGCAGTGGAACCCGGCCGCCATCTACATGGACCTGATGCGCTTCGCGCTCATCGAGGAGTACGACGCCGCGAACCTCCCCGACCACGTCTGGGCGGTCGCGGCCGGCTGGGCCGTGGTGGTCGCCGTCGGCGGCTTCGTGTACTTCTGGAAGGCCGAGGAGAGGTACGGCCGTGGTTGAGTCGCTCCCGGCGCAGCGCACGGGCGGGCGCGTGCCGACCGTCATCGCCGACGACGTCCACATCGTCTACCGCGTCAACGGCGTCAGGTCCGGCAAGGGCAGCGCCACCGCCGCGCTGAGCCGCATCGTCAAGCGGGGCTCCGACGACGCACAGCGCGGGGTGCGCAAGGTGCACGCGGTGCGGGGCGTGTCCTTCGTCGCCCACCGCGGCGAGGCCATCGGGCTGATCGGCTCCAACGGCTCGGGCAAGTCCACGCTGCTGCGCGCCATCGCGGGGCTGCTGCCGCCCGAGCGCGGCAAGGTCTACACCGACGGCCAGCCCTCGCTGCTCGGCGTCAACGCGGCCCTGATGAACGACCTCACCGGCGAACGCAACGTGACGCTCGGCGGCCTGGCCATGGGCATGTCCCGCGAGCAGATCAAGGAGCGCTACCAGGAGATCGTCGACTTCTCCGGCATCAACGAGAAGGGCGACTTCATCAGCCTGCCGATGCGCACCTACTCCTCCGGCATGCAGGCCCGGCTGCGGTTCTCCATCGCCGCGGCGAAGGACCACGACGTGCTGATGATCGACGAGGCGCTGGCCACCGGCGACGCCAAGTTCCGCCGGCGGTCCGAGGCACGGGTGCGGGAGTTGCGCGAGCACGCCGGCACCGTGTTCCTGGTCAGCCACAGCAACCAGTCCATCCGCGACACCTGCGACCGGGTCCTGTGGCTGGAACGGGGCGAACTGCGCCTGGACGGCCCGACCGAAGAGGTCCTCAAGGCGTACGAGAAGTTCACCGGCAAGTAGGGCGTTTCGGCCAGGGCCCCGCCGGAACTGTCCGGCGGGGCCCCGCGTCTGCAAAAGAAGCGTCAACTCGTGCTTCCCCAAGGAATCTTGACGCCAATCGGTGTGTTCTTGTGATGTCCGGGACACCCCCGAGATCCCTGCCGCGTTGTACAACGTAAGCTGGACCGGTCCCGAAACGCGGCAAGTGGGGCGATACTACGCGGCGCCCCTGGTCGGGGTCGCCGCGCGGACGGCCGGGCGGCGTGTCCGAAATAGTGCCTATTGGGTCGGCAGTGTAGAACGGGAGATGTGACGGCAATGGCTACGGAAACTCCCCAGCTCGACGCAGGCCGCGCCGTCCCGGCCACGGGCGGACGACGGTGACGGCGGCCACGGCGCCGCACACCGGCGACCCCGAACGGAGCACCCTCGCCAAAGCGGCGCACGAGAACTTCCCCGTGGCCCCGTTCTTCCTCCCCCGAGTCTGGCGCGAGGACCTCATGGCCGTGTACGGCTACGCCCGGCTCGTGGACGACATCGGCGACGGCGACCTGGCCCCCGGCGGCGAGGACGCCCGCCTCCTCGGCGTGCCGGCCGCCGGGGCCGGGGACCGCCTCGCGCTGCTGGACGCCTTCGAGGCCGACCTGCGCCGGGTCTTCGGCGGTTCCGACGGCCCGCCCCGCCACCCCCTGCTGCGCCGCCTCCAGCCGACCGTGCGCCGCCGCTCGCTCACCCCGGAGCCCTTCCTCGGCCTGATCGCGGCCAACCGCCAGGACCAGCTCGTCGCCCGCTACGAGACCTACGACGATCTCGTCGCCTACTGCGAACTGTCCGCCAACCCCGTCGGCCGTCTCGTCCTCGCCGTCACCGGCGCCGCGACCCCCGAGCGGATCCGGCGCTCCGACGCGATCTGCACCGCACTGCAGATCGTCGAACACCTGCAGGACGTGGCCGAGGACCTCGGCCGCGACCGCGTCTACCTGCCCGCCGCCGACATGAAGCGCTTCCACGTCCAGGAGGCGGACCTCGCCGCGCGCACCTCGAACGCCTCGGTGCGCGCGCTGGTCGCGTTCGAGGCGCAACGCGCGAGCGATCTCCTGAATGAAGGCGCCCCCCTGGTGGGTAGCGTCCACGGCAGGCTGAGACTGCTGCTCGCGGGCTTCGTGGCGGGGGGGCGGGCGGCGATCCGAGCGATCGCCGCCGCCGATCACGACGTACTTCCCGGCCCGCCCAAGCCCGGCAAGCTCCAGTTGCTGCGCGAGGCGGGCGTGACTCTGCGAGGAGAGGGGTGATCCGGAGCGTGGAGTCGTCACCGCACGCGTCCGCACCGGTACTCGCCGCCTACAGCTACTGCGAGACCGTCACCGGGCAGCAGGCCCGGAACTTCGCGTACGGCATCAGGCTGCTGCCCACACCGAAGCGCCGCGCGATGTCCGCGCTGTACGCGTTCTCGCGCCGCGTCGACGACATCGGCGACGGCGCGCTGGACGACGACGTCAAGGCCGCCAGGCTGGAGGACACCCGGGCGCTGCTGACCCGGGTCCGGGCCGGCGAGGTCGACGAGGACGACACCGACCCCGTGGCCGTCGCCCTCGCGCACACGGCCCGGGCCTTCCCGGTCCCGCTGGGCGGCCTGGACGAGCTGATCGACGGCGTCCTGATGGACGTGCGCGGCGAGACCTACGAGACCTGGGACGACCTGAAGACGTACTGCCGCTGCGTGGCGGGCGCCATCGGGCGGCTCTCGCTCGGCGTGTTCGGCACCGAGCCGGGGGCGCGCGGCGCCGAGCGCGCACCGGAGTACGCGGACACGCTCGGTCTCGCGCTCCAGCTCACCAACATCCTGCGCGACGTCCGCGAGGACGCCGAGGGCGGCCGCACCTATCTGCCCGCCGACGACCTCGCCAAGTTCGGCTGCTCGGCCGGGTTCGACGGCCCGAAGCCGCCGGAGGGCTCCGACTTCGCCGGTCTCGTGCACTTCGAGGTGCGCCGGGCCCGCACCCTCTTCGCCGAGGGATACCGGCTGCTGCCCCTGCTCGACCGGCGCAGCGGCGCCTGCGTCGCCGCCATGGCCGGCATCTACCGCCGTCTCCTGGACCGCATCGAGCGCGACCCCGAGGCCGTGCTGCGCGGCCGTGTCTCGCTGCCCGGCCGGGAGAAGGCCTTCGTCGCCGTGCGCGGGCTGTCGGGCCTGGACGCCCGGCACGTGTCGCGGCGCGCCGTCAGGAGGCACACCTGATGGACGCGGCGGGCGACGGGCAGGGCCAGGGCGGCGACGCCGCGGAAAAGCGGCGCGCAACCCTCCGACGCGGCGCGGCGTCCCTGACTGCGACGGCCTGCCGTGCAGAGTTCAGGCACCACGGCCGGCCCGCACGGGAGGGTGCACGATGAACGACGAGCAGCAGGCGGACGCGACGCGGGCGCCCGCCTCCCCGGGGCGCACCGCCGTCGTCGTCGGGGGCGGGATCGCCGGCGTCACCGCCGCGCTCGCGCTCGCCGACGCGGGCGTGCGCGTCACCCTGCTCGAAGGCCGCCCCCGGCTCGGCGGCCTGGCCTTCTCCTTCCGGCGCGGCGAGCTGACCGTCGACAACGGCCAGCACGTGTACCTGCGTTGCTGCACCGCCTACCGCTGGTTCCTGGACCGCGTCGGGGGCAGCGCCCTGGCTCCGCTGCAGGACCGTCTCGACGTGCCCGTCGTCGACGTCGCCAAGCCCGAGGGCCGGCGCCTGGGCAGACTGCGGCGCGACGCGCTGCCCGTGCCGCTGCACCTGGGTCGCAGCCTCGCCGCGTACCCGCATCTCTCCCTCGCCGAGCGCGTCGCCGTGGGCCGGGCGGCGCTCGCCCTCAAAGGGCTCGACCTCGCCGATCCCGCCCTGGACGCACAGGACTTCGGGAGCTGGCTGACCGCGCACGGCCAGTCCCCGCGCGCCGTCGAGGCCCTGTGGGACCTGGTCGGCGTCGCCACCCTCAACGCGGTCGCCGGCCAGTGCTCGCTCGGGCTGGCCGCGATGGTGTTCAAGACCGGCCTGCTCTCCGCCCCGGGCGCCGCCGACATCGGCTGGGCGCGCGTCCCGCTGGGCGAACTGCACGACGGGCTCGCCCGCAGGGCGCTGGACGCCGCGGGTGTGCGCACCGAGGTCAGAGCCCGCGTCACCGCCCTCTCCCGCGCGCAGGACGGGACATGGAGCGTGCGGATCCCGCAGGAGACGCTCACGGCGGACACGGTCGTCCTCGCCGTCCCCCAGCGCGAGGCGCACGACCTGCTGCCCGAGGGCGCGCTCGCCGACGCCGGACGGCTGCTGGAGATCGGCACCGCGCCGATCCTCAACGTCCACGTCGTCTACGACCGCAAGGTCCTCGACGCGCCCTTCCTCGCCGCGCTCGGCACCCCCGTGCAGTGGGTCTTCGACCGCACCCACGCCTCCGGACTGCGCGACGGCCAGTACCTCGCCCTGTCGCAGTCCGCCGCGCAGGACGACATCGACCTGCCCGTCGCCGCCCTGCGCGAGCGCTACCTGCCCGAACTGCGCAGGCTGCTGCCGGGCGCGCGCCGCGCCGGGGTGCGGGACTTCTTCGTCACCCGGGAGCGCACGGCGACGTTCGCCCCCACCCCCGGCGTCGGCCGCCTGCGGCCCGGCGCCCGCACCGAAGCCCCCGGCCTGTACCTGGCCGGTGCGTGGACCGCCACCGGGTGGCCCGCGACCATGGAGAGTGCGGTCCGCAGCGGCGTGAACGCGGCGGACGCCGCGCTGAGCGCCCTCGGCCGGCCCCGACCCCGCCGTCGCTTCGACTCCGAGGAGACGGCCCACTGCATCGTCGCGGGGGACACCCCCCGAGCCTCCGGCCGGGAGCCGGAGGGAACCGGCGTTCCCCTGCGAGGGGGCGCCCGGTGAAGTTCGATCAGCACGGCCCGGCACACCCCCGCACCCCCTCCGGCACCGCGACAAGAGGAGAAAATGTGCCCACTGTGCCCCAGGCCTCACCGGCCGCTCGGCGGACCGCGGTGGACGTGACCGCGCTCCTGGAGCGCGGCCGCACCCTGGCCACACCGGTGCTGCGGGCGGCCGTCGACCGACTCGCCCCGCCCATGGACACGGTCGCCGCCTACCACTTCGGCTGGATCGACGCCCAGGGCAACCCCACCGACGGCGACGGCGGCAAGGCCGTGCGCCCGGCGCTCGCCGTGCTCTCCGCCGAGGTGGCGGGAGCCGCGCCCGAGGCCGGCGTCCCCGGCGCGGTCGCCGTGGAACTGGTCCACAACTTCTCCCTCCTGCACGACGACCTGATGGACGGCGACGAGCAGCGCCGCCACCGCGACACCGTCTGGAAGGTCCACGGTCCCGCCCAGGCCATCCTGGTCGGCGACGCGCTGTTCGCCCTCGCCAACGAAGTCCTGCTGGAACTCGGCACGGTGGAGGCCGGCCGCGCCACCCGCCGTCTGACGACGGCCACCCGCGCCCTCATCGACGGCCAGGCCCAGGACATCTCCTACGAGCACCGCGACCGCGTCAGCGTCGAGGAGTGCCTGGAGATGGAGGGCAACAAGACCGGCGCGCTGCTCGCCTGCGCCTCCTCCATCGGCGCGGTGCTCGGCGGCGCGGACGACCGCACCGCCGACACGCTGGAGAGGTACGGCTACCACCTCGGCCTCGCCTTCCAGGCCGTCGACGACCTCCTCGGCATCTGGGGCGACCCGGAGGCCACGGGCAAGCAGACCTGGAGCGACCTGCGCCAGCGCAAGAAGTCCCTGCCGGTGGTGGCCGCCCTCGCGGCCGGGGGCCCGGCCTCCGAGCGGCTCGGCGAGATGCTCGCCGCCGACGCCAAGAGCAACGACTTCGAGAACTTCTCCGAGGAGGAGTTCGCGGCCCGCGCGGCCCTGATCGAGGAGGCGGGCGGCCGCGACTGGACCGCCGGGGAGGCACGCCGTCAGCACACCGTCGCCATCGAGGCCCTGAACTCCGTCGACATGCCCGAACAGGTCCGGGACCGGTTCACGGCGCTCGCGGACTTCGTCGTCGTACGAAAGAGATGATCACTATCGGTCGAATAGCCCTCGCGTAGTCGCCGGCCGGTGTGCGAGGAGAGGACACCGGCCGACGGCGGACCCACAGCAGACGCAACGACATGCACACTGCACGAAGGGGAAGCCATGACAGCGACGACCGACGGAAGCACCGGGGCCCTGCCGCCCCGCGCTGCCGCGGCCAGCGAAACCGACATCACCATCCCCGTGGCGGCCGGGGTACAAGAAGCCGCCGCACGCGCGATGCGGCTCGCCACGGACTTCCTGCTCGCCCGGCAGGACGCCGAGGGCTGGTGGAAGGGCGACCTGGAGACCAACGTCACCATGGACGCCGAGGATCTGCTGCTGCGCCAGTTCCTGGGCATCCGCGACGAGCCGACCACCCGCGCCGCCGCCCTCTTCGTGCGCGGCGAGCAGCGCGAGGACGGCACCTGGGCCACCTTCTACGGCGGCCCGCCCGACCTGTCCGCCACCGTCGAGGCGTATGTCGCGCTGAGGCTGGCCGGCGACGCCCCCGACGCCCCGCACATGGCCCGCGCCTCCGCCTGGGTCCGCGACCAGGGAGGCATCGCAGCCGCCCGGGTCTTCACCCGGATCTGGCTGGCCCTGTTCGGCTGGTGGAAGTGGGAGGACCTGCCCGAACTGCCGCCCGAGCTCTTGTTCTTCCCTAAATGGTTCCCGCTGAGCATCTACAACTTCGGCTGCTGGGCCCGGCAGACGATCGTGCCCCTGACCGTCGTCTCCGCCAAGCGCCCGGTGCGTCCGGCGCCGTTCCCGCTCGACGAGCTGCACACCGACCCCGCGAACCCCAACCCGCCCAAGCCCCTTGCCCCGGTCAACAGCTGGGACGGACTCTTCCAGCGCCTCGACAAGGTGGTGCGCGGCTACCGGTCGGTCGCGGTGCGCAGACTGCGCCGGGCGGCCCTGAACTCCGCCGCGCGCTGGATCATCGAGCGCCAGGAGAACGACGGCTGCTGGGGCGGGATCCAGCCGCCCGCCGTGTACTCGGTCATCGCCCTGCACCTGCTCGGCTACGACCTCGAACACCCGGTCATGCGGGCCGGGCTGGAGTCCCTGGACCGCTACACCGTGTGGCGCGAGGACGGCGCCCGGATGATCGAGGCCTGCCAGTCGCCCGTGTGGGACACCTGCCTGGCCACCATCGCTCTCGCCGACGCCGGACTGCCCGCCGACCATCCCCAACTGGTCAAGGCCGCCGACTGGATGCTCGGCGAACAGGTGGTGCGCCCCGGGGACTGGTCGGTGCGCAGGCCCCAACTCCCGCCCGGTGGCTGGGCGTTCGAGTTCCACAACGACAACTACCCCGACATCGACGACACCGCCGAGGTCGTCCTCGCACTGCGCCGGGTCCGCCACCACGACCCCGAGCGCATGGACCGGGCCATCGCGCGCGGCGTGCGCTGGAACCTCGGGATGCAGTCCCGCAACGGCGCCTGGGGCGCCTTCGACGTCGACAACACCAGCCCGTTCCCCAACCGGCTGCCGTTCTGCGACTTCGGCGAGGTGATCGACCCGCCGTCCGCGGACGTCACCGCGCACGTCGTCGAGATGCTGGCGATCGAGGGCCTCTCGCACGACCCGCGCACCCGGCGCGGGATCGAGTGGCTGCTCGCCGAACAGGAGCCGGACGGCTCCTGGTTCGGACGCTGGGGCGTCAACTACGTCTACGGCACCGGGTCCGTGGTGCCGGCGCTCACCGCCGCGGGCCTGTCGGTGCGGCATCCGGCGATCCGCGCGGCGGTCGGCTGGCTGGAGCGGGTGCAGAACGACGACGGCGGCTGGGGCGAGGACCTGCGCTCCTACCAGGACCCCGCGCGCTGGAGCGCCCGCGGGGCGTCGACGGCCTCCCAGACGGCCTGGGCGCTGATGGCCCTGCTGGCGGCGGGGGAGAAGGACTCCCCGGCCGTCGAACGGGGCGTGGCCTGGCTGGCCCGGACCCAGCGGGAGGACGGCTCCTGGGACGAGCCGTACTTCACCGGCACCGGCTTCCCCTGGGACTTCTCGATCAACTACCACCTCTACCGGCAGGTCTTCCCGCTGACCGCGCTCGGCCGCTATGTGAACGGAGAGCCCTTCAGTAAGCGGCCCGTCCCGCACACGGCGTCCGCCGAGGGCAAGGGGAGCTGATGAGCGCACAGCCCGTCCCGGCGCCGCTGCTGATCGCCTGCGCGCTCGGCATCGAGCACCTCGCCCTGCGCATGGGCGACCGCGGCGGCGCCGACGGGCCGGTCACCGTGCTGCGCACGGGCATGGGGCCCCGGGCGGCCGAGCGCTCGGTCACCCGCGTCCTGGCCGACCCGGTGCTGGGCGGGGCGGCCGTGCTGGCCACGGGCTTCTGCGCCGGACTCGCCCCCGGCATGCACCCCGGCGACCTGGTCGTCGCCGACGAGACCCGGGACCCGCGCGGCCGCGTGCCCTGCGAGGGCACCGAGCTGCTCGTCAAGGAACTGGTGCGCACCCTGCCCGGACGGACCGTCCACACCGGCCCGCTCACCGGCTCCGACCACGTGGTCCGCGGTCACGAGCGGGCCGACCTGCTCGCGACCGGCGCGATCGCGGTCGACATGGAATCGGCGGCCACGCTCCTGAGCGCCGTGCGCGCCGAGCCGCGCCCGGTTGCGGCCGTCCGGGTGGTCGTGGACGCTCCGGAACATGAACTCGTCCGGATCGGCACGGTACGCGGTGGAATATCGGCTTTCCGCGTTCTTCGCTCCGTCCTGCCTGCTTTTTTCGAATGGCACCGTAATGTTCTGCTCCCCCGGAGGTGAGCCACATGGCCATGCCGCTGCGCCAGTCCATCAAGGTCGCTACATACCTGGCTGAACAGAAGCTTCGCAAGCGGGACAAGTTCCCGCTCATCGTCGAGCTGGAACCGCTCTTCGCCTGCAACCTGAAGTGCGAGGGCTGCGGCAAGATCCAGCACCCGGCGGGAGTGCTCAAACAGCGCATGCCGGTCGCCCAGGCCGTGGGCGCGGTGCTGGAGTCCGGTGCGCCGATGGTGTCCATCGCCGGCGGCGAGCCCCTGATGCATCCTCAGATCGACGAGATCGTGCGGCAGTTGGTCGCCAAGCGGAAGTACGTCTTCCTCTGCACCAACGCGATGCTGCTGCGCAAGAAGCTGGAGAAGTTCACCCCTTCCCCCTACTTCGCGTTCGCCGTGCACATCGACGGCCTGCGCGAACGCCACGACGAGTCCGTGGCCAAGGAGGGCGTGTTCGACGAGGCCGTGGCGGCCATCAAGGAGGCCAAGCGGCACGGCTTCCGGGTCACCACCAACTCGACCTTCTTCAACACCGACACCCCGCAGACCGTCGTCGAGGTCCTCAACTACCTCAACGACGACCTCAAGGTCGACGAGATGATGATCTCGCCCGCCTACGCCTACGAGAAGGCCCCCGACCAGGAGCACTTCCTGGGCGTCGAGCAGACCCGCGAGCTGTTCAAGAAGGCCTTCTCGGGCGGCAACCGGCGCCGCTGGCGGCTCAATCACTCGCCCCTGTTCCTGGACTTCCTGGAGGGCAAGGCCGACTTCCCGTGCACGGCGTGGGCCATCCCGAACTACTCGCTCTTCGGCTGGCAGCGCCCCTGCTACCTGATGAGCGACGGGTACGTGCCGACCTACCGCGAGCTGATCGAGGACACCGACTGGGACAAGTACGGCCGGGGCAAGGACCCGCGCTGCGCCAACTGCATGGCGCACTGCGGCTACGAGCCCACCGCCGTCCTGGCCACGATGGGGTCGCTCAAGGAGTCCCTGCGCGCCCTGCGCGAGACCGTCAACGGGAACCGGGAGTGACGGCGTGAGCGCCGTCTCCCTGGGCCTTCCCGGGACGCCGGTCCGGCCGGTGGCCCCGCGGCGCGAGTCGCGGCGGATCCAGGTCGGCCCGGTGGCGGTCGGGGGCGGCGCCCCGGTGTCGGTGCAGTCGATGACGACGACGCGTACGTCGGACATCGGTGCGACGTTGCAGCAGATCGCGGAGCTGACGGCGTCGGGGTGTCAGATCGTGCGGGTGGCGTGTCCGACGCAGGACGACGCGGACGCGTTGGCGACGATCGCGCGCAAGTCGCAGATCCCGGTGATCGCGGACATTCACTTCCAGCCGAAGTACGTGTTCGCCGCGATCGAGGCGGGGTGTGCGGCGGTGCGGGTCAACCCGGGCAACATCAAGCAGTTCGACGACAAGGTGCGGGAGATCGCGAAGGCGGCGAAGGAGCACGGCACGCCGATCCGGATCGGGGTGAACGCGGGCTCGCTGGACCGTCGTCTGCTGCAGAAGTACGGCAAGGCGACGCCTGAGGCGCTGGTGGAGTCGGCGCTGTGGGAGGCGTCGCTGTTCGAGGAGCACGACTTCCGCGACATCAAGATCTCGGTCAAGCACAACGACCCGGTCGTGATGATCGAGGCCTACCGGCAGCTCGCCGCGCAGTGCGACTACCCCCTGCACCTCGGTGTCACGGAGGCGGGTCCGGCGTTCCAGGGCACGATCAAGTCGGCGGTCGCCTTCGGCGCGCTGCTCTCGCAGGGCATCGGCGACACCATCCGGGTCTCTCTGTCGGCGCCGCCGGTGGAGGAGGTCAAGGTCGGCAACCAGATCCTGGAGTCGCTCAATCTCAGGCAGCGGGGCCTGGAGATCGTCTCGTGTCCGTCCTGCGGCCGTGCCCAGGTCGACGTGTACAAGCTGGCGGAGGAGGTCACGGCCGGTCTGACCGGTATGGAGGTCCCGCTGCGGGTCGCGGTGATGGGCTGTGTCGTCAACGGTCCCGGTGAGGCCCGCGAGGCCGACCTCGGCGTCGCCTCCGGCAACGGCAAGGGCCAGATCTTCGTCAAGGGCGAGGTCATCAAGACCGTCCCGGAGTCGAAGATCGTGGAGACCCTCATCGAGGAGGCCATGAAGCTGGCCGAGCAGATGGAGGGCGAAGGCGTCGCTTCCGGCGTCCCCGCCGGCACGGGAAAACCGGCCGTGACGGTGAGTTGAGGCAAGGCACGGACCGAGAGGGGGCCCGACGTGACGATCCTGGAGACCATCCGGCAACCACGCGACCTGAAGGCGCTGTCCGAGGCGGAACTCGGTGAACTGTCCGAAGAGATCAGGGAGTTCCTGGTGCACGCGGTCGCCAGGACCGGCGGCCACCTCGGACCCAACCTGGGCGTGGTGGAGCTGACCATCGCCCTGCACCGGGTCTTCGAGTCGCCGGCCGACCGCATCCTGTGGGACACCGGTCACCAGAGCTATGTGCACAAGCTGCTGACGGGACGTCAGGACTTCTCCAAGCTGCGCGGCAAGGGCGGCCTGTCCGGCTACCCCTCCCGCGAGGAGTCCGAGCACGACGTCATCGAGAACAGCCACGCCTCCACCGCGCTCGGCTGGGCCGACGGCCTCGCCAAGGCCCGCCAGGTGCAGGGCGGGTCGGGGCACGTGGTCGCGGTCATCGGCGACGGCGCGCTCACCGGCGGCATGGCCTGGGAGGCGCTCAACAACATCGCGGCGGCCAAGGACCGGCCGCTCATCATCGTCGTCAACGACAACGAGCGCTCCTACGCGCCGACCATCGGCGGGCTCGCCAACCACCTCGCCGCCCTGCGCACCACCGACGGCTACGAGAAGGTGCTGGCCTGGGGCAAGGACGTGCTGCTGCGCACCCCGGTCGTCGGGAACACGGTCTACGAGTCGCTGCACGGCGCGAAGAAGGGCTTCAAGGACGCCTTCGCGCCGCAGGGCATGTTCGAGGACCTCGGCCTGAAGTACGTCGGTCCGATCGACGGCCACGACCTGGGGGCCGTCGAGTCCGCGCTGCGGCGGGCCAAGCGCTTCCACGGTCCGGTGCTGGTGCACTGCCTGACCGAGAAGGGGCGCGGTTTCGAACCGGCCCTCGCGCACGAGGAGGACCGCTTCCACACCGTCGGCGTGATGGACCCCCTCACCTGCGCCCCGCTCGCGCCGGCCGCCGGGCCGTCGTGGACGTCCGTCTTCGGCGACGAGATCGTGGCGATCGGCGAGGAGCGCGACGACGTCGTGGCGATCACCGCGGCGATGCTGCACCCGGTGGGCCTCGGCAGGTTCGCCGAGCGCTTCCCCGACCGGGTCTGGGACGTCGGCATAGCCGAGCAGCACGCGACCGTCAGCGCCGCGGGCCTGGCGACGGGCGGGCTGCACCCGGTCGTCGCCGTCTACGCCACCTTCCTCAACCGGGCCTTCGACCAGCTGCTGATGGACGTGGCCCTGCACCGCTGCGGCGTCACGTTCGTCCTGGACCGCGCCGGGGTGACCGGCGTCGACGGGGCGTCCCACAACGGCATGTGGGACATGTCCGTGCTCCAGGTCGTGCCGGGACTGCGCATCGCGGCCCCCCGCGACGCACGTCAGCTGCGCGCACAGTTGCGCGAGGCGGTCGCGGTGGACGACGCTCCGACGCTGGTCCGCTTCCCCAAGGAGTCGGTCGGACCGGACGTGCCGGCCGTCGACCGGGTGGGCGGCATGGACGTGCTGCACCGGGGCGAGCGGGCGGACGTGCTGCTGGTGGCCGTCGGCGTGATGGCGCCGGTGTGCCTCCAGGCCGCCGGGCTGCTCGCGGCCCGCGGCGTCGGCTGCACGGTGGTGGACCCCCGGTGGGTCAAGCCCGTCGACGCGGCCCTGCCCGGGCTCGCCGCCGGGCACCGGCTGGTGGCCGTCGTCGAGGACAACAGCCGTGCCGCCGGCGTCGGATCGGCGGTGGCGCTGGCGCTGGGCGACGCCGAGGTCGACGTGCCCGTGCGCAGGTTCGGGATCCCGGAGCAGTTCCTCGCGCACGCCAAACGCGGCGAGGTGCTCGCCGACATCGGGCTCACGCCCGTCGAGATCGCCGGCCGGATCGGCGCGAGCCTGGCCGTCGGGGACGCCGGGGCCGTGGCCGGCGCGGCAGCCGGTCCGGTCGAGGAGCCAGTCAAGGAGAAGGCGGAATGACCACGGAGTTCGACCTCGGCGCCCTGCTGGCCGAGCGCGGAGCCGAGCGCTACGAGCTGCACGGCAAGTACCTCAACCACCAGCTGCCGCGCATGCTGCACACCATCGGCTTCGACAAGGTCTACGAGCGCGGCGAGGGCGCGTACTTCTGGGACGCGGACGGCAACGACTACCTCGACATGCTCGCCGGGTTCGGGGTGATGGGCCTGGGCCGCCACCACCCCGTCGTCCGCAAGGCGCTGCACGACGTCCTCGACGCCCGGCTCGCCGACCTCACCCGCTTCGACTGCCAGCCGCTGCCCGGCCTGCTGGCCGAGAAGCTGCTCGCGCACAGCCCGCACCTGGACCGGGTGTTCTTCGGCAACAGCGGCACCGAGGCGGTGGAGACCGCGCTGAAGTTCGCCCGCTACGCCACGGGCCGGCCCAGGGTCCTGTACTGCGACCACGCCTTCCACGGGCTCACCACGGGCTCGCTGTCGGTGAACGGCGAGTCGGGCTTCCGGGACGGGTTCGCGCCCCTGCTGCCCGACACCCCCGTCCCGCTCGGCGATCTCGACGCGCTGGCCGCGGAGCTGGCGAAGGGGGACGTCGCCGCCCTGATCGTCGAGCCGATCCAGGGCAAGGGGGTGCACGAGGCGCCGCCCGGCTATCTGCGCGCCGCCCAGGAGCTGCTGCACCGGCACAGGGCGCTGCTCGTCGTGGACGAGGTGCAGACCGGACTCGGCCGGACCGGCGACTTCTACGCCTACCAGCACGAGGACGGCGTCGAACCGGATCTGGTGTGCGTGGCCAAGGCGCTGTCCGGCGGGTACGTCCCGGTGGGCGCGACGCTGGGCCGGGACTGGATCTTCAAGAAGGTCTACTCGTCGATGGACCGGGTGCTGGTGCACTCGGCGAGCTTCGGCTCCAACGCCCAGGCCATGGCGGCGGGGCTGGCCGTGCTGGCCGTCATGGAGAACGAGCAGACCGTCGCGAACGCAAGGCTGACGGGTGACCTCCTGAAGTCCCGGCTCGCGGCGCTGACCGACCGGTACGAGCTGCTGGCCGACGTCCGGGGCCGCGGGCTGATGATCGGCATCGAGTTCGGCAGGCCTCGCTCGCTGAAGCTGCGCAGCCGCTGGGCCATGCTCCAGGCGGCGCGCAAGGGGCTGTTCGCGCAGATGGTGGTGGTGCCGCTGCTCCAGCGCCACCGGATCCTCACCCAGGTCTCCGGCGACCACCTGGAGGTGATCAAGCTGATCCCGCCGCTGGTCATCGGCGAGGCGGAGGTGGACCGGTTCGTCGACGCCTTCACCGCCGTGATGGACGAGGCGCACAGCGGCGGCGGGCTGATGTGGGACTTCAGCAAGACGCTGGTGAAGCAGGCGGTCGCCAACCGCTGAGCGAGGGGGCGGTCGGTTCCCTCGGCCGTGGGATCCAGCCGGTTTGCCTCTGAGGCAAGGAATTTGCCACAGAGGCAAATCCGGCGTCCAATGAAGTCATGAACCCGCCCGTGCCGGAGCCCTCGGCCCAGCAGGCCGAGGCCGCTCTGCCCGCCGTCGCCCCCCAGCTGCGCGCCCTGCGCCGCCGGGCCGCCCTCACCCTGGAGGCCGCGGCCCGCGCCGCCGGGCTGTCGCCCGCGCACCTCTCCCGACTGGAGACCGGACAGCGCCAGCCGTCGCTGCCGATGCTGCTCACGCTCGCGCGGGTCTATGGTACGACCGTCTCGGATCTGCTCGGCGAGACGGTCGCCGACCGGGACGCCGTCGTCCGCGCCGCCGCCATGGAGCCCACCCGCGCCGGCGGCTGGACCTACTGGCAGGCCGGCGCGTCCGGCCGCGGGATGCAGGCCCTGCGCGTACAGGTCCCGCACGGCTCCCAGGGCGACATCGTGCGCGTGCATCCGGGGGAGGAGTGGCTGCACGTCCTGAAGGGCCGGCTGCGCCTGCGCCTCGGCGACACCACGGACCTGCTGGGCCCCGGGGACAGCGCGCACTTCGACTCGCTGACCCCGCACCGCATCGCCGCCCAGGACCCCGACGGCGTCGAGCTCCTCTTCGTCCACACCTTGTTGCAGAGCCCTGCCGCCACGCTGTGCCTGGGGCCGAACCCGTCCGAGAACGGAGTCACGTCATGAGCGACTACGAGGAGAAGTTCCCCCGCACGCTCTGGATCCGGCTGATCATCTACATCGCCGTCGGACACGTCTTCGCCGCGTTCCTGTGGCTGCTGTTCGAGGTGGGCGCCAGCCAGTAGAGGGGAGCGGGGCCCGCGGGCGCCGTCAGTCGAGGAGTCGGTCGCGCAGCCGCTCGCGGGTCTCGGGGGAGAGCCCGAGACCCTGCTCCAGATAGGCGTCGGACCCGCCCCAGATCTCCTCCACGGTCTCGAACGCCGCCGCCAGGTACTCCTCGCGGGCGTCGAAGAGGGGGCTCAGCAGCTCCATGATCTCGGGGGAGTAGGCCTCGCCCGAGGCGGAACTGCGGCGCACCTTGTAGCGGCGGTGCAGGGCGTTGGACTCCAGGTAGTCCCCGAGGATCGCGTCCCGCTCCACGCCCACGGCCAGCAGCGTCACCGCCACGGACAGGCCCGCGCGGTCCTTGCCCGCCGCGCAGTGCATGAGGGCCGGGAGGCTGTCCTCGGCCAGCGAGTGCAGCACCCGCGCGTGCTCGGCCGTCCGCTCCCTGACCATCGAGCGGTAGGAGGCGGTCATCCGGTTCGCGGCCTTGCCGTCGCCGAGGATGCCGCGCAGCTGGTCGACGTCGCCGTCACGGACCATCTGCCAGAACTCGGCGCCGTCCGCCGGGTCCGACAGGGGCAGGTTGACGTTGCGCACGCCCGGCAGTTCGACGTCCGGGCCCTCCAGCCTCTGGTCCGCGGCGTTGCGGAAGTCGAAGATCGTGTGCAGGCCGAGGCCGGACAGGAACGCGGCGTCCTCGTCGGTCGCGTGCGCGAGGTGACCGCTGCGGAAGAGCACGCCGTGACGCACGCGCCGGCCGTCCACGGTCGGCAGACCGCCCACGTCCCGGAAGTTGCGCACGCCGGCCAGCTCGGGCTCGGTCGACGGGATCTGCTGCGTCACTGGGGCTCCCTCCCTGTCGGTCACCGTCGGCGCGGCTCCTGGTGGCCGACGGGACATCTCCCCGACCATACGACATGGGTACCCGGGGCAACGGGTTGTCCACAGGACGTCCGCCCAGGTGGGAGTCGGGTCGCCGAGGGTTGCCCGACGGGCCGACCGCACTCGATGATGTCGGTGTTTGATCGCACCTGTTCGAAAGTGGGGGCTTGATGCCCGAGATCGCCGACAACGGCCGTACGTGGCTCCTTTCGGGGCCCACGAGCAGCTATGCCCTCCATCTCACCGAGGCCGCCGAGCTGGTCCATCTGCACTGGGGCCCGCGCATCGCGCTCGCGGACGCCGAGGCGCTCGCCGCGCTCGCGCCGCAGGAGCGCGGCGCCTCCTTCGAGGCCCCGCTCGACGGGCACGAGGAGTACCCGGTCGAGGGCGGCCCCCGCTTCGTGCGGCCCGCCCTGTCCGTGCGAACCGAGGAGCGGCGCGGCACCGAGTGGACCTTCGAGGCCCACGAGAGCGACGGCGACGAGCTGCGGCTGCGCTTCCGCGACGCCGGCCTCGCGCTCACCCTGCACTATCGGATGCGCGGCGACGTCGTCGAGCGGTGGGCCACCGTGCGCAACGAGGGCGAACCGCCCCTGGAGCTGCTGCGCGCCGACTCGGCCACCTGGACCCTGCCGCTGCGCGACGCATGGCGGCTGTCCCAGCTGCACGGCCGCTGGGCCGCCGAGTCGCGGCTGACGCGGTCCCCGCTCACCTACGGCGAGAAGGTCATCGGCAGCCGCCGCGGCCACACCGGACACCAGCACCTGCCCTGGGTCGCCCTCGACACCGACGCCACCGAGGAGCGCGGCGAGGTCTACGGCTGCGCGCTGGCCTGGTCCGGCTCCTGGCGGATCGCCGTCGCCCAACTCCCCGACGCGCGCGTGCAGATCACCGGCGGGGCCGGATACGACGACTCGGGCCTGCTGCGCCTGGCCGCGGGTGAGGCCTTCACCACGCCCGTCTTCGCGGGCCTGTGGAGCGACGCCGGCTTCGGCGGGGCGAGCCGCGCCTGGCACGCCTACCAGCGCGCGCACGTCGTCCCGGACGCCGAGCAGGACCGGCCGGTGCTGTTCAACTCCTGGGAGGCGACCTACTTCGACATCTCCGAGGAGCAGCAGGCGGCCCTCGCGCGGCGGGCCGCGGCGATCGGCGTCGAGCTCTTCGTCGTCGACGACGGCTGGTTCGGGGCGCGCACCGGCGACCACGCCGGACTGGGCGACTGGCACGCCAACCCCGACCGCTTCCCTCACGGGCTCAAGCCCCTCGCGGACCAGGTGCACGACCTGGGCATGCGGTTCGGCATCTGGGTCGAGCCCGAGATGGTCAACCCGGACAGCGACCTCTACCGGGCGCACCCCGACTGGGTGCAGTTCCAACCGGGACGAAAGCGGACGGAGTTCCGCAATCAGCTCATGCTGAACCTCGCGCGCGAGGACGTCCAGGAGTACCTCTGGGAGCAGCTCCACGGGCTGCTCTCCAGCGCCCCGATCGACTACGTCAAGTGGGACTTCAACCGCTGCTTCACCGACGCCGGCTGGCCGGACGACGCCTACCCGCAGCGCCTGTGGGTCGACCACGTGCGGGCCCTGTACCGCCTGCTGGACCGGCTGCGGGAGGCCCACCCCGGCGTCGCCTTCGAGTCCTGTTCGGGCGGCGGCGGGCGCGTCGACCTCGGCATCATGAGCCGCACCGACCAGGTGTGGACCTCCGACAACACCGACCCGCTCGACCGGCTCGACATCCAGCACGGCTTCAGTCAGATCCATCCCGCGCGCGTCATGGCCGCATGGGTCACCGACAGCCCCAACGCCCAGCTCAACGGCCGGGTGAGTTCGCTGCGCTTCCGGTTCGTCAGCGCCATGGCGGGGGTCCTCGGCGTCGGCGGCGACCTCTCCGAGTGGAGCGAGGACGAACTCGCCGAGGCGCGTCGCTGGGTGGACCTCTACAAGGACATCCGGCCGCTCGTGCAGCAGGGCGACCTCTACCGGCTGCGCCCTCCGGCGGGCGGGCTGAGCGCCGTGCAGTACGTGCGCGGCGACGAGAGCGTCGTCCTCGCCTGGCTTCAGGCCCAGCGGTACGGCGAGCCCGTTCCCGCCCTGCGGCTGCGCGGACTCGACCCGACGGCGTCGTACGAATGCCGCGAAACGGGCGAAGTGCACCGGGGTGCGGTGCTGCTGCACCACGGACTCCGGGTCGGCCTGCGCGGTGACCTCGATGCGACGGTTATCCGACTGCGTCGCATCTGAGCTTTCTGTCCGAATTGAAGCCTTCGTTCCAACTCGCCGGGAAATAGGGGGGACTGGAGAACCGTCACGTGAGCAGCGTCATATCCGTGACCGTACGTCGCGCGTCATGTTCACGTAATTCGCGTGGTTCTCCTGTGCCTTGAGGGTGGGAGAGGCACGTGTTTCACGCAGGGTGACGGGGGATCCCCGGCGGGGATCAAGAGAAACGCGTGAACGGTGCAACCTTCGCTTGTCTCCGTGCGTCCGGGTCGCTTACGTTCCACCCCAATCCGGACGGACGCCGAATCCTGCCACCGCCCGGATCCCGCACACTCACCCGTGCATGGCAGGAGCGGGGGACCCACAGGCACAACCGCCTGTTCCGGTTCCCGGAACAGGCTAGGGGTCAAGTCGCGCCTCGGCGCGGCCGGGCATCTCCAGCCCGCACCCGACAGCTCACCTCGCAGGCGCCGGAGAGGAATTCGTCATGCCCGCGAAGGGTAAGCACCGCCGTCCCAAGGCCCAGCGTCTCACCCGCTCCATAGCCGTCGCCGGAACGGGCGGAGCCGCACTCGCCCTGCCGCTGATGGGCGCCTCCGGCGCTCACGCGGCCACCCCCGGGTCGGTCGCCCAGACGTCCGCGCAGTCCGTCACGCAGACGGCCCCGGAAAAGGCCGTCCAGGCCGTCCAGGCCGCCGGGACGACCCGCAAGACCGCCACCGCGAAGACGTACACCGTGCGGTCCGGCGACTACCTCTCGAAGATCGCGGACGAGCAGAACGTCAGCGGCGGCTGGCAGCGGCTCTACCGCGACAACCGCGCGGTCGTCGGCGACGACCCGTCGCTGATCCACCCCGGCCTCCGGCTGTCGATCGGCAAGAAGGCCGCCTCCGGCGCCCACCAGCCGTCCGGCTCGTCGTCCTCCCGGTCCGCGTCCCCCAAGTCGCCGTCCGCGTCGGGTTCGTCGAAGGCTTCGCAGTCCTCCGCGTCGAAGACGTCGGCCTCCTCCCCGAAGACGACCCAGGCCGCCGAGAGCAGCGCCGGCGGTTACGTCCTGCCGGTGTCCGGGGCCGCCATCGGCACCCCGTACCACCAGTCGGGCAGCATGTGGTCCAGCGGCTACCACACGGGTGCGGACTTCGTCGTCCCCACCGGCACCACCCTGAAGGCCGTGGGCGCGGGCACCGTCGTGTCCGCGGGCTGGGGCGGCGCGTACGGCAACCAGGTCGTCATCAGGCTCGCCGACGGCTACTACGCCCAGTACGCCCACCTCTCCCAGCTCTCGGTCTCGGCCGGCCAGACCGTGACCGCGGGCCAGCAGGTCGGCCTCTCCGGGGCGACCGGCAACGTCACCGGTCCGCACCTGCACTTCGAGATCCGCACCACGCCGGACTACGGCTCCGACGTGGACCCGATCGCCTACCTGCGCGCGCACGGCGTCTCCGTCGGCTGACCCCCCGGCCACCCCGCCTGACACGCAGCCGAAGGCCGGGCCCCCACCGATCGAAGGATCCGGGGCCCGGCCTTCGGGCTGTCCGCACGCCACCGGTCCCGCACCGCACGGAGCCGTCTGCGGACCAACGACGTCCCGGCGTGATCGCTTATTCCCTGATTGGCAAACTCTTTAGGAGTGGCTTATCTCACCGACCGTCAACCCCTGCCTACGGTCGCGTAAGTCACATTCGAAGGTGAATCATGAACTGCTGTGGCAGACGATTCGAAGAGTGACAACAGATCAGTGATCGGGTCGTACGTGGCGGTGGGGGACAGCTTCACCGAGGGCGTAGGCGACCCGGGCCCGGACGGGGCCTTCGTCGGCTGGGCGGACCGGTTCGCGGTCCTCCTCGCGGACCGGCGGCCCGAGGGCGACTTCGACTACACCAACCTCGCGGTCCGCGGGAAGCTGCTCGACCAGATCATGGAGGACCAGCTCCCCAGGGCCGTGGAACTCGCCCCGGACCTGGTCTCCTTCTGCGCGGGCGGCAACGACATCCTCCGTCCCGGCACCGACCCGGACGAGGTCGCCGAGCGCTTCGAGCGCGCGATCTCGGCCCTGAGCGCCGTCGCCGGCACCGTCATGGTGACCACCGGCTTCGACACCCGTGGCGTCCCCGTGCTCAAGCACCTGCGCGGCAAGATCGCCACGTACAACGGACATGTGCGCGCCGTCGCCGACCGCTACGGCTGTCCGGTGCTCGACCTGTGGTCCCTGAAGTCCGTGCAGGACCGCAGGGCCTGGGACGGCGACCGGCTGCACCTCTCCCCGGAGGGGCACACGCGCGTGGCGCTGCGCGCCGGCCAGGTCCTGGGCCTGGAGGTGCCGGCCGACCCGGAGCAGCCCTGGCCGGTGCTCCCGCCGCGCGGCACCCTCGAGGTGCGGCGCGACGACGTCCACTGGGCGCGCGAGTACCTCGTGCCGTGGATCGGCCGCCGGCTGCGCGGGGAGTCCTCCGGCGACCACGTGGTCGCCAAGGGCGCGCTGAAGCCGGACGACATCAGGATGCGGATCTCCGCCGTCGCCTGACGGGCGCGGGCGGAGGGGCCGGCCCCACCCGGCGGGCACGCGCCGAGCCGGTGCGGCCCGAGCGGGTGGGCCCGAACCGGTGTGGTCCGAGCGGGTGCGGCGGGCCGCCGGCCTCAGGCGGCCGGCCGCTCCACCAGTGAGGTGACCGGACGGGAGTGGCGTCCCCGCGCGCGGAGGGGCGGGTGCTGGGATGACCGCACCCGCCTCCCTGCTGACGTCCGACACCCCCGAGGACCGGTCCCGCATGCCTCTTTCCCGTCGCTCCGTCGCCGCGGCCGTCGTCTGTCTGCTCGCCGTCGGCGTCCCGGCGCTCGGCGCGGCGCCGGTGCTCGCGCTGCCCGCCCGCCCGGCGGCCGCACCCCGGCCCGCGCAAGCCGAGCCCACGCCCGTCCCCGAGCCCGCTCCGGCCCCCGAGTCCGCTCCGGCCCCCGAGTCCGCTCCGGCCCCCGAGTCCGCTCCGGCCCCCGAGTCCGCTCCGGCCCCCGAGCCCACTCCTGTTCCCGCGCCGGATCCCGCTTCCTCCGTGCCCGCGCCCGCGACCGTGACGGTGACCGGGGAGGGCAGCGCGAGCGCGCCGCCCGACCTCGCGGTCGTCGGGGCCGGGGTCGAGACCTCCGCCAAGACCTCGCAGTCCGCCCTGGACGCGCAGAACCAGGCCGCCGCCGCGCTGCTGGCAGCCGTCCGCGCCCAGGGCGTCGCCGAGCGGGACATCCACACGCGGAGCGTCACCCTCACCCCCCTGCACGACTACACGGACGGCGCCCCCCGGTTGACGGGCTATCAGGCGGCCCAGTCCTTCACGGTGACGGTCCGCGAGGTGGTGCGGACCGGCGCGGTCCTTCAGGCAGTCACCGACGCGGCCGGCGCCGCGGCCCGCGTCGACTCCGTCGTCTTCGACGTCTCCGACCCCGCTCCGCTACAGGCCCGCGCCCGAGAGGCCGCGCACGCCGACGCCCACGCCAAGGCGGAGCAGTACGCCCGCCTCAGCGGCCGCCACCTGGGCGCGCTGGTCTCCCTCAGCGAGGACGCCTCGAGCTACCCGCGCCCCGTGCCGCCGTCCGGGGAGACCTCCGGCGCCGGCACCGGCGCCGTGCCGGTCGCACCCGGTGAGATCCGGGCCGGGGCCACGGTGACGGCGGTCTACGCCCTCGACTGACCGGCCGCTCAGCGCGTCGAGACGTCCGACGCCCCCGGGGGCAGGCCCAGTTCACGGTCGAGCGCCTCGTCGACCCACTCCTGCGCCCGCGCGCGGGACACCGCGCCGTCGTAGGACGTCACCTGCACGGCGAGCCCGTCCAGCAGGGCCGTCAGGCGCAGGGCCGAGCCCGCCGGGTCCGGGCACGGGAACTCGCCCGCCGCCACGCCCTCGGCGATCACCTCGACGAGGGCGGCCTTCCACTCCTGGTCCAGCCCCCGGGCCACCTCCCGCAACGCCGGTTCGCGCAGCGACACGGCCCAGCCCTCGATCCACAGCCGCCAGCCCTTGGCCTGCCCCGTCGGCGCGTACCAGCGCACGGCCGCGCGCAGCCGGCGCAGCGCCGTCGTCCGCCGGCCGACCAGCCTGCGCAGCTGCGCCAGGTCGTCCTGGGCGGCATGGGCGAACGCCTCGGCGACGAGCCGCTCCTTGGTCGAGAAGTGGTAGAGCACCAGGGCGTTGCTCACACCGAGCGCCGCGGCGACGTCGGCGATCCTGACCGCCGCCACGCCCCGCGCCTCGATCTGCTCGATGGCCGCCCGCAGCAGCTCCTCGCGCCGCTCGGCCACACTCAACCGGACCCTCGCCACCCGGACACCCTAGTCCGTGGCCCCGGACGGGAGGGAGGCGGCTTCGCGGCATAGTGACGCCGCAGCCGCACGCCGCACGCGAACTCCCCGTGGCGGGGACCGGTGACGCGGAACCCGACGCGCGCGGCCGTCTCAGTCCCGGCGCCGTGCACCGGAGCCGTACGTGCCGGAGCCGTAGGTGCCGGAGTGGTACGTGCCGGAGCCGTACGTGCCGGAGTGGTACGTGCCGGAGTGGTACGTGCCGGAGTGGTACGTGCCGAAGCGGTGTGTGATGACCGGCAGGCGTTGCTCGGCGATCGCGTGCGCGGCGGCGCGTGGCGTCGTCCCGTCGGCCTCCGCGCGCGTGAGCACCAGTTCCACCAGGGCGCGCAGGGAACGGCGGGTGTGCGCGAAGGCCTCCTGCGCGTCCGCGCCGATGTCGCCGAAGAGCGTCCACCACCACCAGGCGTTGGTGCCGGAGTTGACGACGACGTCCGGCAGCACGCTCACCCCGCGCGCGTGCAGCAGTTTCTCCGCCTGCGGGGTGACGGGCATGTTGGCCGCCTCGGCGATCCACCGCACACAGGCGCCGATCCGCTCCTGCTCCTCGACCCCGATCGCGTTCGACACGGCGGCCGGGACGAGCACCTCGGCCTCCGCCGACAGCCAGGCGTCGTCCGGCAGTTCGCGGTCGCCGGGCCGCAGGGCGCCACGGTCCACGGCGCCGTGGGCGTCCCGTGCGGCGAGCAGCGCCTCGACGTCGAGCCCCGCCGGGTTGGCGACGGTGCCCTTGACGTCGGCGACGGCCACCACGGTCAGGCCCGCGCGCGTGAGGAAGCGGGCGGTGGCGCCGCCCATGGTGCCGAAGCCCTGGAGCGCGACGCGGGCGCCGGTGTGGGCCGCCCCGGCCCTGTCCAGGGCGGTCAGCACGGACTCGGCGACCCCGCAGCCGCCGACCAGCTCGTCCAGGCCGATGCCGTCGACCTCGACGGCGAAGGCGGCCGCCAGCCGGGCCCGGGCGGCGTCCTCGTCGTCGAGCAGCGGGTGCACCGCCTGCACGCAGGACACCAGCCCCACCTCCGCGACGGCACGGTCCACCAGGTCCTGGCTCAGTCCCAGGTCCTCACCGGTGGTCCAGCAGCTCTCCACGTACGGCCGCATCGCCCGCAGGTAGCGCACCAGCAGCCCGTAGGCCTCCGGGTCGCGGGGGTCGCAGTCGATGCCGCCCTTGGCGCCGCCCAGCGGGACGTAGCGCGCCGCGGGGTCGTAGTGCAGGGCCTCCTTGAGGCTCATGCCGCGGGCGAGTCCGGCGACCTCGTCCAGGGTGCAGCCCGCCCGCATGCGCAGGCCGCCGCTGCAGACGCCGCGCACGAGCCGGTCGACGACCAGGAAGCCCCGGCGGCCGGTGAGGTGGTCGGTCCAGGTGAGGGACAGGAAGGGGGAGGTCACTCGGGCTCCTCGACCGGGGCGTCAACTGAACGGTGGGTCAGTATCGGGAGCGGTGGCGAGGCCTGTCAACGCGCTGTCGCGGGGGGCGACCATAATGGAACGCCTCAGCGACTCCACCTGGAGGTACCGTGTCCGGTTTCCGTTCCCTGAGCTCCGGGCTCCGCGCTCTGCAGCCCGAGGCCTTCGGTGCGGATCCCCGCGGTGAGCGCCTCGCGCGCATCCGCAGATCGCCGCACTACAAGGACGGGGTCTTCGTGAACCCCGGCGGCCCGGCGCGGACCCGCCCCTCGGGCTCGGCCCTCGACTTCGCCAAGGTCTTCTTCGACAAGGAGCAGCGCCCCCGCCGCTCCCCGGCGGGCACCGTGCCCGTGCACGCCACCACCCTGGCCGACCTCGCCAAGCCGCCCGCCACCGGGCTCAGGGTGACCTGGATGGGCCACTCCAGCGTGCTGGCGGAGATCGACGGGCAGCGCGTGCTGTTCGACCCGGTCTGGGGGGAGCGCTGCTCGCCGTTCCCGTTCGCCGGTCCCAGGCGCCTGCATCCGGCCCCGCTTCCGCTCGCGGCGCTGGGCCCGGTCGACGTCGTCGTCATCTCGCACGACCACTACGACCATCTGGACCTGCCCACGATCAAGGCGCTGGCCGGCACGGACACCCTGTTCGCCGTGCCGCTGGGCGTCGGCGCCCATCTGGAGCACTGGGGGGTGTCCGCCGACCGGCTGCGCGAGCTGGACTGGCACGAGGAGACGAAGGTCGGCGGTCTCACCCTGACGGCCACTCCGGCCCGCCACTTCTGCGGCCGCGGCCTGCGCAACACCCAGCACACCCTGTGGGCATCCTGGGTTGTCGCGGGCGAGGAGCACCGGGTCTTCCACAGCGGCGACACCGGCTACTTCGACGGCTTCCGGGAGATCGGGGCCGCCCACGGCCCGTTCGACGCGACGATGATCCAGATCGGCGCCTACTCGGACTTCTGGCCCGACATCCACATGACGCCCGAGGAGAGCATGCGGGCCCATCTCGATCTGCAGGGCGGGCCCGGCGGGGTGATGCTGCCCATCCACTGGGCCACCTTCAATCTCGCCACCCACGCGTGGACCGACCCGGGGGAGGGCACGCTGGCCGCCGGCCGGGCCGTGGGGGCGAGGGTCGCCCTGCCGCGCCCGGGCGAGCCGTTCGAGCCCGGCGGCGAGGCTGTTCCGGACGAGCCCTGGTGGCGTGGCGCCGCCCGTGCGCCGGTCGGCGGTTGGCGGTCGCTGGACGAGACGACGGCCGAGGCCAAAGCCGATACCGACAGTGACGAACCGAAGGGCGCCGTCGAGGGCGGTGAAGCGCCGGAGGCGGTCCCGGCCGGCTGACCCGGGACAGGCGGACGTTCGGCACCGGAAACCGTGCGGGCCGGGGAGCGAGCAGCTCCCCGGCCCGCACGGTCGTTTGTGACCGTCCCTGACCAGCCCTGATCGGATTCGTTCCTCGTTGTGCCCGTGACCCCGCGGGTTTATCGGTCTGCCGTGCGAAGCCTCATACCAGAGCGGGACGCTGTGTGCGGGACTTCGTCAACTGCCCACCGCACATGATGGGTTGCCAACTACTGTGAGTCGCCGTCGCGCATACCGGGCCGTATTCCCCGGCGCTCGCGACCGACGGCTCTTCCGACCGACGACCCGGCTCGACGGACCAGTACGAGGACACCGATGTCTCACCTCCGCGCACCCGCCGCACGAGCAGACCGCCGTGAGGGCGGGCGGCACGGGCGGCCGGCCCCCCGCACCGCACCGGCGCCGGCCGAGACACCCATACGGCCCCAGCTGCTGCGGCTCGCCGTGCTCCCCCCGACCGCGGTCGCCCTCAGCGCCTGCGCGGTCGTCCTGTTCACCGTGCGCTCCTCCGGCGTCCGGCCCGGACCGGTCCTGTGGGCGGTCCTCGCCGGCGGGGTCGCGGTGACCGGCGTCGGCCTCGTGATCGCCGCCGTGGCGGCGGACCGCGCCGCCCGCTCCGTCGCCGACCGCGTCGCGGCGCTGCGCCGCAGCAGCGCGCGCGGCGAGGCCGAACTGCTCGGCGTCGTCGAAACGCTGCGTCGCGGCGAGGCCCCGCCGCCGCGCAGGACGCGCGGCGGACCGCCCGGCGACGCCGACGACTTCGAGCTGCTCGCCGCCGATCTGTCCCGCGCCCACGACGGGGCCGTCGCCGCCGTCGTGCAGGCCGCCCAGCTGTCCAGCCAGACCGGCAGCGAACAGAAACTGGAGGTGTTCGTCAACCTCGCGCGACGCCTCCAGTCCCTGGTGCACCGCGAGATCTCGATCCTCGACGAGCTGGAGAACGAGATCGAGGACCCCGACCTGCTCAAGGGCCTCTTCCACGTCGACCATCTCGCCACCCGGATCCGCCGCCACGCGGAGAACCTCGCCGTCCTCGGCGGGGCCGTCTCGCGCCGGCAGTGGAGCCACCCGGTCTCGATGACCGAGGTGCTGCGCTCCGCGATCGCCGAGGTCGAGCAGTACTCGCGGGTCAAGCTCGTGCCCCCCGTCGACGGCGAACTGCGCGGCCACGCCGTCGCCGACGTCATCCACCTGCTCGCCGAACTCGTCGAGAACGCCACGGTGTTCTCCGCCCCGCACACCCAGGTGCTGCTGCGGGCCAACCTCGTCACCTCGGGGCTGGCCGTCGAGGTCGAGGACCGCGGCCTCGGCATGCCCGCCGAGGAGGCGAGCCGGATGAACGCCCTGCTCGCCGACCCCGACCAGGTCAACGTCGGCCGCCTGCTCGCCGACGGCCGGATCGGGCTGTTCGTCGTCTCCCAGCTCGCCCGGCGGCACGGCATCCGGGTCCGGTTGCAGTGCAACATCTACGGCGGCGTCCAGGCCGTCCTCGTCGTCCCGCAGGCGCTGCTGGGCTCCGGGCCGGGCCTCCCCGGCTCCGTCTCCCGGGGCCCGGACAGCGACGGCGCCGGCCGGCCCCTCGTGCCCGCCCCGAGCCCCCTCGCCGCCGCCCCCGGCCGGCCCACCCTGCCGCCGGCCCCGCGCCACTCGGCGCCCGGCGCCGGGTCGCCCGTGACGGTCGGCGGGGCCCGCACCCCCGACCCGGCGCGCCGGTCCCTCCCCAGGCACGCCGGCGCGGGCCGCCACGAGGCCCCGGCACACCGGGCCCCGGGCGACCTGCCCGCACCGGGCGCCCGCCGGCGGGCCGGGGACACCGACGGCGCGGGCCTGCCCCAGGCCGCGACGAGCGCGGAGGCGACGCCGGCGCGGGCCCGGGACGCCAGCGACGGCGCCGGCCGCCCGTACGCCGCCGGGCAGTTGCCGCCGGCCGTTCCGCCCGGCCCCTCCGCCGGACCGCCGCACCCCCGCGACACCGCCGGCCCCCGCCTCCCGTCCGCCTCCGACGCAGCCTCCCCCTCCGCGGCCGCGTCGTCGGCTTCCTCGTCCGCCCGCCCCTCCCTCCCGCCGCAGGGACCCGGCGCCTCCGCCGGCGGAGCGCCGCCGCCCCTGCCCTCGCGGGCACAGGGCGGTCCCGGCCCCGCCGAGCCCGGCGGCCGGCCCGCGCCGCTGCCCGTGCGCGGCGCGCGCGAGACCCGGCCCAACCCGGCCGAGGCCGCCCCCGGCATCCGGAAGGACGACCGGCCAGTCGTCGAGGAACACGCGGGTCTCGCGCCCACCCCGCGCGTCGGCCCGGTGCGGGGCACCATGGGCAAGCCCCAGCTGCCCCGCCGCCGGGCCCAGGAACACCTCGTGCCCCAGCTGCGCGGCGGCCCCGTCCCGCGCCCGGACACCGAACAGCCCGCCGGTCACGACCCCGGCCTGATGGCGGCCTTCCAGCGGGGCTTCGGCCTGGCCGAGGCCCAGCAGAGCCTGGAGGCGGACGTCGTGGAGGCGTCCCCGCACCCCGTCACCGACGACCCGCAGGACCCGGTGCGACCGCCGTCCCCCTCCTTCCCGGCCCCGGCCCCGGCCCCGGCCTCGTTCACCTCGTCGCAGTCGCAGTCGCAGTCGCAGTCGCAGTCGCAGTCACACTCACAGCCGACGTCGCCGTCGTCCTCGTGGTCCCTCGACCCGGCGCCCTTCTTCCCGTCCGAGCCCTCGGCCGCCTCGGCCCCCTCGGCCCCCTCGGAGTACTCCCAGCACTCGGCACCGTCAGGTCCGTCGCAGCCCGGCCTCGCGGGCGGGGACGACGCCGGCGCGGCCGTTCCGGAGGGCGCACGGCCGCCGGCGCCCCTGCCGCCGCTGCGCCCGCTGCCGACCCGGGCCGACGCCGGGCCGCCGTCGCACCCGGCCGGGATATCCGCCCCACGCCCCGCGCACCCGGCCGCGCCCTCCGAGGCGTACGGCTCCCGCGAGGCACCGGACCAGCCCGGCCCCGGCCGGACCACCGCCCGGCACGACGGGAGCGCACCAGCCGGATGACCACCGCCAGCGTCACCACCCCCATGGCCACTCTCATGACCGCCCCCACCCCCACCCCCAGCGCTCCCGCAGACCTTCGTACCCCAAGGAGTCGATCCACCATGGCGAGCGATGCGCCGACCGGCCAGGTATCCGATCTCGACTGGCTGATGAGCGGCCTCGTGCAGCGCGTACCGCACACCTCGAGCGCGGTGCTGCTCTCCTGCGACGGACTCGTGAAGTCGGTCCACGGCCTGGACCCCGACAGCGCCGACCACATGGCCGCGCTGGCCTCCGGCCTGTACTCCCTCGGCCGCAGCGCCGGCGTCCGGTTCGGCGACGGCGGGGACGTGCGGCAGGTCGTCGTCGAACTGGACTCGACGCTGCTGTTCGTCACCACTGCCGGGTCCGGCACGTGCCTCGCGGTGCTCGCCGGGCGCGAGGCCGACGCCGCCGTGCTCGGCTACGAGATGTCGATGCTGGTCAAGAGCGTCCGGCCGTATCTGATGACCGCACCCCGGCAGCACGCCGAACCGTCGGTGACGGGACCTTGAGCGTGGCGGCGGCCGGCGACGGGCCCTGGCTCGACGACGCGGCCGGACGGCTGGTGCGCCCGTTCACGGTCAGCAACGGCCGGACCAGGCCCAGCGTCGCCCTCGATCTCATGTCGCAGGTGAGGGCCACAGGGGCGACCCCCCTCGGCTATCTCGGCCCCGAGCACGCGCAGGCGCTCGACCTGACCCGCGCGCCCGTGTCGGTCGCCGAGATCGCGGCCCATCTGAGGCTGCCGGCGGCGGTCACCAAGGTGCTGCTGTCCGACCTCCTCGACTGCGGGGCGCTGACCACCAAGCCCCCCGAGTACCACCACACCCCCACCGACCGGGCCCTACTGGAGGCAGTGCTCGATGGACTACGACGACAGCTCTGACCGCGACGCATACGACAGGTACGGCGACAGCCGCGCCTACGGAGGCCCCGACGACACCGGACCCGACCCGTTCCCCACCGCCCTGAAGATCCTGGTCGCGGGCGGCTTCGGGGTGGGCAAGACGACCTTCGTCGGCGCCGTGAGCGAGATCGCGCCGCTCAGCACGGAGGAGCTGCTCACCACCGTCAGCGCCGCCACCGACAACCTCGACGGCATCGAGAACAAGGTCGAGACGACCGTCGCCATGGACTTCGGCCGCATCACCCTCGACCCCCGGCACGTCCTCTACCTGTTCGGCACCCCCGGCCAGGAACGGTTCTGGTTCATGTGGGACGAGCTGTCCGAGGGCGCGCTCGGCGCGGTCATCCTCGCGGACACCCGCCGGCTGGAGGAGTGCTTCGCCGCCGTCGACTTCTTCGAGGAGCGCGGACTCGCCTTCATCATCGCCGTCAACGAGTTCGACGGATCCCACCGCTACGACCCCGAGGAGGTGCGCGCCGCCATCGACCTGGACCCGTCCGTCCCCGTCGTGCGCTGCGACGCGCGGATCTCCGCCTCCGGCGTCCAGACCCTGCTCACCCTCGTCAAGCACCTCATCGCCCACGCGCCGGCCGCACCCCAGCCGAGCCGCGGCGCCCACATGTGACGCCCGCACCCCACGCCCCCGGAGCCGCAAATGACGTACGTCCACAGCGACGGAGCCCGGCCATGAGCTACGACCCGCCGCGTCCGGCAGGTCGTCTGCTGCTCACGCCGGAGGACAAGGAGGCTCCCGCCCGGGCGCGCCGGCTGCGCAGACTCGGCCTCGGGGAATGGCCGGAGGCCGCCCTGGACGCCTTCGCCGACCGTCTCGCCGAGGTGACCGGAGCGCCCTACGCCATGGTCAACTTCCTCGACGAGGAGCGGCAGTTCTTCGCCGGGCTGCACACCCCGCAGGGCGGCCGGGCCGCCCGGGGCGGCAAGCCCGAGATGGGCCGCCGGCTGCCCCGCCAGTACGGCTACTGCCCGCATGTCGTGGTGCGGCGCAAGGCGCTGGTCCTGGAGGACGTGGCCGACTACCCGCGCTTCGCGGGCAACCCGGTCGTCGACGAGTACGGCATCCGCAGCTACCTGGGCGCCCCGCTGATCGACTCGACCGGCATGGCGCTGGGCACGGTGTGCGTCGCCGACCTCACCCCCCGGCCCTGGGGCCGGGCGGGCCTGGAGACCATCAAGGCGACGGCCGCCGACCTCGCGGGACAGCTTCAGCGCCGGGAGCGCGAGAGGGCCGCGCCGTGAGGGCCTGCGGGCGGACCGGGAGGCGTCAGAGGGCCCGCCACATGTTGTCGAAGCCCGCGTCCTCGACGGACCGCCGCCGCCGTACGGCCTCCAGTTCGGCCAGCGCCTCGCCGGCGGACGCCAGCACGGTCACGACCGCCTCCTCCAGCGGCCCCGGGAACCCTTCGGCGGGCTCCTCGCGCAGGCCGACGGCCGTGGCCAGCGTGGCGAGGACCGGCTCGTCCGACGCCCAGCGCGCGGCCGCGCGCCGCCGCGCCGGAGAGTCGACCGGCAGCGGCGCGGACCGGGCGGCGAGCAGCCGGCCGCGCCCGCGGGCGACGAGTCCGTCCGCCGCCAGCCGGGCGGCGTAGGCGGCCGCCAGGTCGCGGCCCCGGCGCCACAGCCAGTCCTCCAGCGACTCGTAGGGCTCCGTCCGCACGAACGAGGCCTCGGCGGCGGCCAGCAGCGGGTCCTGCGGCGGCGTCGGCGGGCCGGGCACGACGAGGTCGCCGTCGAGGACGAACGACCCCGCCCGGACCAGGTCGACGGCCTCCGCGCCCGCGAGGGCGAGCGACAGGTCGCCCTGCCCGACGTCGCGCACGGGCGGCACGTCCAACGCGACGATCATCAGATCCCGTGCTGTCGTCATCGGGGGCTCCCCATCGGTCGGCCGCAGGTCGCAGCGAGGTCGCTCCGGCGGGCCCGGCGCTCAGCCGGTCGGCCCGGTGCGGGTTGCGGTCAAGGGTGGCACGGCCCACCGTGGTGTGCGAGAAGCCCGTCCGGCCGGCGGGGTCGCCCGTGTGAAGCAGAGCTGTGGCGGCTCGTGTGAAGCAGAGCTGTGGCGGCGCTTAAGAAAAGCTCGATGGACCCGGCCGGGCCCAGTGCGGCAGATTGCTCGGCGAATCCACCCGTCTTCCCGGATGCGGGGCCCTTCGGCCTGCTCGCGCCCGGGCCCTCACCACAGGAGCCGTTGCGTTGAAGGCGCTCGTCAAGGAGAAGGCGGAGCCCGGGCTGTGGCTCGCGGACGTCCCGGAGCCCGCCGTCGGTCCCGGCGACGTGCTGATCAGGGTGCTGCGCACCGGCATCTGCGGCACCGACCTGCACATCCGGTCCTGGGACGGCTGGGCGCGCCAGACCATCAGCACGCCGCTGGTGCTCGGCCACGAGTTCGTCGGCGAGGTCGTCGGCACCGGCCGGGACGTCACGGACATCGCCGTGGGGGACCGGGTCAGCGGCGAGGGGCACCTCGTGTGCGGCAAGTGCCGCAACTGTCTCGCCGGGCGCCGCCACCTGTGCCGCGCCACCGTCGGCCTCGGCGTCGGACGCGACGGCGCGTTCGCCGAGTACGTCGCCCTGCCCGCGTCCAACGTGTGGGTGCACCGGGTGCCGGTGGACCTCGACGTGGCGGCGATCTTCGATCCGTTCGGCAACGCCGTGCACACCGCGTTGTCCTTCCCGCTCGTCGGCGAGGACGTCCTGATCACCGGCGCGGGACCGATCGGCCTGATGGCGGCCGCCGTGGCCCGGCACGCCGGCGCCCGCAACGTCATGGTCACCGACGTCAGCGAGGAGCGCCTGGAGCTGGCCCGCAAGATCGGTGCGAGCCTCGCGCTGAACGTCTCGCAGGCGTCCGTCGCCGACGGGCAGCGGGAACTGGGGCTGCGCGAGGGCTTCGACGTCGGCCTGGAGATGTCGGGCAGGCCGGAGGCGATGCGCGACATGATCGCCAACATGACGCACGGCGGACGGATCGCCATGCTGGGGCTGCCCGCCGAGGAGTTCCCCGTCGACTGGTCCCGGATCGTCACCTCGATGATCACGATCAAGGGCATCTACGGCCGGGAGATGTTCGAGACCTGGTACGCGATGTCGGTGCTGCTGGAGGGCGGCCTCGACCTCGCCCCCGTGATCACCGGCCGCTACGGCTACCGCGACTTCGAGGCGGCCTTCGCCGACGCGGCGAGCGGCCGCGGCGGCAAGGTCATCCTCGACTGGACCGCGTAAGCACCCGCATTCCCTAGGAGCCTCCTGATGTTCGACTCCGTGCGCGACGATCTGCGCACCACCCTCGACGAGATCCGCGCCGCCGGCCTGCACAAGCCCGAGCGCGTCATCGGCAGCCCGCAGTCGGCCACCGTCGCCGTCACCGCCGGCGGCCGGCCGGGCGAGGTGCTCAACTTCTGCGCCAACAACTACCTCGGCCTCGCCGACCACCCCGAGGTCGTGGCCGCGGCCCACGAGGCCCTGGACCGCTGGGGCTACGGCATGGCGTCGGTGCGCTTCATCTGCGGGACGCAGGAGGTGCACAAGGAGCTGGAGGCGCGGCTGTCGGCGTTCCTCGGCCAGGAGGACACGATCCTGTACTCCTCCTGCTTCGACGCCAACGGAGGAGTCTTCGAGACCCTCCTGGGCCCCGAGGACGCGGTCATCTCCGACGCCCTCAACCACGCCTCCATCATCGACGGCATCCGGCTGTCCAAGGCCCGCCGCTTCCGCTACGCCAACCGTGATCTGGCCGATCTGGAACGGCAGTTGAAGGACGCGTCCGACGCGCGCCGCCGACTCGTCGTCACCGACGGCGTGTTCTCCATGGACGGCTACGTGGCGCCGCTCGCCGAGATCTGCGACCTCGCCGAGCGCTACGACGCGATGGTCATGGTCGACGACTCGCACGCGGTCGGCTTCGTCGGCCCCGGCGGCCGCGGCACGCCCGAACTGCACGGCGTGATGGACCGCGTCGACATCATCACCGGCACCCTGGGCAAGGCGCTCGGCGGCGCGTCAGGCGGCTACGTCGCCGCGCGCGCGGAGATCGTCGCCCTGCTGCGCCAGCGCTCGCGCCCGTACCTGTTCTCCAACACCCTCGCCCCGGTCATCGCCGCCGCCTCGCTCAAGGTCCTCGACCTGCTGGAGTCGGCCGACGACCTGCGTGTGCGGCTCCGTGAGAACACCGCCCTGTTCCGCCGCCGGATGACCGACGAGGGCTTCGACGTCCTGCCCGGCGACCACGCCATCGCCCCGGTGATGATCGGCGACGCCGCGGAGGCGGGCGCGATGGCCGAGCTGCTGCTGGAGCGCGGTGTCTACGTGATCGGGTTCTCGTACCCGGTCGTCCCGCAGGGCCAGGCCCGCATCCGCGTCCAGCTGTCCGCCGCGCACTCCACGGACGACGTGAACCGGGCCGTGGACGCCTTCGTCGAGGCCCGCGCGGAGGTGGCCGGGACCGAGGCCGCCGCGGTCTGAACCGCGGCGGTCCGAGCAGCCCGGACATATTGCGATAATCGGTCCCATGATCGAAGCGCGGCGGCTCCACATCCTGCGTGCGGTGGCCGACCACCGCACCGTGACGGCGGCTGCCGCCGCGCTGTACCTCACGCCGTCCGCGGTCTCCCAGCAGCTGACGGCGCTGGAGCAGGAGACCGGCCACCGGCTCGTCGAACGCGGCGCCAAGGGCGTACGGCTCACCCCGGCCGGGGAGATCCTGCTCGCGCACACTCACGCCGTCCTCGCCCAGCTGGAGCGGGCCGAGGCCGAGCTGGCCGCCTACAGCTCGGGCGCGGCCGGCACGGTCACGGTGGCCGCCTTCGCGACCGGCATCGCCCTGGTCGTGGCGCCCGCGGTGACCCGCCTCGCCCGCACCGCCCCGGGGATAAGGATCCGCGTCCAGGACGCCGAGGGCGACGCCAGCCTGCCGATGGTGCTCGACCGGCAGGTCGACGTCGCCGTGGCGGTCGAATACCGCGGCGCCCCGGCCGCCGACGACCCGCGCCTGGCGCACGTCCCCCTGTACGCCGAGCCCTTCGACGCCGTGGTGCCCGTCAGGCACCGGCTCGCCGACGCCCCCGAGGTCCCCCTCGCCGAGCTGGCCAAGGACAGCTGGATCGGCCCCTACCCCGGCAACCCCTGCCACGACGTGGTCGTCCTGGCCTGCGAGTCCGCCGGCTTCCAGCCCCGGCTGGAGCACTCCTCGGACGACTTCCGCGCGGTCGTCGCCCTCGCCTCGGCGGACGCGGGCGTGGCGCTCGTGCCGCGTTCCGCGCTGCGCGGCATGGACCTCGCGGGCGTGGTGGTGCGCCCCGTCGACGGCGTGGCGCCCACCCGGCGCGTCTTCGCCGCCGTCCGCCGGGGCGCGGAGGAGCATCCGCTGATCCGGCCGGTGCTCCGGGCGCTCGGCGAGGCCGCCCGGGTGTGAGGCTCCCGTAACCGCGCCGTCTCATGTCCGGGATATCTTCCCGGATATGAGACGCCCATCGGAGCCGGCCGCGCCGCCGGACGACGTCGACGTACGGCTGGCCGCCCGCCTCGCCGACCTGCGGGCCCAACACGGCTGGTCGCTGGGGGAGTTGGCCGAGCGCACCGGCATCAGCCGGTCCACCCTGTCACGTGCCGAGCGCGCGGAGATCAGCCCCACGGCCTCCCTCCTCAACCGCCTGTGCCACGCCTACGGGCGGACCATGTCCCGGCTGCTGGGCGAGGTCGAGGCGGAGCCGGCGCCGCTGGTGCGCGCCGCCGAGCAGTCCGTCTGGCAGGACCGCGCCTCCGGGTTCGTCCGCCGCTCGGTGTCACCCCCGCACCCCGCGCTGCGCGGCGAACTGGTCGAGGGGCGTCTCGCCGTGGGCGCCGACATCGCCTACGACCGGCCGCCCGTGGCGGGCCTGGAGCAGCACATCTGGGTGCTGGAGGGCGCCCTCGACGTGACGGCCGACGACGTCGGGCGACGCCTCGAAGCGGGGGACTGCCTGCGGCTGCGCGTCTGGGGGCCGACCCGGTTCCGCTGCGCGGGCGACGTGCCGGCGCGGTACGTGCTGGCGGTGGTGCTGCCGTGACGACGATCCGCCTGGACGCCCCCGGACTGCTCGCCCACGCCGAGGAGTTGGCCGACCTGCTGCTCGACACGGTGCACGGCGGCGCGTCGGTCGGCTTCCTCGCGCCGCTCGACCGGGCCGAGGCCCTCGCCTGGTGGCGCGAGCGCGCCGCGGAGGCGGCCGCCGGACAGCGCGCCGTCTGGGCGGCCCTCGACGGCCACCGGGTCGTGGGCAGCGTCGCCCTGGCCTTCCCCGACAAGCCCAACAGCCGCCATCGCGCCGAACTCGTCAAGCTGATGGTCCACCGGGACGCCCGCGGGCGGGGCCTCGGCCGCGCCCTGCTCACCACGGCCGAGCGGGCCGCCGCGGCCGGGGGCGTCACCCTGCTGCACCTGGACACCGAGACCGGCAGCCCCGCCGAGCACCTCTACCGCACCGCCGGCTGGACCCGGGCCGGCGTGATCCCCGACTACGCGGCCGACCCGGCCGGCACGCTCCGTCCGACCACCCTCTACTACCGGCGTCTCGCCGCGGGGTGACTGTCACCGGCAGCCGCTACCGTGCGGAGCATGCCGGACGCCGAAGACGTACGCCGTATCGCCCTGTCCCTGCCGGACACGACGGAGAAGACCGCCTGGAGCATGCCCACCTTCCGGGTCGCGGGGAAGATGTTCGCCACCCTGCCCGAGGAGGAGACCTCCCTGGCCGTGCGCTGCCCCAAGGAGGAACGCGACGAACTGGCGCTCGCCGAGCCCGCCAAGTTCTGGATCGCCGGCCACGAGGCCCAGTTCGCCTGGGTGCGGGCCCGGCTCTCCGCCCTGGAGGACGAGGACGAACTGCGCGCCATCCTGGCCGACTCCTGGCGGCAGGCGGCCCCGCCGCACCTGCTGGAGGCCCACCCGGAACTGGGGCGGCCCGCGGGGGAGTGAGGCGTCCCGGCGCGCGCCGTCGGGAAGAAACGGGTGCGCGACCATGGACCCGAGTGCGGTATTGTTTCCATGCGCGTTCGGCCAGGGGAAACCCCAGGTCAGACGGGCACCGGGACGTGGCGCAGCTTGGTAGCGCACTTGACTGGGGGTCAAGGGGTCGCAGGTTCAAATCCTGTCGTCCCGACCAGCTTCACCGCAGGTCGGAGGGCCGTTTCCACAGCAATGGGGAAACGGCCTTCGTCGTGTTCGCGGTCCGTCGCGTCCGGTGATCCTGGCGATCCCGCCACGCACATGACGGTGAGCCCCCTCGCGCACGTCGCACAGGCGCGCGCGAGCCCCCGGGGCCGGTCAGCGCAGCCTGCGCAGCTCGCGCAGTTCTCCCACCTTCGCCAGCCGTGCCACGGCGACGTAGACCGCGCACAGGGTGAGCACGCCGGCGGTGAGCGCCACGGCGTTCGGGAGCGTGCCGGTCCCGGTCCACGCGGCACAGGCACGGTCGGCCGCCCAGCCGGCGGCGGCGGCCAGACCCCCCGCCGCCAGCAGCCTGCCGTACGTGCGGCGCAGCGCGCCCGCGTCCAGCGGGCCCCCGGTCCGCCTGCGCAGCACCCGGGCGGTGAGGGCGAGGCCCGCCAGGTAGGACACGGTGTAGGCCCCGGCCATGCCGGTCACCGACCAGCGGGCGGGCAGCAGCAGGTGGCACGCGGTGGCCAGGGCGATGTTCACCGCCGCGGTCCAGACCGCCATGAGGAACGGCGTGCGGGTGTCCTCGAACGCGTAGAAGCCGCGCAGCAGCAGGTACTGCGCGGAGAACGGGATCAGGCCGAGGCCGAACGCCTGGAGCATGTGCCCGGTCGGCTGCGCCGAGGCCGCGTCGGCCGCGCCGTGCGCGAAGAGCAGGACGGCGATGCGCGGGCCGAGGGCGAGGAAGAGGAACGCGGCCGGGACGATGACGACCCCGCTCACCCGCAGGCCGCGCGACAGGTCCGCCCGCACGTCGGCGATCCTCCCCTGCGCCACGGCCCGGCTCATCCGGGGCAGCAGCGCGGTCACCAGCGACACCGTGACGACCGACTGCGGCAGCATCCAGATGGTCTGCGCGTAGGTGTACGCCGTGTAGCCCGCGCCGGCGTGCGGCAGCCTCTGGTCGACCGCGTTGGCGTAGTTGGTGACCACCGTGAGCGAGACCAGGTTGGTCAGCACCAGCAGCAGGGTCCACTTGGCCGCGTGGACGCCGGATCCCAGGCCGGAGCCGCGCCAGTCGAAGCGCGGCCGCAGCCGGAAACCGGCGGCCCGCGCGAACGGGACCAGCGCGAGGGCCTGCACCGCGATGCCGACCGTCGTGGCGACGCCCAGCAGCCTGACCTGGGCGGCGGTGATGTCCTGCACCGTCTCCGGCACGGTCGTCAGCGCCAGGTACGCGCCGAACATGCCCAGCAGGACGACGTTGTTGAGGACCGGCGTCCACATCATCGCGCCGAACCGCTCACGGGCGTTGAGCACTTGGCCGTAGATGTTGAACAGGCCGTAGAAGAAGATCTGCGGGAGCAGGAACCAGGCGAAGACCACGGTGAGCCGGAACGCCTCGTGGGTCTGCGGGGTGTCGCGCATGTACAGCGAGACGATCAGCGGGGCCGCCCACACCGCCAGCGCGGTCCCCACGGCGAGGACGGACACGACGAGGGTCACGAGCCGCTGCTCGTACGCCCGGCCGCCGTCCGGGTGCGAGGTCCTGGCCCGCACCAGCTGCGGTACGAGGACGGCGTTGAGCGCGCCGCCGATCAGCAGCGTGTACAGGCTGGTGGGCACGGTGTTGGCCGTGTTGTACGTGGTGGCCAGCAGGCCGGTGCCGAGGGCGGCGGCCTGGAGCACCTGACGTATCAGCCCGGTCGCCCGGGACGCGACCGTGCCCAGCGCCATCAGCGCCGAGGAACGGGCCGCCCCGCCCTTGCTGGTCGTGCGTTCCCCGGTCTGCGGTTGTGTCGTGGCCCCCATCCGGCCAACCTATGCCATGGAGATCGGATCACCGAACTCCGGTGCGAGCAGCTGAGGTTGACCGGCGTCCGGGACCGGGCGGGGACGAGGGCCGGGCGGCTGCGGCGCGCCGGCGGGCGTCATTGCCGGCGGCGGACGCGGCCCTCTCGCGGCGGGCTTGGGAGCCGCCGTCCGACGCCGACGCGGCCGCGCGCAGCCGCTTCGGCTGCCGGGCGTGGCCGAAGCCGGGGGCGCATACGGGCCCCGCCGCGGCAGCCGCTCCGGCACACGACCGGCGTGCACGGCCGGCGGGCGGTCGCCCCGATCGCCGCCCGCACGCCCGCCGTGCGCGGCGACGGCAGCGCGGCGCGTTCGTCGCGCCGGCCGGTCCGCCGGCCGCCCGGGCCGGTCAGGAGGCCGAGAGGCCCACGTGGGCCAGGGCCTGGCGCAGCAGGAAGCCGTGCCCGCCGGGCATCTCGCTCTGCACGGCGAGCGAGGCGGCCTCCCGCGGGCTGAACCACACCAGGTCCAGCGCGTCCTGCCGGGGCCGGCAGTCGCCCGTCACCGGCACGATGTAGGCCAGCGACACGGCGTGCTGGCGGGGGTCGTGGTACGGCGTGATGCCCTGCGTGGGGAAGTACTCGGCCACCGTGAACGGCTGGAGCGAGGTCGGCACGCGGGGCAGGGCCACCGGTCCGAGATCCTTCTCCAGGTGGCGCAGCAGGGCGTCCCGCACGCGTTCGTGGTGCAGGACCCGGCCGGAGACGAGGGTCCGGTTGACGTTGCCGTCCGGGCCCATCCGCAGCAGCAGGCCGACGCTGGTGACCTCGCCGCTGTCGTCGACGCGCACGGGCACGGCCTCGACGTAGAGGATCGGCATACGGGCGCGCGCCATCTCCAGCTCGTCGGCGCTCAGCCAACCCGGAGTGGTTTCGGTCAAGTCAGACATTGTTCGATCATACTTTCAGTGTCCGTCGGGAAGCCGGTAGACCCGGCGGGCGTTGTCGGCAGCGGCCCAGCGTGCCAGGCGCAGCGCGTCGGCCGGGCTCAGCTCGTCGCCGTCCACGCGGTCCTGGAGCAGCTCGCCCAGTCCCCTGCGGAAGGCCAGCGCGCCGAGGGAGTAGAACTCGGCCAGACCGCAGGCGTCGGAGCTGTACAGCAGTTTGCGGAACGGTGTGATCTCCAGCGCCTCCTCCAGGACCGCCCGCGCTCGCACGGGACCGACGTGGTGCAGGGTCAGCCCCACGTCCAGGTACACCTGCTCGAACACCGCGGCCAGGAAACCGGCCTGCCGCTGGTAGGGCCAGCAGTGCAGGAGCAGCACGGGGATCGTGCCCGCCGTGAGGTGCAGCCAGTCCGTGAGATGCGTGGGATCCGCCTGGTGCAGGCGGATGTCCGAGTCGCCGAAGCCGGTGTGCAGTTGCAGGGGCAGACCCAGGTCGACGGCGGTCCACAGCAGGTGCCGGACCAGCACCGGCTCGTCCAGCCGTCCGCCGCGCGCCAGCCAGCGCCGCGCGCCCCGGGCGACCTCCTCGTCCGGGGGGCGGGCCGGGTCGAGCGCGAAGCCCGTGCGGTAGGCGGCCACCGACTTCACCGCGACCACCCCCGGCCGCCTGACCGCGTCCAGCGCGGCCGACCGGAACGCGTCGGCGTAGCCGCCCGCGTCGACGCCCCGGGCGGCCACGGCCTCGGCGACCGCTTCGAGCCGGACGACCTCGTGGGCGACGGCCCCGCCCGCGGCCTCGGCCAGTCCGGCCGCCGTGGTGGAGCGGGGCGGCGCGAACCCGGTGTCGACGCAGAACACGCCGGTGCGGGCGTCCGTCAGGAACCGCCGGTTCACCTCTGCGGGGCCCAGCTCGGCCCGTCGCGCCAGATAGACGTCGGCGGGCGCGTGCCGCTCCAGATCGAGCAGCGGCGCGCAGTGCCGGCGCACGGCCACACCCACCGGGGTGTCGAACGCCGAGATGCCGGGCAGGCGGCCGCCCTCGGTGAGCAGGGCCTCGAACCCGGGCCGGTCCAGGGGGCCGGCGACGACGCCGTGGCAGTGGTGGTCCACCAGGTCCAGCCCGGCCAGCTCCTCGTGGACCGCTCCGCCGGCCATGTCAGTACGTCCAGCGGTAGGCCGCCGCGACCCGCTCGTCGTCCAGGCCGTCGACGGCGTCGATCTCGCCCCGCCGCACGGCGGCCACCGCGTCGGCGAGGACCGGGCCGAGCGCGTTCCGCAGCACCTCGTCCGCGCGGAAGGCGGCGACGGCCTCGGCGAGCGACGTCGGCAGCCGCCGTACGCCCCGGGCGGCGGCCGTCCCGGCGTCCAGCCGCACCGGGTCCCCCCGCGTCTCCTCCGGCAGGACGGCGCCCGTGGCGATCCCGGCCAGCCCGGCGGAGATGAGGCAGCCGAGGGCGAGATAGGGGTTGGCGGCCAGGTCGACCGGTTTGACCTCCAGGTTCGCCTGCTCGGCGCGCCGGCCCGCGGTGCCCCGCACCACGCGCAGCGCGCACTCGCGGGTCTCCAGCCCCCAGGCGGTGAACACCCCGGCCCACTGGGACGGCTTGAGGCGCAGATAGCTCGCCGGGCTGGGCGCGGTCACCGCGGTGAGCGCCGGCAGCCGGGCCAGGACGCCCGCCGTGAAGGCCTCCGCGTCGGCGGTCATGCCGTGCCGGCGCCCGCCGCCGGCGTGCAGGTTCACGCCCTCGCGCCAGGCCGACAGATGGACGTGTCCGCCGTTGCCGACGCCCCGCGCGAGGACCGCGGGGGAGAAGGAGACCCGCAGGCCGTGCCGCCGGGCCACCGCGCGGATCGTGTGGCGGACGAGCACGCTGCGGTCGGCCGCCGCCACCGGGTCCAGGGCGCCCACCGAGATCTCGAACTGGCCGGGCGCGTACTCGGGATGGATCTGGTCGACGTCGACGCCCTGCGCCGCGCACGCGGCCAGCAGCTCGGCGGTGAAGGCGCTCAGCTCGATCTGCCGGGTCGCGCCGTACGCCGGCCCCGTGGCCGCCGGGACGAACTCCCCGGCGGGCGCGGAGTCCAGGCCGACCGTCCACTCGATCTCGATGGCCGCCCTGAAGCCGAGCCCGTGCTCGCGGGCCGCGTCCGCGACGACGCGCCGCAGGAAGGTGCGGGAGCATCCGGGATGCCGTCCGCCGTCCTGGGCGATCCGGTCGACCGGCGCCCACGCCCAGCCCGGCTGGCCCGCCAGGACGACGAGCCGGTCCAGGTCGGGGTAGAGGCGCAGGTCGCCGTCCGGGGAGCCCAGCACGTCCGTGGCGACGACGCCGTCGTGCGCGAGGAACGTGTCGAACACCGGCGACATGCCGACGCCCCACGCCGCCGCCGAGGCCAGGGCCGCCGTCGGGACCGCCTTCACCCTGCCGACGCCCGCCGTGTCGACGTAGGCCAGGACGATCCCGTGGACGCCTCTGCCGCTCAGCTCCCCGGACAGCGCGCCCGCCCGCTCGACGTCTCCGGGACGCCCGCCCGGGACGGGATCGGCGAGGGTGGTCATACGTCCTCCACAGCGGTGCGATCGGAGCGCCCCGGGACCGGCCGGACCGTCACGGACCGGGGCGGGGCGGGGGGCGTGCCGGACGTTCCTCAGGGTTTCACGGCGACCGCGCCGTACTGCGGCACCACCACGAGGGAGTCCGCCTCTCCGCGCCAGCGCGAACACGACACCAGGCCCGGCTCCAGCAGCTCCAGGCCGTCGAAGAACGCGGCGATCTCCGCGCCGCTGCGGGCGGTGATCGGCGGCTTGGCGTTCTCGTTCCAGAACTTCATGGCCGGGATCTGGCCCTCGCCGCCCACCTCGCTGTCGTGGGTGGGGTGCGTCAGGACCAGGAAGCTCCCCGAGGGGACGTCGGCCATGACCTCGCGGACGATGCCCCGCGCCGCCTCCTCGTCCAGGACGAAGTTCAGGATGCCCAGCATCATCACCGCGACCGGGCGCGTGAAGTCCAGGGTGTCCGCGGCCCGTTCGAGGATGGCGGCCGGATCGCGCACGTCGGCGTCGATGTAGTCGGTGACGCCCTCGGCGGTGCCGGTCAGCAGGGTGCGGGCGTGCGCCAGCACGATGGGGTCGTTGTCGACGTACACGATCCGCGCGTCGGGCGCGACGCGCTGCGCGATCTCGTGGGTGTTGTCGGCCGTCGGCAGCCCGGTGCCGATGTCCAGGAACTGCCGCACCCCGCGCTCCTCGGCGAGGTGGCGGACCGCCTGCCCGAGGAACCAGCGGTCGGCGCGGGCGATCTCCCGGATGAGCGGGAACATCCCGGCGACGTGCTCGCCGACCCCGCGGTCGACCTCGTAGTTGTCCTTGCCGCCGATCCAGTAGTTCCACACCCGCGCGTTGTGCGCGACGCTGGTGTCCAGCCGTGCCGGCCCGCTCACGTGACCGCCCCTTCCCGCGTCCCGGCCCGTGTCGCGGGCCCCAGGCCGTCATTGTGCCGCCGGATGATCACCGCTGTCCCCGGTAGGCTGAAAAACCGCCGATCCCGTACAGGAAGCACGAGATGCCCTACACCCATGCCCCCGGTCCGGCCGCCTGTGAGCCGTCGGCCGGTCCCGCCGACATACGCCTGGTCGTCACCGACATGGACGGCACCCTGCTCGACGACGACAAGCGGATCCCGGCGGGACTGTGGGAGGTGCTCGAGCGGCTGCGCGAGCGCGGGGTGCTGTTCAGCCCGGCGAGCGGACGCCAGTACGCGTCCCTGGCCCGCGAGTTCGCCGGCGTGGCCGACGGCATGGTGTTCATCGCGGAGAACGGCGCCTACGTCGTGCGCGACGGCGAGGAGGTCAGTTCCGACCCGCTGGACCCGGACGTCGTCGCGCGGGTCGTGGCGGCGGCGCGGCGCCTCGCGGCCGACGGCGTCGACATGGGCGTCGTCGTCTGCGGGAAGCGGTCCGCCTACCTCGAACGGTCCGACGAACCCTTCCTGGCGGAGGCGGCCAGGTACTACGTCCGCCACCAGGTCGTCGAGGACGTCGCCGCCGTCGACGACGAGATCGTCAAGGTCGCCCTGTTCGACTTCGGCTCCGCCGAGGAGAGCACCGCCCCGGCGCTGGCGGCCTTCGCCGACACCCACCAGGTCGTGGTCTCCGGCGAGCACTGGGTCGACGTGATGAACCGCACCGCCCACAAGGGCGCGGCCCTGCGCCGGCTCCAGCGGGAGCTGGGCATCACCCCCGCGCAGACCATGGCCTTCGGCGACTACCTCAACGACCTGGAGATGCTGGACGCCGCCGAGTGGTCCTTCGCCATGACGGGCGCCCACCCCGAGGTCGTCCGCCGGGCCCGTCACCTCGCCCCCTCCAACAACGACAACGGCGTCCTGCGCACCGTCGTCCGCCTGCTCGACCTGCCGGTGTCCGGCCTCTGACCCGCACGCCGGTCCGAACGCCAGAACCGGGCCCCCGGAGCGGCCTGACCGCCCTCCGGGAGCCCGGAATCCACAGCCTGGGGCCACCGTCCACCGTCGGGGCCACCGCCTACCGCTGTGCCCGGCCCGCCGCCGGGGTCACGGCCTGAGCGGGTCGTGGCCGATCGTCATCAGGCGGTGGCGCCGGCGGGTCTCGTCCGCCTCGGGCTCGTTCCCGGAGTCCGCCTGCTCGGCGACGGCGTCCACGACCCGGTACATGACCTCGACGTCGTCGTCGGTCAGGTCGGTGCGGCGTTTCTGCAGGATCGCGAGGACATGCTGCCCGGTCGGGCTCCCCGCCTGCTCGGGCAGCGGCTCCGCGTTCTCGTCGGCGTCGCGCACCCGCAGCCAGGCGGCCAGTTCCTGCGAGGTCATGTTCACGGCGCGGTGGAAGTCCTCCCACAGCGCGTCCATCTCCAGTGCGTCGGTCATGCGGGCCTCCCTCCCGGCCGGTGCGTCCGCGTCACTTGTCCTGCGGCCAGTTCTCCGCCTCGAACATCCAGCGCTGCTTCTCCAGCTCGGCGGTGATGGCGATCAGCAGGTCCTGCGTGACCGGGTCGGCCTCGTCGGTCGCCGTGATGCGTTCGCGCAGTCGCGCGATGGCCGCGCCCAGGGTCTCGGCGATCACCGTGACGACGTCCTCGTCGCGCAGCCAGCCGTCCTTGGGGGAGGGCAGGGTGAACGCCGAGGCGATCGTCTCGGGGCGGCCGTCCGGCGGCAGTCCCAGCGCGGCGGCGCGCTCGGCCACCGTGTCGGCGAAGCCGCGGGCCGTGGTGACGACCTCGTCCAGCTGGAGGTGGATCGAGCGGAAGCGCGGGCCCACGATGTTCCAGTGCGCCTGCTTCCCGATCAGGGAGAGGCCCAGAAGGTCCACGAGGGTGTTCTGCAACGCGTCGAAGGTGACCTGGCGGGCGGGTTCGGGGAGCGGGCTCTTCACGACAGTCATACGGGAGTCCTCCTCTTCGCGTCATTCCTGGCTGCTCGGAGCAGTTCCGCGCGCTCGGCCTCGTCCACGCCGCCCCACACCCCCGACGTCTGTGCGGTGTCCAGGGCGTAGGACAGGCAGTCGGCGCCGACCGGGCACCGGGCGCACACGCGTTTGGCCTCGGCGGCCTCCCGCAGCGCCGGCCCGGTCGTGCCCACGGGGAAGAACAACTCCGGGTCCTCGCCCACACAGGCGGCAGCGCGCAACCACTCCATGGGGGCGCGGGTGCCCCGGGCGCACCGCCGCAAACAGGACGTCCGCCGTTTCCGCCGCCGGTCCGCCCGAGATCCGCCGCAGCTCGGCGGCCGTCCCGCCCGGACCCGCCCGGCATGCGCCCGCGGTCAGGTTCAGGACGGGCAGTGCGGCTCAGGGCGGGCAGTGCGGCTCAGGACGGGCAGTGCGGCTCAGGACGGGCAGTCCGGTTCAGGACGGGACGACGTCGTCCAGGAACCTCGTGACGTCCGCGAACACCTCCGCCCGGTTCGTCTCCTGGAAGACCTCGTGCCGCGCGCCCGGGTAGATCCGCTCGGTGTGCGTGCCCGCGGTCAGCCGCAGCACTCCGACGCGGCTGCCGGCCTGCGGGACCAGCCGGTCGTCGGCGCCGTGCAGCCACAGCACGGGCAGCGGGCGGACGTCGCCGCCCCCGGCGACGGTGTCCAGGGTCCGCGCGAAGGCCTCCAGCGTCGGCCGTTTCATCGGCCCGTGCCACACCAGCGGGTCCGCCGCGTAGGCCGCGCAGACCGCCGGGTCGCGGGAGAGGGCGGCGGGGCTGACGGGGACGTCGGGGATCTCGTCGTGCGCGAGCAGGCGGCCGGGCAGCTCCCACGCGCCGATCACCGGGCCGGACAGCACGAGCGCGGCGAGCCGGTCGCCGTGGCGCTGGGCGTACCGGGCCGCGATCAGGCCGCCCATCGAGTGCCCGACGACGACGAGGGGAAGGCCGGGCCGGGCGCGGCGGGCCAGTTCGGCGACGCGGTGCAGGTCGTCGACGACGTCCTCGAAGTCCTCGACGAGCACCCGCTCGCCCGCCGACCGGCCGTGTCCCGCGTGGTCGGGGGCGTACACGGCCGCGTGGTGCGCGGCGAGAACGCCGGCGACCTCGGCGTAGCGGCCGCCGTGCTCGCCGTAGCCGTGCGCCAGGAGGGCCGTGTACCGCGGGTGCGGGCCGGACCGCTCCAGCACGGCGATCGCGCCGCGGGTCCCGGCGAGGACGTGTCGGGGCATCGTGTCTCCAGCGGTGTCGGCGAAGTCTGCGGGGATCTTCCCAGGGGGTCGGGCCGGGGTCTATAGTCGAAAACTAGCAGTGCTAATCAAGGAGTCCGCTCGTGCGTCCCGTCCACTTCGCGGCCGCCCGCCGCACCCCCGTCGGAAGACTGCGCGGGGCCCTGTCCTCCGTCCGGCCCGACGACCTCGCCGCCACCGTCATCCGCGGTCTGGTCGCCGACGTGCCCGCCCTCGACCCGGCCCGCGTCGACGACGTCTACTGGGGCGCCGCCAACCAGGCGGGCGAGGACAACCGCAACGTCGCCCGCATGGCCGCCCTCCTCGCCGGGCTGCCCGAGACCGTTCCCGGCGCCACGGTGAACCGGCTGTGCGCCTCGGGCCTGGAGGCCGTCACGACCGCGGCCCGCGCCATCGCCGCGGGCGAGGCCGACATCGTGCTCGCGGGCGGCTCGGAGTCGATGAGCCGCGCTCCCTTCGTGCTGGCCCGCCCGGACGAGGCGCTCCCGCACCGCGTGGAGACCGTCGACACCCGGCTCGGCTGGCGGCTGGTCAACCCCGCGATGAAGGACCTGCACGGGCTGCTCGCGATGGGGGAGACGGCCGAGGAGGTCGCCGCCCGGTACGGCATCACGCGCGAACGCCAGGACGCGTTCGCGCTGCGCAGCCACCGGCTGGCCGCGCTGGCCCGCAAGGAGGGCCACTTCGACGACGAACTGCTGCCCGTGACGCGGGCGGACGGCGTCGTCGTCGACGCCGACGAGGGCATCCGCGAGGACACCTCCCCCGAGAAGCTCGCCGGGCTCAGGCCCGTCTTCCGGGAGGGCGGCACCGTCACCGCGGGCAACGCCTCCCCGATGAACGACGGCGCCGCCGGCCTGCTCCTCGTGAGCGAGGAGGCGCTCAACGAGCTGGGGCTGGAATCCCTCGGCCGCTACGTCGCCGGCGCCTCCGCCGGCGTGCACCCCGACGTGATGGGCATCGGCCCCGTCCCGGCCACCCGCAAGGCGCTGGCCCGTGCCGAGTGGAGCGTCGACGACGTCCAGGAGGCCGAGTTCAACGAGGCGTTCGCCGCGCAGGTGCTCGCCTGCGTCGACCGGCTCGGCATCGACGCCGACCGGATCAACCCCAGCGGCGGCGCGATCGCCCTGGGCCATCCGCTCGGCTGCTCGGGCGCCCGCATCCTCACCACCCTGCTGCACCGCATGCGCCGCACCGGAGCGGAGCGCGGACTCGCCACCATGTGCGTGGGCGTCGGCCAGGGCAGCGCGGTCCTGGTCGAACGACACTGACGGACCCGGTCCCGCCCGGCCCGGCGGAACCGGGCCGGGCCCGCGGGCCCGAGCGGTCATCGGGCGGAACCGGGCCGCGCGGCCCGGCCGGTCACCAGGCGAGACGGGCAGGGGGCGCGGAACGGATGTGCGTAGCATCGACCTCCGCATGAACATGATGACGTTGTGGCACATCACCGGCTGGGGGTTCGCCGCGCTCGCCCTGGCGACCCTGATGGTCGGCTTCTCCAAGACGGCCGTCAGCGGCGCCAACACGGTCAGCCTCGCGATCTTCGCGGCGGTCCTGCCCGCCAGGGCCTCCACCGGCGTCCTGGTGCCGCTCCTGATCGCGGGCGACGTCCTGGCCGTCCTCACCTACCGGCGCCACGCCCACTGGCCCACGCTGTGGCGGCTCTTCCCGGCGGTCGCGGTCGGCCTCGTCCTCGGCACGCTGTTCCTGCTGTGGGCCGGCGACGGCGTCGTGCGCACGTCCATCGGCGCGATCCTGCTGCTGATGGCCGGCGTCACGCTGTGGCGGCGCCGCACGACCGCGGCGACGGACGAACCCGAAGCCGTCGCCACCCGCTCGGGCCGCATCAAGGCCCGCTCCTACGGTGTCCTCGGCGGCTTCACCACGATGGTCGCCAACGCGGGCGGCCCGGTGATGTCGCTGTACCTGCTCTCGGCCGGCTTCCGCAAGCTCGGCTTCCTCGGCACCTCCGCCTTCTTCTATCTGATCGTGAACCTGGTCAAGGTGCCGTTCAGCGCGGGCCTCGGCCTGATCGACGGCCACTCGCTGCTCCTGGACCTCGCACTCGTCGCGTTCGTCGTCCCGGGCGCGCTGCTCGGCAAGTGGGCGGTGCACCGCATCAACCAGCGGCTGTTCGAGCAGCTGGTGATCGCGGCCACGATCGTGGGCGGCGTCCAACTGCTGCTGACCTAGGGAGACCTAGGGGTATCGCCCTGAGCGGCGAAGGGCGCCGGCGCGGCCCGGGACCGCCGGACGGGACGGGCACGACGGCCCAGGGCGGACGGAGGCGCCGGACGCTACTCCCGGTCCGGGGCGCGGCGCAGCAGATAGGTGTCCATGATCCAGCCCTTGCGCTCGCGGGCCTCGGCGCGCAGCCGCTCGATGCGGGGCCCGGCCTCGGCGATCGGGCCCGCGACGAGGATCTCGTCCGGGGTGCCGATGTAGGCCCCCCAGTAGATGTCGACGTCGTCCCCGGCGTACTGCCGGAAGGCCTGGTGGGCGTCGAGCATCACCACGACGTCGTCGACCCCCTCGGGGAAGCCCTCGGCGAGCCGCCGGCCGGTCGTGATCTGCACCGGCCGCCCGACCCGGTTCAGCCCCGTGCGGTGCCGGGCGACGAGCGCGGAGACACTGCTGATGCCGGGCACCACGTCGTACGCGAAGTCCACCGAGCCCCTCGCCAGGACCTCCTGGAGGACGGCCAGCGTGCTGTCGTACAGCGCGGGGTCGCCCCACACCAGGAACGCGCCGCGCTCGTCCTCGCCCAGCTCCTCGGCGATCAGCCGCTCGTAGATGTCGGCGCGGGCGCTGCGCCAGTCGCCGACGGCGGGGGAGTAGTCCGCGCCGCCGGCCCGGCGGTCGCGCTCCGGATCCCGCGCCTCGACGACCCGGTAGCCGCCCCCGGGCAGATGGGCGTCGAGCATGTCGTGACGCAGCCGCGTCAGGTCGCTCTTCACCTCGCCCTTGTCCAGGACGAAGAACACGTCCGTGTCGCGCATCGCCCGCACGGCCTGCAGGGTCAGCTGGTCGGGGTCGCCCGCGCCGATGCCGATGACATGAATGCTTCGCACGCGACGAGTCTGCCGTACCCCTCTCGCGGCGGACGCGCCGGGTCAGCGCAGCCGCGGCGCCACGGCCGCCGCGTCCACGGCCGTGCCGGTGCGCTCCACCGTCTCCGCCAGCTCCCGCGCCCAGCGGGCCAGTCCGGTGAGGTCCAGTCCGTACGGCCGGTCCTCGCCACTGCCCCCGGCCCACTGCGACACGGCCGCCGCGCCGCGCCGCAGCAGCCGCGCCCCGCCCGCGAGGTTGCCCCGGGCGGCGTGCGTGAGGCCCACCGCGAGCTGGGCGAGGCCGCGCCACAGGGCGCGCTCGCCGTCGGGGCCCGACTTCCAGGCGTCCTCGAAGACCTCGTGCGCGTGGAAGGGCTTCCCGGCGTCCAGCAGGGCCTGGGCCTCGGCGACCGTGTCCGGAGGGGTGCGCACGACGCCCTCGGGCTGCCGTTCCACCCCCTCCGCGCCGTACGGCAGGGGCCGCCCCAGCCCGTCGCGCGGCCGGGCGTTGCGCGCCCGCCCCTCGCCGTCCCGGTCCCGCCCGGCGGCGCCCCGGCCGCCGCTCGTGCCTCCTGTGCCGACCCTGTGTTCCATACGGCGATTGTCCCGCGCCCGGCCCGCTTTCGGCGCAGCGCCCGGCGTGGGGTAAAGTGCTGTTCGCGCGATCAACACGGCGAACAACCGTGGAGAGCGCACCGGGACGTGGCGCAGCTTGGTAGCGCACTTGACTGGGGGTCAAGGGGTCGCAGGTTCAAATCCTGTCGTCCCGACCAGCTTCACGGCAGGTCGGAAGCCGCTTTCTCACACAGAGAAGGCGGCTTCGGTGCGTCCGGGCCCGTTCGCGGCCGTGGCAGCACTCCCGCCGGTCCCGCCAGGACCCTTGCGCGCGGGCGCACTTCGCGCCGGCATCGACGCCGCGGCCGACGCGGAACCCCGCAGCCGCCGGCCCGGAGCCGACCGGGCGGCGGCGCTCCCGGCCGGACGCCGCGCACCGGGTCCGGGGGGTGACCGGGCGGTAACCGGGGAGGCTAGGCTGGGATCATGCCGTCCCCCCGTCGTACCGCCCGACAGTCCGAGCTGCTGGAACGACTTGTCGCGCTGCTGACGGCGGAGGGGTTCTCGGACTTCACCCTGGACGACCTCGCCGAGCGGCTGCGCTGCTCGAAGACGACCCTCTACCAGCTGGCCCGCAGCAAGCAGGGGCTGGTCGTGGAGGCCGTCAAGCACTATTTCCGCGGGGCCACCGAGGCCGTCGAGAAGCGGGTGGGGCAGACCGTGGACCCCTCGGACCGGGTCCGCGTCTACCTCAGCGCCGTCGCCGAGCAGCTGCGGCCGCTCTCGCGCCGGTTCCTCGAGGACGTCGCGGACTTCCCGCCCGCCCGCGAGGTGTACGAGGCCAACACCCGGATGGCCGCGGAGCGGGTGCGCCGGCTGATCGCCGAGGGCGTCTCGGACGGCGCCTTCCGCGAGGTGCACACCGCGTTCGTCGGCGAGGTCGCCGCCGCGACCATGCGCCAGATCCAGCAGGGCGAGCTGAAGGCGCGCACCGGGCTCACCGACGCCGAGGCCTACGAGCAGCTCGCCTCGCTGATCGTGCACGCCGTGTCGTCCTGATCGTGCACGCCGGCCCGTCCTGACGCCCGGCGGTCCGCCCGTCTCCCTCTTGCCTGACATTCCGCTGCGTTTTCCGGATTTCACCCTGCTCGACGCCCTGCGCGGGGTGCCGTGGAGCAGCCAGGTGGAGTACCGTGGATGATACGTTCGTACACACGTCAGTATCATTCTCGGTACTGACAGCACTTCTACGTGGAGGTCACCATGCCTGCCACTCGCGCCCTGCCGACCGAGGAGGCCGTCGAGCTCATCCAGCTCACGCGCACCCTCGCCGCCAAGGAACTCGCACCCCGGGTCGCCGACGCGGAGGCCGACGGGTCGTTCCCCCGGGACGTGTTCCGCACCCTCGGGCGCAGCGGCCTGCTCGGGCTGCCCTTCCCCGAGGAGTTCGGCGGGGCGGACCAGCCGTACGAGGTCTACCTCCAGGTGCTGGAGGAGGTGGCCGCCGTCTGGTCGAGCGTCGCCGTGGGCATCTCCGTGCACGCCCTGTCCTGCTTCCCGCTGGCCCGCTTCGGCACCGACGAGCAGCGGCGCACATGGCTGCCGGACATGCTGGGCGGCGAGCTGCTCGGCGCGTACTGCCTGTCCGAGCCGCACGCCGGCTCCGACCCGGCGGCCATGCTCACCCGCGCGGTCCGCGACGGCGACTCCTACGTGCTGAACGGCTCCAAGGCCTGGACCACGCACGGCGGTTACGCCGACTTCTACACCGTGATGGCCCGCACCTCCGACGACCGCACCCACGGCGTCTCCTGCTTCCTGGTCCCGGCCGACGCCCCCGGACTGAGCGCCGACCCGCCCGAGCGCAAGATGGGCCTGACGGGCTCGGCGACCGCCACCATGCGGCTCGACGGCGTCCGGGTGCCCGTGGAGCGCCGGATCGGCGAGGAGGGCCAGGGCCTGAAGATCGCGCTCGCCTCCCTCGACTGCGGCCGGCTCGGCATCTCGGCCGTCGCCACCGGCCTCGCCCAGGGCGCCCTGGACCACGCGGTGCGCTACGCCCGCGAGCGGGAGACGTTCGGCAAGCCGATCATCGAGCACCAGGGCTTGGCGTTCGTCCTCGCCGACATGAGCGCCGCGATCGAGTCGGCGCGGGCCGCCGCGCTGTCCGCCGCCCGCCTGAAGGACATCGGCCTGCCCTTCACACGGGAGGCGTCCATCGCCAAACTCGTGGCCACGGACAATGCCATGAAGGTGACCACGGACGCCGTGCAGGTCCTCGGGGGGTACGGATACACCCGTGACTTCCCGGTGGAGCGCTTCATGCGCGAGGCCAAGGTCATGCAGATCTTCGAAGGAACCAACCAGATCCAGCGCATGATCATCTCCCGTGCGCTGGACCGCGACGAGGGCGGTGTGCTCACCGTCCTCGGCAAGGAGTGATGATGCAGCTCGAGAACACCGCCGCCCTCGTCACCGGCGGTGCGTCCGGCCTCGGCGCGGCCACCGCGAAGGCCCTCGCCGGCCGGGGCGCCCGGGTCTTCGCCCTCGACCTCAAGGACGGCGTCGACAAGGCGCCCGCGGTCGACGGCGTCACCTACGTCCCCGCCGACGTCACCGACCCCGAGCAGGTGCGCGCCGCCGTGGAGACCGCGGCCGGGTCCGGCGTCCCGCTGCGGACGGTGGTCAACTGCGCGGGCATCGGCCCGTCGGCGCGGATCCTCGGCAAGAAGGGCCCGCACGACCTGGGCCTGTACGCCAAGGTGATCCAGATCAACCTGGTCGGCACGTTCAACGTGCTCGCCCTCGCCTCCGAGGCCATCGCCGAGACCGAGACGGACGGGGACGGCCAGCGGGGCGTCATCGTCAACACCGCGTCCATCGCCGCGTACGACGGCCAGATCGGCCAGGCGGCCTACGCGTCCTCCAAGGGCGGGGTCGTCGGCCTGACGCTGCCCGCCGCGCGCGACCTCGCGCAGTACGGCATCCGGGTGTGCACCATCGCCCCGGGCATCGTGGAGACGCCGATGCTGGCGACGGTGTCGGAGGAGTTCCGGGCCGGACTCGCGGCCGGGGTGCCCTTCCCGCGCCGGCTGGCCCGCCCCGAGGAGTACGCGCAGCTCGCCCTGTCGATCGTCGACCACGACTACCTCAACGGCGAGACCATCCGGATGGACGGCGCCCTGCGGATGGCCCCCAGGTAGCTCCCGGGCAGCATCTCCGGGCCTGCGGCCCGGTACGCCTAGGGTCTGACCAGCAGCTGGAAGTCGAAGGAGTACCGGGACGCGCGGTAGACGTGCGTCCCGTACTCCACCGGCCGGCCGGTGTCGTCGTACGCCGTGCGCCGCATGGTCAGCAGGGCCGCTCCCTCGCGTTCCGCGAGCAGGGCGGCCTCCTCCGCGGTGGCCGAGCGGGCCCCCACGCTCTGGTGGGCGCTGTGCAGGGTGATGCCCGCCGAGCGCAGCAGCCGGTACAGGCCGGTCGCCTCCAGGCGTCCGGTGTCGAGGTCCGCCACCGCCGGGGGCAGGTAGTTGCGCAGGAACGCCACCGGCTGCCCGTGCGTGGCGCGCAGCCGCTCCAGCAGGGTCACCTCGCCGCCCTCCCCGATGCCCAGCGCGACCGCCACCTCGGCGCTCGCCGGCACGCGTTCGTTGCGCAGGACGGCGGTGGTGGGGCCCTGCCCGGCCGCCTCCAGATCGTCGTAGAGGCTGCTCAGTTCCAGCGGCCGTCTGACCTGGCTGTGCACCACCTGCGTGCCCACTCCGCGGCGGCGCACCAGCAGTCCCTTGTCGACGAGCGACTGGATCGCCTGGCGGACGGTCGGGCGGGACAGGCCGAGGCGGGTCGACAGGTCGATCTCGTTGCCCAGCAGGTTGCCGGGGGCCAGGGCCCCGTGCTCGATCGCCGCCTCCAGCTGCTGGGCGAGCTGGTGGTAGAGCGGTACCGGGCTCGAGCGGTCCAGCGCGAAGTGCAGCGCGTCGAGCGCGGAGCCGGACACCGCACGGACGCGTTCGCCGGTCTTCGCCATCGGAGCGCCTCCTCGGTTCGGTGGGCGCGCGTCCCAGGGGTACGCGCCCGCGCCGGGGGGTAGGGATCGATCTTGATGCGCCCCCTCGTGATCGAACGCCGTGGCCGGACAGGTACGGTCGTACGACCCGCTCCTCACGGTGGCCGGGGGGCCCGGCGTCCCCCAGGTGTAGGTCCGTGGGACCCCCGGTGTCAATAGTTTGTTCTAACATTCGGACCTGATCGTGAAATGATGTCTTAACAAAGTATTGACAGGCGGCCCGGCACGGGATTGGATCCCGTCCCAGCAGCGCACGGGCCGGGTCCGGGACACCTGAACAGTCGCGGACTCGGCCCCATGGCCCCAATCTGAGGAGAAACGGGCCCCCTGATCCTCGCGATCGCACTCCCCCCTTCCTCGTCGTTTTCCCCGTAGCACAGTGAGGTGCAGGAAAGATGGACAGCTCTTCTCCCTCCCGCTCGCGCAGAATCGCCCCGGTCGTGGCCATGGCCGCGGCGGTGGCCCTGACCCTCGCGGGCTGCTCCAGCAGCTCCGGCGGAAAGAAGTCCGAGGAGAGCGCGGACGGCGCTTCCGCGGGCAAGGCGAGCACTCCGCAGATGACCGTCGCCCTGGTGACCCACCAGTCGCCCGGCGACACCTTCTGGGACATCGTCCGCAAGGGCGCCCAGGCCGCCGCCGACAAGGACAACGTCAAACTGGTGTACTCCGCCGACCCGAGCGCCGGCGGACAGGCCAACCTGATCCAGAACGCGATCGACCAGAAGGTCGACGGCATCGCGGTCACCCTCGCCAAGCCCGACGCCCTCAAGGCCGTCATCGCCAAGGCGACGGCCGCGAAGATACCCGTGGTGGGCCTCAACTCCGGCGTCAGCGAGTGGAAGAAGCTCGGCCTGCTGGAGTTCTTCGGCCAGGACGAGACGGTCGCCGGCGAGGCCCTCGGCAACAAGCTGAACTCGCTGGGCTCCAAGAAGGTCGTCTGCGTCATCCAGGAGCAGGGCAACATCGGCCTGACCCAGCGCTGCGACGGCGTGAAGAAGACGTTCTCCGGATCCGTGGAGAACCTCTACGTCAACGGCACCGACATGCCGTCCGTGAAGTCGACGATCACCGCCAAGCTCAGCCAGGACAAGGGCGTCGACCACGTCGTCACGCTCGGCGCCCCCATCGCGCTGACCGCGGCGCAGTCCGTCGCCGACGCAGGCAGCAAGGCCAAGATCGCCACCTTCGACCTCAACAAGGACCTGACCGGGGCCATCAGCAAGGGCACCGTCGAGCTGGCGGTCGACCAGCAGCCCTACCTCCAGGGCTACCTGGCGATCGACTCGCTGTGGCTCTACAAGAACAACGGCAACTACATGGGCGGCGGGGAGCAGCCGGTGCTGACCGGGCCCGCCTTCGTGGACAAGTCCAACGTCGACGCGGTGGCCGCCTACGCCGCGAAGGGCACCCGGTGATGAGCATGACTCGCCACGCCGAGCCGGCGGTGGGAACACCGCCGGCCCCCGGCCCCAGAGAGAGCGACGGCCGGACCGCGCAACGCCCCCTGGCACTGCGCCTGCTGGCCCGCCCCGAGGTGGGCGTCTTCCTGGGCGCGGTCGCGGTGTACGTCTTCTTCCTGATCTCGGCGCCGCCGGTGCGCGAGGGCAGCGCGATGGCGAACATCCTCTACCAGTCGTCGACCATCGGGATCATGGCGCTGCCCGTCGCGCTGCTGATGATCGGCGGCGAGTTCGACCTGTCGGCCGGCGTCGCGGTGATCACCTCGGCGCTCACCGCGAGCATGCTCAGCTACCAGCTCACCATGAACGTCTGGGTGGGCGTGGTCGTCGCGCTCCTCGTCTCCCTGGGCGTCGGCTTCTTCAACGGCTGGATGGTCGTCCGGACCGGCCTGCCCAGCTTCCTGATCACGCTGGGCACGTTCCTGATCCTCCAGGGCGTGAACCTGGCCGTCACCAAGCTGGTCACCGACAACGTGGCCACCGACGACATCAGCGACATGGACGGCTTCGACCAGGCGAAGAAGGTCTTCGCCTCGTCGTTCGAGGTCGGCGGCGTCCAGGTGAAGATCACGATCGTGTACTGGCTGGTGTTCGCGGCCCTGGCCACCTGGGTGCTGCTGCGCACCCGGTACGGCAACTGGATCTTCGCGGTCGGCGGCAACAAGGAGTCGGCGCGGGCGGTCGGCGTGCCGGTGACCTTCACCAAGATCTCGCTGTTCATGCTGGTCGGCCTCGGCGCCTGGTTCGTCGGCATGCACCAGCTGTTCACCTTCAACACCGTGCAGTCCGGCGAGGGCGTCGGCCAGGAGCTGATCTACATCTCCGCGGCCGTGATCGGCGGCTGTCTGCTGACCGGCGGCGCCGGCTCGGCGATCGGCCCGGTCTTCGGCGCGTTCATGTTCGGCATGGTCCAGCAGGGCATCGTCTACGCGGGCTGGAACCCCGACTGGTTCAAGGCCTTCCTCGGCGTGATGCTCCTCGGCGCCGTCCTGATCAATCTGTGGGTCAGCCGCACGGCGACCCGGAGGTGACCCCCATGACATCCAGCAACCACCACGGCGCCCACGGGGCCGTCATCGCGGACGCCGCCGCCGAGGGCGCCGAGGGGGCGATCGTCGAACTGCGGAACGCGGGCAAGTCCTACGGCAACATCCGGGCTCTGCACGGCGTCAGCCTGACCGTCCACCCCGGCCGGGTGACCTGCGTCCTGGGCGACAACGGCGCCGGCAAGTCCACCCTCATCAAGATCGTCTCCGGGCTGCACCAGCACACCGAGGGCGAGTTCCTCGTCGACGGCGTCCCCGTGCGCTTCGGCTCCCCGCGCGAGGCCCTCGACCGCGGCATCGCCACCGTCTACCAGGACCTGGCCACCGTGCCCCTGATGCCGGTGTGGCGGAACTTCTTCCTCGGCTCGGAGATGACCAAGGGCTCCGGGCCGCTGCGCCGCCTCGACATCGCCGGCATGAAGAGGACCGCCGACGAGGAACTGCGCAACATGGGCATCGTCCTGGACGACCTGGAGCAGCCCATCGGCACGCTCTCCGGCGGCCAGCGCCAGTGCGTGGCGATCGCCCGCGCCGTCTACTTCGGCGCCCGCGTCCTCATCCTGGACGAGCCCACCGCGGCCCTCGGCGTCAAGCAGTCCGGCGTCGTGCTGAAGTACATCGCCGCCGCCCGCGACCGCGGCCTCGGCGTCATCTTCATCACCCACAACCCGCACCACGCCTACATGGTCGGCGACCACTTCAGCGTCCTGCGCCTGGGCACCATGGAGCTCACCGCCTCCCGCGACCAGGTCAGCCTCGAGGAACTCACCAACCACATGGCCGGCGGCACCGAACTCGCGGCCCTGAAGCACGAGTTGTCCCAGGTGCGCGGGGTGGACGTGGACCGTCTCCCGGAGGAGAAGGACCTCACCGCCCCGGTGGCGGCGGCCCCGGCCGAGGAGAAGTCCTGACACGGCCCTGAGGGCGCCCCGCCCCGAGTCCGGCGAACCATGAGCGCGGCACCCCGTGGGTGCCGCGCTCACGGCGTCCTTCTTTCGGCTTCCCGGCCTGCGGCGGAACCCACGGCGAGAGCGGGACGTTGGAACGGGTGCGGGGTGTCGGACGTCCGCGGGGTGCGGGGTGTCCGACGGTCCGGGCCGAGTCGGTCCGTGCACGGGGAGGGTGAGATGCGCAAGCAGGAGCCGGAGCAGGAGCAGGAGCGGGAAGTCGCCGCGGTGGAGGGCCGTGTCGCGGAGGACGGCGTGCCGCCGGAGGGCGCTGCCGTAGAAAGCGCTGCGGAGGAAGGCGCTGGGGTGGACGACGCCGTGGAGGCGGGCCGTCGGGCCCGGTTCGGCGCGTTGCCCGAGCGGGTGCGCCCGCAGGACCTGGTGGAGGAGCGTCCGGCGATGCCCAGAGACCCGGCGCGGGACGCCTACGACCCGGACGAGTTCGCGATCCGGTACGGCCTGTGAGCCGACGGGGGCGGCCGGGGAAGCACTTCTCCCCGGCCGCCCCCGTCGGGCGGGCCCGTCGTCTCAGGAGGACCGCACCTCGGCGATCGTCACCGGCCGGTGCTCGTGCAGGGACAGCGTGCACGCCTCCGCGATCCAGCCCGCCTCCAGGGCGTCCTCGATCGTGCAGGGCGAGGGCCGGGAGCCCGCCACGACCTCGGTGAACGCGGTCAGCTCGGCGCGGTAGGCGGCGGTGAAGCGGTCCATGAAGAAGTCGTGCGGGACACCGGCCGGGAAGGTGACGCCGGGCTCCACCGAGCGCAGCGGCAGCTTGTCCTCCAGACCGACCGCGATGGAGTCGGTGAAGCCGTGCAGCTCCATGCGGACGTCGTAACCCCTGGCGTTGTGGCGGGAGTTGGAGACCACCGCGATCGTGCCGTCGTCGAGGGTGAGGACCGCCCCGGTGGTGTCGGCGTCGCCCGCCTCCCGGATGTAGTCGGCGCCCCGGTTGCCGCCGACGGCGTACACCTCCGTCACCTCGCGGCCGGTCACCCAGCGGATGATGTCGAAGTCGTGCACGGAGCAGTCCCGGAAGATGCCGCCGGACGCGGCGACGTAGGCGGCCGGCGGCGGGGCCGGGTCCAGGGTCGTCGAGCGGACGGTGTGCAGCTTGCCCAGCTCGCCAGCCCGCACGGCGGCCCGCGCGGCGGCGAAGCCCGCGTCGAAGCGGCGGTTGTAGCCGATCTGGATCGGCACGGCGCTGCCCCGCACGGCGTCGAGCACCGCGACGCCCTCGGTCATCGTCCTGGCGACGGGCTTCTCGCAGAAGACGGGGACGCCCGACTCGACGGCGGAGCGGATCAGCCCCGGATGGGCGTCCGTCGCCGCCGCGATCACGACGCCGTCCACCCCGGCGGCCAGCACGGCCTCGGGGGAGTCCGCGACGTCGGCGCCGAACCGCTCGGCGGCGGTCTTGGCGGCCTCCGCGTACGGGTCGGCCACGACGAGCGACTCGACGGCGTCGAGTCCGAAGAGGGTCTCGGCGTGGAAGGCGCCGATGCGGCCGAGGCCGAGGATTCCGATGCGCATGGGACGTGCAGCTCCTTGAGGGTCTTACGGGAGGGGGACGGGCGGTAGGGAGGCGGGCCGGAGAAGGACCGGTCGGAGGGGGACGGGCGGTAGGGAGGCGAGCCGGGGAAGGGCGGGCCGGACGGGGACGGGCGGCAGGGAGACGGGCCGGAAGGGGGCGGGCGGGAGGGAGGAACGTGGGGGTGGGGGAGCGCAGGCGTGGGGCCGGTGGTGATGGCCCGGCCGGGCCGGGACCGTCCCGACCACGCGTCGGCGATGCCGGCCCGGCCGCACCGGGCCCGCGCGTCGGCTGCCGTGGCCGGCGCGGACGATGTCGTCGTGGGGAAGTCCCATGCCCGCCCCCTTCCCTCAGCTGGTGCGGCGCTGGGCGGCCGTCCGCAACGCGTCCCGCAGGGTGCGCGGGGTCCACTCCTCGTGCAGCGCCCGGCGCACGAGGTCGGCCTGCGAGGGCGGTGCGAGACCGTCGAGGGGAGGGTCGGCGTCGAGGTTGGTGGGGAAGGGGTAGCCCTCCGCGCTCGCGGCGACGACCCGCTCCAGCCAGTCCTCGTCCGCGCCCTGCGCCCGGCGTCGCAGCAGGACGGGGAAGACCGCACCCGCCACCGCCTCACGGTCCACCGTCTCCATCGCCCGCCCGAAGGCCGAGGACACCTGGAGCAGGTTGGCCGTGCGGCGCACGTCGGCGGTGCGGTTGCGGCCCGCCGCGTGCAGCACGGCCGGGTTGAAGAACACGGCGTCGCCCTTGGCCAGCGGGATCTGCACGCGGTGGGCGTCGAAGTAGGCCTGGAACTCCGGCAGCCGCCAGGCCAGATAGCCCGGCTCGTAGGTCTGCGAGTACGGCAGGTACAGGGTGGGGCCGGTCTCCACCGGCATGTCGCAGTGCGCGACCGCGCCCTGGAGCGTGAGCACCGGGGAGAGCCGGTGGACGTGCGCCGGATAGGCGGCGGCCGTCTCCTCGGAGAGGAACCCCAGGTGGTAGTCGCGGTGGGCGCGCTGGGCCGCACCGCCGGGGTTGACCACGTTGACCTGCGCCGTCACCTGATAGCCCGGGCCCAGCCAGGCCCGCGAGGCGAGCGCGAGGACGTCGTTGGCGTAGTAGTCCGCGAACGTCTCCGGGTCGTACAGGGCGGTCTTCTCCAGGGCGTTCCAGACGCGGTCGTTGGCGCCGGGCGCGGCGAAGTGGTCGCCGGCGGCCGCGCCCGAGGCGCGCTGCTCGGCGATCAGCGCCTCGAAGACGGCGGTGGCGCGGTCGACGACCGCCGGGTCGGGGAAGGCGTTGCGGAAGACGACGACGCCGGGACCGTCGGCGAAGGCGCGCACCAGCTCGGCGCGGACGGCCCGGTCCGCCCCGGCGTCCGCCGCGCGCAGGCGCTCGCTGTCGTAGACGAGGACGCCGTCCTCGACGGAGGCGGCGTGCGGGTAGTCCGCGAGGTCGGTGCCGCGCTCGACGAGGGCGCGCAGGTCGTCGATGTCGCAGTGCCGGCCGGCCGGCCAGGCACGGTCTCGGGTGGAGGTGAAGGACATCGTCGTCCCTTCGATGACAGCTCGGTGACAGCGGCGGCTCGGTGCTGTCATTCTTGTCAGTACAAACCCGTCGAACAACCAGCACGCGGCCGTCAAAAACCCCTCAAGCCGACCTTCCAGGAGCCTCCGTGGGCCACCCCTTCCCGCTGCGGGAGATCGCACGTCAGGCCGGTCTCAGCGAGGCCACGGTGGACCGGGTCCTCAACGGCAGGGGCGGGGTGCGGGACTCCACCGCGCAGGAGGTGCGCCGGGCCATCGCGGACCTCGACCGGCAGCGCACCCAGGTCAGACTGGTCGGCCGCACCTTCATGGTCGACATCGTGATGCAGGCGCCGGAACGTTTCACCACGGCCGTCCGGTCCGCGCTGGAGGCGGAGCTGCCGTCGCTGCACCCGGCCGTGCTGCGCTCCCGCTTCCACTTCCGCGAGACCGGGCCGGTGCGGGAGCTGGTGGAGATCCTGGACCGGACGGCCCGGCGCGGCTCGCAGGGCGTCATCCTCAAGGCGCCGGACGTCCCCGAGGTCACGGCCGCCGTGGGCCGGCTGGTGGCCGCCGGCATCCCGGTCGTGACCCTGGTCACGGACCTGCCCGCGAGCGCCCGCCTCGCCTACGTCGGCATCGACGACCGCGCCGCCGGCGCCACCGCCGCCTACCTCATGGGCCAGTGGCTCGGCGACCGCCCCGGGAACGTGCTCACCAGCCTGAGCAGCGGCTCCTTCCGCAACGAGGAGGAGCGCGAGATGGGGTTCCGCAGCCTGATGCGGGCCCGCCGTCCGCGGCGCTCGCTCGTCGAGATCGCCGGGGGACAGGGCCTGGACGCCACCCAGTACGACCTCGTGCGGGCCGCGCTGGAACGCGATCCGGCGATCCGCGCCGTGTACTCCATCGGCGGCGGGAACATCGCCACCCTGCGGGCCTTCGCCGACCTCGGGCGCGCGTGCGACGTGTTCGTGGCCCACGACCTCGACCAGGACAACACCGGGCTGCTGCGCGAGCACCGGCTGTCCGCCGTCCTCCACCACGACCTGCGGCACGACGTGCGCGAGGCCTGCCACACCGTGATGCGGGCGCACGGCGCGCTGCCCCCGGCCGGACCCCGGCTGCCGTCGGCGATCCAGGTGGTCACCCCGTACAACATGCCGCCGCGGGAGGCGGCCGGCTGACGCGGCCGCCCCCGCGGCGGGGGCTCTCGGTACGGCGTCCGGTCCCGGCGCCGGGTGGACGGGCAGGGCTCCTCAGTGGTGCAGCGCCGGGGACGCGGCCGCCGGGGCGGCGACCCGGGCCGAGCGGCGGACCGCCGCGACGCCCACGGCCAGCAGCCAGTAGCTGAGGAACGCCCCCACCATCGCCGTCGTGGCCCAGCCGTTCGCCGCGTAGAAGAACGCCGGGTCGTTGCCGAAGAACAGCGACGGCACGAACAGGAGGCTGACGCCCGCCAGGACGTAGGCGCAGCGGCCGGTCCAGCGGGGCAGCACACCGCTGCGGGTGACCGCGCGGCCGAACGCCGCCAGCCACAGGCCCATCATGAGGCGGGAGATCGTCCCGTACAGGATGTAGGTGCCGCTGACGTCGATCGTCGGGTCGATCGGGTGGTCCACGGCGATGACCGCGCCGGCCTCCAGCCCCATCGAGACCAGGGTGACGGTGGCGTAGACCAGGCCGGTGGAGAACACCATCGAGCCGAGCCACCCGTGTTCCGGGGCGACCCGGGCGACGAGTTCGCGGAACGCGGTGAAGAACACGACCAGGCCGGCCAGCGCGACGATCCCCAGCAGCAGCCGGGACAGGACGTTCGCGTCCGGCGGCGGGCCGGAGTAGACGAAGTAGAGCGGCACCTCCACGATCAGGGCGATCGCGGCGACGAGGGCCGCGAGGCCGGTCGTGCGGCGGGCGAGTGCTTCGGTCATGGGATTTCCCCGAGGTCTCGGTGTGGCGGTTCCGGCGCCGGCGTCCGTGTGCTCGCCGGCCCCTGAAGCGTGCCGTTCCGCGGGGTCCGCCGTCCCTGGGCCTGGGGACCGGATCCGGGGTGGTGCTAAGGACACCCGTCGGGGTGCACGTCCGCCCAGCCGCCGCTGTGCGCGGAGCGCGTCATCGCGTCCAGCACGCGCGCGCTGTGCACGGCGTCGGCGAGCGTCGCCCCGTGCGGGACGCCCTCGGCGACCGAGCGCAGGAACCGGTACGCCTCGACGACCTTGAGGTCGTCGTAGCCCATGGCGTTCGCGGCGCCCGGCTGGAACGCCCCGAACTCGCCGTCGCCCGGGCCGACGTACACCGTGCTGACGGGCTGGTCCTGGTAGGACGTGCCGCGGCTGACGCCCAGCTCGTTCATCCGCCGGAAGTCCCAGAACACCGCACCCTTCGTGCCGTGCACCTCGAAGCCGTAGTTGTTCTGCTCGCCGACGGAGACCCGGCACGCCTCCAGCACGCCCCGTGCGCCGGACGCGAAGCGCAGCAGGCAGCTGACGTAGTCCTCGTTCTCGACCGGGCCGAGCGCGCCGCCGGAGGCCCGGGCGTGGCCCGCCGTCGCGGCCGTGGGGCGGGCCCGCTCGGGCACGAACACCGCCGTGTCGGCCGTCAGCGCGGTGATCTCGCCGAGCAGGAAGCGGGCCAGGTCCGCGCCGTGCGAGGCCAGGTCGCCCAGCACCCCGCTGCCGCCCCGCTCGCGTTCGTACCGCCAGGTCAGAGCGCCGTCCGGATGGGCCGCGTAGTCGCTGAGGAGCCGGACGCGGACATGGGTGACCGCGCCCAGCTCGCCGGACGCGATCAGGTCGCGGGCCGCCTCGACGGCCGGGGCGTTGCGGTAGTTGAAGCCGACCGCGCCCCGCACGCCCGCCGCGGCGACCGCGTCGGCCACCGCGCGGGCGTCGTCGACCGTGAGGCCCACGGGCTTCTCGATCCAGATGTGCTTGCCGGCCCCGGCCATCGCGACGCCGATCTCACGGTGCAGGAAGTTCGGCGCGGTGACGCTGACCGCTCCCACGCGCGGGTCGGCGGCCACCTCCCGCCAGTTGCGGGTGGTGGCGGTGAAGCCGAACCGCTCGGCCGCCTCCTCGGCCCGGCCGGGCACCTCCTCGGCGACGACGACCAGCTCCGGACGCAGGGCCAGCTCCGGGTAGTGGTGCCGGACCCGGGCATAGGCCTGGGTGTGCACCCGGCCCATCCAGCCGAACCCGACGACGGCGACACCGAGCGCGTCCACCATGACGGCTCCTCTCAGCCCGGAGCGGCGTATTAGACCGGTCCACGTTCTGTCCTGCTCTGTCCATGTCCTGACCGCCCCACCCTGAAGCCGCTCCGAACAGGGTGTCAAGGGCCGTACCCCCGTTTGACAACCGGTCAACCGCATGGAACGGTCCAAGCCATGAGGCCACCGACCATCCGCGACGTCGCCGCACGCGCGGGCGTGTCCAAATCACTGGTCTCCCTCGTGCTGCGCGGCTCCGGGCAGGTGCGCGCGGAGAAGCGGGAGGCCGTGCTGCGCGCCGTACGGGAACTCGGCTACCGTCCCAACGCGGCGGCGCGCGCCCTCAGCGAGACGCGCGCCCCTGCCGAGGCCCTGGCCGTCGGCGAGACCCGTGCCCCCGCCGCAACCCGAGCCGTGGCCGAGAGGCGCGACCTCCCCTCCGCCCGTCCGCGTCCCGGCGCCCGGACGGGGACGCCCCTCGTCGGCGTCCTCCTGCACGACCTGCGCAACCCCTGGTACGTCGACCTCGTGGACGGCCTCAACTCCGTGCTGCACGCGAGCGGCCTGCACATGCTGCTCGCCGACGCCCGTCTGAACCGCCGCGTCGGCCAGGACCCGGCCGGCTCTTTCCTGGACCTGGGGGCGGACGGGCTGGTGGTCGTCGGCACCCTGCCCGACCCGGCGGCGCTGGACGCGGTCGCCGCCCGGATCCCGGTCGTCGTCGCGGGCGCCCGCGAACCCGTCCCGCCGGGCGTCGACGTCGTCGCCGGGGACGACGAACAGGGCGCGCGGCTGGCCACCGAGCACCTTCTCGCGCTCGGCCACCGCCGGATCGCCCACATCGCGGGCTACGGCGCGGTGGGCGAGCTGCGCCGGCGCAGTTTCGAGGCCGCCATGCGGGCCCACGGGGCGGGGACGGCCGTGGTCGAGCCCAGCGACATGACCGAGGAGGGCGGGCACCGCGCCGCCGTGCGGCTGCTGGCCCGCGCGGACCGGCCGACCGCCGTGTTCGCCGTCAACGACATCGCCTGCGTGGGCGCGCTGTCGGCCGCCGAGGACCTGGGCCTGAGCGTGCCCGGCGACCTCTCCGTCGTCGGCTACGACAACACGAGCACGTCGCGGCTGCGCCACCTGTGGCTGACCACCGTGGACAACGCCGGTCACGAGGTGGGACGGCGCGCGGCGCGCTGCCTCCTCGACCGGATCGAGGGGGGCGGGGGCGGCGCGGGGCGGGTCCGACTGGCCGCCCCGCAGCTGGAGATCCGCGGGACGACGGCTCCGGCGGCCGCGCCGCTCACCGGTTGATCGCGTAGGCCTTGCGCAGCGTCTCGTGGACCGTCCACGTCGTGCGGTCGCCCTCGCGCAGCACGGCCATGTCACCGGGGCCCACCGTCAGCACGGGCCCGCCCTCGACCTCGATCGTCGCCGACCCGCTGATCACGACGAACAGCTCGTCCGCCTCGGTGTCGGTGACCACGCCGGGCGTGATCTGCCAGATCCCCCGGAGCTGCCGCCCGTCCGCGGACTCCCACACCACCTTCCCGCTGACCTCGGGAGCGCCGGAGACGATCTGCCCCGGGTCGAGCGGCTCGGGTTCGAGGTCGGCGTCGGGGACGTGCAGAGCGAAGCTGTGAGTCATGCGGCGACCCTAACGACCCGACCCGCCGCCGCGGAGTGGACACCGTGTGTGGTCCGGACGCTCCGAGGACGGCAGTCCGTCGCCCACAGGCGCCGAGGTGCAGAGGTGCCCGGCGGGCGGCCCCGCGCCCCCACCCGTCACCCCGACCGGCATCCGCGGCTCACCGGCGCCCGGCCGCTCGCCGTCGCCCGGCCGCTCGCCGGGATCCGGCCGCTCGCCGTCGCCTGGCCGCTTGCCGGGATCTGGCCGCTCGCCGGCATCTGGCCGCTTGCCGTCGCCTGGCCGCTCGCCGGGATCTGGCCGCTTGCTGTCGCCTGGCCGCTCGCCGGGATCTGGCCGCTTGCTGTCGCCTGGCCGCTCGCCGGGATCTGGCCGCTTGCTGTCGCCTGGCCGCTGCCGTCGCCTGGCCGCTCGCCGGGATCTGGCCGCTCACCGCCGCCCGGCCCGTCACCGTCGCCCGGCCCGTCACCGGGCCCGGCCCGTCACCGGGCCCGGCCCGTCACCGTCGCCCGGCCCGTCACCGGGCCCGGCCCCTCGCCGGCACCCGGCCCTCACCGGCACCCGGCCCTCGCCGGCCCGGCCCTCACCGGCCCCCGGCCCTCACTCGCGTCGGGCCACGAGGCGGTACGCGTTCGACAGTCCCAGCCGTCGGGACAGCGGCCGTACCGCGAACCGGTCGAGCAGGGTGCCCGCCACCAGCGCCGGGACGCCCGCGAGCAGCAGCGCCGCGCGCAGCGTGCGCCGTGCCGCGTTCGGCGGGGCGGGCAGCCAGGGCGCGTCGTCGCGCGGGGCCGCGTGGTCCAGCGCCAGCCAGACGGCGGCCAGCAGGTCCACCGGGTCGTGCGGCTCGGCGTGCTGCTCGGCCACCACCGTGAAGCCCAGTTCCCGCAGCCGTGCGCGCAGGTTGGCCACCGGCACGAAGTGCAGATGCTGCGGTTGCAGCCAGGGCAGCCACCAGCGGCCCAGCAGGCGCGCGTAACGGCTCTCGGGGTCGGGCACCTCGATGAGCAGGTGTCCGCCGGGCCGTACCGCCGTGTGCGCGGCGCGCAGCTCGCGGTCGGGGTCGGTGCTGTGCTCGAGGTAGTGGAACATGCTCACCACGTCGTAGCGGCCCGCGAGTTCGGGCGCGAGGCCGGGGAAGTCGCCCCGGTAGCCGCGCTCCACGCGGCCCTCCCGCTCGGCGAGTTCGACGCCGTCGGTGAAGTCGAGCCCGTCGAAGGCGGTGCCGGGCAGCACCTCGCGCGCGGCCGCGCAGAAGTGGCCGTGCCCGGTGCCGACGTCCAGCCATGTCTTCGGCGCGGGATCGTGCGGCAGCATCGACTCCGCCCGCCCCCGGTACATCGCCGTGCGGCCCCCGAAGGTGTCGCCGAGCTTCTTCTCGCCGAGCCCGTCGTAGAAGTCCCGGTAGTAGAACTCCAGGCCCTGTTCGTTCAGCCGGGGGTTCTGGAAGGTGTGCCCGCAGTCCCCGCAGCGGTCGAGGACGAACCGGCCCGGCTTGTGCTGGAGCAGGTCGGTGGTGCGCAGCCGGGTGGCCAGCTGCGGTGAGCCGCACCAGGGGCAGTCGGTGCGGCGGGGCTCGAAGAAGCGGTCCGCTCCGGCGGCGAGGTCCGCCTGGTAGCCGGGCCGCAGTGCGGCGATCCGCGCGGTGCGCTCGCTCTTGTCGCTCATCGGGACTCCCTGGCCAGTTCGTCGAGTCGGGCCGCGGCGGCCGGGGCGCCGCCCGCGGCGCGGAACGCCGTGCCGATCCTGCCGGCCGCGGCGCGGTGCGCGGGGTCGTCGAGGACAGCGTCGAGGGCCGCGCCGAGCTGCCGGGGCGCGACCCGGCCGAACCGCACCCGCACCCCGGCCCCCGCGGCCACGACCTGCCCGGCCACGACCGGCTGGTCGTCCCGGATGGGGGCCACCACCAGCGGTGTCGCATGCCACAGGGCCTCGCACACGCTGTTGTGCCCGCCGTGGCACACCATCGCGTCGACTCCCCGCTCCAGCAGGGCGAGCTGGGGCACGGACGGGACGATCAGCACGTCCTTGTCGCCCTGTGCCCCGCCGTGTGCCCCGCCGGGCGAGGCCAGGGTGCCGCCGGGATCGGCGATCACCGTCTGCACGCGGTCGGCCCGCTCCCGCGACGCGGTGCGGCACACGTCGAGGAACCGGCCGCCGACGTCGGCGTTCGCGGTGCCCAGAGTGACCAGGACGGTGCCGCGGCCGGGGTCGAGCCACTCCCAGGGAAAGCCCGCCGCGGCCGGCCGGGACGTGATCGACGGCCCCACCCAGCAGACCCCGTCATGCGAGCCGCCCGCCAGCTCCGGGGTGCTGAAGGCGAGGACGAGGTGCGGGGAGAAACGCGGGTCGGTGCTCGCGGCCGGATCGCCGACCGACTCGCGCAGCGCGGCCAGCCGCTCCCGCAGCCATGCGGCGACCTTGGGCAGTCCGGCGAGCGGGTCGGTGAACTCCGCCGATGTGGTCGCCGAGGTCGCCCACGGCACGCCCAGCCGCTCCGCGACCAGCGCGCCGGCGAAGGCCTGCTGGTCGGCGACGACGACGTCCGGCCGGAACGCCTCCACCGCGGCCCGGACCCCCGGGGCCATCGCCTCGGCCAGCGGCAGCAGATACCACTCCCACAGGAACTTCAGCGCCTCCGGCCCGCGCAGTTCGGCCGGCCGCTCGCCCCGCGGCGCTCCGGAGCAGGCCATGACCTCTCCGGCCGCCGGGCCCGCCAGCCGGGCGACCAGCGCCGGGTCGGGGCAGGCCCAGGCCACCCGGTGGCCGCGTGCGGCGAGTTCGGCGGCGACGCCGACGGCCGGGTTGACGTGCCCCGTCAACGGCGGCACCACGAACAGGAAGCGGCTCATCCGGCCGCCTCCGCCGCCACCCGTCCGGACGGGCGCCCGGCCTCCTCGACGAGCCCGAGGACGTGCCCGCCGACCGTCCCGGACGCCTCCACCAGCACCGAGTGCTCGTGGCCCGGGATCACCACGGTCCGGCAGTCGGGCAGCGCCGCCTCCAGCTCGGACGCCAGGGCGGCGAGGTCGGAGTCGCCGCCGTACACCCCGAGCACCGGGCAGCGCACCGCCGCGATCTGCCCCCGCGTCAGCACCCGGCTCGCGGGGATGTCCCGGCCGAGGCTGGTGTCGCGGGCCAGCCGGGCCGCGCCCTTGGCCAGCCGGGCGGTGTTGTGCCCGCGGTGCGCGGAGATCCAGCGGATCGCGTCGGGCTCGTTGTGGGCGAGCTGGGTGACGACCCGGTCCAGGATGCCGCCGAGCTTCACGGCCCAGGCCGCGGTGGCCGGTTCCGACTCGATCAGGCTGACGCTCGCCGCCCGCTCCGGCCGCCGGGCCGCGAAACCGAACGCGATCGTGCCGCCGTAGGAGTTGCCGACCAGATGCACGCGGCCGGTCACCGCCAGCCGGTCCAGCAGGGCCTCCAGGTCGTCGATGTTGTCGTCCAGCGTGTACCCCCGCGCCGGGCGCTCGCTGCGCCCGTGCCCGCGCAGGTCGTACATGACGACGTCGAGCCCGGCGGCGGCGAACGCGGGCGCGACGGTGAAGTAGTAGCTCGCCAGGCTGTCGGTGAGCAGACCGTGCACCAGCACCACGGTGGCGGTGGCCGGCCGGCCCGCCCGGGGGCCGATCCGCTGGACGTGCAACCGGACGGCGCCGGTGTCGACCATCGCCATGGCTCAGCTCGCCTCCGTCGCCTTCAGGCTGGTCACGACGTACTCGACCAGCCGTCCGACGGTCAGCTCGATGATCTCGTCGAACTCCATGTCCGCCAGGAACTCGGCGAAGTTGACGCGCTCGCCGTAGCGTTCCTGGAGCAGGCCGGCAAGGGTGACCAGGTCGATGCTCTCCAGCTCCAGGTCGCGGTTGAAGGTCGTCGCCATGCCGATCTCGACGTCGTCGAGGCCGTACTCGTCCTCCAGGAGGCGCGCCAGCATGGCGGTGAGGTCGGCGAGGACGGACGCCTCGTCGGGGGTGACGGGGGTGCGGGGGGCGGGGGTTGTCATCGGGCGTCGTACTCCTCAGCGGTCGGTTGTCCCGTCGTCCATGCCACGGCGTAGGCGCGCTCCGGCAGCCGGGGCGGGTTGGCGGCCGGAGCGCAGTGCACCGTGCAGGCGCGTGCGAGGCGGCCCGCGACGGTCAGCCGGTCGCCGGCCGGTGTCGCGTCGAGCACGGCGAAGTCCCGTGGCCGGCCGCCGAATCCGGAGCCCTCGGACTTGGCGACGGCCTCCTTCGCCGCCCAGAACCGGGTGAACCACAGGGCCTCGCCGTCGCCCGTCTGTTCCGACAGGCGGCGCAGCAGCCGCAGTTCGCCGTCGCCGAGGGCGGCAGCCATGGCCTGCGGGGCGCGCTCGACGACCTCCTCGACGTCGATCCCCGGTCCGGGGCCGGGCCGGTGCGGCCGCACGATCGCCACGGCCGCCTCCGCGCAGTGCGCCAGCGAGACGTCCAGCGCGGGCAGGGCCCGGCCGTGCACCCCGGTGACGTACGGGCGGCCCGCGTCGTCGTTGTGCACCCGCAGCTCCGCCGGGAAGACCGGGCCCTCGCCCTGGTCCCACAGCCACCGGCGCACCGCGTCCTTGGCGGCGATCCGGCCCAGCAGCCACTGCCGGCGACCGCGCGGCGCGTGCCGGGCGTATTCGGCGCGCTCCGCGCCGCCCAGGGAGTTGCGCATGATCAGCTCGCGGGACGCCAGGTCCGGCCACCGCTCGTGCAGCAGCATCCAGCCGCCCGGCCGGGCCTCGGACAGGGTGTGGCGCTCCGGGAACCGCTCGACGGGCCGGGTCTGCGGGTCGTTGTCGAAGCGGCGGTCCTGCCAGCCGTACAGCTCCGCCCACACCGTCCCCCCGGCCGTCAGCTGGACGTCCGCCTCCAGGAGCGTGTCGGTGAGCGAGGCGATCCGCACCAGGCAGCCCACCTCCGTGCCCGGCGCCGGATGCGGCCCGTAGAAGCGCATCTCCCGCATCCCCACCGGGAACACCACGGTCCGCTCGGCCCGGGTCGCCATGATCCAGTAGCCGAGGATCTGTCCGACGTTGTCCAGCAGGGCGCCCGGAGCGGCAGGGGTGCGCAGACGTCCGCGGACATGGCGTTCGCCGATCGCGGTCAGCTCGGCGACCCCCTGGAACGCCGGTCCGTGGAACATCCAGCGCTCGGCGTACAGCTGGGCGGCGGTGTGGTCCGGGGTGCGCTCGTCGCGCGGGTCGACCGGCCAGGGCGCGGGCGGCGGCGCGGGATGGGCGGCGGCGAGTTCCACCGTGGCGCGGGCGCGCGGACCGAAGGAGACGGCGAGGCGGCCCGGCTCCTCGGGCGTCACGGTGACCGGCACGTCGACGGCCGGGGTGGCGGTGAGCCACTCCTCGAAGCGCGCGCCGTGCACGGCGGCTGCCACCGCGCCGGGGGCCGTCTCCAGGGCCGCGTCCACGATGTGCTGCACGATCGTCGTCGCCGGGACGACCGGCCAGCGGTCGGCCGTCTCGGGCCAGCCGGGCCGCTGGGGGAAGAAGCAGTGGTCCAGCAGGTACGGCATCGTGTCGGGGGAGACGCGGACGGTCGTGCGCCGCGGCCCCCGCGACGGCGAGGCGGCGGGCGCCGACGTCCCCGGCGTCCCCGGCGTCCCCGACGTCCGCGCGGGGCCCGACGTCCCCGGCGTCCCCGGCGTCCCCGACGTCCGCGCGGGGCCCGACGTCCCCGGCGTCCCCGACGTCCGCGCGGGGCCCGACGTCCCCGACGTCCCCGGCGTCCCCGGCGTCCCCGGCGTCCCCGGCGTCCCCGCCGTCCCCGCCGTCCGCGCCGGGCCCGTCGGACCCGTCGTCCGCGCGGACATGAGGGCGGCGGCCGTGTCCGCGGTCTCGCGCAGCAGGGCGCTCAGTTCGGCGGCCATCGGGGAGCCGTTCGCGAGCGCGTCCAGCGGCGACGGGCCGCCCGGGCCCGGCGCGGGGGCGGACGCACCCGGATCCCGGTAGGACTCGCCGCGCGGTCCTACGCGCAGTTCGGCCCGCAGTTCGGCGAGCCGTCCGGGGGCCAGGGAGACCAGCGCGCCGCCCAGGTCCAGCCGCACCGGCGGGCGCCGGCCCCCGGCCGCCGTCCCGGCGCGGCGCAGGGACGGCGACACCGCCGCGCCCGCCGTCCACAGCGCGGTGGCCACCCGGCGCAACTGCGCGAGTCCGCCGCGGTGGGGCGAGTTCGCGGCGACCACCAGATGGTCGCGAGCGCCCAGCGTGTCCCCCACGAGGGAACCGAGCTGACCCGGCCCGACCTGCACGAACACCCGGTGTCCCGCGGTGTGCAGGGCCTCGGTCAGCTGCCGGAACCGCACCGGTTCCAGCAGGTGGCGCACGAACAGGGCCCGCACGCCCGCCTCGTCGGCGGGGAACGGCGCGGCGGTCGTGCCCGACCAGAGCGGGGTGTGCGGCGGATGCAGCCGGAACCGGCGGGCGGCCTCCTCGATGGGCGCCAGATGGGGGCGCAGCATCGGGGTGTGGAAGCCCGACCGGAACGGCAGCACCTGGCTGAGGACGCCCTGGGCGCGCCGCGCCCGCACGAACGCCTCCACCGCGGCCTGCGGACCGCACACCATCGACTGGCCGGGCGCGTTGTCGTGGGACAGGACCAGGCCCGCCCGGTCCCCGTCCTCGTCGCGCAGGGCGGCCAGGACGCTCTCGGCCGACGCCCCGATCGCCCCGAAGGCCAGGCCGGGCACCGTCACCGAGTCCGGGTCGAAGGCGCTCATGAACGCGTCGACCTCGTCCCCCGAGTACAGCCCGGCCGCGGTCATCGCCGTCCACTCGCCGACGCTGTGCCCGGCGACCGCGCCCGGCACGATCCCGGCGCGGCGCAGCGCCGCGTCGAGGAGGCGGCCGACGGCGACGACGCCGAAGCCGTGCCGGCCCACGTCGTCCGCCCGGCCCGCGTCGAGCGTGAGCGCGGGCAGGCCGAAGTGGGCGGCCACGTCGTCGATCTGCGGGGTGAAGTCGCCCTCCAGGCCGGGGAAGAGGAACGCCGGCCCGTCGTGCCCGGCGCCCAGCAGGGGGCCGGGCCGGAACCAGACGTCGCTGCGGCCGTGCCAGGGCCGCTCGCGGGTCACCGCGCGACGGGCCAGGGCGAGCCGCTTGGCGGTCGGGTCGACGACGCCGAGCCGGGCGGGCCCCGCCTGCGGGTGCGGCCGGTCCGCGTCGAGTCCGGCGGCCCGTACGGCGGAGTCGTCGGCGTCGAGGAGGGTGGCCAGACGGGCCGGTGAGTCGGCGGCCAGCAGCAGCACCCGCTCGGGTTCGGCGACCCGAAGGGCCGGGCGGGCCTGCACGTCCGTACGTCTCGCGCGGGCGCCCGGCGCCTCCTCCAGCACGACGTGCGCGTTGATCCCGCCGAACCCGAACGCGTTGACGGCGGCACGGCGCACGGGCCGGCGCCCGGTGGTCTCCCAGTCGGCCGCCTTCTCCAGGGTGCGGAACCGGGTGCGGGCCAGGGCGGGGTGCGGGTCGTCGCAGTGCAGGGTGGGCAGCAGCGTGCGGTGGTGGACGGCGAGCGCGGCCTTGACCAGCCCGGCGACCCCGGCGGCCGGCATCGCGTGCCCGATCATCGACTTCACCGACCCCAGCACGGCGTCCGCGTCACCGGGACCGAACACGTCGGCCAGCGTGGTGAGTTCGGCGCCGTCACCGGCCGGGGTCGCGGTGCCGTGCGCCTCCAGCAGGCCGATCGAGCCGGGTGCGGCGGGGTCGAGTCCGGCCGCCCGCCAGGCCTGCCGCACCGCCCGCGCCTGGCCGCCCGGATCGGGGTTCACGAGTCCGGCCGCCCGGCCGTCGCCGGCCACGCCGGTGCCCCGGATCACGGCGTAGATCCGGTCGCCGGCCCGCTCGGCGTCGGCCAGCCTCTTGAGGACGACCACCCCCGTCCCCTCGCCGATCAGGATGCCGTCGGCGTCCCGGTGGAAGGGGCGGATGCGCTGGCTGGGCGAGAGGGCGCGCAGCTGGGAGAAGACGCTCCACAGCGTGATGTCGTGGCAGTGGTGGACGCCCCCGGCGAGCATCATGTCGCAGCGCCCGGAGGCGAGTTCGCCCACCGCCTGGTCCACGGCGATCAGCGACGAGGCGCAGGCGGCGTCCACCGTGTAGGCGGGGCCGCGCAGGTCGAGCCGGTTGGCGACCCGGGAGGCGGCGAGGTTGGGCACCAGGCCGATCGCCGACTCGGGACTGTCCGGGCCGAGCCGCTCGGTGAACGCGGCACGCACCCGGTCGAGTTGGTCACCCGTCAGGTCGGGCAGCAACTCGCCCAGGGTGCGCACCAGTTGCCCGGCGGTGCGCACCCGCTGGTCGAGCCGGACCAGACCGGGCGTGAGATAGCCGCCCCGGCCCAGGATCACGCCGACCCGCCCCCGGTCGGGCAGACGGTCCGCGCCGCCCGCGTCGTCGAGGGCGGCCGAGGCCACGTGCAGCGCGATCAGCTGGTCGGGCTCGGTACCGGCCACCGAGTTCGGCATGATCCCGAACCGGGTGACCTCCACCTGCGCGAGCCCGTCCACGAATCCGCCCCGGCGGGCGTAGACCCGGTCCGCGACGGCCGGGGCGGAGGCGGTGCCCGGCCGGTAGAACCCGGCGTCCCAGCGCCCCTCCGGCGCCTCGCCGATCGCGTCCACGCCGTCGCGCAGGTTGCGCCAGTAGGCGTCCAGGCCGGGGGCGCCCGGCAGCAGCACCGACATCCCGACGATGGCGACCGGAACCTGACGCGCCGTCAAAACCGTGCCCTCTTCGCCGTGTCCGGGCGCTCGCACCGCGCCGGTCACCAGCCCGAGGCGGTGTAGACGACGGCGGTCGCGGACTCGTCGCCCCAGGCCAGCTCCCGCAGCAGCGCGGCCGTCCCCTCCTCGGGGTCGATCAGCCGGATGCCGCGCCGGGCGTACTCGCGGGCCAGCTCCGCCCCGACCATGCCCGCGTGCCCGGCCGAGGGCGCCCAGGGTCCCCAGTGCACGGTCACCGCACGCCGGCCGGTGCGGGCGGCGAAGGCCGCTCCGAGGGTCTCCAGCGCGTCGTTGGCGGCCGCGTAGTCGACCTGGCCGCGGTTGCCCAGCACGGCCGACACCGACCCGAACAGCACGGTGAACGCGGGCGCCGCCGGCAGCTCCTCCAACGCGGTGAGCAGGGCGTGCGCGCCGGTCGCCTTGGTGCCGTACACACGGCGGAAGGACTCGGGGCTCTTCTCCGCGAGGAGCCGGTCCTCGATCACGCCGGCCGCGTGCACCACGCCGTCGAGCCGGCCGTGCTCGGCGTGGATCTCCTTGACCGCCTGGAGCACCGCCTCCGGTTCACGGAAGTCGACCGAGCGGTAGCGGGCCCGGCTGCCCAGGGCGCCGAGTTCGGCGAGGGTGGCCGTGATCTCCCGCTGGGCCAGCAGCAGTTCGGCGGCCCGGTTGATCTCGGCCGGCCGCAGACCGCCGCGTGCGGCGAGCGCCGCCCGCAGCGCGGCGGGGGTGCGGGCGGACGCGGTGTCCGCGGCCTCCGGGCCGTCGGGGGCGGGGGTGCGGCCGAGCAGTTCCAGCCGGCAGCGGGCGGCGCGGGCGAGCGCGGCGGCGAACTGCGCCGTGATGCCGCGCGCCCCGCCCGCGAGCAGCACCACCGAGTCCCGGTCCAGGCCGAGCGCGGCCGCCTCCGCGGCGCCCTCCCCGGCCGGTCCCGCGCCCGTGGCGCCGAGCGTGCCGAGCGGCGCCGCGACCAGTTCGAATCCGTGCCTCCCGGCCGCCGTCCGCAGCACGACGGGCGTCCGGTCCGGCGCGACGGCCTCGGCGACGACGGCGTCCGCGACGGCCGGCGGCGAGGCGTCGGCGAGTTCGACCAGCCGGGCCACGGTCTGCGGATACTCCCGCGCCACCGTCCGGAACAGTCCGCGCAGCCCCGCGGTGCGGGGGTCGGGGCTCTCGTCGTCGGCGCGGCGGACGGCCAGCAGCACGCGCGGCTCGTGCGCGAGGGCGGCCTTCAGCACGGGGAACATGTCGGGCAGCACGGGGGAGTCGTCGGCGTCCGCGAGGGCCCCGAGCCACAGCACGCCGTCCACCGGCCCGTCCGCCTGCGTCAGGACGTGGTCGTGGGCGCGTACGACGACGTCGGCGCCGTGGGACGCCAGCCGGGCGACGGCCTCGGGGGCGTCGCCGAGGACGGTCCAGCGCGTGCCGGCGAGTGCGGCCGCCGGGTCGGCGGCGGCGTCGGGCCGCTCGTCGAGCAGGACCGGCCGCAGGAGCCGCCGTCCGGGCGCCTCCCCGGTGACGGCGTCCGGCCCGTGCTCCGGCCCGTGCTCCGGCCCGTGCTCCGGCCCGAGTTCCGGTTCGTGCTCCGGCCCGGGACCCGCCGCGGGTTCCGGGTCCGGTTCCTCAGCGGCGTTCACGGCCGGGTTCGCGGCCGGGTCGCCCAGCCGGGCGGTCAGCCAGGCGGTCACCGCGGCGGCGGTCCGCGCCTTGGCCAGCTCCTCCAGCGCGTCGTCGTCGAGGGCCGCGACGTCGGCGTCGGCCCCCGCGCCCAGACGCCGGGCCAGTTCGCCCGCGATCTCGGCCCGCTTGATGGAGTCGATGCTGAGGTCCGCCTCCAGATCGAGGTCGGGCTCGATCATGTCGACGGGGTAGCCGGTGCGCTCGCTGATGATCTCCAGCACGACCCGCTGCACGTCGACCGCCCCCGCACTCTCCCCGGTGGGCTCCACCGCGGCCGGCTCGCCGACGGCGGCCGCCGGGACCCCGGCCGCCGGGACCCCGGCCGCCGGGACCCCGGCCGCCGACTCCGGTCCCGGAGACGGGAGTTCACCGACGGCGCGGATCACCTGCGGAGCCGGAACAGGGGCAGAAGCCGGAGCGGCGGGCGGGGCGAGCCGTGCGCCGGGGTCCGCGCCCAAGTAGGTCATCAGCACGTCGCGCTGGGCGGCGATCATCTCGCGGCTGGTGCGCAGGAACTCGGAGACGAGCGCGTCCCGGTCGGACGGGACGCCGTGCGGGGGGTTCGTCGTCACAGTCGTCGCTGTCCTCTCGGTGGGGTCGGTGAGGCCGGTGAGGCCGGTGGTGCCGGTGGGGGCCTCGACGCGTCGGGCCGGCGCGAGCGCACCGGGCAGGAGGGCGCCGTCGGCGGTGCGCACCAGCTGGCCGTCGACCGTCCAGCCGGGGCGTTTCGGCTCCGGAGCGCGCAGTGCGTCCACCGCGTCACGGCCGCGCAGCAGCCATCCGGCGCGCACCGGCAGCCCCGCGACGGCGAGCCGTGCCAGCGCGTCGAGCCAGCCGAGCAGTCCGCTGCCGGGCCGGGGCTCGCAGGCCACCGCGGTGTGCGGCCGGTGGCCGAGGATCCGGCCCGTCAGCCCGGTCAGCACCGAGCCCGGACCGGCCTCGACGAAGACGCGTGCTCCCGCCTCGTACATGGCCTCGATCTGCTCCACGAAGGCGACCGGGGCGCCGATCTGGGCGGCGAGCCCGGCGCGCACGGCGTCGCCGTCGGCCGGGTAGGGGGCGGCCGTGCGGTTGGACCACACCGGGATCTCGGGCGCGTGCACCGGGCGGGCCGCGAGCGCCTCGGCGAACGCGTCGCCCGCGGCGGCCACCATGGGGCTGTGGAACGCGCAGGCGACGGGGATGCGCTTGGCTCCGTGCCCCGCCGCGCGCAGCAGCCGGACGGCTTCGGCGACGGCCTCAGTGGGGCCCGAGATCACCGTCTGGCCGGGCGCGTTGCGGTTGGCGACGACGACGCCTTCCGGTGCGCCCGACGCCCGGAGCGCTCGGGTCACCTCCTCGGCGCCGGCCGACACCGCCGCCATGGTCCCGGGGTCGGCCCCGCCGCTTGCGTCGCCGTCCGCGGCCCCGGCGGACTCCGCCGCCCGCAGGATCGCCGCCGCCCGCTCGGCGCTGAGTTCCAGCAGCGTCTCGGGGGTGAGCGCGCCCGCCGCGCACAGGGCCACCAGCTCGCCGTAGCTATGTCCGGCGGCCATGTCCGGCTGCACGCCGGCCGCGGTGAGCACGGCGTGCGCGGCGAGCCCGGCGACGCCGAGCGCGGGCTGCGCCACGCGGGTGTCGGTCAGCGCGGCGTTCTGCCTCTCGCGCACGGCGTCGTCGAACGCGGCCGGCGGATACAGGGCGTCCGCGTGGGCGCGGCCCAGCTCCAGGTAGGGGCGCAGCTCGGGGAAGGCGACGAACAGGTCGGCGAGCATGCCGGTGCGCTGGCTGCCCTGGCCGGGGAAGAGGAAGGCGACCTTGGCGTCCTGCGAGACGCCGTCCCCTTCCCTGTTCCCGTCCCGGTCCGTGTTCCCGTCCGTGGCGGCGGACGGGGCCCGGTGGACGCCGTCCGTCGCGGCGCGCCCGCCGGGGCCCGCGTGCTCGCCGGGAGCCGACGGATCCGCGGGACCGGCGGTGGCCCGGAGCAGCTTGTCCACCAGGTCGTCGACGTCCGTCGCCACGAGGGCGATCCGGGCCGGGTCCGTGCTCGCGTCCGACCGCCGGGCCGCGCCCAGCGCGAGGTCGCGGAGCCGCCAGGGCCGGCCCGGCGCCCGGGCGGCCTTCAGCAGCTCCTCCATCGAGCGGCGGGCCGAGGCCTCGTCCCGTCCGCGGAAGACGAACAGCTCGCCCGGCCAGGCGTCGAGCCCCCGCACCGGTGGCACGCCGCCCGCGTGAGCGGCCAGCACCACATGGAAGTTGGTGCCGCCGAAGCCGAACGCGCTGACCCCGGCGATCCGTTCGGGCGCGGGCGCCGCCCACGGGCGGGCCTCGGCGTGGAAGGCGAAGGGGCTGGCGTCCGCGTCCCAGGCCGGGTTGGGCGACTCGACGTGCAGGGTGGGCGGCCGGACGCCGGTGTGCAGGGCCAGCAGCGTCTTGATGAGCCCGGCGAGTCCGGCGGCGCACTTGGTGTGCCCGATCTGCGACTTCACCGAGCCGAGCGCGCAGCCGCCCGGCCTGGCCCCGGCCTCGGCGAACACCTCGCTGAGGACGCGCAGTTCGGTGCGGTCGCCGACGACGGTGCCCGTGCCGTGCGCCTCGACCAGCCCGACGTCGGCCGGGGAGACGCCCGCGTTGCGGTAGGCGCGTTCCAGGGCCGAGCGCTGGCCCTCGGGCCGGGGCGCGGTCAGTCCGAGGGAGCGGCCGTCGCTGGACGCGCCGAGTCCCTTGATGACCCCGTAGACGCGGTCGCCGTCCCGTTCGGCGTCCGCGAGCCGCTTCAGGACCAGGCAGGCGACGCCCTCGCCGAGCGCGATGCCGTCCGCCGAGCCGTCGAAGGCGCGGGAGCGGCCGGTCGGGGAGAGGGCGTGCACCGAGGAGAACAGGACGTAGTCGTTGATGCCGTTGTGCAGGTCGGCACCGCCGCACAGGACCACGTCGGACGTGCCGCCGGCCAGTTCCTTGCAGGCGACGTCCACGGCGGCCAGCGAGGAGGCGCAGGCCGCGTCGACGGTGTAGTTGGCGCCGCCCAGGTCGAGCCGGTTGGCGACGCGGCCGGAGATGACGTTGGCGAGCATGCCGGGGAAGGAGTCCTCGGTCAGCCGCGGGAGCTGCTCGTCCAGGGCCTCGGGAACGCGGCCGTAGTACGAGGGCAGCACCGCGCGCAGCGTGGCCGCGTTCGACAGGTCGCTGCCCGCCTCCGCGCCGAACACCACGGAGGTGCGGGAGCGGTCGAAGTCCCGCCCGCCGTCGCCGTATCCGGCGTCCTCCAGGGCGCGCCGGGCGGCCTCCAGGGACAGCAGCTGCACCGGTTCGACGTGGCCGAGGGAGGCCGGCGGGATGCCGTAGCGCAGCGGGTCGAAGGGGATGCGGGGGAGGAACCCGCCCCACTTGGAAGGGGTGGACGCGCCGTGGTGGACGGCCGGGTCCCAGCGCTCGGCGGGCACCTCGCCCACCGCGTCCACGCCGCCGACGACGTTCGCCCAGAACGCGGGCAGGTCGGGGGCCCCGGGGAACATGCACGCCATGCCGACGACGGCGATGTCGAGCGGAGCGGGCGCGGCGGGCGCGGGCGTGTCCTCGGCGGGGGCCGTCCGCGCCGCCCGGCGGGCGAGGTGCCCGGCCGCGCCCGTGGTCACCGACTCGTGCAGGGCGGCGAGCGTGGTGGCGGCCGAGCGCAGCACGGCCACCTCGCCCGCCATGAACATCCCCTCGGCGAGCTGGCGCCGCTCGTCGACGGGGACGAGCGCGCCGTCGCCGTCGCGGGTCACGCCCTTGCTGGCCAGGCGCAGCCGGCCGACGTTGAGCCGCTCCAGTTCCTCCCAGATCCGCCGGTCGGGCACGCCCTCGGCGCGCAGCCGGGCCTCCTGGTCGCGGAAGTCCGCGGCGAACGGGCTGGGCACGCACCGCGTCGCGTGCCCCGGCGCGGACTCCAGCAGCGTGGTGGCCTCCGCGTCCATGACCTGCCGCCGGAACAGCGGCCGGATCGCCCCGCAGGACACGGCCTCGTCGGTGAACAGGTAGGCGGTGCCCATCAGCAGGCCGACGGCCGCACCGCGGGCGGTCAGCGGCGCGGCGAGCGCGGCGACCATCGCCGCCGACCGCTCGTCGTGCACCCCGCCGGCGAAGAACACCTCGACGCCGTCCGCCGGACGGCCCTCGAAGTAGTCCTCCAGCACGGCGAGTTGGGCCTCCCAGAGCGCGAAGCTGCCGCGCGGGCCGACGTGCCCGCCGCACTCCGAGCCCTCGAACACGAACCGGCGCGCCCCGGCCTCCAGGAACTGCCGCAGCAACCCCGGCGAGGGCACGTGCAGAAAGGTGCGGACGCCGTCCTGCTCCAGGGCGCGCGCCTGCGACGGGCGTCCGCCCGCGATGATCGCGTGCGTCGGCCGCAGCTGCCGTACGGCCTCCAGCTGGGCCGCGCGCACGTCCTCCGGCGCGAAGCCGAGGACGCCCACGCCCCACGGCCGGCCGGCCACCGCGTCGCGCGTCTCGGCCAGCATCGTCCGGGTCCGTGCGCCGTCGGCCAGCGCCAGGGCCAGAAAGGGCAGCGCGCCGTCCGCCGCCACCGCCGCGGCGAACGCGGGGCCGTCGCTCACCCTGGTCATCGGCCCCTGTGCGACGGGGAGCCGGGTGCCGAGCGCCCGGCTCATCGGCGAGCCGGGCCGCAGCGCCCGCGCGGCCGAGTCGTCGTGGACGGCGTCCAGCATCGCCTCCCGCAGCGCGCGGACCGTGCGCCGGGCGTCGCCCCACCGCTCGGCGAACCGGGCGGCGAGGAAGCCGTCCTGGCCCACCGGGAGCAGCTGGGTGCGCGGGTCCCGCGCGCCGAGCAGTGCCGCCGCCTCCCGCGGTCCGGCGTCCTCGGCGAGCCGCGGGGCGTCCGGGCCGCGCCGCAGCAGAACCCGGTGACCGGCCACCACGACGGTCTCCGAGCCGTCGAGGGTGCGCAGCGCGGCGGCGGCCGGCTCGGGCAGGGACGACTCGGCGAGCAGGGCGAGCTGTCCGTCCAGGACGACCCCGGCCGCGCCGCCCGCCGTCGCGGCGGCGGCCGTCCGGGGGCCGATGCCGCCGCACGCCCACACCGGTACGGTCACCTCGGGCGCCGCGAGGAGCTGCTGGAGCAGGACGAAGGTGTTCAGGGCGCCGACGCGGCCGCCGCACTCGGCGCCGCGGGCGATCAGACCGTGCGCTCCGGCGCGTACCGCGTCCCGTGCGCCCGCCAGGTCGGTGACCTCGACGAGCACCCGCACGCGCGCCGCGAGCACGTCGACCGGCCAGGCGGTCCCGGACGCCGCGCCGACGGCGAGGATCACGGTGTGGGGGCCGTCCGGATCCAGGTCGGCGGGGGTGAGCCGGCAGTGCGCGTCGACGCGGACGCCGAACCCGCCCGGGCAGGCGCGCCGCAGCCGGGCCAGGGCCTCGCGCGATCTTCGGTCACCGGGTCCGAGGTCCAGCACTCCGAGACCGCCGGACCGGCCGACGGCCAGGGCGAGCCCGGCGTCGGGCTCGCCGAACGGAGTGATGCCGATGATCATGTCCTCGGAACGCACAGCGGACGTCATGATTCTCCGAATCAAGGTGAGACTGCACGGTGGGGGGTTCGGGACAGCAAAGGCGGCTCACCGCGTTCCGGCGGGGAGAGGTTCACCCGGAACGCCGTTCTGTAGCGCGTGCTCGAAACGCGTTGAAAGGTAGTGGTCTTGTTACTCACTGGTCAACGTTCGAACCATCGGCCGGTGACCGGCCGTAGTGATTCGGTCAGACGAGAGTGAAGGGCCAGGGGGGAGGAAAACGGATCAATTCCCGTCGCCGGCAGGCATGTTCACCCCCGGCTCATCTCAGCGGAACATGAGTGACCGTCAGATTTGGGTTCCTTTGGACCGCATGTCCCCGAACGGACGCCTGCCGCCGGCGTCGATCCGGTGGCCGGGAAAAATCCGTGTGACGTCCCGGAGTGACCGGAAGGACACCTGCGGAGTGACCGGAAGAGCCCCCTGCTCGCCGCGTCGCCCGCCGCCCACCCACCGGGACGGGTCTTGACGCCGGCCGGGCAGCCGCCAAGACTGCGATGACTGCGCGGTCAGGCCGGTCCTCGGGAGGTCGTCGACCGGTTTGACCGCGCGGCAGCGACGCGGCCCCTCGGCGCGGGGACGGCGGCACTCCTCCGTACGGGTTCTGTCCGGCCCCGGGCCCCCGGTGTCCGAGTGTCAGTGCCCGTACCGTTGTGAAGATCAGCCCATAGTGCGCGTATGACGCGTACTCGTACGGCGCTGCTGTGCGCCGCCGCTCTCCTCGCCTCGACCCTGCAGACGGCGGTCGCCGCCGCCGGTCCCGGCCACCCCGACCGTGCCTGCGCCGCCACCCGCAGCCCCGACGCCCAGGCGCGCAAGGTCCTCGACATCGTCCGCCGGGCCAAGAAGCAGCTCGGCCTCAAGGCCGCCCTCGTCAGGGTCACCGTCGACGGGCGCGAACTGGTGACGGGGGCCGTCGGCGAGTCCATGACGGGCGTGCCCGCGACCCCCGCCATGCACTTCCGCACCGGCTCGGTCGGCATCGCCTTCATGGGCACCGTGCTGCTCCAGCTCGTCGAGGAGCACAAGGTGGACCTCGACGCCCCGGTCTCGCGCTGGCTGCCCGACCTGCCGCACGGCGACGAGATCACCCTGCGCATGCTCGGCGACTCCACCTCGGGCCTGCACGACTACGTCACCGACCCGGCCTTCCTGAAGAAGCTGTACGCCGACCCCTGGCAGCACTGGACCCCGAAGGAGCTCGTCGGGTTCTCCCTGCGCCACCCCCTCTGGTACGAGCCCGGCACCAACTGGAGCTACTCGCATGCCAACTTCGTCCTGCTCGGCCATGTCCTGGAGAAGATCTCCGGCACCCCGCTCGCCCGCCTGCTGAGGCAGCGCGTCCTGCGCCCCCTGGACCTGCGCAACACCCGCAGCAACGACACCGCGGAGATCCCGCAGCCCGTGCTGCACGCCTACGACGAGGAACGCGGCTTCTACGAGGAGTCCACGTACTTCAACCCCTCCTGGACCACCGCGCCGGGAGCCGTCATCACCCAGGACGTCTGCGACCTGGCCCGCTCAGGCCAGGGCATCGGCTCGGGCGAACTGCTCTCGAAGAGCGCCTTCCGCACGCAGCTGAACCCGGGCACGGTCGGTCTCGGCCACGCCACCGCCGCCTGTCCCGCGACGGTGTGCCTGCCCATGACGAAGAAGTTCCACTTCGGCGTGGGCGTCCTCGTCAAGAACAGCTGGGTGCTGCAGAACCCGTCCTTCTTCGGCTACGCGGCCGTCATGGCGTACGAGCCGCACAAGCGGCTGTCCATCGCGGTGTCCACGACGGTCGGCCCGAACGCGCCCGGCGGCAACAACTCGCAGGTGATCACCGAGCGGATCGCCGCGCTGCTGGACCCGCAGCACCCGCTCGCCGGCTGACCGGGGTGCGTCCGGCGCGCACCGCGTCCGGCGCGCACCGCGTCCGGGGCGACGGCCCCGGACGTCGTCGCGCCGGGCGTCGGCCGCGAACCAGAGCGCCGTCGGCGACCGCCCGCGAGCGTCACCGGAACTCGTGGACGACCTCGATCTCGCCCACGATGTGCGCGTTGAACTCGGGCAACTCCTCGGCGGGCACCCACAGTTCCAGGATCGTGCGGCCGCCCGCCCGCCGCACCGGGTACCTGCGCAGGAACGCCGAGTCGACCTCGAACCGGGTCACGTACCCCGCGCCGTCGTGCTTGACGTTCCAGTCCTGGGCGATCCTGACGGCGTAGTCCTCGTTGAGCACCGGATAGAAGATCGGCTGCTCGGGAAGGCGCGGAGGCCAGGCGCGCCAGGCCAGGTCGCGCACCAGGTCCAGCTCCACCGGACCGGTGGGACGCCACAGGGTGGTCACGGGGGTCGCCTTCCGGGTGCGGCGGCCGCGGAAGCGGTCCGCCTGGGGAGCGACCGTATCCACCGGGCGGCGCGGCGGCGAGCGACTTTCGCCCGGCCCGGCGCCGATGGCCCGTGCCCGCCTACCGGGGCTCGTACCGGGTCACGACGTCGGCGAGGTAGCCGCGCAGCATCGCCTTGGCCTCGTCGAGCAGTTCGCCGTCGCCCTCGGGGGTGCGGCGGAAGGCCTCCTGGGCGAGCGCGTCGGCGGCGAGGATCGCGGCATGGCACGCCGTCGCCAGCCTCGCGTCGTCGCGGGCCACGCCCAGGGCGAGCAGCACCCGGCGCACGCCGTCGGCCATGCGCCGCTTGTGCTCGCGGTCGGCGGCCCGGGTCCGCTCGGTCAGCCCGCTGCCGAACCAGAGGGCGCGGAAGCCGTGTTCGGTGCGGTAGACGCCCGCGCAGGTGTCGACGAGGACGCCCACCGGGTCGTCCCAGCGCCCGGCGGCCGCGGCACGGGCCAGGTCGTCCATGACGCCCTCGAGGCGGGCGAAGTAGCCCGAGGCCAGGGCGTCGATGATCGCGCCGCGGTCCGGGAGGTACTGGTAGAGCGACCCGACCGACACCTTCGCCTCGGCCGCCACCCGTGTCGTGGTGAGCGCCTCCACGCCCTCGTCGACCAGGATGCGTTCGGCGGCCCGGAGCACCAGCGCCAGACGCGCCTTGCTGCGGGCCTGCCGGGGAGTGCGGCGCAGGGGTACGCCGCCGTGGGGGCCGGCCGTCGGCTGGACCAAGGAACTGCCTCCAAACCTGAACGTGACTTTGTTTCACGTTTACGCTACCTTCGCGCCCATGACCGCTTCAAGCGCGACGGGTCGGGAGCGGGCCGCCGTGGCGGACGCGTGCCGACGGCTGGGGGCTGAAGGCCTCCTCATCGGCACGGCCGGGAACGTGAGCGTACGCGTCGACGACCGGGTCGCGATCACCGCGACCGGAGCGGTCCTCGCCGGCCTCACCCCGGAACAGGTGACCGTCGTCGACCTCGACGGCAACGTCGTCGACGGAGACCTGCGGCCTACCTCGGAACTGGACCTGCACCTCGGCGTCTACCGCCGCTACGGCGTCGGCGCGATCGTCCACACCCACGCCCCGATGGCCACCGCCGTCTCCTGCGTGCTCGACGAACTCCCCTGCGTGCACTACCAGATGCTGGCCCTCGGCGGCAGCGTCCGGGTCGCGCCGTACGCCACCTTCGGCACGCCCGAGCTGGCCGCGTCGGTGCTCGCCGCGCTCGACGGGCGCAGCGCCGCCCTGATGGCCAACCACGGCGCGGTCACCCACGGGACGACCCTCGACGGCGCGGTCGAGAACGCGCTGCTCCTCGAATGGGCCTGCGGCGTCTACCGGGACGCGGCCGTCATGGGCCGGCCGCGCGTCCTCGACGAGCAGCAGCAACTCGCCGTGATCGAGGCGGCCCTGGCCCGCGACTACGGCACCACCCACCGCGTCGCGCCCGCACCGGGCGCGGCACCGGCGCCGGACGCGTCACCCGCGCCACCGGAATCATCCGCACCGCCGGAGCCATCCGCGACATCCGCGACGCCCGCGGCATCCGCGACGCCCGCGACATCCGCGATGCCCGCGACATCCGCGATGCCCGCGACATCCGCGATGCCCGCGACATCCGCACGGCAGCAAGAGCCGACGAAGGGGGAGAGCCGATGAAGGTCTTCACGATGGGCGTGCACGTTCTGGACGTACTGGTCCGGCCCGTGCAGGAGATACCCGAGGGCCAGGGCGCGACGCTGGTCGACGACATCCGGATGACCGCCGCCGGAACCGCGGGCGGCACCGCCCTCACCCTGGCAAAGCTGGGCGCCCGGGTACGCAGCGCGGGCGCCGTCGGCTCGGACCCGACCGGGGACATGCTGCTGCGGCTCCTCGAACAGGCGGGCGTCGACACCGAGTTCCTCGTCCGGCGCACCGACACCGCCACCTCCGTGAGCGTCCTGCCGATCCGGCCCAACGGCGACCGGCCCTCCCTGCACCTGCTCGGCGCCAACATCACCTACGGCCTCGACGACGTCCCCTGGGACGCTCTCGCCGAGGCCACCCATCTGCACCTCGGCGGACCGGAGCTGATCGGCGTCGACGTCGCCGCCCGCATCCTGTCCTTCGCCAAGGAGCACGGCGTCGTCACCTCCGTGGACCTGCTCGCCCCCGGCGTCCTCGGCGGCTTCGAGCAGATCGAGGCGGCCCTGCCCCACATCGACCACCTGCTGCCCAACGAGGACCAGGCCCTCGGTTTCACCGGCGAGAGCGACCTGCTGACCGCGGCGCGCAGACTCCTCGGCGCGGGTGCGGGCGCCGTCGCCGTCACCCGCGGCGGGGACGGGGCGCTGGTGGTGACCGCGGACGGCGCGGAACCGGTCCCCGCCTTCGTCGTCGACGTCGTCGACACCACCGGCTGCGGCGACGCCTTCTCGGCCGGCTACCTGCGCGGCGTGAGCCTCGGCCGTACCCCGGGCGACGCCGCGGTCCTCGGCAGCGCGTGCGCCGCATTGGTGGCGCAGGGACTCGGCAGCGACCACGGCGACTTCGACCTCGCGGCCGCCGACGAGTTCGCGGCCACCCACAAGCCCCGCCAGTGAACCGACGGCCGCCGGCCTGAGGGGGAGGGGGAAGGGGAGGGGCGCCGCCTACGCCCTCCGCCCTTTCGCCCGCCCGACTCGCCGCGATGTCCGCCCCGTCGCGGCGCGGCGCGCCTTCCGCCCCGACGCGGCCGACTTGCCGCGGTGTCCGCCCCGCCGCGCCCCCGCGCGCCGTCCGCCCCGCCGCGGCCCGCCGCGATGCCCACGCCGTGCTCCGCCCGCCCCGGCCCGCCGTTCGCGCTGCCGTGGACCGGTGGCCTCCGGACCTCCCCCTCCTCGCGGCGCGCCCCGCGGCTGCGCCCGGCCGCCCGTACTCACCTGGTGGACGCCCTCTTGACGGGGGCCAGGGGCGGATCGACACTCGTCCCCGGGAATCCTAGTGAACAGGTAGGGAAACGGATGGGGCGACTGGAGCCGGTCTTCGGCCGGGCGAGCCGCACGGCGTGCTCGTCGCCCCTTCTCACCTCCCGCCGCCACATCGACCTGCAGCGTGTGTGCAGCGCGATGGGGTCCCAGGGCTGAGCCGGGCCTCCTCCCCGCGCCCAGCCGCACCGGCGACGTCCCTCGGACGCGGCCGGGCCCGGCGCGCGTGACCGGGCCCGCCGCCTCGACGTCGCATCCGCCGCGCGCACGTCCTCAGTGCGCCCCGCCCCGGGGAGAGTCATGTCCGCCACACCGCTGACCGCCGCACACCCTTCCGCCCGTCCCGCGCCCGCCTTCCGCGGCCGGATCGGCCGGGACGCCCGCAGCGGCCACTACGCCGTGCCGCGCCGCTACCGCCTCTACCTGGCGGCGGCCGACCCCGGCTGTCTGCGCGTCGCCGTCACGCACAGCCTCCTCGGCCTGGACGCGGTCTGCCCGGTCACCTTCCTGCCGGCCGTCCCCGACTGCCCCGACGGCGGTCACTCCGCACTGCGCCCGCTGTACGAGGCGAGCGCGCACCACTACACCGGACCGGCCCTCGCCCCGCTGCTCAGCGACGACTGGTCGGGACGCATCGTCAGCAGCCACGGGCCCGACATCGCCCGCGACCTCGCCCGCGGGTTCGGCGGCGGACGGGCCACGCTGTACCCGTGCGGCGCGGAGTCGCAGATCGAGGCCGTGGAGCGGATGTGCGCCCAGGGCATCGAGGCGGCCGCCCAGCGGGCCGGAGCGGCCGACGCCGACGCCGACGAGCGCGCGGCCGCCCTCGGCACGCTGCTCGCCACCCTCGGCGTGCTGGAGAGCGGAATGAACGCCCACGCCTACCTGATCGACGATCGGATCACGGCGGCGGACGTCGAGTTGTGGGTCGCACTGGTCCAGCTCGACACCGTCCACCGCCACCACCTCGACGCGGAGGCCGTGCGGCGCGTCGCCGGTCATCCCGCCCTGTGGGCCTACGCCCGTCGGCTGACCGCCCACCCCGCGTTCGGCGCGCACCTCGACCCGGACGCCGCCGCCCCGGCCCTCGTCATGGCGGACCCCGCGGCGGACGACGTCGGCACGCGGCCGCAGGTCACCCCCTGACGACGCCGGCTCGCGGCGCGTGCCCGCGCCTCGGCGCGGGCGACCGCGCGTCCCCGGTGGCCGGCCGAGCTGCCCGGCGGGCAACCCGCTTGACCCGGGCGCCCGTTCAGGCCGCGCCGAACGCCGCGAACGCCCAGCCCGTGGCCTGGTGCAGGGCGTCCCCCGGCAGCGCGGCCCGCGCGTCGCGCAACGCCTCCGCCAGGGACAGGCCCGCGCTGACGCCCTTGTGCAGGGCCAGCATCAGCGGGACGACCGCCGCGTCGTTGACCGGCGCGCTGCTGGCCACCACGCCCGCCGTGCCCAGCGGCAGCAATGCCGTCACCAGGCCCAGGAGTTCGTCCGCCCCGACCGAGGCGAGCCGGGCCGTGTCGCAGCTGGAGAGGATGATCCGGTACGGGCTGCGGGCCAGCCGCTCGAAGTCGTGCACGATGAGCGGGCCGTCCGCCATGCGCAGTGACGAGAACATCGGGCTGTCCGCGCGGAACGTGCCGTGCGCGGCGATGTGGGCCAGCGCGGCGCCGTCCAACTCCCGCAGCACGCGCGGGACCCGGGCCTCCTCGTGCTCCAGCACGACAGCTGCGCCGTAGCGGCCCGCGACCTCCGGCACCTCCGCCCCGCCGCCCGCCAGTCCCGGTCCGCGCACGAGGACCTGGCGGCCGCCGGGCGGCGGCCGTGTGTCCCGCGCGCGCAGCCAGCCGCTCGCCGACGGCGACACGCTGAGCACCCGCTCGCGCAGCGACGGCAGCAGCGCCCACGGCACCCGGTGCAGCCGGGCCGGCGGCACCACCACGACCGGGCCGGAGCCCAGCTGCGCGGCCGCTTCGCCCAGCAGCAGCTCCTCCAGCCGCCGCCCCGCCGCCTCCACCACCGGCAGCCTGCCCTCCGCGCCGGGATGCGCCAGCCGGCGCAGTCCCGCCTGGACGTGCTCGGCCTCCCGCTCCGCCTCGGCGAGCAGCCCGCCCGTGAACCGGCGCACCCGCCCGTCCTCGCACACCAGCACCTGGACCCGCCCGTCCGGCACGGCCAGTTCCACGAGGCGGCTCTCGCCGAGCCGCTCCAGCAACCGTCCCACGTCGAACCGGTCCCCGCCGAAGCGGTCGCCGCCCCAGGCGGCCCCGCCGCGGCTGTGCAGGGTCCTGGCGCGGATCTCGCGTTCCAGCCGCCGCTGTTCCCGCTCCAGGGCGGGCACCGGGCGTCCGTCCATGCGCGCCGCCTCGGCCCGGGCGGCGATGACCCGGAAGGCGGTCAGTCTGCTCAGCAGCGCGGGATCGCCCGGCGGCCGGGTGGGCGGCGTGGACAGCGCCGTGGCCCGCCAGCGTTCGCTCCACGCCAGCAGCCGCCGCGGCCCGCCCCGCTCCAGACTCACCTCCTGGGCCAGCGCGGCCAGTTCGGCCCCCTGCGCGGTGGCGCGGGCGCGCAGCTCGGACGCGCCCAGCGTCATACGGTGGGCGTCGAGGACGTCGAGTCCGCGCCGGCAGGCCTCCAGCACGCCGCGGTCCGAGCCCGTCGCCCGCGCCCACAGCGCCTGCGCCGCCCAGCCCGTCAGCCGGGCCAGCGGCGGACCGCTGCGCCGGCTGCGCGCCGCGATCTGCAGATGGCGTTCGGCGTCCGCGGTCCGGTTCAGGTCCAGTGCGATCCGGCCCGCCAGCAGCCAGGCCTCGGGCGCGGCGGGCGCCTGGAAGGCGGCCAGCCGCTCGGCCAGCCGCGCCGCGTCCGCGACCAGCCGGCCCGAGCCGCGGCCGGTGGCCGCCCGCGCCTCGATCAGCACCAGCCGGGCGTGCGCCTCCCACCAGGTCCGCCGCTGCCCGGCGAAGAGCCGCTCGGCCACGGCCGCGCGCGCGATCGCCGTGCCGGGATCGCCCGCCAGCCGCGCCGCCTTCGCGGCGGCCAGCAACAGCTCCGCCTTGCGGGTGGACTGGCCGCCGATGCCGTCGAGGACGCCGATGGCCGCGTCCGCCTCGGCCAGCGCCTCGGGGGCCAGACCGGCCGCCATCAGGACCTCGCAGCGCCGGATGGCGAGCATGAAGGTGGGCGTGCCGAGTTTGGCGTAGCGCTCCTCCGCCTCGTCGAGCAGTCGCAGCGCGGCCGGGACGTCCCCGGAGCGGAACGCGGCCAGGCCGCGGCTCTCCACCGCGTCGGCCTTGTCGTGCTCCTGGCCGGTGGTGTCCCACAGTGTCTCGGCGGCCGTGAAGTCCGCCTCCGCGCGCTCGACCGCTCCGAGGGCGAGATGCACGGTGGCGCGCAGGGTGAGGGCGCGCGCCGTCCAGATGACGTCGTCCGCCTGGCGCAGCACGGGGATCGCGCGGCGCACGTCCTCCAGGGCCTCACGGTGGTGGCCGAGGACCCACCGGGAGTAGGCCCGCCGGTAGAGCACCCGCGCGCGCGTGTGGCCCGAGCCGCGCTCGACGCCCCGCTCGAAGGCTTCCAGCCCCTGCCGGGTGCGGCCCGCGTGCACCAGCGCCACGCCGAGCGTGCCGAGGACGTCCGCCTCCCGCTCGGCGGAGTCCGCGCGCGCAGCGAGGTCCCGGGCCCGGCGCAGATGGCCGAGGGCGAGACGCATGTCGCCCCAGTCCCGCTGCCAGATGCCGATGACCTGGTGGGCGACGGAGGCGTGCAACGGCGTCGGATCGGTGCCGAGCACTCCCTCCGCCCGCGACAGCGCGTCGCCCGGGTCGGCGAACACCATCGGCAGCAGTTCGAGAACCGAGTCGTTTCCCGCTGTCACAGAACGGATGGTAGTGCTCCGGCCTGCGGGCCACACCGGTTCGGTGCAGTATCCACCCGTAACAATCGGACGTCGCGTCAACCGCTTTCGGCGACGCGGCCAAGTCCTTCGGAACGGGACGCAAAATGACGGAGCGTCACAAGGCGTGAGGCGCTGCGGGGGAGCGCGAGGGGGTGCGAGGGGGCGGGCGGACGCGGGACGAGGAACGGCAGGCGTGCGGACGCAACCGCACGGCCCCCGTCCGCCGTCGCACCACCTGTATCAGACGGCCGTCCGGCGGGTCCTGCTGAGGACCACCGGCCGCAGGGGGAGGACACGCCATGGCGCCACAGCGATTCCACGAGCAGTTCGAGCAGATCCAGCGATCGCTGCCCGACGTCCCGTTGGCGATGGGACCGGACGACTCCGCCGAGTTCATCTACGAGAAGGGCGTCGTCCTCGCCCGCGACGGCGAGGAGGCCCAGGTCGTCGAGGACGCCGTCCGCTCGCACTTCACCGAGACCGAGGGCCTGGTCCCCGACCGGGTGCGCCGCGCCGGACCGGACACGAACCGCTCGGGCATCACCCGCATCCACGTCGGCGACCCCGGGGAGGGCGGCCGGGCCGGCGACCACGCCGTGGCCGGAGCGCTGCGCGCGCTGCGCGAGACCGAGGGCCGCGCGGGACGCCGCCTGGTCAGCCGCAACCACGTGGTGTCCATCGCCGTCAACGCCTGTCCCGGCGACGAACCGGTGCCCGTCGCGCGCACCGAACGCCCCAACCCCGCACCCGCGTTGCCCGACGACGAGGACCCCGGTAGCCGCGTCGGCGTGCTCGTCATCGACACCGGGCTGACCCACGACTACCGCTCCTACCCCCTGCTGGCCCGCACCCGGGGCGACGTCCAGGTCAGGGAGACCGACGACGAGGGCATCCTCCAGCAGTACGTCGGCCACGGCACGTTCATCGCGGGACTCGTCGCGGCCGTCGCCCCGCACACCGACGTCACCGTCCGCGGCACCCTCAACGACGCCGGCGCCATCCTGGAGTCCGAGTTCGGCGAGCGCCTCTTCGACGCCGTCGAGGACGGCTGGCCCGACATCATCAGCCTCTCCGCGGGCACCTCCAACGGCCGGCTCGACGGCCTGCTCGGAGTCGCCGCGTTCATGGAGGAACTGCGCCGCCACGACACCCTGTTGGTCGCCGCGGCCGGCAACAACGCCAGCGCCGCGCCCTTCTGGCCCGCGGCCTACGCCTCGCTGCCCGACCACGCCGACGCCGTGCTGTCGGTCGGCGCCCTGCGCGGCGACGGCGAGTTCGGCGCCTGCTTCAGCAACCACGGCCCCTGGGTGAAGGTGTACGCCCCCGGCGAGCGGCTGGTCAGCGCCCTCACCGGCTTCGACGCCCCCGTCCCGTACGTGTACCAGCACTCCACCTACGAGGCGTGCCGCTACGGCTTCGCCTACTCCTGCACCTGCCGCTCGCCGCGCCACACCGGCGTGTTGAGCGAGGCGCAAGCGAGCGCGCCGGGCAAGCCCGACCAGGTCATGTTCGAAGGGCTGGCCTCCTGGAGCGGGACGTCCTTCGCGACGCCCGTGGCCGCCGGTCTCGTCGCCGCCCACATGACCGGGGGCCGGGTGAGCGCCCCGCGGGCCGCCGCCCGCGAACTGCTCGCCCTTCACGCGGAGTTCGCGGAGGTGCGGGGAGCGCATGTGCCGGCCCTGCTTCCGCCCACCTGGCGCCCGGTCCCGGTCGGCCTGTCGTGAGGCCGGCGTGAGGTCCGGTCCGAGCCCCGCCGCGGCGTACGATGACAGGCCGTACACGAGGGGTGGGACCGTGGACCGTAGTGATGTCGGCGCGCTCGTCCGGTCCGCCGTCGACGGTGACACGGCGGCCTGGAAAGCGCTGGTGGACGGGCTGAGCCCGCTGGTGTGGTCGGTGGTGCGCGCACACCGGCTCTCGGACGCCGACGGGCACGAGGTCTACCAGACCGTCTGGTTCCGGTTCGCCCAGCACCTGGGGCGGATCCGCGAGCCGCACAAGGCGGGTTCATGGCTCGCCAGCACCGCGCGCAACGAGTGCCTGAAAGTGATCAAGGGCCTGAAGCGGCTGACGCCGACCGACGATCCCCAGCTGCTCGACCGGGCCAGCGAGGACCGCACGCCCGAGCAGTCGGTGCTGGACTCGGAGGAGGCGGCCGCGCAGAGCGAGCTGGTCCGCTTCCTCTGGCAGGAGTTCGAGGCGCTCGGCGAGCGCTGCCGCCAGTTGCTGCGCGTGCTGATCGCCTCGCCGCCGCCCAGCTACCAGGAGGTGTCGGCCGCCCTGGGCATCGCCGTCGGCAGCATCGGACCCATGCGCCAGCGATGCCTGCGCCGGCTGCGCGCCCGACTCGACGCACGGGGAGCACGGTGAACGACATGAACGACGCGAGCGACACGAACGACGCGCACGGCGTGAGCGGTGCGGGACAGGACGACCTGTTCGGTGAGACACCCTTCGCCGAGGAGGAGTCGGACCACGACCGGCTGGAGGAGGAGCTGCGCGAGGCCGGCGCCATCCTGGACCCGGTCCCGGCCGAGCTGCGGCGCGTCGCCATCGAGGCCTACGCGCTGCACGACCTGGACGCCCGCATCGCCGAGCTGACGTTCGACTCGCTGGTCGACGCCCTCCCGGTGCGGGGCGCGGCCGACGTGCCGCGGATGCTGACCTTCCACTCCGGCGGACTGACGGTGGACGTCGAGGTGAGCGGCGACGGACTGCTCGGGCAGCTGCTGCCGCCCCGGTCGGCGGCGATCGAGGTGCTGCACGGCCCCCGGGCCACCGCCGTCCTCACCGCCGACGACATGGGCCGCTTCTCCTGCGCCGCACCGCCCGCCGGCCCGTTCGCCCTGCGGCTGCGCACGGGCGGCGAGGTCGTGGTGACGGAGTGGCTCCGCGCCTGAACCCGCGCGCGCCCGGAAGCACGGCGCCCCCGGAGCAGCTCCGGGGACGCCGCGCGACCCCGTGCGGGGAGGGCCCGGGTGCGGGTCAGGCGGTGGCCGCCGTCACCAGGGCCGCCAGGGCAGAGGCGAGCCGGGGGAGGCCCGGTCCGGCCGGGCCGCCCGGCTCGGTCATGTAGGTGTCCCGGCGGATCTCCACCATCAGCGCGCTCACGCGGGGGTCCTTGCCGTAGTACTCCAGGGGGACGTACGTGCCCGCGAACGGGCTGTCGAGCCCGGTCTCGCCGAGGCCCGCGAAGGCCTCGCGTGCGGCGGCGAGCAGCTCCGGCGGGGTGTGGAAGGCGTCGGTGCCCAGGCACACCGGCGGCCGCGGGCCCTCGCCGTGCAGTTCGTAGGGCAGCGGCTCGGCCGGGTAGGAGTGCACGTCGATGACGACGGCCCGGCCGACGGCGGCCAGCCGGTCGGCCACGGCGTCGGTCATGGCCTGCGCGTACGGCCGGAAGTAGCGGGCGACGAGCGGCTCGGGATCGGCGCCGTCCGGCCGCAGCGGCTCACGGTGCGTGGTCCGCGTGTAGACGGCGCCCATGCCGACGGCCAGCATCTCCTCGCGGTCGTCCGGGAACCGCTCCGGGTCGACGACCAGCCGCGACAGCCGGTTCTCGAACCGCCAGGGCGTCAGGGGCGCCGTGCGGGCGGCCTCCTGGGCGATCCGCGCCGTGTGCGAGTCGGTGATGTGGTCGAGCTCGCGCTCCAGTGCCTCGTCGTCCAGGACGATGCCCGCCCGCACGTCGGCGGGTATCTCCCGCGCCGAGTGCGGCACATGGAGGATCACGGGCGAGTCGGCGGCGCCCGGCAGGAACGCGAAGGACGGTGCGGCAGGGGTCATCGGACGGCTCCCGGGGCGTTGTCAGTGGTGTGGTGCATGATCGGAGACGCCATCACAGCACAACGGCGAACAGGGCGGGGAACCGGCATGGCGGCGACGAACGAGCAGGTCACGGGACACGCGTTCCTGAAGGCGCTGTACCGGGACGGCTACTACCCGGATCATCTGGTGGACCGGGGCAGGGACATCCTGCTGCGGCTGTGCGAGCGGCTGGAGGCCGAGCGGCCCGACGGCCTCGACGCGCTGTACGCCCTGACCCGGGCCGCCACCGAGGAGTTCAACGCCTTGCAGGACGCCTTCTGGGAGGCGGACAGCGACATCGAGACCGTGGCCCGCGAGGAGATAGCCGAGGACTTCCATTTCGTCGCGCGGGCCTACGGCTTCGAGGACGCCGACGTGGAGGAGCTGATCGCCACCCGCGACTGGTGAGCGCCGCCGGGCGGGCGGCGCTGACACGGGCCGCGCCCCGGCCGGGCGGTGCCGGTCGGGGCGCGGTCGGTCGGGCGGCCGCTCGGGGCCGCTCGGGTCAGCTCAGCGAGGCGAGGGCCTCGTTCCAGGTGGCCGACGGGCGCATGACCGCCGCCGCCTTGGCCGGGTCGGGCCGGTAGTAGCCGCCGATGTCGGCCGGCCGGCCCTGGACGGCGTTCAGCTCGCCGACGATGACCTGCTCGTTCGCGGCGAGCGTCTCGGCGAGCTGGGCGAAGGCCTTGGCCAGCTCGGCGTCGTCGGTCTGCCGGGCCAGCTCCTGCGCCCAGTACAGGGACAGGTAGAAGTGGCTGCCGCGGTTGTCGATGCCGCCGACGCGACGGGTCGGGGACTTGTCCTCGTTGAGGAAGGTCGCGGTGGCGCGGTCGAGGGTGTCGGCGAGCACCTTGGCACGGGTGTTGCCGGTGGCCTCGGAGAACTGCTCGAGGGACGGCACCAGGGCGAAGAACTCGCCCAGGGAGTCCCAGCGCAGGTAGTTCTCCTTGACCAGCTGCTGGACGTGCTTGGGGGCGGAGCCGCCCGCGCCCGTCTCGAACAGGCCGCCGCCCGCCATCAGCGGGACGACCGACAGCATCTTGGCGCTGGTGCCCAGCTCCAGGATGGGGAACAGGTCCGTGAGGTAGTCGCGCAGGACGTTGCCCGTGACCGAGATCGTGTCCTCGCCGCGGCGGATGCGCTCCACCGACAGCTTGGTGGCCTCGACCGGAGCCAGGATGCGGATGTCCAGGCCCTCGGTGTCGTGCTCCGGCAGGTAGGCGTTGACCTTGGTGATCAGCTGCGCGTCGTGGGCGCGCGTCTCGTCCAGCCAGAACACGGCCGGGTCGCCGGTGGCGCGGGCGCGGGTGACGGCCAGCTTGACCCAGTCGCGGATCGGCGCGTCCTTGGTCTGGCAGGCGCGGAAGATGTCGCCCTCGGCGACCTCCTGCTCGATGACCACGTTGCCGGCCTGGTCGACGAGGCGGACCGTGCCGGCGGCCTTGATCTCGAAGGTCTTGTCGTGGGAGCCGTACTCCTCGGCCTTCTGCGCCATCAGACCGACGTTGGGGACGGAGCCCATCGTCGAGGGGTCGTAGGCGCCGTGGGCGCGGCAGTCGTCGACCACGGCCTGGTACACGCCCGAGTAGGACGAGTCCGGCAGGACCGCGAGGGTGTCGGCCTCCTGGCCGTCCGGGCCCCACATGTGGCCGGAGGTGCGGATCATGGCCGGCATCGAGGCGTCGACGATGACGTCGGACGGCACGTGCAGGTTGGTGATGCCCTTGTCGGAGTCGACCATCGCCAGGGCCGGGCCCTCGGCCAGCTCCGCGTCGAACGACGCCTTGATCGCGTCGCCCTCGGGCAGCGACTCCAGGCCCTTGAAGATGCCGCCGAGGCCGTCGTTGGGGGACAGTCCGGCCGCCGCCAGGGCCGCGCCGTACTGCGCGAAGGTCTTCGGGAAGAACGCGCGGACCACGTGACCGAAGATGATCGGGTCGGAGACCTTCATCATCGTGGCCTTGAGGTGCACCGAGAACAGCACGCCCTCGGCCTTGGCGCGGGCGATCTGCGCGGTGAGGAACTCCCGCAGCGCCGCGACGTGCAGCACGGACGCGTCGACGACCTCGTCCTTCTGGACGGGCACGGACTCGCGCAGGACGGTCGTGGAGCCGTCGGCGGCGACCAGCTCGATGCGCAGCGAGCCCGCCTCGGAGATCACGGCGGACTTCTCGGTGGAGCGGAAGTCGTTCTCGCCCATGGTGGCGACGTTCGTCTTGGAGTCCGACGACCAGGCGCCCATGCGGTGCGGGTGGGTCTTGGCGTAGTTCTTGACCGACGCGGGGGCGCGGCGGTCGGAGTTGCCCTCGCGCAGGACCGGGTTGACCGCGGAGCCCTTGATCTTGTCGTAGCGGGCCTGGATCTCCCGCTCCTCGTCGGTCTTCGGGTCGTCCGGGTAGTCCGGCAGCGCGTAGCCCTGGGCCTGAAGCTCGGCGACCGCGGCCTTGAGCTGCGGGATCGACGCCGAGATGTTCGGCAGCTTGATGATGTTGGCCTCGGGCGTCTTGGCCAGCTCGCCCAGCTCGGTCAGCGCGTCCGGGATCCGCTGGTCCTCGGTCAGGTACTCCGGGAACACGGCGATGATGCGTCCGGCCAGCGAGATGTCCCGCGTCTCCACGGGAACACCCGCCTGCGAGGCGTACGCCTGGACCACCGGCAGGAAGGAATACGTCGCCAGGGCCGGGGCCTCGTCAGTGTGCGTATAGATGATGGTCGAGTCAGTCACCGGGTGCTCCGCTCCACGTCTGCAACATTGCTCGACATCAAGATATCTCGTGCCCGGGTCCGGCTCGACAGGGGTCTCCTCACAGCCGCGTCGCCCGAGGGCTCTTCCGCATGCAACCGAAGCGGCCGTTTTCGCGGTCAACGGGGGTAGAGCCTCGACTGACCGACGGCCGGACCGACCACCCGGCCGCCCGAGCGAAAGCGGACCATGAGATATCGCAGCAGAGTGACGGCCCCGGCGGCCGCCCTGATCGGCACGGCAGCAGTCCTGGCGGGGGGCAACGCCGCCCACGCGGACGGGAGGACCGACGGCGCTCCGGCGCCCGAGACCCTCGGGGACCCCGTCTTCCCGAACCTGGGCAACGCGGGCTACCGCGTCTCCGCCTACCACCTCGACCTCACCTACGACGCGACGACCGCGCTCGTCGACGCCACGGCGACCCTGGAACTGCACACCACGCAGGCCCTCACCCGCCTCTCCCTCGACTCCCTCGGCCTCGACATACGCACGGTCCGCGTCGACGGCCGCACCGCCGCCTTCGAGCAGGCCGACGAGAAGCTGCGGATCACGCCCGCCCGCGCGCTGCGCGCACGCGAGCGCGTCACGGTCCGCGTCACGTACACGGCCGACCCGCGGCGCTCCCTCGCGCACACCGCCTGGGTGCCCACGCCGGACGGGTTCGCGATATGCCCCCAGCCGGACTCGGCGCACACCGTGTTCCCCTGCAACGACCACCCGTCGGACAAGGCGCGCTTCTCGTTCCGCGTCACCGTGCCCACGGCCCTGCGCGCCGTCGCGAACGGCACGCTGGTGTGCACCGAGAAACTGGCCGGCGACCGCACCGCCCACACCTACCGCTCCCGCTCGCCTATCGCCACCGAACTGGTACAGATCACCGTCGGCGACTACGTCGTCAAGGAGCGCCGCGGACCGCACGGGCTGCGCCTGCGCGACGTCGTCCCCACCGCGCGGGCCGAGGCCCTGGAGCCCGCCCTCGCCCTCACCCCGGGCCACATCGAGTGGCTGGAGGCCCGGCTGGGCGCCTACCCCTTCGAGACGTACGGACTGCTGCCCTGCAACTCCGACGACCCGAACGCCTTCGACTTCACCGGCCTGGAGACGCAGACCCTCACCCTCTACAAGCCGAACTTCCTGCTCCAGGCCGAGCCGAAGATCGGCTCGCACATGATGCACGAGCTGGTCCACTCCTACTTCGGCAACAGCGTCAGCCCCGCCACCTGGGCCGACCTGTGGCTCAACGAGGGCCACGCCGACTTCTACGGGCTGCTCTACCGCTACGAGCGCGGCTGGGCGGACTCCCTGGGCCTGACCACCATGGAGGCCCGGATGAAGGACACCTACGCGCGCGGCGACCAGTGGCGCGCCACCTCCGGCCCGGTCGCCGCGCCGAACGCGGCCGACCTCTTCGACAGCCAGCGCTACCTCGGCGGCGTCCTCGTCCTGTACGCCCTGCGCCAGCTCATCGGGGAGGAGGCCTTCCACACGGTCGAACGGACCTTCCTGGCCCGCCACCGCGACTCCTCCGCCTCGACGCAGGACTACATCGACGTCGCCTCGCACACCTGCGGTCAGGACGTCGCCGGCTTCCTGCGCGACTGGCTGTACGGCACGACGACGCCGAGGATGCCCGGCCATCCGGACTGGACGGTCACCCCGGTGCCCCCGTCCCTCACCGCACCGCGCCGCCGCACGGACGCGCCCCGGCGCGACAACTCGGCCACGCTCTGACCGCGAGCCGCCGCCGTCAGTCGTGCAGGGCGCTCCGCTCGCCCTGCACGACCCCGTCGCCCGTGCGCTGCTGCGGGATGACCACCGAACCCTGCTGAAGGGCCACGGTGCGGGCCGGCGCCGGGATCCGGATGCCCTCCTCGCGGTAGCGGCGGTGCAGGCGCTTGATGAACTCGTGCTTGATCCGGTACTGGTCGCTGAACTCGCCCACGCCGAGGATGACGGTGAAGCCGATGCGCGAGTCGCCGAACGTGTGGAAGCGGATGGCGGGTTCGTGATCCGGCACGGCGCCGTCCACGCCCGCCATGACCTCCGCGATCACCTCCGACGTCACCCGCTCCACGTGCTCCAGATCGCTGTCGTAGGCGACGCCCACCTGCACCAGAACCGTCAACTGCTGCTCGGGACGCATGTAGTTGGTCATGTTCGACTTGGCGAGCTGGCCGTTGGGGATGACGACCAGATTGTTGGAGAGCGCGCGCACGGTCGTCTGACGCCAGTTGATGTCCTCGACGTAGCCTTCCTCCCCGCTGCTCAACTTGATGTAGTCACCGGGCTGGACGGTCTTGGAGGCCAGGATGTGGATGCCCGCGAAGAGGTTCGCGAGGGTGTCCTGGAGGGCCAGCGCCACGGCCAGACCGCCGACGCCCAGGGCGGTGAGCAGCGGCGCTATGGAGATCCCCAGCGTCTGGAGCACCACCAGGAAGCCGATCGCCAGGACCAGGATCCGGGTGATGTTGACGAAGATCGTGGCCGATCCCGCGACCCCGGAACGCGAGGAGGTCACCGACTGCACGAGCCCGGCGACGACCCGCGCCGCCGACACGGTCACCACGAAGATCAGCAGCACCGTCAGGGACTGGTTGACCGTGTGCTGGACGGCCTTCTTCAACGGCAGCACCGCCGCCGCGGACGCCGCGCCGCCCGCGATCGCCGCCCACGGCACCACGGTGCGCAGCGCGTCCACCATGACGTCGTCGCCGCTCCACCTGGTGCGCTTGGCGTGCTTCGCCAGCCAGCGCAGCAGCGTCCGGGACAGGAACGCGGCCAACAGGCCGGCGGCCACGGCGATTCCGGCGACGACGCCGTCGTCGAGGGTCAGGGTGCGGTTCACCGCTCTCCTCCGGGAAGTCGCCGCCTGGACGCGGGGGCTGTCGACGGCCGGATGGGGAGCCGGATGGGGAGTCTCGTCACGATGTCACCTGTTCGGTTCCGGGATGTGCGGTCGCCCCTCCGGCTCGCTCGCGGAGAGGCGCGACCGCTCATCCTGCCGTATCCGGCACGGGAGTTCGTACCGAGGAACCGGCCGCGGTGGCGCGATCGCACAGCTCACGGACGTGCTGACGTTCCGCTGTGCGGCCCGGCTCAGATGATCTTCATGCGGACCAGCGCCGCCAGCGTCAGCGCGCCCGGCACCAGCGGCAGCCACACGGTGATGATGCGGTAGCCGAGGGCCACGGCCGTCGCGGCCGCCACCGGGGCGCCCGCGGCCACCAGCGCCACCACCAGCGCGGCCTCCACCGAACCGATCCCGCCCGGCGTCGGCACCAGCGCCACCGCCGCCGTCGCCGCGAGATACACCACCGCCAGGTGCGCCGCCGGCACCGGCAGCCCCAGGGCCCGTCCCACCGCCGCGAAACCGGCCGCCTGTAGCAGCGGGAACGCCAGGGCGCCGCCCCACAGCGCCAGCACCCGGGCCGGACGGCTGTGCACCGAGCGCGCCTCGGCCAGCGCGGTGCGCAGGAAGGAGGCCGCCGCCGACCGCAGCCGCCCCGCCAGGGCGAGCACGCACGCAGCCGCCACCGCCAGCACGCCGAGGGCGGCGAGCAACGGGCCCAGCGTCCCGTCCGGCAGCAGCGAGCCGAGCCGCAGCGCGTCGGGGAAGACCAGCAGCAGCACCGCCAGCAGGCCCGCCCGGGCGACGCCCTCGGCCAGCAGGTACAGCGCGAGCGCCGCCGAGGAGCGGGCCAGCGGCACCCCGCACACCGTCATGAACCGCAGGTTGACCGCGCCGGCGCCCAGCCCCGTGGGCAGCAGATGGTTGGCCGCGCCCGCCGCGAACTGCGTCGCCAGCAGCCGCCGTCCGGGCAGCCGTTCCACGACCGCGCCCTGCCGGGTCACCGCCGCCGCCACCCAGGTGAGGCAGGTCGCCCCGACCGCCGCCAGCAGCCAGGGCCACTCGGCCCGCCGCAACTGCGCGAACCCGTCGACGAGGACGGACCGGTGCCGCACCGCCACCACGACGACGAGCACCAGGGGCACCAGACACAGCACCTGGCGCACCGGCAGCCGCCGGGCCGGCCTGCGCGGCGGGAGCGCGACCGCCGCCGCACCCGGCGACGGTCTCCGCGCGGCGCCGACGACGGGTCGCGGAAGCGGGGACGTGACGGCAACGGGGGACGTAACAGCAAGCGGGGACGGAGCATTACGTACTGTCATCGGGTCCTTCGTGTTCGAGGCCGTCGTGTTCGGGGCCGGCGTGTCGGGAGCCGTCGGGACAGGCGTGGGGACCGGCAGGGGAACCGGCATGGGGCCCGGCGTGAGAACCGGCGTGGGAACCGGTGTGGGGAAAACCTTGACCTCAACGAAGCTCGAGGTTCTACGGTCGCTTCCATGAGCATGGACGCCACGGCCATGACGCAGTTGTACAGCGTCATGCACGCCCAGCAGGAACACCGCCCCTTCGACCGGGCCACACTTCGCCGCATCGGCGCCTTCGCGCGCCCCCACCGCCGCCGCATCGCACTGTTCGTGGTGCTGGGGATGCTGACCGCGCTGCTCGCCGTCGCCACCCCCGTCCTGGCCGGACGGGTCGTCGACGCGATCGTGTCGCACGGCGACGCGGACACCGTCGTCCGGCTGGCGCTGCTCATCGCGGGCATCGCGGTACTGGAAGCGGGCCTCGGCATCCTGGGCAGGAGGCTCTCGGCGACGCTCGGGGAGGGACTCATCCTCGATCTGCGCACAGCCGTGTTCGATCATGTGCAGCGGATGCCGGTCGCGTTCTTCACACGTACCCGTACGGGAGCGCTGGTCTCCCGACTCAACAACGACGTGATCGGCGCCCAGCGCGCCTTCAGCAACACCCTCTCCGGAGTGGTGTCCAACCTGGTCACGCTGATCCTCACCCTCGCCGTGATGCTCACCCTGTCCTGGCAGGTCACGCTCCTCGCGCTCGCCCTGCTGCCGGTGTTCGTGATCCCGGCGCGGCGCATGGGCCGCCGGATGGCCGGGATGCAGCGGGAGGCCGCCGCGCTGAACGCGGCGATGGGCACCCGCATGACCGAGCGGTTCTCCGCGCCCGGCGCCACCCTGGTCAAACTGTTCGGCCGCCCCGAGGAGGAGTCGGCCGAGTTCGCGGCCCGAGCGGCCCGCGTCCGCGACATCGGCGTCCGCACGGCCACCGCCCAGTCGGTCTTCCTCACCGCCCTGACCCTCGTCTCCGCCCTGGCCCTCGCCCTCGTCTACGGCCTCGGCGGACGCCTCGCCCTGAGCGGTTCCCTGGAACCGGGCGCCGTCGTCGCCCTCGCCCTGCTCCTCACCCGCCTGTACGCCCCGCTCACCGCACTCGCCGGGGCCCGCGTGGAGGTGATGAGCGCCCTGGTCAGCTTCGAGCGGGTCTTCGAGGTGCTCGACCTGAAGCCGCTCATCGAGGACAAGCCGGACGCCCGCCAGGTCCCCGAAGGCCCCGTGTCCGTCGAGTTCGACGACGTCCGCTTCGCCTACCCGTCCGCCGACAAGGTCTCGCTCGCCTCCCTGGAGGAGGTCGCGGTGCTCGACACACGCGGCGGCGAGGAGGTCCTGCACGGCCTCTCCTTCCGCGCCGATCCCGGGCAGACCGTCGCCCTCGTCGGCTCCTCCGGCGCCGGCAAGTCCACCATCGCCCAGCTCCTGCCCCGGCTGTACGACGTCGACGAGGGCGCCGTCCGCATCGGCGGGGTCGACGTCCGGGAACTGAGCGCGGCCTCCCTGCGGGCCACGCTCGGCATGGTCACCCAGGACGGCCACCTCTTCCACGACACCGTCCGCGCCAACCTCCTGCTCGCCCGGCCCGGGGCCGACGACGACGCCCTGTGGGACGCCCTGCGCCGCTCCCGCCTCGACGACCTCGTCCGCTCCCTGCCCGACGGCCTCGACACCGTGGTCGGCGAGCGCGGCTACCGGCTCTCCGGCGGCGAACGCCAGCGCATGACCATCGCCCGCCTGCTGCTGGCCGGCCAGCGCGTCGTCATCCTCGACGAGGCCACCGCGCACCTCGACAACACCTCCGAGGCCGCCGTCCAGGAAGCCCTCGCCGAGGCCCTCGTGGACCGCACCGCGCTCGTCATCGCCCACCGTCTGTCGACCGTGCGCGCCGCCGACCTCATCCTCGTCGTGGAAGCCGGACGGATCGTCGAACGCGGCACGCACGAGGAACTCCTCGCCGACGGCGGACGGTACGCGGAGCTGTACCGCACGCAGTTCGCGCAGCCGGGGACGGCCCAGGCCGCGGAGCCCGCCACCGAGGCCGCCGCCCTCTGAACACGACGCCACCGCCCGCCCGCCCGCGCCGGACGGCCCCAAGGCCAAGGGCACGCGGGGCGGGTGTGGGGTTGAGGTCGGGTGTGTGAGCGGCTGAGTGCGCGCCCCCGGTCTGTGCCCTATCGGGTCGGTCGGCGCGCTGCCGCGGGGCGGTCGGCCGGTCGGGCCAGTGCGTCGGCGCTCGAGCGGAACAGCCCGGGCAGTTGCTCCGCAAGGGGTGCCAGCGCCGTGTGGGCAAGGGGCGGGCGCGGTGCGGGTGCGGGGCGGGTGTGGGGTTGACGTCGGGTGCGTGAGCGGCTGAGTGCGCGCCCCCGGTCTGTGCCCTATCGGGTCGGTCGGCGTGCTGCCGCGGGGCGGTCGGCGGGTCGGGCCAGTGCGTCGGCGCTCGAGCGGAACAGCCCGGGCAGTTGCTCCGCAAGGGGTGCCAGCGCCGTGTGGGCAAGGGGCGGGCGCGGTGCGGGTGCGGGGCGGGTGTGGGGTTGACGTCGGGTGCGTGAGCGGCTGAGTGCGCGCCCCTGGCCCGTGTCCTATCGGGTCGGTCGGCGCGCTGAAGCGGGGCGGTCGGCCGGTCGGGCCAGTGCGTCGACGCTCGCGCGGAACAGCCACGGCAGTTGCTGCGCCACGGGCACCAGCGCCGCGCGGGCCGTCGGCGCCCGCGTCGCGCCCAGCAGCGCGCGGGTCAGCCAGCGATAGCGGCGGGTGAGCCGCCGCCACTCCCGCTCGTAGGCCGCGAGGTCGCCGCCGGCGACGGCCCGGACGGCGGCCGCCGCCTGGGCGAGGGCCAGCGCGACGCCCTCGCCGGTCAGCGCGTCGACGTAGCCCGCCGCGTCGCCGACCAGCAGCACGCGGCCGGCGGTTCGCGCCCCGGCCTCCTGCCGCAGCGGGCCCGCCCCGCGCACCGGCCCGGCGGGGCCGGCCCCGGCGAGCCGCTCCCGCAGCCCGGGGAAGGCGGCCAGGTGGCCGTCGAAGGAGCCGCGGCCGGCGCTGAGCACCGCGACGCCCACGAGACCGTCGGCCACCGGCGTCACGTACGCCTCCGCGTCACGGGCCCAGTGCACCTCGACGTGATCACTCCAGGGGGCGATCGCGTAGTGGCGCCGCAGCCCGTACCGGGGGCGGCCACGGTGCGGCCGGTCGAGCCCCAGGGCCCGGCGGACCGGCGAGTGCAGCCCGTCGGCGGCGACGAGGTGACCGGCGCGGACCCCGTCGACCCGCACCCCGTCACCGTCCTGCTCGACAAGGTGCGCCGTGCGCCGCTCGACCGCGACGCCCGCGGCCAGCACCGCCTCGCGCAACGCGGCGTGCAGCGCCGTACGCCGGACCCCTCGGCCCGGACCCTCCCGGAAACCGGCGTCGACCTGGCGCGCCCCGGCGACGTAGCGGACGCCGTGCAGGTCGCGCCCCGGCGGATGCACGCCGAGCGCGGCCAGCGCGGCCACGGCGCCCGGCATCAGCCCCTCGCCGCACGCCTTGTCGACGACTCCGTCCCGCCGCTCCCACACGGTGACGTCGAGCCCGGCCCGGGCGGCGTGCAACGCCGTCGCCAGGCCGGCCGGGCCCGCCCCCACGACGAGCAGGTCCATGTGCGCCTCCTCAGGCCAGCCGGGTCAGGGCCGCGTCCTCGGTGCGGATGCGGGCGGTGAGCAGGAACCCGTTCAGGGCGGTGAAGACGACCGCCGTCACCCACGCCGAGTGCACCAGCGGGAGCGCGACGCCCTCCACCACGACGGCGACGTAGTTGGGGTGCGGGAGCAGCCGGTAGGGGCCGCCCGTCACGCGCGCGGCGCCCGGAACGACGATCACGCGGGTGTTCCACTGCCGTCCCAGGGTCGCGATGCACCACCAGCGCAGCGCCTGCGCGGCCACGACGAGCGCGAACATGGTCCAGGCGAGGACCGCCCCCGGATCCGGGCGGCGGGTCCACGCCTCCACCAGGGCGCCGGCGAGCAGACCCGTGTGCAGGACCACCATGAACGGGTAGTGCCCCCGCCCGCACTCCTCGCCGCCCCGCGCCAGGCTGAACGCGGCGTTGCGGCGGGAGACGACGAGTTCGGCGACGCGCTCCAGGGCGACGGCCGCGACCAGGACGGTGAACGCGGCCAGACCGTTCACCGCTCACCGCCCGGTGCGCGCAGGAGCACCAGCTCGGAACAGAACCCCGGCCCCATGGCGAGCATGAGACCGTGGGAACCGGGCGGGGGCGGCCGCTCGGCGAGCGTGTCCGCCAGCACGTGCAGCACGGACGCGGAGGACAGGTTGCCGATCCGCCGCAGCGAGTCCCAGGTCAGCCGCAGGGCGTCCCGGTCCACTCCCAGGGCCTCCTGCACCGCCTCCAGCACCCGGGGACCGCCGGGGTGGGCCACGTACCAGCGCACGTCGTCGCGGGTCAGTCCGTGGTCGGCGAGGAAGCCGCGGACGTCGTCGCCGAGATGACGGCGCACCAGATCGGGGACGGAGGCGTCCAGCACGATCCGCAGCCCGCCGGAGCCGACGTCCCAGCCCATCATGCGCTCCGAGTCGGGATACAGCCGGCTGCGCGACGCGAGCACCTCGGGCCGGGCCGGGTCGTCGGACTGCGCGAGGGGGTGCCCGGAGCCGACGGCGACCACCGCCGCGGCGCCGTCCCCGAACAGGCCGGCGGCCACGAGGTTGGCGACCGACGCGTCGTCACGCTGGAGGGTCAGCGAGCACAGCTCGACCGACATCAGCACCGCGACCCCGTCCGGCCGTCCGCGCAGCAGGTCGTCGAGCCGGGCCACGCCCGCCGCTCCCGCCACGCACCCCAGGCCGACGAGGGGCAGCCGCACCACGTCGGGCCGCAGCCCGATCTCCGCCGCGACGCGGGCCTCCAGCGAGGGCACGGCGAGCCCGGTCACCGTGCAGGACACGATGTAGTCGACGTCGGCCGGGGTGAGGCCGACGTCCTTGAGCGCGTCGACCACCGCACGGGCCCCCAGCTCCACGCCGGCCCGGATGAAGGCGTCGTTGGCCCGGCCGAAGTCGCCGGGCCGGGCGTACTCGTGCAGCGGCAGCACGGTGTGCCGGGTCTCGACGCACACGTTGCGATGGAGCCGTTCCACGACCGCGCGGTCGACGCCGCCGCCCAGCGCGGCGGTGAAGGACGCGGTGATCTCCTCCTGACGGTGTCGGTGCCCGGGCAGGGCGCCGCGGACGCTGAGGACGCGCATGGTCATGCTGGCTCCGGTGGTCGGCTGGTCGGCTGGTCGGCAGGTCGGCGGGTCGGTGGGGAGGGGCGGGGAGGAGAGGGGCGGGGCGGGGAGGCGGAGGCGACGTGCCGGGCCGGCCCGGGCCCGGCGCGGGTGTCGACGTCGAGACGGCGCGGGACGGTCGCGGGGAGGCCGGCGCGGCGGGCCGGAGGAGCCATCAGCCCACCGCCACGAGCAGCGCGACGTCGGCCAGGGCGATGGCCATCGCGGCCCGGAAGGGCGCACGGCCGCGGGCGACCAGCGTGAGCACGGCCAGGACGACCACCAGCGCGAGGACCGCCCAGGCCCACGCCGGCGGCCTCCCCGCCGGGCCGAGCACGGTGAGCAGCGAGGCGGCGGGCAGCAGCACCGCGGCGAGGACCCGCGAGCGCCGCTCGCCGATCCGGTGCGGGAGACCGCGGACGCCGGTGCGTTCGTCGTCGGCGAGGTCGGGCAGCACGTTCAGCAGATGCGCGCCCACGCCGAGCAGGGCGCCGGCGCCGGTCGTCCACAGCGGCGCCCAGCACCGCTCGGGGCCGGTGAGCGTGACGAGGGAGGGCAACGCGCCGAAGGCGCAGGCGTACGGCGCCCAGGACCACGCGGTCGCCTTGAGCCCGAGGTTGTAGGCGTGGCCCGCGCCGGTGGCCAGGGTGGCGTTGACCAGCGCGGTGCGCCAGCCGGCCAGCGCCGACAGCACGAGACAGGCCGCCGCGGCCGCCGCCAGGGCCCGCGCCGCCCGGCCCGCCGGAAGGCTGCCGACGGCCAGCGGTTTGCCGAGGCGGCCGACCGCGCGGTCACGGCCCCGGTCCAGCAGGTCGTTGCCCCAGCCGATGGTGAGCTGGCCGGTGAACACGGCCGCGGTGACGACGACCGCCTCGAGCGGACGCAGACCCCCGCGCACCGCGAGCAGACCCGTGACCGCGGTGACCGCGAGGGCCGGTCCGCCGTGGGCGGCGGCGAGCAGCGCGGACAGGGCGGACAGGGCGGACGGTCCGGGCCGGTCCGGCAGCGCACGCGTGACCATGAGGGGCATGCAGCATCGCTGCCACGCCGCCCGCCCGCTCACACGAACCACTCCGGCATCCGGCGGACGCCGGCCGCCGCCGCGGGGCCCGAGCGCGGGGCTGGGGCCCGGTGATCGGAGGCGCAGGTTCCACTGCTTCACCGGGCCCCAGCTATGACCCCTGGTGCCCGGCAAGGTGGTCGTTACACCGTTTGTCCCGGGGAGCGCACCCGCCCGGAACGCGACTGTGGGCCCCGGGAGATCCCGGGGCCCACAGAACGGTTGTCGTGCGCTGCGTCACCAGCGGTACCAGCGGCCCTTGCGGCCGCCGGAGTCCACACTGCGCATGACGAAGCCGAGCAGCCAGACGACCAGCACGATGACGGCGATCCACCAGAGTGCCTTCAGCGCGAAGCCCGCGCCGAAGAGGATCAGGGCCAGAAGAAGAACGAGAAGCAGGGGAACCATAGTTATCAACCTCCGACGCTCCTCGTGCCCCCTGATGCCAGGAACATACGGTCGATTTCCCTGGTTTCTTCACCGCTTCCACGGGAACCGGACCCGGTTCCGCCACGCTTCCCGCCCGCACCCCGGACGGCTCACGGGGTGCGGGCGGCAGCCCGGGAACGGCGGTCCACCGGCCCCCCTGCGGCCGGTGGACCGCCGTCGTCACGAGCCGATCGGGAGACCCGCGACGAACGACGTCAGCCGGTCGGCGAGGAGCCGGTCGTCGCGCGCCGAGTAGCGCCAGTGACAGCCCGGAGGACGTCGCCGCGCCGAGGTGGACCACGACGAGGCGGGGCCGCCAGGTGCCTGGGTCGCGCCAGACGTCGCCGGCCGGCCGGGCCGCCGGCCGTGGATCAGTAGCCGTAGATCATCTTGTAGGCGACCTCGGGGAGGAACTGGCCTGCCGAGGAGCCGCCCCCGACGCCGCAGTTGCCGTCGGACTCGCCCGGCGTCTTGATCCACAGGAGCATCTCCGCGCCGCCCCCGGTCCGGGTGGGGGTGCCGATACGACGGCCCGCGGGGTTGCACCACTGGCCGTTGGACCCGTTGCCGTTACGGCTGCTGTCCACGACGAACGGCTTGGTGTAGCCGTAGCGGGCGCTCAGCTCCCTGTTGACGGCGTTGCCGTAGGCGGTGTTCTCGGCGGTGGTGAAGTAGTTGGAGATGTTGAGGGAGAACCCGTGGGCCTGCCGCAGACCGGCGTCGTTGAGGCGCTGGGCCATGGTCGCCGCTCCGGCCCACCCGGGATTGCCGGCGTCGAGGTAGACCCACGTGTTGGGGGCCTGCCGCTTGAACTGGGCGAGAGCGCCGCTCAACATGCCCTGGCGTTCGTTGATCTGACCCTGCGTCATGCACCCGTAGTCCCCGAGGGAGTCCGGTTCGAGCAGGACGACGGCCGGACGTCCGGCGATCCCGCCGGCGAACTGTGCGATCCAGTTCGCGTAGGCGGACGGCGAGCCGGCTCCGCCCGCGGAGTGCCCGCCGCAGTAGTCGCGGTTGTAGACGTTGTACGCGACGAGGATCGGCAGCTTGTCCCGGCTGTCCGCGGCGCCCGCGTACGCGCCCGTCGCGGTGCCGATGGTGCCGCTCCAGGAGCCGAACCAGCGAGCCGCGGGGGTGTTGGCCAGGGAGGCGTTGATCGCGGCGGCCCGGCCGTCGCCGGGGTTGGCGGCGACCCACCGCTTCGCGCTGGAGTCGGGATCCACGTAGAACCCGCTGGTCATGGTCGTCGGGTCGGCGGCGTGAGCGGACGGGGCGGCGGCGAGCGCCAGCGGGAGGGCGAAGAACGCTGTCACGAGGGCGCGGAGTCTGCGGCGCATGACTGAACCTCGGTTTCCTGGCGGGGATGCGCCGCACACGATCGTCCCGAGCGTGCGACGCGCTGAGGAGGTGCGACCCCTGGGAGCGCTCCCACTGGAAGCGTTTCCAGCGGCACGGGGAGCCAAGGGGTGTGGTCGGTATCGTGTGGCGGGCCGTGGGAACTGTCAAGCACCCCTGCGGAAAACGCCGTTGCCGCCGCGCGGGGTGCGCGGCGAAGAGCGCCAGGTCTTCACAGGGCGGGAACGAGGCTCTACAGTCCCGGAATTGGAAGCGCTTCCAGTTCCCGGCCGCCCGGTTCATCCAGGCACGGGTCCCGTACGTCGGGCTCCCGGTGCCCCGGACCTCCGTGGCTCGGGAACCCTCCGCGCACCGGGACCTCCGTGGTCGGACCCTCCGCACTCCGGGCCCTCCGCACCTCGGGGACCACCGCACCTCGCGGCCGCCGCACCTCGGCGCCCTGGGGCGCTTCGTCCGGCCGCGACGGAAAGGCCCACACCCATGACAGCGACCGAGCCCCGTCCACAGCCGACGCTCGACGAGGTGGCAGGACTCGCGGGCGTCTCCCGCTCCGTGGCCTCCCGCGTCCTCAACAACGCCCCCCACGTCAGCCGCGTCAAGCGTGAGGCGGTCGAGCGGGCCGTCCGGCAGCTCGGTTACGTCCCCAACCCGCGCGCCCGCGCTCTGGCCACCCGTCAGACGGGAGCGGCCGCCCTGGTCGTCTCGGGGGAGGATCCGTCGATCTTCGCGGATCCGTTCTTCGCCCAGGTGATCGTGGGGGCGGCGGAGGCTCTGGAGGAGGCCGACCTGCACCTCATGCTCTGCCTGGCCGCCTCCGACCGAGGGCGCGCGCGAGTGGCGGAGCTGTTGCGGTCCAGGGGCGCCGACGGCGTCATGCTGATGGCGCTGCGCGAGGGCGATCCGCTCGCCCGGATGGCCCGGGAGGCGGAGATGCCCGTCGTGTTCGGCGGACGCCCCGTCGGTCCGGCTCCGCGCTGGTACGTGGACGTCGACAACGTCGGCGGGGCGCGCGAGGCCACCGATCATCTGCTCGCGTGCGGACGCACACGCGTCGCCGCGATCTGCGGGCGCATGGACACCGAGGCCGGGCGCGCCCGGTACCGCGGGTACCGCGATGCCGTGCTGGCGGCCGGACTCGATCCGTTCCCGCCGCGGGAGGGGGACTTCACCGAGCCCAGCGGAGCCGCCGTCATGGCCGCCCTGCTCGCCGAACACCCCGAGGTGGACGGGGTGTTCGCCGCCAACGACAACATGGCCGCGGGTGCGCTGCGCACCTTGCGCGAGGCCGGCCGGCTGGTCCCCGCCGACGTCGCCGTGGTCGGTTTCGACGACCTGGAGATCGCCCGCATCGCCGACCCGCCGCTCACCACCGTCCATCAGCCCGTCACGGCCCTCGGACGGGAGACGGCGCGCATGCTGGCCGCGCTGGTCAACGGCCAGGACCCCACCCCGCTGATCCTGCCCACCCGACTGGTCATCCGCTCCAGCGCGTGACATGCAGGCGCCTGACGCGCCGGCGTCTGACGTACCCGGCCCTGCCATGCGGGCCCGTGCGCCGTGAGGCAGATCGGGACCGAAGCGAGTCCGAACGCGGGCTTCCAAGGCGGTGCTCGAGGGTCGGATCCGCCGGTCGGTGTCCGAGGGTCGGGTCCGCCGGTCGGTGCCGCTGGGCCGTCGACCGCGCTGAGCGTGGCGGTGCGGCTGCCGTCGGGCGGACGAGATCCACCGCGCCGGGGTCGCGGCCGGTCCGCTCAGGCGGTGACCGCCGGGGCACGGTACGGCACGAGCGCTCGCGCGCGGGACGCCGTCGGCGGTGTTCCGCCGCTCCGCAGCGCCGCCGGGGCGGTCACGCGGTCGCGGTCAGCAGGCCGGCCAGTACGTCGGGCCGTTCCAGGGCGATGAAGTGGCCGGCCTGCGGGACCTGGGTGAAGCCGGCGGCGGGCAGCAGCTTCCGGTTGGCCTCCCGGTCCGACGCCCGGGACCAGTCCTGCTCGCCGTAGACGAGGTGGACGGGTGCCTGGACCTCGGGGTAGCGGGAGCGGGCCGCGACGAGGCTGGGCAGGGCCTGGTACACGGCCCGGGCCACGGCCGGGTAGCCGGGGCGGCTCCCCACCCGGAGGAGCTCGTCCACGTAGTCCTCCCGCAGCGCGGTCCGGTCCACGAGACCGCCTCGCAGAATCCTGCGCAGGGCGGCCCTGGGCTCCACCCCGGCGATGACCGGGCCCACTCCCGGCGCGAGGACGCCGCCGACCACCACGCGGGCCAGGAGGCCCGAGCGGGCGATACCGCCGGGGAAGTCGTACGCGTTGACGGCGACCACGCGCCGGACGCGTTCCGGCAGACCGGCCGCGGTGGTCAGGGCCAGCACCGCCCCCATGGACTCCCCGGCCAGCGTGACGTCGTGGAGGTCGAGTTCGGTCAGGAGCCGTCCGACGCCCGCGCGCATGGCCGGTTCGTCGTAGGAGGCGCCGGGCACGATCTCCGAGTACCCCATCCCCGGCAGGTCGAGTGCATACACGGTGTAGTGGTCCGCGACCTGCGGGATGAGGAGGCGGAAGTGCTCGGCCTGCGTGCGCACGGTGTGCAGCAGGACCAGCGGGGCGCCGGCGCCCGCCTTGAGATAGCGCAGCGTCCCCTCGTGGCCGGGACGGTCGTCCTGGCCGCCGCGGCCACGGGGGCGGGGTGCGAGGGTGTGGGCGCTGGTCCCGGGGACGTGCAGCGCGGGACGTGACGCGTGGTCGGACATCTCGTCGGCTCCCTGTCCCGCGCTACTGGGCCAGCTGCGGGTACAGGGCGGCGAGGTCCCCGGCGAGACCGGCCTTGACCTGCCGGGAGACGTCGTCGGCGAGCACCTCGTACGCTCCGCTCTCGACGCCGTCGAGGGCCAGTGCGGCGACCTCGCGGGGGTCGGACTTGGGGGCGTCGACGCCGGCTGCGAGATCCGTGTCCACGTAGCCGACGTGCAGCCCGGTGACCGAGATGCCGCGCGGCAGCAGCTCCAGGCGCAGGGAGTTGGTCTGCGACCACAGGGCGGCCTTGGAGGCGCTGTAGGAGCCGCCGAGGGCGATCCACGAGAGCACGGAGTGCACGTTGAGGAGGTGGCCGCCGCCGTTGCGCTCGATGACCGGCACGAACGCCCGGGCGAGGAGCAGCGGGCCGTAGAAGTTGGTCTCGAACTCCCGGCGCACGTCGTCGACGGGGGAGTCGAGGAAGGACGCGCCCACCGAGGCGCCCGCGTTGTTGACCAGCACGGTGACGTCCCCGGCCCGTGCTGCGGCGGCTGCCACGGAGGCGGGGTCGGTGACCTCCAGAGCCACCGGGACGGCGTCGGGGTGGGTCACGGCGCGCGGGTCGCGGGCCGTGGCGTACACCTTGCCGGCGCCGCGTGCGTAGAGCTCCTCCACGAGTGCCTTGCCGATGCCCCGGCTGCCGCCGGTGACGAAGACGTTCGCGCCCTTCAGAGCGGTCATGACTACCTCCACAGAATGCGGGAAACCGATCGGTTTCCCTTCGGTGTCCCTACTGTAAACCGATCGGTTTCCCCACGCAAGTGCCAGGAGGGCCGGCCGCTCGCGCTCGGCCACCGGAAGGGGTGCCCGATCTCCGTCCGGCTCGTCTGCCCGGGCGGCCGGTCCGGCCGCGTGCGCAGCGTCCGTCAACTCGCGTGCGGCGATGCCGTGATGGAGCTGTGCCGCGATGCAGCCGACGTCCACGGCGAGCGCCGTCCCGCGCGCGAGCCGTCCTGCGCTGTCGTGCGCCGTCAGGCAAGGGGCGGTGCGCTGCGGGGCAAGTCGCGGCGCGGCGTGCGCCCTAGCGTGAGTGGTGTTCCGTGCCGCGCGTCCGGGATTCCGCATACGCATTCGGCATGTCGCAATCCGTATTCCCAGATCATTTTCAGAACGAGGTAGCCACTCATGCCGTACATCACCGTGGGCCAGGAGAACTCCACCGCCGTCGACCTCTATTACGAGGACCACGGGACCGGGCAGCCGGTCGTCCTCATCCACGGCTTCCCGCTCGACGGTCACTCCTGGGAGCGGCAGAGCGCCGTGCTGCTCGACGCCGGCTACCGCGTGATCACCTACGACCGCCGGGGTTTCGGGCAGTCGAGCCAGCCGACCACCGGATACGACTACGACACCTTCGCCGCCGACCTGAACACGGTCCTGGAGACCCTCGACCTGACGGACGCCGTCCTGGTCGGGTTCTCCATGGGCACCGGTGAGGTCGCCCGCTACATGTCCCGCCACGGTTCCGCCCGCGTCGCCAAGGTCGCCTTCCTCGCCTCGCTGGAGCCCTGCCTGCTCAAGAGCGACGACAACCCGGACGGGGTCGCCCCGAAGGAGTTCTTCGACGGTGTAGTCGCTGCCGTCAAGGCGGACCGGTACGCGTACTTCACCGCCTTCTACCAGGACTTCTACAACCTCGACGAGAACCTCGGCGTCAGGATCAGCGAGGAGGCCGTGCGCAACAGCTGGAACGTCGCCGCGGGCAGCGGGTTCTTCGCCTCCGCCGCCGCGCCGTCGACCTGGTACACCGACTTCCGGGCCGACATCCCCGCCATCGACGTGCCGGCCCTGATCCTGCACGGCACCGGTGACCGCATCCTGCCCGTCGAGGGCACCGCGCGGCCCTTCCACAAGGCGCTTCCGTCCGCCGACTACGTGGAGATCGAGGGCGCCCCGCACGGCCTGCTGTGGACGCACGCCGAGGAGGTCAACGCGGCCCTTCTCGCCTTCCTGGCGAAGTGACCGGACGGGGCCGGGTCGTCCGCTGCGGGACGACCCGGCTCCCGCACGTCCCCATGGACGGCCCCGGCGGCCGGTCCCGTCCGCCGGGGCGATCTCACGGATTCACGCGATGCGCCCGCTCACGCTCCTTGGCACGGTGTCGGGAAAGCACACCTGCCGAGGAGCCGCAACGATGTCGCCGGAATCATCGACACCGGAACCCGGGACGCAGTTCCCGGGCGCCGTCTACGCCACGGATTCGGTTCCCGTCCTCCAGAGACGGTCCTACTGGCGAGAAGCCCTGTCCAGGACCTTCGCCGCCGTCGACATCACCGTTGCGGACGAGGCCTGTTCGGGAACCATCCGGACGTCCCCGCTGGGACGTCTGCGGCTCGCCACGGCGGACGGCGGCCCGCTGCGGGCGTGGCGGAGTCAGCGGCTGATCGCTCAGGGCGACGGCGAGGAGCGCGTGGTCGTCAGCCTCGTGGCCAAGGGCGTCGTCGGAATCGAGCAGGACGGCCGGGAAGTCCGCCTGCGTCCCGGAGAGTTCGCCTTCTGCGACATGGCGCGTCCGATCCGGATGGAGTTTCCCGAGCCGTACCGGACGAAGTCCCTCGTCCTGCCGCGGCACCTGCTGGGCGTCGGCGAGGAGGCGCTGCGACGGCTCACGGGGACGAGCACCGGACCCGACACCGTGCTGGGCTCGCTGCTGTCGCCGTTCCTGTCCAGGCTCGTGGACACGGCCGCGCGGTGTCCGTCGCGGACCGGCGACGCCCTGGCCCGCCACGTCGTCGACCTCCTCGGCGTCCTGGCGGAGGAGCGACTCCGGGGGGCGCCGGATGACACGGAGAGCGCCGCCCCTGTGCTGGTCCTGAGGATCAAGGCGTTCGTCGACCGGCGCCTCGCCGATCCGGACCTGACGCCCGAGGCCATCGCCCGGGCCCACCACATCTCCGTGCGTTACCTGCACCGGCTCTTCCAGTCGGAGGACGACACCGTCGGGCGGTGGATCCAGCGCCGGCGGCTGCAGGAGTGCCGACGTGAGCTGGCGGGCCGCGGGGCCGCCGACCGGACCATCGCCGCGGTGGCCCACCAGTGGGGTTTCGTCAGCGCGGCGCACTTCAGCCGGGTGTTCCGGGCCGCCTACGGCATGTCCCCCGCACAGTGGCGGGAGTCGGCGGTGCGCGCACCCCTCGTGCTCTCGGCGCGCGGCGGCCACCCCCCGGCACGACACCCCGCGCCGGCCGCACCCCGGTAGCCCTCCGGCCTCGCCGAGACGTACCGCCCCGCCAGCCGCGTCACGCCGCCGGGCCGTACCCCGCCCAGCGAGCCGTACCCGCCTCATGAAGCCGGCCGCTGACCGCTGGGGCTGGGTGCCGGACGCCGGGTAACGCGACGCCGTCGCCGGCAGCCGACGTCGGACGCCCGACGCCGACGCCCGCGCCGCGTGGTCGGCGTCACTCGCCCCCCGTGCTCGTGCGCCCGCGCGCCTTGCGATAGTGGACGCGGGGTGTGCGGCAGGAGGGGCGTGAGTGGCGGGGTCAGGCGGTTCGCTGTCGCGGAGCGGTCTGCGCGGCCGGGAGGCCGAGCTGGGACGACTGGGGGAGCTGATCGCCTCGGTGGCCCGCACCGGGAGCGGTGCGCTGGTCCTCATCCACGGCGAGGCCGGGATCGGCAAGACCGCGCTGCTCACCGAGGCCGCCGCCAGGGCGCGTGCGGCGGGCTACTCCGTCGGCACGGGCAAGGCCGACGAACTGCACCACATCGTGCCGCTCTCGTCGCTGAGGGCCTCCCTGCACGGCGACCGGCCGCTGCTCTCCGGGGACGCCTTCGCCGATCTCGTCGGCGGCCACGATCAGCGCATCAGGCTGGTGGAGCGCCTGGCGGCGGCGATCGAAGCCGCGGCCGGGAGGGTGCCGGTGCTGATCGCCCTGGACGACGTGCAGTGGGCCGACCCGCTGAGCCGGTTCGTCCTGAAGCAGCTTCCGAGGCGGCTGCGCACCTCGCCGGTCCTGTGGCTGCTGACCCGGCGGCAGGGCCCCGCCGAGCCGGACGAGGAGATCGTCGTCGCTGCACGGGACGAACTCACGGCGGTCACCCTGCCGTTGAGACCCCTTTCCGGCGCGGCCATCGGGCAGTTGGCCGACGACGCCCTGGGCGAGGGCGCCGACGAGCGGGTACGGAACCTGCTCGACGGAGCCGGCGGCAACCCCTTCCTGGCGGTGGAGATGCTGGCGGGACTGCGCACCGCCGGCGCCTCAGGGGACCCGGTGCCCCCCGGGCTGGTGGTGGGCGTACGCGGCAGGCTCGGCTCCCTGCGGCCCGGCACCCTCCGCTTCCTCCGGATGGGAGCCGTCCTGGGGCGCGTGTTCCGTTTCCACGACGCCGCCGCCCTCTGCGGCCTCGCGCCCTCCGTTTTGGTCCCGGAGCTGGACGAGGCGGTGCGCGCCGGGATCCTGGACGACGACGGCGACCGACTGGTCTTCCGGCACGACCTGCTGCGCCAGGCCGTCTACGCCGACATCCCGCCGTCGGCCCGGAAGGCTCTGCACCGGGAGGCCGCCGCCCATCTCGTCCTGGCCGGACACCGGCCGATCGACGCGGTGCCGCACATCCTCGAGGGCGCCCTGCCCGGGGACGAGGAAGCGGTGGCCCTCCTCGGCCGGGCCGCCGACGACGTCCTCCCGGTGACGCCGGGCCTGGCGGCCGACCTGATGACGCACGCCCTGGAACTGGCGCCGCCGGCGATGCCGTCGCGGTTCGCGGTGGGCGAGCGGGCGATCGTCCACCTGACCCGGGCCGGCCGGAACCGCGAGGCGCTGCTGACCGGGGACCGTCTCCTGGCCGCCCGGCCGCCTCTGGCCGCGTTCAGCCGCCTGCAGACCGCCCTCGGCGGGACGCTGTGGAACATGGATCTCGCCGACGAGTTGCTCCGCCGCGCCGAAACGACCCTCGCGCTCGGCGGCGCCGCCCCCGAGGTCGAGGCCAGACTGACCGCGCTGCGCGCACTCGCCCTGTCCCGCGGGCACGATCTCGCCGCGGCCCGCGAGACGGGCGAGCACGCGCTGCGCGCCGCCCTCGCGGCAGGCGACCGGGAGGCGCACGTGCTGGCCCTGTCCGCGCTCGGCGAGATCGCGCTCAACGCGGGGGAGAACGCCGTCGGACGGCGGCACTTCACCGCGCTCAGCGCCGTCGATCCCGCCTTCCTGCCCGAAGAGATCGTCGCCTGCACGCACATGGACGACTTCGCCTCCGGTGAGCGGCTGCTCCTGCGGGCGACGGGCCACGACGGGGCGCCCCGGCAGGCCATGCTGCTGTGGGCACAAGGCCACCGGCATCTCGGGCTCGGCAGGCTCGACGACGCCGAGGCCGACCTCGAGACCATGGAACGCCTCGAAGACGACGTACAGGTACCGGTCCAACAGGTGAACGCCCGCGTGATCCGCTCCCGGATCGCCCTTCTGCGAGGCGACCGGGGAGCGGCCCGGCAGCACCTGACCGCGGCGCGGGAGAGACTGGCGGCCAAGCCGAACCCGGGCAACACCGCCGCGGTGCGCTTCCTGGAGGCCGTCCACGCCGAGGCCGACGGGGACGTCCGGCTCGCCCTCGACAGGATCCGGCAGGTGCAACAGGAAGGCCCCTTCATGCGCTGGCGGCTGCTGCGCACGTGGGTCGACTCCGCGATACGCGCGGCCCTGCGCGGCGCGGACCGCGCGCTCGCCGAGGACCTGGCCGCGCAGGCCGCGGCCCACGCCGAACGCAACCCCGGCGTGCCCACCGCCGCCGGCGTCGCGGCGCAGGCCGCCGGCCTCGTCGCGAACGATCCCGCCCTGCTGGAACGCTCCGTCGAACTCCTCGAGGGGAGCCCCCGGCCGCTGGCGCGGGCCGCGGCTCGCGCGGACCTGGGGCGGGCCCTCCTGGCGGCCGGCCGTGTACCCCGGGCGAGGGCCGCCCTGTCCCACGCGCAGGCCACGTTCGCCGAGGCGGGCGCCCACGCGGCGGCGGCGCGTGTGCGGCGCGGTACCGCCGCTGCTCGGCCCGGTGACCGTGCCGGGTCGGGCGGTCGCAGGGCGGTGACCGGGCGGCGCCCCGTGGAGGGGTGGGAGGCGCTCACGGTCTCGGAGAAGAAGGTCGCGCGCCTCATCGCCGAGGGCCACACCAACCGGTCGGCCGCCGACCTGCTGGTCGTCTCCCCGCACACGGTCAACACCCACCTGACCTCCGCCTTCCGCAAGCTGTCCGTGAACTCCCGGGTACAACTCGCCCACCTGGTCATGGGGTTGCGGGGCAGCTGACGGCAAGTCGCTGCGTTCACGCGATGCCCGCCGCGGGACCGAGGCGGATGCGATGACCGGTTCCGCCCTGCATACCCTGACGAGGTCGCCTCGGGCCTCGGCCTGCCGCCGGGCTCTCCCGAGACCGACCCTCCGGCCGCAGACGTCACTGGAAAAGGCGCCACCACCATGATCACAGCGAGAAGACCAGGACCACCGGAAGGGCCGGAACGACCGGAAAGCATGAGTAACCCGAATAACCCGAATACCCCGAATAACCCGAGTGACCTGAGAAGGTGGACTGACTCCAGGAGTTGGACAGACCCGAGAAGCCGGACCGCCCCGGGTGTCCGGCGAGGCCCGGGCCGCACGGGCCGACGACGGGGAGGCGGACCGGTGGGGCGGCGGACAGCGGCTCTCCTGGGGGCCGTCGCCCTGGTGTCCGCGGTCGCCGGCTGCGGCGCCGGAGCCGGGGACGGATCCGGCGGCAGGGTCACCTCCATCACCGCGCTCGACTACTACTCCGACGCGACGGAGCACGCCGACTGGGGCGAACGGCTCTCCGCCTGCGGGAGGACCGTCGGCGTGAGGGTCGAGCACACGAGCGTTCCGGCGGCGTCGCTGATTCCCAAGGTGTTGCAGCGGGCGTCGTCGCGGACGCTTCCGGACCTTCTGATGCTGGACAACCCCGACCTGCAGCAGATCGCCGGGACGGGCGCGCTGACGCCGCTGGACCGCTACGGCATCGACACCGGCGGCTTCTCCGAGGGCATCCTGTCGGCGGGCACCTACCGGGGGAAGGTGTACGGGCTGGCGCCCACCGTCAGCACGGTCGCCCTCGTCTACAACAAGGACATGCTCGCCGAGGCCGGTGTCGTCGTGCCGAGGACCTGGGACGAGTTGAAGGCGGCCGCTGCCGAACTGACCCGCCCGGGGCGTTACGGGATGGCGGTCGACGCCGACGCGTCGTTCGAGGGAACCTGGCAGTTCCTGCCGTTCCTGTGGTCCAACGGCGGGGACGAGAGGCGGCTGGACAGCCCGCAGGCCGCGCAGGCGCTCCGGCTCTGGGTCGACCTGGTCCGCAGCGGATCCATGTCGAGGTCGGTGCTGAACTGGACCCAGGCCGACGTCCACGACCAGTTCGTCGCGGGCAGGACGGCCATGATGGTCAACGGCCCCTGGCGGATCTCCGCCCTGAACAAGGCAGAAAACCTGCACTGGGGCGTGGCTCCCCTCCCCGTGCGCCGGACGGGGCAGACCCTCGTCGCCCCGCTGGGCGGCGAGGTGTGGACGGTGCCGCGGAGCCCGTCGCCGACCCGGCAGAAGAAGGCCGCACAGGTACTGGCCTGCCTGAACGACCCCGCGCACACGCTCGCGCTGGCCGAGCGGAACTTCACCGTGCCCTCCCGCCCCGCGGTGGCCTCCCGGTACGCCCGGCGGACCCCGTCGATGGCGGTCTTCGTCGAGAGCGTCGAACGGGCCCGGGCCCGTTCCGCGCAGCTCGGCGTCGGATGGCCCGCGGCCGCGACCGCCGTCTACACCGCGATCCAGTCCGCGCTGACGGGCGAGCAGACACCGGAGGAAGCGCTCAGACATGCACAGCAGACGGCGACCAGCCCCTGACGAGGACCGGCGCGCGGCCTTGACGCGCCTGCGGGAGCCGGTCGCCCGCTGGATGTTCGTGGCGCCCGCCGGGGTGTACCTCACGCTGTTCTTCGGATACCCGGTCGTCAAGAACGTCGTGATGAGTTTTCAGCAGTACTCGACCACCACGTTCTACACCGGTGCCGCGCCGTTCGTGGGACTGCGCAACTACGCGGAGGTCCTGTCGTCGGACCTGTTCTCCGAGGCCCTGCTGACGACGGCCCTGTTCACCGTCGGTTCGCTCGCCGGGCAGTTCGCGCTGGGGCTGGCCCTCGCGCTGTTCTTCCGGCGGCGCTTCCCGCTCGGCGGGGTGCTGCGGTCGCTCCTGCTGCTTCCGTGGCTGCTGCCGTTGGTCGCCTCCGGGGCGACGTGGAGGCGGATGCTCGACACCGACACGGGCGTCGTCAACGACGCGCTGCGCGGCCTGCACCTCGTGTCGTCCGGCGTGCCCTGGCTGACCGGCACCTCGGAGGCGCTGGTCTCGGTGATCGTCGTCAACATCTGGGTGGGCGTTCCCTTCAACACCGCGATCCTGTATGGCGGGTTGCAGGACATTCCGACGCGGCTGTACGAGGCGGCGAGGATCGACGGAGCCGGTCCCGTGGCCACGTTCCGCCATGTCACCTGGCCCCTGCTGCGGCCCGTGGCCGGCGTCGTGCTGGTGCTGGGCGTGATGTACACCCTGAAAGTGCTGGACATCGTGCTCGTGGTGACCGGCGGCGGACCGGCCGGCGCCACCGAGACCCTCGCCACCCGGTCCTACGAACTGTCCTTCCGGCAGTTCGCGTTCGGGCGCGGCGCCGCCCTGGGGAACGTGCTCGTCGTCGTCTCGCTCGGATGCGCCTTCCTCTACCTGCACGCCAACCGGCGGGCCCGGCAGGACTGGGAGGCGATCCGGTGAGACGCGCACCCGGACGCGACCTGCTGTCCACCGTCATCGGGATCGTCCTGCTCGCGGTGATGCTCTTCCCGCTCTACTGGATGGTGAACGCCTCCCTCCAGCCGGCGGGCAGCGCACTGCTGCGGACGGGATGGTTCCCCTCCCACCCGGACTTCGGCGGTTACGCCACCGCGCTGGGCGACCAAGGACGCAACCTCGTCACCAGCCTCGTCGTGGCCCTGGGCAGCGTCGTGTTCAGCCTCGCGCTCGCCGCGCCGGCGGCCTACGCGCTCGCCTGGCTGCCCCTCCGGGGCGCGGGCGTCGTGCTCTTCGGCGTCCTGGTGACGCAGACGGTGCCGGGCATCGCGGTCGCCAACGCCCTCTACGGCGCCTACGAGGAGCTGGGTCTCCTCAACTCCTACCCGGGCCTGATCCTCGCCGACTCGACCGCCGGAGTGCCCTTCGCGATCATCGTTCTGCGCACATCCATGCGGACCATCCCCCGCGAGACCGTCGAGGCCGCGCGCGTGGACGGCGCCGGGAGGTGGCGCACCTTCCGCTCCGTGGTGCTCCCGATGAGCGCGAACTCGCTGATCACCGCCGCGATCTTCACCTTCCTCCTCGCCTGGAGCGACTTCCTCTTCGCCCTCACGCTGACCACCACGGAGACCGTCCGGCCGATCACACTGGGGATCTACGACTACCTGGGCGCCCACACGAACCGGTGGAACGCCGTCATGGCCACCGCGGTCCTGGCCTCCGTACCGGCGGCCGTGCTGCTCGTGCTCGCCCAGCGCCGCATCGCCGCAGGCGCCGCCGACGGAGCCGTCAGGTGAGGGGCGCGGCCGGCACCCCGACCGGCGCGCCGTCCACTTCGGCACCGACACAGGCCACGAGCGGCCGAGCACGGCTCCGGCCTCGACCCTGACCCCGGAGCCGGTGGCCGCCGGAGGCGGGTCAGGTGGTCGGCCCGCCCGTCGCGAGTCGGTCGCTCATGTCGTTCGCCAGCTCCTCGCCCGCCGAGCCGGCCGCGGTGAGCAGTGCCTCGAAGACTCGCAGCCGGCGGAAGGCCTCGGCGTAAGCGGTCTGCTGCTCCAGGGGAAGCCGGAGGACCTGGAGACGCCGGATGTCGACCCTGGACGAGCTGGAGGCGTGGGTGCCGGCCTGACGCCCGTTGGCCGGCGCGCTCAGGCACCCGGCGAGGAAGTGGGGCTCCAGTTCTCCCACGGCCACGCGCAGGACGTAGAGCTGGGGGCCGAGGGCCAGGGGCGGTCCCTCGTGGACCCATGCCCGGAACGCCCGCGCCACCCCGGCGACCACGACGTCGCCCTCCTCGGCGACGGCCTGGGCCGAGCCGATCGGGACCGTCGCGCCGGGTGTGCCGTCGTTCAGGAGATCGGCGACGGTGAGGAGCGGAACGGCCGCGCCGCCGGCCGGTGCCGTCGGCTGGCGGCCGGTGCGCAGTGTCAGCGCTCCCGCTGTGACGAGGTCGCCCACCGTCGTGGCGGTCTGCGCGCCTTCGGCCTCCGACGCGAGGGCGGACAGCCGCCGTGCATGTTCGGCCAGATCGATGAGCAGGGTCCCGAACTCGTCCCACCCGGCGGCGAGTTCCTCACGGGACGGCCCGGCTGCCGCCGCGGTGTAGCGGCCCGGGGTGACGTCCACCTCGTCGTCGAGAAGGCCGAGCAGGGGCACCCGTGCCGCGCCCTGCGGCGGTTCCCGGTCCGGCCGGTCGAGGGTCGCCAGCGCGGCGAGCACGAACGAACCGAGGCCGTCCCAGTCGGGGCTGGGTTCGCGTGCACCCTCCGAGGCGAAGCGGGTGGCGTCCACCAGGAGGGCTTCCTGGCTCGGGGGAGCGGCCGCCGGGCCGTCCGGTGCCGCGCGCAGGATCCACAACTGGAGCGCCACGCTGTGTGGTCGGGCGCTGCCGGGGGGCAGGGAGACGACGGCGCGCAGCGTGCCCGTGCGCAGCAGGGAGCCGCGGACACGGCGGCCCGCCTTGCGTGCGGCGACGGCCGGCGGGAGGACGACCACGGCGGCGCCGCCAGGCTTGAGGTGGGCCAACAGGTGCTGCACCCAGGCCAGTTCGGGCTCGGTGCGCGACGGCAGGCCGTGCGCCCAGCGCCGGTCGGTGGCCAGCTCCGCGTAGCCCCAGTCGCGTTCGTTGAACGGAGGGTGGCACAGCGCGATGTCGGCCTTCGTTCCGGCGAAGGGGTCGTCCCGCAGCGAGTCGGCGCAGACGATCTCTGTCCGGATGTCGTGGTCCTCCGCGAGGAACTCGAGCCGGCCGGCCGTCAACGCGGCCGGTGCCAGGTCCTTCTCGCACGCGAGCACCTCCAGCCCGGAGCCCTCGTACTCCCGCACGGCCGCGGCGGCCAGGTGCCCGGTGCCGCACGCGGGATCGAGGAGGGTCAGTACGTCCGTTGCCGGGCCGAGGCGGACGGCGAAGGCAGTCCGGGCCATCAACGCGGCGAGTTGCGGCGGCGTGGTGCTGAGCTGCCGGACGTGGGTCTCCAGCCATCGTCGCAGCAGGAACTCGAAGGTCTCCCGCGGCCCCTCCCTCCGTCCCACCTTCGCGGCGTCGGCCACCAGATCACGTGCTCGCGCGGAGAGTTCGGGCGGTGTGGTGCGCGACCTGGGGAAGCGCATCCGGCGGCCCGCCGCGGCGATGGCCAGCCCCGACTCCGTCCGGCTGCCGAGTGCCTCGAACCGCGGCCACAGCAGCTCGCGTCCACCGACGTCCCTGTGCCTGCCGTTGTCGCGCAGCCACTGCTCGACCTCGGCCAGCGAGAACTGCGGGCTGACGTCGGTGCCCCCGATGCGGGCGGGGAAGGAGTCGTGCCGGCGGCGCCAGTTGCTCACGGCGGCCCGGCCGACACCGGCGATCCGGGCGATCTCGGCCAGGCTGACGGGGACGGCTTCATGGGCACTCATGGTTCAGGCTCCGAGATCCTGGGCGGCCGGCCCGGTCGGCGTTCCCAGCGGCCGTTCATGCGGGAAGGCTACTACTCCTATTGACTGAGTTCACAGCGGGTAGTTGCGGCACCCTGAGCGAGCGCCACCGCAAGACGGCGACGCCCGCGTTCACGCACCCCGTCTTGTGAACTAAGTGCATGGAGCAGATACTGACGGCATGCGGGACCCGGCGCCGGGAGGCGGCATTGGTCCGACGGGGGCGAGGGGCGACGGACGCACCTTCGCGGGAGACATGAGGGTGCGTGACGATGGCCTCGGCCGTGACCGAAGAGGACAATCGCAAGGTACAGACCGCCGTCCTGGGAGGATCCCAGGGCCATCGGCCCGTCTTCCTCCCCTTCGAGAAGGAAGCCGCGCAACGCCTGCGCAACCTGCGCGGCGCCGACGCGTTCAGCTGCGGCGTCCTCCTCGGAGGCTGCGGACAGGTGCTGACCCTGCGCGCCTGCGGTGACAGGAAATCCCACTTCGCCCACCGCCCGCCCGTGCGGTGCCGCCGAACCGCCGTGGGGGAGAGCAGCGCGGACCACCTGTACATCGGCGAGGCCCTCGTCAACTGGCTGCGCGGGCAGGGCCGTCCGAACGTCACGGTCGCCTACGTCCAGCAGACCCAGGCCCGCAGCGACTCGATCGAGATCCGCTTCGGCCCGAAAGGGGGACGGCGCCGCCTCCTGCACGTACAGATGGTCCGCCGTTCGTTCTCCCAGTGGAAGGACGACGGAAGGAGGCTCGAAGCAGCGCCCGGCGAGAGCCCGGTGATCCGCGCCTACGGGCCGGAGAGCGAACTCGCCCCCTACGAGGTGCAGGCCACCGGCCACGCCCTGCGCTTCCGCTGCGAGACGCGCGATGGCACACGAGAGGTGTCGATCGGCACGCAGTCGCCCGATCACGACGTTCGGTGGACGACCCTCGACCGGTGCCGCCTCAGCGACCTCGGACTGGTCACGCCGTTCCTCGAACGGGCCCGGGCCGGTGACGCACTGCGTCTCAAGAGCACGCCGGGGGCCACGACGCCGGCGCCTCCGCCTCCCCGGCAGGCGACCGCACGGAGCGAGGCACGAGGTCGGCGCCAGCAGCCGGCCGTTGCGCCCCCGCCGGAGGGACCGGCCGGATCCGCGCAGGAGGGTCCCGTCGATCCCCGGGCGACGGCCGCACGGGCGGCGCTCCCGCCGCTCGTCGACGACCTCCTGCACCGCTTCACCGCCGCCGGGTTCACGCTCAGCCTGGTCGGGGAGTCGGTGCGCCGGGCCCTGGTGGGCGCCGTCGGACAGGAACTCGACTTCGTCACGGACTCCGACGCGGGGCGGATACGGCAGCTCGTCGCGGGCTGGGCACACGAACTCCCCGCCCGCGAAGACGACGCAGACCGCCCCGTCACCCTGCGCAAGCAGTCGGACGGCGCCGACCACACCCTGCGGATCCACCCGCGCCCGGCGCGTTCGCACGACCGGTCCTATCCCGCACGGCGAGCCGAGCACCACAAGGCGCTGGAGAAGTACCTGCGCCGCAGCGACTTCACCGTGGACGCCATGGCGCTCGGACTGTCGCACGTGACCCTGACGGACCCCTTCGGCGGCCTCGAGGACCTGGAGCATCGCGTCCTGCGCACCCCACGGGAGCCCAGGGCGGCGACCGTCAACGACCCGGCGCTGATGCTCCGCGTGGTCCGCCGCGCCGCCCTGCTCGGCTTCGAACCGGCCCCGGAACTGAAGGACGCGATGCGCGCGGCGGCGAGCCGGGTCACCCAGGTCCCCGCCGAACAGGTGCGGGACGACCTCACCGCCACCCTGCTCGCGGCCCGTCCCGAAACCGGACTGCGCCTGTTGGTCGACACCGGACTCGCCGGGCACGTCCTGCCGGAACTGCCCGCCCTGCGGTTCGAGAGCGCGGGGCATCACCGCCACAAGGACATCTACGAACACACGCTGACCGTCCTGGACCAGGCCATCGCCCTCGAAACGCAAGGGCCCGACCTGACCCTGCGCTGGGCCGCGCTGCTCCACGACATCGGCACGCCACGCACCCGCCGTACCGGACGCAACGGCCGGGTCACCTTCCACCACCACGAGGCGGTGGGCGCCAAGATGGCCCGCAGGCGACTGCGGATCCTGCGCTGCCCGGACCAGCTCATCGCGGACGTCGTCCGCCTGGTGGAACTGCACGTCCGGTTCCACGGCTATCTCGACGACGAGTGGACCGACCCCGCCGTGCGCCGCTACGTCCGCGACGCCGGCCCGCTCCTCGACCGGCTGCACAGACTCACCCGTGCCGACTGCACCACCCGTGACCATCGCAAGGCCCGTGCGCTCGCCCGCGCCTACGACTCCCTGGAGGAACGCATCGAGCGCCTTGACACCGAGGACGCACGGCAGGCCGCCCGACCGGACCTCAACGGCCACCAGATCATGGACATCCTCGGCATGCGTCCCGGGCCCGAACTCGGACGCGCCTATGCGTATCTGCGAGACCTCCGCATCGAGAAGGGCCCGATGGACTTCGAGACGGCCAAGGACGCGCTGCTGGAATGGCGAGCCCGGGGCGACAGCTGACCCGGGCCGGCCGCCGACCAGCCGGCACACCACCGTCCCCGGCCCCACTGATCGCTGACCTCTGACCGCTCACGGAGTTGCTTCATGCCCCGACCCCGCCGTGCCACCGGCACCGCCCTGCTCGTCGCCGCCGTCCTCGCCGTCGGCGGCTGCGGCAGCGACACCGACCCCTCCACGGCGCACACCCCGGCCGCTACGGAGGAGGCGAGCGGGACCGAGCCGGCCGCACCGGCCGACGGGGCGGACACGGACCCCGCGTCGACCGGGGCCGCGGCGACCGGCGACGACACCTCGATCGAGGACTTCCTTACCGCGGCCGGCATCGACGACACCCTGGTCAAACGGCTCGGCGAGGTCGGTGACGCCAACAACTACGGTCTCGGAACGGGCGTCGAGACCGGCCTGGAGGACCGTCGAGGACTCGCGACGCTCCAGGTCACCACCTGCCGCGACGTGGCCGTCGGATACCGGACCTGGGAAGGCGTCCGGCGAGCGGACGAGGCGGGCGGCGCGACCGAGGACCAGGCAGCCGCCATGGCCGACTTCCTGCGGACGGACTTCTGCCCCCACGTCGCACCGTTGAAGGAGGCCGCTCTTCCCGTACAGACCCTCGGCGGGCCGCCCGAGGACGATCTCGGCGGCCGGGGTCTCGCCTCGCCGGTGACCTGGTGGGACCGACGCCATCCACGCGTCTCGTGGGCCGAGGAGTGCGCGCCGCGGCTGGGAATGCCCGACACGGACCCCGTGGCCTACCGCCTGGCGAAGGACGAGGTCGTCTGCGCCGCCCTCCCTCCCGCCGCGTCGCTGAAGAACCACCTCATCAGCGTGGACGTCGTCTTCTCGTCCCAGGTCGACGAGGACCGGGCGCTGAAGGCCGCGCTCGCCCTGCTGCCCAGCGACGCGAAGCCGACGGAACCGAAGCAGGGCGCCAACCCGGACTGGTCGTACCTGGACGGCGGCTGTGTGCACATCGGCTTCCGTACGGGGACGATGAAGAGGCTGACCCAGGGACTGAAGAAGGACGCCGAGCCGTGGGCGTCCGCCGTCTACTACTCGGAAGGGGCCACCGAGGACGGAGCCGTGGGCGACTACACGGGACAGGTCAGGCGGATCTCGCTCTCCACAGGCGCCGACGACCCCGGCGCCTCAGGTCAACTGACCTGCTGACACTGAACCATCGGACCGAATCGGCCCGCTGGGTTGTTCGCACGGCTGATGGGTGGCCGGCCCTCGAGTCGGTCCTGGTCTCCCGAGAATCCGAAGATTCCCAGGCGAGTCGGCCTGTCGCCGGAGCAGAGGACGACGTAGTGACCGGTCCACCGCATCCGGCACTCGCCGAGCAGGCTTTGCTCGTGCTCCTCATGGATCACCGCCTCATCGGCGGCAGCGGCGAGTGCCTCGGGAGCGCGTCGACGGGTCATCCGTGGCAACAACCCTTTAGATGTCGAGGATTGAGTGGGTGCCCTCGCTCCCCATGAACTCCTCGTCCTCGTAGAGGTCCTCCAGGCTTCCGTATCGGGCACCATCGCCGTACTCCTCCTGGAACACCCTGGCCCGCAACGTCGCCAAGGCGGCCTCGACATCGCCGTCGTACCCGGTGACGTAATCCCATCCGCCGGCACCCATCGAGCCGCCGCCCTGAAGATCAAGATCGTGAACGCGCGAACGATACCGGCGGGGACTGACAACGCCGCGGCCCGGCGCCGGGTTCCGCTCGACTCCCGGATTGAGGTGTCCAGGCGGTCGACCGCGTCACGGAGATCGCCCGGACGGGTCCTCAGTTCTCCAACCGGACCGGCATCAGGATCGAGAAGGTGTTCTCGTCGTCGGGGCGGCGGATGGCGAGTGGGGCCGTGGGCGCGCCCAGGTCCGAGATCACTTGGTCGCGGGCCCGGCGGCGGGCGCGCCGGAACTCTGAGCCCTCGACAAGGAAGAGGGTCAAGCCGGGCCGGACCGGGCGGTGATCCGGTCCGCTGCCCGGCCGCCGCCACTGCCCGGCGTCGGCCCAGAACCGCGAGGGGCGCGCAGCCGGACGAGTCCGAGGTCTCACGCCGACCGGCGTTGCCTCCGCTCGGCCGGCCGCGCGCCCACCGCAGGCCGCCTCCGTCGCCGGGGCTCCGATGCGGCTATGCGCCGGGCGTGAGGGCCGGGGCCGCGGTACGGCCGGAGACGCCGCTCATGATGGCGTCGATGATGCCCTGCTGCGTCACCTTGAGGGAGCGCCGGTCGAACAGCCCGAACCCGTAGCGGTCCGTCGCGCCGTTGTCCCAGTAGACGGGGGCCGCGCCGTATTTCCTGGCCGTGGCCGTGACGGCCCGTGCGAAGTCCGCACGATACCTGTTGTTCGACGAATCGAAGGACGACTTGTCGATGGCGCCGAATTCACCGACGACCACCGGGTATCCCTTCGTGACGAAGGCGTTGTACATCGCCTTCAACTGCGCGTCCAGATAGTCTTCCTGTCCCCAGGTCGATTTCCTCGACGGGTTGGTGGCCGCTCGTCCCCATTGGGTGATGGTGCCGCTTTCTTCCCCGGCGAAGTCCCAAGGGGCGTAATAGTGGACGGAGATCATGATGCGCCGCTCGTTGGCGGGGACGGTCGATGCGCGGTACCGGTCGGACGGGAGCGTGAAGCCGTAGTTTCCGGCCGTGTAGTCGATGTTGGTGTTCCAGCCTGCGACGAGCAGCCACCTCGAGGCGTTGTTGCCGCCCGTCTTCCGCACGGTGTCCACGAAGATCTGGTTGTAGCTGTTGATGTTGGAGTAGCACGGTTGGGTGGGGTTGCCGTACTGTCCGTCGAACTCCTCGTTCATGGATTCCAGGATCAGCCGGTCGTCGTAGTTCCTGAACTTGTTCGCGATCTGCTGCCAAGCCTTCTGGTATTTGGCCTTGATCGTCGTCTGGGAGGAGGAATCACAGATCAGCCAGGAGCCGTTGACGCTCTTGTAGCCGTCGCCGTGCATGTTGATCAGCACATGCAGGCCCCTGTTGTAGGCGTAGTCGACGACCTGCTGGACTCTGGTCAGCCAGGAGGGACTTATCGTGTAGTCCGGGCCGGCTCCGATGGATCCCAGGTACGAGACCGGGATCCTGATCGTCCTGAATCCTGCCGCCCTGACTTTGTCGATGAGGGCCTGCGTCACGGTCGGCTGGCCCCAAGCCGTCTCGCTGGGATAACCGTTGGCGGTGGCCTCGAGTTGGTTCCCCAGATTCCATCCCGCACCCATGTCGGCCACGATCTGCGAGGCGCCCGACTGTGCTGTGGAATCGGCCGACGCCTGTTGTACCGCGCCGTACGCCGACGCGGTGAGTGCCAACAGGACGGCGAGGAACGCGGATCTGATCTTCCCCGCTGATGAAACCATGTGCTTTCCTTTCGTTCTTCCAGCCGTGAGGATGCGCCCGTCCCGGGAGTGCGTCCGTTCCGCGGGAGCACCCCCCGCCCCGGGCGCACAGCCCGTTCCGGGAGCACGACCCGCCCCGGGGGCACGCCTCGTCTTGCGAGCGTGCGCAGTCGCTCGTGATGGCCTCGGACCCGCCTGTGGCGGTCCGAGGAGTTCCTCAGCCGAGCGCGGCTTCCCAGGTGGTGGTGCTGGAACTGGCGTCGGTGCGGAGGCGGTCGCGGGCGGCGGTGTCGCCGTGCAGGCTGAAGCGCATCCAGTCCACGATGGTTGCGACCGTCCGGGAGTCGCCGAAGTAGTTGCTGTGGCCCGCGCCCTTGAAGGTGAGGAAGGCCTTGGGGGTGGGCAGTTCGCGGTAGGCCTGGCGGGCCGAGGAGAGGGGGCAGGTGGTGTCCCGGTCGCCATGCGTGAAGAGGACCTTGGCGTGCACCGAAGGGCTCGGATTGCCCATGTCCACGCAGGACATGGGGACGGCGGCGGTGATCCGCGCGTCCGGCCAGGCGGTCAGCAGGCCGTGGGTGGTCATGCCGCCCATCGAGTGGCCGGAGACGCCGACGCCGACCGCCGTGTCGAGGTGGCCCGCGAGCGGGTCGGCGGCGGTGTTCAGGGCGAGGGTGCGGGTGATGACCTCGGAGACGTCCTTGGACTGGTTGCCGTTGTAGACGTCCTGGCCGCTGAGGTTGGCGAAGTAGGGGGCCGGCACGACGAAGCCCGCCTCGGCCAGCGGACGGATGATGGCCAGGGACTTCTGCGGGCTGCTGCTGAAGCCGTGCATGAACTCGCAGACCGGGAAAACGCCTTGCGCGACGGGGGCGTTGGTGACTGGTGAGCCGCCGGGAGTACCGGTGGCGGGGTAGTAGACGTAGGTGGTCCACCGGCGGCTGCCGCGGCTCCAGGTGTACGGGCGGACACCGACCGCGAATCGCCGCGTCGGAGCCGGGGCGCGCACGCCGGCGTGTGCCGGGCCTGCACCGAGCAGGGACATGCCTGCACCCGCGGCGCCTAATGCGCTCAGGGCCAGGAAGCTACGCCGTTGCATGGACATGAGGACTCCAGGTGTGGGGGTGGGGTGCCGTGGGGGATGGCCGAGCCGGCCTGTCACACAGGGGAGGGCGCTGCGACCCTGCCCGGTGGCGGTGACTGGCTGATGCCGTGGGGTGCTGCACTGCTTTGCATTGCACTGCGTTGAGTTGCACTGCGTTGCGCGAGCCGGGGGACAGCGGGACGGCATGCCCGTAACCGTCGGCCGACCGTGAACTCCGCACGGAATACGCTCTTCACGTCCGCCCGCCGACCGATCGCGGGGCCTCGCTGACGGAGTGCAGGGAAATTCCGTGGAAGGGGTGCAGAGGTGAGGTGCCATTCCTTTCGCTCTTCGGATTCCTCGCCTCTGGGAACGTTCCCACGCGACGTGCAACAGTCAGATTCCCGATCGAGTGCCGGTCTGTCAATCATTGGCGCTCAACTCGGTCGTCTTCGACGCGCATTCGACGAATCGCGTGCGGACGAGGGGCGTTATGGTGCCGTCGGCGGACTTCCGAGTGTGTTCGCAATCTGCCGCCGCTCACCTGCCGCCCTCACCTGTCGTCGGTCTTCAGGAGTTCCCGGATGCGTGTCGCGTAGGCCCGCGGGTGGCTGGTGTTCCCGTTGTGGCCGCCGGGCAGTTCCTGAAGTTCGCGGTCGAGTCGCGCCGCGAGGGCGGTCGCGCAGTGGTAGTCGAAGACGGTGCGCGGTGTGGTGCGGCCGGCCGCCGGGATGATGTGTGTGCCGGTGCTCCGCAGGGCGGCGACGTCGAGCGTGTCGTGGACGACCGCCGTGAAGTCGTGCCGGATGAAGAAGTCGAAGTTGGCTGTGCGCCGGGCGTTCATCGGCTGGGCTGTCAGGTCCGGTTCGGCGTCCCCGTTCCCCGGGTCGATGCCCAGGGTCCGGGCGATCTCCGGGAGGGCGGCGCCGAGGCCCTTGCGGAGATAGAGGTCCTGGAGGGCGCCGAGTTCGTGTTCGTGGCGGGCGCGTTCGGCGTCGGGCAGCAGGCGCGGCGCGACGGGTTCGTGGGCGATGAGGACGCCGATCTGCCCGGGGTGCCGCGTGGCGGCGTGCAGGCCGATGACGGCGCCGAGGCTACAGCCGAGCATCAGCGCCGGACTGTCCGTGAGCGAGGCCAGGAGGTGGTGGACGTCATCGGCGTGCTCGGTGAGCGTCACTCCCCGCTCGGGGTCGTCGAGCCGGCTGCGCGAGAGCCCGCGTCGGTCGTAGGTGACCACTGCGTAGGAGTCGGCGAGACGGGCGACGAGATCGGTGCTGCGGTCGGCGTCGCCTTCGCCGCTCTGCGAGATCAGCAGCAGCGGGCCGGTGCCGCGCATCTGGAAGTGAAGCCTCGCGCCGGGGACGGCGAGCGTGCCGGTGGTCGCGGTCGTGGACATGGTGATCCCCCTCGTGGGCGACGGCCCGTCCGTCGGCTCCTGCTCGAACGTAGTCCATCGATCCAGATGTATCAATCTAGATGCATTAAGAAAGATGGATTGAGTTCGATGGATCCGTTTCGATGTAGCTTGGAGGTGTGGACGGAGTCGAGCTGTTCCTGCTGGGACGCACCCTGATGAAGATCGGCGAAGAGGCCCTGCCCGAGCCTCCGGACGGGGCCGGGCGGTACGCGGGCGGCGCTCGCACGGTGCTCATCGTGGCCAGCGACATCGCCGCCGGACAGGCCACCACCGTCGGCGAGATCGCCGCTCGCACCGGTCTGCCGCAGAGTCAGGTGTCGACGGCCGTGGCCCGGCTCAAGGAAGCGGGCTCCGTGCAGACGTCCCCCGACCCGGCCGACCGGCGCAGGATGCTGGTGCGCCCGAACCCCGAGGTCTCCCCGCGGGTGGCGCAGGTCCGCGCCGTCGACGCCGGTGGTGCCGTCGCCGCGGCCCTGGGGTCGGACGATCCCGGGCGGCTGGCCGAGGTCATGGAAGCGCTGGACGTCCTGGCCCGCAACCTCACGCCTCGGCCGGGGCCGGGGGCCTCGCGAGAGCAGGCCGCCCGACGACGTCAGGCGCCGTGAGCCGTCACGGCGTGGAGAACAGGCCCGGTGCCGGCGGTCCGGAGCCGTTGACGGGGTGGCCGTTCGTGACCCGGGGCAGGCCGTAGGTCCGCTTCGCGGTGGCGGTGAAGACCTGGTGGCGTTCCGCGGGGGTGAGCGGGGCCGTCAACTCGCGTGCGACGGAGAGGACTTGGTCGTAGGGGGCGGCGAGGCGGCAGACGGGCCAGTCGGAGCCGAACATCATCCGGTCGGGGCCGAAGGCCTCCAGGACGGTGTCGGCGTACGGTCCGAGGTCCGCCGTCGTCCAGGAACTCCAGTCGGCTTCGGTGACCAGGCCGGAGAGCTTGCAGACCGTGTTGGGGAGGGCGGCGAACCGCCGGACGTCCTCGGCCCAGGGGTGGAGGGCGCGGGAGGCGACGGGCGGTTTGCCGAGGTGGTCGAGGACGAAGGTGAGTTCCGGCAGGCGCGCGGCGGCTTCGGCGGCGGCGTCGAGCTGGTGGGGTGTCACCACGAGGTCGTGGACGAGCCCCGCCGCGGCGACCGCGGTCAGACCGCGCAGCACGTCGGGGCGGACCAGCCAGCGGGGGTCCGGTTCGCCCTGTACCTGGTGGCGGATGCCCACCAGGTACTCGCCTCCCGGGCCCGCGCGCAGCTCCGCGAGCCGGTCGGCGACGTCGGGCGCGGTCAGGTCGACCCAGCCGACGACGCCCGCGACCAGCTCGCTGCCCGCGGCCAGCTCCAGGAGTTCCGGGGTCTCCTCCGGCACGGTGATCGTCTGCACCAGCACGGTGGCGGCGACCCCGGCCGCGCGGGCCTCCGGCTCCAGGTCGGCCAGGGTGAAGTCGCGGCGCAGCGGGGCCAGTTCCGGTCCGCGGATCCAGTCCTGGTCGCGGACGGACAGGTCCCACACGTGATGGTGCGCGTCGACGACGCCGGCTTCGCGCTCCTCCGCGCTCACAACTGCCACACCACCGGCAGCGAGGCGTCCGAGCCCTGGGCCGAGTAGTCGTGGACGACGTCCAGCAGCTCGGCCATCCGGGCCTGCCAGGCGATGTTGGCCGGCAGTTTGTCGAGTTCGGCGATCATGACGGCGTAGTCCTTCACCTCCAGGAGGTGGAACAGCTCGGCGCCGCTGCGCCAGATCGTCCACTCGCTCACCCCGGCGGCGCGGATGGCGGCGGTCAGCTCCTCGGGCACCTCGCGGTGTGCCGCCTCGTACGCGGCGACGCGGTCGGCGCGGACCCTGGTGTGCAGGGCGATCCTCATGACGGCTCCTCCAGCGGCGGGTCGACGGGGACGGGGGCGCCCGGGCCCAGCAGCCCCTCGGCGCGCAGGTCGTCCCACAGCGCGTCCGGGACCGGGCGGCGCAGGTGCCCGACGGTGTCGCGTACCTCGTCGGGGGAGCGGGCGCCCGTCAGGACGCTCGCGACCGCGCGATGGCCGAACGGGAAGTGCAGGGCGGCGGCGCGCAGCGGCACGCCGTGCCGTGCGGTCACCTCCCGCAGGCGCAGCGCGCGGTCGAGCACGGGCCGGGGCGCGGGCGCGTAGTCGTAGGTGGCGCCGGGCCGCGGGGCGGTGAGCAGCCCGGAGTTGAAGACCCCGCCGATGATCACGCCGCGGCCGCGGGCGGCGGCCTCCGGCAGCACCTCGGCGAGGCCCTCCTGGTCCAGGAGGGTGTAGCGGCCGGCGAGCAGCACCACGTCGATGTCGGTCTCGCGCAGGAAGCGGGCGGGCAGCGCGCACTGGTTCATGCCGACGCCGACGGCCCCGACCACGCCCTCGGCGCGCAGCCGCTCCAGTGCCGGGTAGGCCTCGCGCAGAGCCTGCTCGGCGTGCCGGTCCGGGTCGTGCAGCAGGACGGTGTCGACCCGGTCCAGGCCGAGGCGGTCCAGGCTCTCCTCCAGCGAGCGCCGTACCCCGTCGGCGGTGAAGTCCCAGACGCGGCGGTGGGTGGCGGGGACGGCGAAGCCGTCGGCGAGGTCGTCACCGGGGCCCGCCGTCGTGTCGGGCACGAGCAGCCGGCCCACTTTGGTGGAGACGGTGTAGGAGTCCCGGGGGCGGCCGCGCAGTGCCTCGCCGAGCCGTCGTTCCGAGAGGCCGAGCCCGTAGTGGGGCGCGGTGTCGAAGGTGCGCACTCCCGCGTCCCAGGCGGCGTCGACGGTGGCGAGGGCGGCCTCGTCGGTGACGGCCCGGTAGAGGTTGCCGATGGCCGCGCAGCCGAGCGCGAGCGGTGTGACGCGGACCGCGCTGCCGCCCAGTGTGGTGGTCGTCATGACCGGGCCGCCGGGCGCAGCCGCAGCCCCTGCATGCCGCCGTCCACGGCGAGCGCGGTGCCGGTGACGGATGCCGCGACGGGACTGGCGAGGTAGACGATGGCGGCCGCCACCTCGTCGGCGGTGACCAGCCGGCCCATGGGCTGGCGGGCGGCGAGCGCGGCCCGCTCCGCCTCCGGGTCGTCGGCGCCGTCCAGCAGCCGGCCCACCCAGGGAGTGTCGGCGGTGCCGGGGTTGACGCAGTTGACGCGGATGCCCTCGCGGACGTGGTCGGCGGCCATGGCGAGGGTCAGCGACAGGACCGCGCCCTTGCTGGCGCAGTACAGGGCGCGCTGCGGGAGGCCCGCGGTGGCCGCGATGGAGCAGGTGTTGACGACCGCCGCGTGGGCCGAGCGCCGCAGGTGGGGCAGGGCGGCGCGGGTGGTGCGGACCATGCCGAGGACGTTGACGTCCAGGACGCGCAGCCACTGCTCGTCGGGGTTGTCCTCGACGGTGCCGACGGCGCCGATGCCCGCGTTGTTGACGAGGATGTCGATGCCGCCCAGCCCGGTGGCGGCGGCCTCGACGGCGGCGCGTACCGAGGCGTCGTCGCTCACGTCGGCCGTGAGGCCGAGCAGGGGCCGCGGCACGTCGGCGGCGTCGAGATCGAGCACCGCGACCGCGGCGCCCTGCGCGGCCAGCGCGCGCGCCGTGGCGAGCCCGATGCCGGACGCTCCGCCGGTGACGACGGCGGTCAGACCTGACAGAGCGGTCATGCCACGTCCTCCCGTCCGGCGCGGTCGGCCACCCAGAACGTGCCGTCCGGGAAACGGTACTCGGCGATGGACTCCGGCCGCATGGTGGCGGAGAAGCCGGGGGCGAGCGGCGCGGTGTAGTGGCCGTCGCGGATCACGACGGGCTCGGTGAAGTGCTCGTGGAGGTGGTCGACGAACTCGATGACGCGGTTCTCGGTCGTGCCGGTCAGCGCCAGCCAGTCGAACATCGACAGGTGCTGCACCAGCTCGCACAGGCCGACGCCGCCGGCGTGCGGGCACACCGGCACCCCGAACGCGGCGGCCAGCAGCAGGATCGCCAGGTTCTCGTTGACGCCGCCGACCCGGGCCGCGTCGATCTGGAGGACGTCGATGGCTTCGGCCTGGAGCAGCTGCTTGAAGACGATGCGGTTCTGCACGTGCTCGCCGGTCGCCACCTTCACGGGCCCGACGGCCTTGCGCACGGCGGCGTGTCCGAGCACGTCGTCGGGGCTGGTCGGCTCCTCGATCCAGTACGGGTCGAAGGCGGCGAGCGCGTTGGTCCACTCGATCGCCTCGCCGACGTTCCACCGCTGGTTGGCGTCGATGGCGATGCGGATGCCGTCGCCGACCGCCGCACGGGCGGTGCGCAGCCGCCGGATGTCGTCCTCCAGGTCGGCGCCGACCTTCAGCTTGATCTGGGTGAACCCGTCGGCGACCGCCTGCTTGGCCAGCCGGGTGAGCTTGTCGTCGGAGTAGCCGAGCCAGCCGGGGGAGGTGGTGTATCCGGGATAGCCGCGCCGCAGCAGTGCCGCCTCGCGCTCGGCGAGCCCGGTCCTGCCCTCGCGCAGCAGCCGCAGGGCGTCCTCGGGGGTGAGGGCGTCGGCGATGTAGCGGAAGTCGATCTGGGAGACCAGCCACTCGGGGTCGGCGTGGGCGAGCAGGCGCCACAGCGGTTGTCCGGCCCGTTTGGCGGCCAGGTCCCACACGGCGTTGACCACCGCGCCGATCGCCATGTGCATCACGCCCTTCTCCGGGCCCAGCCAGCGCAGCTGGCTGTCGCCGATCAGGTCGCGGCTGAGGGAGCCGGGGTCGGCGCACAGTTCGTCGACGCCGCGGCCCACGACATGGAACCGCAGGGCGTCGATGGCGGCCACCTGGACGTCGTTGCCGCGGCCGATGGTGAAGGTGAAGCCGTGGCCCTCGTGCCCGTCGGCCGCGTCGGTGCGCAGGACGACGTAGGCGGCGGAGTAGTCGGGATCCGGGTTCATCGCGTCCGAGCCGTCCAGCTCCCGCGAGGTGGGGAAACGGACGTCGTACGTGTCGACGGCCGTGATCCGGCCGGAGGTCGCAGTCACGGGAGTGCCTTTCACGCTTGGCCGAAGGTCTGACGCTGCCCGCCGAGCCCGTCGACCGAGAGTTCGACGGTGTCGCCGGGCCGCAGGAAGGGGGCGCCCGGCAGACCCAGGGCCACGCCCGCGGGAGTCCCGGTGTTGATCACGTCGCCCGGCTCCAGCACCATGTACCGGCTCAGGTACGCCACGAGGTGGTCCACGGGGAAGATCATGTCGCCGGTGTGGCCGTCCTGCCGTTTCACGCCGTTGACGCTCAGGTGCAGTCCGAGGTTCTGGGGGTCGCCGATCTCGTCGGCGGTGACCAGCCAGGGGCCGAGCGGGTTGAAGGTCTCGCAGGACTTGCCGAGGTCCCACTGCGGTGAGTACTCCAGCTGGAACTCGCGCTCGGACACGTCATGGCTGATCGCATAGCCCGCGATCGCGTCGCGCGCCGCTTCGGGCCCGTCGAGGTAGCGCGCCCGGCGTCCGATGACGACCGCCAGTTCGACCTCCCAGTCGGTCTTCACCGAGCCGCGGGGGATCAGGACCTCGTCGTAGGGGCCCACGACCGTGCCCGGGTCCTTCATGAACACCACCGGACGCGGCGGGATCGGCGCGCCGGTCTCGGCGGCGTGGTCGCGGTAGTTCAGGCCGACACAGACGATCTTGCCCGGACGGGCGAGCGGTGCGCCGATCCGCCGGCCGTCCGCGTCCAGTTCGGGCAGCCCGCCCGCGGCGAGCGCGGCACGGGCCCGCTCGACACCGCCGCCGGCGAGGAAGGCGCCGTCGATGTCGGAGGCCACGGGGGACAGGTCCAGCAGCCGGCCGTCGTCGGCGCGGACGGCGGGCCGCTCCTCGCCGGGCGCGCCGACTCGTAGCAGTTTCACTGGGCAACTCCCTTGTCGTCGGTGGTTCGTGAGGGGCGAGGCGGCCGTGCGGGCCCCGCCGTCGTCGCATCAGCGGGACCCGCGGACGATCCGACGTATTGCTCCGCGCAGTCATCGGAGGACTGGCGGCAAGGTGACTTTAAACGGAGAAGGGCCCTCAGACCAGGGAAACCTCGGATGTATTTCGTGGTCATGTGCGGCCGTGACCCTGCCGATTGGTCGGTTCGGTAGCATTTGCCCGCACATGGCAAGCGAGTACGGCTCCCTCCTCCGACGAATCGGTGGGGCGCTTGCGCCGCCGTCCTCGCCGTCGGATGCCGTGGAGGCCCGGCGGATCACCCGTTCCGGCAGGCGGGAGGCCTGTCGCGCGTTCTTTTGACGGCCGGCCGCAGGACCGGTCGGCGTCCCGCGGGACGATGTCACGCAAATGTGCTGCGGCGCGCTCTTGTCAACGTCGGCAATGCCGTCGTAACGTCCTCGACGTCCCGCAATACATCGGAGGAATGGCCCGCACGTTCCCGTCGCGGTCGACGCGCACCGTGCGACCGTCCGGCCTCCCGTCCCTCCGGCTGCCCCTCCCTCACGCCTCCGTCCGACGTGATCCGCACCCGCCCCGCCCCGGATCCGCGGACCGGCCGTCGTCCTCGCCCCTCTCGAGGGCGAGTACGCCCCCTCCGCCCTCGCCCGCCGGCTCCCCGCCCTGCCTGAAGAGAGAACACGGAATGAAGCCCGCTCGCACCCGCTCCACCGCCGCAGCCGTCACCGTCGTCCTCGCGGCGATGTCCCTCGTCACCGCGTGCAACCGCGGCAGCTCCGACTCGGCCGGCTCGAGCGACGCACCGGCCATCGGCATCGACCTGCCCCGCGCCGACTCCGACTTCTGGAACTCCTACGCGCAGTACCTGAAGAAGGACATCGAGACCGACGGCGTCAACGCGCTCCCGCTGAGCAACTCGCAGAACGACGTCACCAAGCTGGTCGCCAACGTGCAGGTGTTCCAGAACACCGGCGCCAAGGCCGTCGTCATGGCGCCCCAGGACACCGGCGCCATCGCCTCCACCCTCGACACCCTCGCGTCGAAGAAGATCCCCGTGGTCAGCGTCGACACCAGACCCGACAAGGGCGACGTCTACATGGTGGTCCGCGCCGACAACCGGGCGTACGGCACCCGGGCCTGCGAGTTCCTCGGCAAGCAGCTCGGCGGCGAGGGCAAGGTGGCCGAACTGCAGGGCGCCCTGGACTCCATCAACGGACGCGACCGCTCCGAGGCCTTCGCCCAGTGCATGAAGCAGAAGTTCCCGAAGATCACCGTCTTCGAGCTGCCCACCGACTGGAAGGGCGACGTCGCCTCCGCCAAGCTCCAGTCGCTGCTGGCCCAGCACCCGGACCTCAACGGCGTCTACATGCAGGCCGGCGGAGTCTTCCTCCAGCCCACCCTGGCACTGCTGGAACAGAAGAAGCTGCTCAAGCCGGCGGGCGAGAAGGGCCACATCGCGATCGTCTCCAACGACGGCATCCCGCAGGAGTTCGACGCCATCCGCAAGGGCCAGATCGACGCCACCGTCTCCCAGCCCGCCGACCTCTACGCCAAGTACGCCCTGTACTACGCCCGGGCGGCGGCCGAGGGCAAGACCTTCGCGCCGGGCAAGACCGACCACGACTCCACCATCGTCAAGATCCCCAACGGCCTGGAGGACCAGCTGCCCGCCCCGCTGGTGACGAAGGACAACGTGGACGACAAGTCCCTCTGGGGCAACAACGTCGGCTGATCACCGGCAGCCCGCGCCCGCGGTGGGGGAGGGACCGGCGCCCGCCTCCCTCCCCACCGCGACCCCCGTACCCCAGCACCCGACGTCAAAAGGACGGACCCACCATGGCGGACACCGCGACCGGCCCCGGGCACCCGGCCCCGGTGGCCGAGGCGACCGGCATCAGCAAACGGTTCGGCGCGACCGTCGCCCTGCGCGAAGCCCGTATCGGCGTCGCGGCGGGCGAGTCGCACGCGCTCGTCGGACGCAACGGCGCCGGCAAGTCGACGCTCGTGTCGATCCTCACCGGCCTCCAGCAGCCCGACACCGGAACCCTGCGCTTCTCGGGCGAGGCGGCGCCCGCCGTCGGCGACATCGACGCCTGGCGCTCCCGCGTCGCCTGCGTCTACCAGCGCTCCACGATCATCGGTGAGCTGACCGTCGCCGAGAACCTCTTCCTGAACCGGCAGAGCGCCAAAGCGGTACAGCCGATCCGCTGGAAGCGACTGCGGCTGCGCGCCGAGGAACTGCTCGGCGAGTACGGGGTGGCCGTCGACCCCGCCGCGCGGGCCAGGGACCTGACCGTCGAGCAGCGCCAGTTCGTCGAGATCGCTCGCGCCCTGTCCTTCGGCGCCCGCTTCATCATCCTCGACGAGCCGACCGCCAAGCTCGACGCCCGCGGCATCGGCCGTCTCTTCGACAAGCTCCGCGACCTCCAGGAGCAGGGCGTCGCCTTCCTCTTCATCTCCCACCACCTGCAAGAGGTGTACGACCTCTGCGGCACGGTCACGGTCTACCGCGACGCGCGCCACATCCTCACCGCGCCCGTGGCGGAACTCGGTCACCGTGCGCTGGTGGAGGCCATGACCGGCGAGTCCGCCGCCGGCGCCGCGGTCGACCGGAACGGGCCCCCGGCCGCACGGGCCGACTCCCCGGAACTGCTGCGGATCGACGGCCTGACCCTGCCCGGCGCCTGCGAGGACCTGTCCCTGTCGGTCCGCGCCGGCGAGGTGGTCGGGCTCGCCGGCGCCGCGGCCAGCGGCAACGTGCGGGTGGGCGAGGCGGTCGCCGGCCTGCACCGGGCCACGGACGGCAGCATCTCCGTCGGCGGCAGGAACGTGCGCCCCGGCAGCGTGCCGTCCGCCCTCGCCGCCGGGGTCGGCCTGGTCCCCGAGGACCGCCACCTCCAGGGACTGGTCGGCAACCGCAGCGTGGCGGAGAACGCCACCCTGACCGTCACCGGTCAGCTCGGCCCGCTCGGCACGATCCTGCCCGCCCGGACCAGGGCCTTCGCCCGGCGCATGATCCGCGACCTCGACATCAAGACCCCGGGAACCGCCACCCCGGTCTCCGCCCTCTCCGGCGGCAACCAGCAGAAGGTCGTCGTCGCCCGTGCCCTGGCCACCGATCCCCGCCTCCTGGTCGCCGTCCGTCCCACCAACGGCGTCGACGTGAAGTCCAAGGAGTTCCTGCTCGGCAGGATCCGGCAGGTCGCCGACGCCGGCCGGGCCGCACTGATCGTCTCCGACGAACTCGACGACCTCAGGACGTGCGACCGGGTCGTCGTCATGTTCCACGGCCGGGTGGTCGACGAGTTCGACCGCGGCTGGCAGGACGAACAGCTCGTCGCCGCCATCGAGGGCGTCGGCGCCGTCACCGCATCCACCGTATCCGGCACCGACGAGCACGGAAGGTAGTCATGTCCGCCACCACAGATCTCACCGAGCCCGCAGCGAGCGCGGCGGACCCGGCCGCCGCGGACACCGCACGCCGCCGGGTCGACCTCGGCCGCTTCCGTGAACTGTCCCTCGTCCCGGCCATCCTCGTCCTGATGCTGATCGGGTTCATCGTCTCGCCCGCCTTCCTCACCGCCGACAACCTCATCGGCGTGGCCCAGCAGTCCACCGAGCTGAGCCTCCTCGTCCTCGCCACCACCTTCATCCTCATCAGCGGACGGATGGACCTGTCCCTGGAGTCGACCATCGGCGTGGCCCCGGTCATCGCCGTGTGGCTCGTACTGCCCTCCAGCGGCGGCCGCTTCACCGGCCTCGGCTGGTTCCCCGAGTGGACGGCCGTCCCTCTGTGCCTCCTCGTCGGCGCGGCGATCGGCGCCGTCAACGGTTTCCTCATCCTCAAACTGCGCCTCAACGGCTTCATCGTCACCCTCGGCGCCCTGACCATGCTGCGGGGCCTCCAAGTGGCCCTGTCCGAGGGCCAGTCCATCGTGGAACTGCCCTCCTCCTTCACCTACCTGGGCAAGGCGTCCTGGCTGGGCGCCCCGGCCGCCATCTGGATCTGCGCGCTGCTGTTCGCGGCGGGCGGCGGCGCGCTGGCCTGGCTTCGGCACGGGCGCGCGCTGTACGCGATCGGCGGCAACGCGGAGGCCGCCCGCACCGCGGGCATCCGCGTCGACCGGATCGTCTGGGTGGTGCTGATCGTCGGCAGCGTGCTCGCCGCGTTCGCCGGCATCCTCTACAGCGGGCACTACGGCTCGATCTCCGCCACCCAGGGCAGCGGCTGGATCTTCCAGGTCTTCGCCGCGACGGTCATCGGCGGGGTGAGCCTCAACGGCGGCAAGGGCTCCGTCTTCGGCGCCCTGACCGGCGTGCTGACGCTCCAGCTGGTCGTCAACGTCATGACCCTGGCAGGGGTGCCGCCGCTGTGGAACCAGTTCCTCAACGGCGCGATCATCATCGTCGCCCTGATCATCTCGCGCTTCGCGTCGGGCGAGACACAGGAGTGACGCCGGCACACGGCGGCCGCGCGCTCCGCCCCGACGCGGGGTGGAGCGCGACGGCCCCTCCGCGTCCCCCGCACAGAGAGGCACCCTCGTGGCACTGACGGACGAGGCGATGGACAAGATCAAGGCGATGATCCTCGCCGGCGAACTCGCGCCCGGCTCCCGCCTGCCCAAGGAGGACGTCCTCGCCGCGCAGCTCGGCCTCTCCCGCAACTCACTGCGTGAAGCCGTGCGGGCCCTGACCGCCCTGCGGATCCTCGTCAGCCGGCAGGGCGACGGCACCTACGTCTCCAGCCTGGAGCCCCACCTGCTCCTCGGAACGCTGTCCTTCGCGGCGGACGTCTCCCACGGGCGCGCGGCCCTGCAACTGCTCCAGGTGCGCCGACTGCTCGAACCGCAGGCGACCGGACTGGCCGCGTCCGCGCTGCGGCCGCGGGACCTGAAGGAACTCCGCGACATCCTCGACCGGTGCCGCTCCGCCGACACCGTCGAGGACTTCGTCGCCCACGACATCGCCTTCCACCTGCGCATCGTCGAAGCCGTCGGAAACCCCGTCCTCTCGATGCTGTTGCAGGTGCTCTCCACCCGCACCCAGCGGGTGCGCATCGTCCGGGGCAGCCGCACCCGGGACGCCCTGGAGAGCGCCCACCGGGACCACGAGGAGATCCTGCGCGCGCTCCGGGCACGCGACGCGCTGCTCGCGGTCTCCGCCGCGACCGTGCACATCACCGCCGTCGAGCAGTGGCTCGCGACGAGCTGCGTGGACGGCGTCCTCCGCCCGGCGGACGTCTGACCGCCCCCGCGGCCCTCTCGGTAAGCCCGGCTCTCGCCGCGACTCCGGCCGCGAGCAGCACCACCGCGCCCCTCCCCGGAGCCTCGGCCGCGCACGCCACGCAGGCGAGGGGACGACCGCGACAGCCCGGCCCGGCACCCGATGGACGGGTGCCGGGCCGGGGTCGTGCTCACGGAGCGCCGGCTCAACCGGCCGTCGCCGCCCCCGGATTGCCGTAGTAGGCGTCGGGGCCGTGCTTGCGGGAGTAGTGGCGGTCCAGCAGGTGCTGCGGCGGAGGACCGGCCGGATTCAGGGCGAGGGTGCGCAGGGCGATCTCGGCGACGGCCTCGCAGATGATGGCGTGTTCGAGGGACGCGCGGGCGTTCGCGCCCCAGGTGAACGGGCCGTGGCCGGCGACGAGGGCGGCCGGGACCTCGACGGCCCGCCGGTCGTCGTGCTCGAGCAGGTCCACGATGACCTGGCCGGTGTTGTACTCGTAGTCCTTCGCGCACTGCTCGGGGGTGAGGTCGGGCGTGCAGGGGACCGGGCCGTTGAACGTGTCGGCGTGGGTCGTGCCGAGGACCGGGATGTCGCGGTGGGCCTGGGCGAAGGCGACGGCGTGGGTGGAGTGGGTGTGGGTGACGCCGCCTATGGAGGGGAACGCCAGGTAGAGGCAGCGGTGGGTCTCGGTGTCGGTGGAGGGGCGCAGGTCGCCCGCGACGACGGCGCCGTCGGCGAGGCGGACGGTGACCAGGTGGTCGGCCGCCAGGTCCGCATAGGGCACACCGGAGGGCTTGATGACGAACACGCCCGCCTCCCGGTCCACTCCGCTGACGTTGCCCCAGGTCAGGGTCGCGAGACCGACCTCGGGGATGGTGAGGTTGGCGTCCAGGACCTCTTGGCGCAGGCCGTCACGGACCTTGGTCATGATCGTGTCCTTCCCGTGGCGTCTCAGAGGGACTGGGCGAGTCGGTGGTAGGCGGCGTTCCAGCGGATCTCCTTGGCGAACTGGCCGGACGTGGTGTTCTCGTCGATGGTCAGCAGCTCGACGCCGGTCATGGCGGCGAAGTCGGCCAGCGTCTCGGCGTCGACGGCCGAGGTGAGCACGGTGTGATGGGGTGCGCCGGCCAGCAGCCAGCTCTCCGCCGACTCCGCCAGCGACGGACGCGGCTGCCAGACCGCGCGGGCCACGGGCAGCATGGGGAGGGGCTGGCTGGGGGGTATGACGTCGACGGCGTTGGCGGTCAGCCGGAACCGTTCGCCCAGATCGGCCAGGCCGACGACCAGGGCCGGGCCGGGGGCGGCGTCGAAGACGAGACGGACGGGGTCCTCGCGGCCGCCGATGGACAGGGGGTGGATCTCGCAGCGGGGGCGGCCGGCCGCGATCGACGGGCAGACCTCCAGCATGTGCGCGCCGAGGATGCGGGGGGTGCCCGGGCCGAGGTGGTAGGTGTAGTCCTCCATGAAGGACGTGCCGCCCGGAGCACCCTGCCCGATGACCTTCATCGTGCGCAGCAGCGCGGACGTCTTCCAGTCGCCCTCTCCGCCGAAGCCGTAGCCGTCGGCCATGAGCCGCTGGACGGCCAGGCCGGGCAGCTGACGCAGTCCGCCCAGGTCCTCGAAGTTGGTGGTGAAGGCGGTGAAGCCGCCCTCGGTGAGGAAGGTGCGCAGGCCGATCTCCTGGCGCGCGGCGTAGACCAGTGAGTCGTGGCGGATGCCGTCCGGGCGCAGCGAGGGCACCATGTCGTACAGGTCGCAGTACTCCTCGGCGAGTTCGGCGGCCGCCTTGTCCTCGACGGCGTCCACCACGGCGACCAGGTCGTTCACACCGTAGGTGTTGACGGAGTACCCGAAGCGCATCTGCGCTTCGACCTTGTCGCCCTCGGTGACGGCGACATCGCGCATGTTGTCGCCGAAACGGGCCAGGCGCAGGGTGCGGGCGGCGTGCCGGCCGGCGGCGGCCCGCGCCCAGGTGGCGATGCGTCCGACGACCCGCGCGTCCGTCGCGTGCCCGGCGACGATCTTGCGGTTGACGCCGAGACGGGACTCGATGTGCGCGAACTCGCGGTCGCCGTGGGCGGCCTGGTTGAGGTTCATGAAGTCCATGTCGATGCTCGGCCAGGGCAGCGACAGGTTGTACTGGGTGTGCAGATGCAGCACCGGGCGGTCCAGCGCGCTGAGTCCCGCGATCCACATCTTCGCCGGGGAGAAGGTGTGCATCCACACGACCACCCCCACGCAGGCGTCCGACGCCGTGGCCTCCAGGCACAGACGGCGGATCGACTCCGCGTCGGTGAGGACCGGCTTCCAGACCAGGGGGATCGGGATGTCGGAGGCGGCGTCCAGGCGCTCGGCTATCTGCCGGGACTGGAAGGCGACCTGCTGGAGCGTCTCTTCGCCGTACAGGCCCTGGCTTCCGGTGAGGAACCAGATCTCCTGGCCGTCGAAGGGCGATTCGGGAGTCGTCATGACAGGGGTGTCCTTTCACATCGCGTCATCGGGAGGAAGGGGGTCAGGAGGCGGCCTGTGCGCGCAGACGGCGCAGGCGGTGCATGACCTCGTTGGCGCCGCGGCCGAAGTAGTCGTGCAGCAACCGGTACTCGGCGTACAGAGCGTCGTAGGCCGCGGCCCGCTCCGGGTCGGGCTGGTAGACGCCGCGCTGGACCTTGCCCATGGCGTGGGCGGCGGCCCGGATGTCGTCGTACGCCCCGGCGGCGACGGCGGCGTGCATGGCCGACCCGAGGGCGGGGCCCTGGGCGGAACCGATGACGCCGAGCGGGCGGCGGGTGACATCGGCGTAGATCTGCATCAGCAGGGCGTTCTTCGTCAGCCCGCCCGCGATGATCAGCTCCTCCACCGGCACGGCGGCGGCCTCGAAGGCGTCGACGATGGTGCGGGTGCCGAAGGCGGTGGCCTCCAGCAGGGCCCGGTAGACGTCTTCGGGGCGGGTGGACAGCGTCTGCCCCACGAGGACGCCGCTGAGGTCGTGGTCGACCAGGACGGAGCGGTTGCCGCTGTGCCAGTCCAGCGCGATCAGCCCGTGCTCGCCGACCTTCTGCCCGGCCGCCAGCGAGGTCAGGTACTCGTGCGCGCCCATGCCGAGGGCCGCGGCCTTCTCGGCGTACTCGGCCGGCAGGTGGGTGCGGATGAACCAGGCGAAGATGTCGCCGACACCGCTCTGCCCGGCCTCGTAACCCCACAGCCCGGGCAGGATGCCGCCGTCGACGACCCCGCACATGCCGGGCACCACGCCCTGCTGGTCGGAGCTCATCACATGGCAGGTGGAGGTGCCCATGATGGCGACCATCCGGCCCGGTTCCACCGCCACCGCGGCAGGGGCGGTGACATGGGCGTCGACGTTGCCGACACAGACCGCGATGCCCTCGGGCAGCCCCGTCCAGGCCGCCGCCTCGGCCGTCAGCCCTCCGGCCCGGTCGCCGAGCCGGCCGATCGGATGGTCCAGCTTGTCGGCCACGAAGCCGGCGAAGTCCGGGTTCAGGGCGGCGAGGTAGTCGCGGCTCGGATAGGCGCCGTCCTGGTACTGGCCCTTGTAACCGGCGGTGCAGGCGTTGCGCACGTAGGAGCCGCTCAGCCGCCACACGATCCAGTCCGCCGCCTCCACCCACCGCTCGGTGCGGCCGTAGACCTCCGGGTCCTCCTCCAGGAGCTGCAGAGCCTTGGCGAACTCCCACTCCGAGGAGATCTTCCCGCCGTACCGCGCCAGCCACGGCTCCTTCCGCTCCTCGGCCAGCGCGTTGATGCGGTCCGCCTGGCCCTGGGCCGCGTGGTGCCGCCACAGCTTGACGTACGCGTGCGGACGGGAGACGTAGTCGGGGAGCTCGCACAGCGGTGTGCCGTCCGCCAGCACCGGCAGCATCGTGCACGCCGTGAAGTCCGTCCCGACCCCGATCACCTGCTCCGGGCGCACGCCCGAACGGGCCAGCGCCTCGGGCACGGCGTGCCGCAGCACGTCGATGTAGTCGGCGGGCACCTGAAGCGCCCAGTCCGGCGGCAGACGCGTTCCGTCCGGCAGCTCGCGGTCCAGCACCGCGTGCGGGTAGACGAACTCGGCCGCCCCCAACTCCGCGCCGTCACGGACCCGGACCACCACGGCCCGCCCGGACAGGGTTCCGAAGTCGATCCCCACCGCGCAGGCGTCCTGTCCTGCCGGTGCCTCGATCTCTGCGCCCGCCATTGGCTGTCCTCTCAGTGGCCGCTCTGCTGACGGCCACGCTGTGTGTTCGATATATCGAATGACGTTCGAAATGGTGGACCTGCGACGGCCCTGGACGGTCGGGGACATTGGATCGCTCAGGAGCACTGCACCGCTAGATCGTCGTTCTGTGATCTAGGGGACAGCTGTGTGAGAAAAGGTTTTTTCACAGAGCGAAAGACCATTCTGGCCTGTGGACGCCTCGGGGTAAACCCCTCGATCGCATATTTCCGCGAACAGAATGCCCGACCCGTGACCGAACCGATACCCGGACGCCCGGCCGCCAGACGCGTCGGTGACACCCGTGCCCGCGGCTTCGATGGCCCTCCTCGGGCGCGGTGCGCTCGGAGCGCTCGGTTGCGCCGTCACCGGGGAGCTTGTGTGACCGATTTCGGCGTGGGAGTGTTGTGAGCGGTCACATCGGCGGTGCCGGGACCCTCAGCAAGGCGCCACCTCGCCGGCGCACCGGCGGTGAGCTGCGTTCGCACACCGGCGGTCCGCTGCTCCGCAGGGCGAGAACTACCGAGCACCTCACGCCAGTTGCACAAGTCGGGGGCGGAGACGACCCCTGAGGGACCGCAGAGGCGATCGGCCGCCCGCTGAAGGGAGAGTGCGTTGGCAGCTGCCGCCGAGAACGCCCAGGAGTCGTCACTGTGGAGCGATGAGGTTCTCGGGCTGCGTGCCGTGGTGGATATCGCCGGGTCGGTGAGACTCACGGGCGCGGACCAGCTCTGGAACCGACTCGTGCCCCTCGTCGAGGTCGTCGTCACGGGCCAGGGGCGCATGTGGTCGGGGGAACGCTTCATCGACACCGCCGTCGGCGGCCGCTTGGTGCTCCGCGGCCATGAGACCGCGGTGGACGGAGCGTGGCGGCGCACCACCATCGGGCTGGCCGACCCCGAGACCGGCCTCGCCGCCCACGTCACCCTGAGCACCGTCCCCGGCTCCCGCTTCCTGCGCTCACAGGTGCGGCTGGTCAACGAAGGCCAGGCGCCGCTGCACCTGGAGAGCGTCTCCAGCCTCACCCTCGGCGGCGTCACCGACCGGGCGGGCGGCCTGGACGGCCTGACCCTGCACTGGGCGGACAACGACTGGCTCGCCGAGTGCCGTTGGCGCAGGGCCGCGTTCCGGGACCTGGTCGTCCCGCTGAACCGGGCCGCGCACGGCCACGAGGGCCGCGGCTGCTTCGAACGGTACTCGCAGGGCTCCTGGTCCACCGGCCGTCACCTGCCCGTCGCCGCCGTCACCGACGGCCGCGGCGGCGCGTGGCTGTGGCAGATCGAGTCCGGCGCGGGCTGGCGCTACGAGATCGGGGAGCGCGAGGGCGCCGCCTATCTCGCGCTGTTCGGGCCCGACGACGCGCACCACCAGTGGCGGCGGACACTCGCCCCCGGCGAGGAGTTCACCACGGTGCCCGCCGCCCTCGTCAGGGTCGCGGCCGGGGCTGAGGCCGGGGGTGGGGCCGGGGGTGGGGCGGGGGCCGGTATCGGGGCCAGGGTCGGTGGCGGGGTGAAGGCCGGTGCCGGGGCGAACTCCGGGGACGAGGCCGGTGCCGGGGTGAACGCCGGGGCCGAGGGCGGTGCCGGGGCGAAGGTCGGGGCCGAGGGCGGTGCCGGGGTGAACGCCGGGGTCGAGGCCGGTGCCATGGCGAAGGCCGGGGACGAGGGCGGTGCCATGGCGAACGCCGGGGACGAGGGCGGTGCCAAGGCGAAGGCCGGGGACGAGGCCGGTGCCGGGGTGAACGCCGGGGCTGAGGGCGGTGCCGGGGCGAAGGCCGTTGCCAAGGCCGGGGGCGGAAGCGGGGGCGGCGCCGGTGGCTTGGACGCGGCGTTCGGCGAACTCACCGCCTACCGCCGCCGCATCCGCCGCGACCACCCCGACCACCGGAACCTGCCGGTGATCTACAACGACTACATGAACACCCTCATGGGCGACCCGACCACCGACAAGCTCCTGCCGCTCGTCGAGGCGGCCGGCGCCGTCGGCGCGGAGGTCTTCGTCGTCGACGCCGGCTGGTACGACGACGACGCCGAGGGCTGGTGGGACGCCGTGGGTGCCTGGGAACCCGCCGCACGCCGCTTCCCCGGCGGCATCCAGGAAGTGCTGGACGCCATCGGACGGCACGGCATGACACCCGGTCTGTGGCTGGAGCCCGAAGTCGTCGGCGTACGCAGCCCGCTGGCCGCCGCCCTGCCGCCCGAGGCGTTCTTCCGCCGGGGCGGTGTACGGCTGACCGAGCACGGCCGGCACCACCTGGACCTGCGCCATCCCGCGGCCCGCGCCCATCTCGACCGTGTCGTCGACCGGATCGTGGGCGAGTGGGGAGTGGGCTACCTCAAGCTCGACTACAACATCAACATCGGCCCGGGGACCGAGAACGGGGCCGAGAGCGCCGGGGCGGGCCTGCTCGGACACCACCGCGCCCATCTGGACTGGCTCGCCTCCCTCCTCGACCGCCACCCCGGCCTGGTCCTGGAGAACTGCGGGTCGGGCGGACTGCGCATGGACTACGCCCAACTGGCGGTAGCCCAGGTGCAGTCCACCAGCGACCAGCAGGACCCCCGGCGCAGTCCGCCCATCGCCGTCGCGGCGGCCACGGCGGTCGCGCCGGAACAGGCCGCCGTGTGGGCCTACCCACAGCCGGACTTCGGCCCCGACGAGATCGCGTTCACGATGACCACCGCCCTGCTGGGCCGCGTTCACCTCTCCGGCTTCCTCGACCGCATGAACGACGAGCAGTTCGCACGCGTCCGCTCCGCCGTCGACGTCTACAAGCGCATCCGGCCCGAGATCGGCGAGGCCCTCCCGATGTGGCCGCTCGGCCTTCCCGGGTGGGAGGACACCTGGCTGGCCTACGGGCTGCGCGGGGCGTCCGCGACGTACCTCGCCCTGTGGCGGCGGGACCCGGCCGCGACCGGCCGGGCGGAAGCCCGCGACGGCTCGGCCCCCGCGGGCGCCGGCAGCCGGGCGGCGGCCCGTGACCGGCGCGCCCCGGCGGACGCCGGCAGCGACAGCCGCACACTCCGCGTCCCCCACCTGCTCGGCGCCCGCCCGCGCATCGAGTCGCTGTACCCGGCCGACTCCGACGCCACAGCCGACTGGAACGCGGCCGACGCGACCCTGACCGTGTCCCTGCCCCGCGCCGACACGGCAGTCCTGCTGCGACTCGGGACCACACCTCGGGAGTGACCCCCGAGCGACCGGAGTGAGCGGCCACGAGGACGCGCGTCCGTCATCCCCCCGGAGCGGCGCGAACCGCGAACCGGGCGCGTCACCAGGGCACCTCTCCCTCGTCGTCGAAGAAGCGGCCCGTCGGCCCGTCGGCCGGCACGGTGGCCAGCCGGATCGCGGCGGCCGCGCCCTGCTGGGGGGTGCGCACGCCCCGGAACGCGTTGAGGTCGGTCGCCGTGAAGCCGGGGCAGACGGCGTTGATCAGGATGTGCGTGTCGGCCAGTTCCTTGGCGTACTGCACGGTGACGGCGTTGAGGAACGTCTTCGACGGGGCGTAGGCGACGGAGATGGGACCCGTCCCGGCGCCAGGGGTGGTCTGGCGTGTGAGGGAGCCGACGCTGCTGGACACGTTCACGATCCGCGGCGACGGCGAGCGGCGCAGCAGGGGGAGCATGGCGTTGGTGACGCGGATGACGCCGATCACGTTGGTCTCCACGGCCGCCCGTACCCGGTCCACGTCGACCGTGGTGGGCTCCTGCGGTCCGCCGCCGGTGATCCCCGCGTTGTTGACGAGCGCGTCGAGCCGCCCGGTCCGCTCCTCGATCAGCCGAGCCGCCGCTGTCACGCCGGCGTCGTCGGTCACGTCCAGCGGCACGCCGAACGCGTCGACGCCGTCCGCGCGCAGCTTGTCCACGGCGGCCTCGCGCCGCTCCTCGTTCCGCGCGCCGATGCCGACGGACCAGCCGAGGGCGCCCAGCCCGGCGGCGATCTCGTACCCGATGCCCTTGTTGGCCCCGGTCACCAGCGCGACCTTCTGATGGTTCACGGTGTTCGTCTCACTCATGACGTCGATACTTCTCTCCCGTCGGGCAGGGCGTCCAAGACCGACCGGGTGGACGGCGATACCGCCCGGGTATCGCCCCTGGCCGGGCCGGTTAGGCTGGCGGGGTGGAGACACGTGAGCTGCGGTACTTCGTCGCGGTCGCCGAAGAGCTGCACTTCGGCCGGGCCGCGCAGCGGCTCGGGATCGCCCAGCCCCCGCTGTCGCGGGCGATCGGCGGGCTCGAACGGCGCCTGGGCACCCTCCTGCTGGAGCGCGGCAGCCGGGGTGTCGCCCTGACCGGGCCGGGGGCGGTGCTGCTGCGGGAGGCGCGCGCGGCGCTGGACGCCGTCGAGGCCGCTGAACGGCGTACCCGCCGGGCCGCCCTCGCGGCGACCGGCCGCCCCGCGGTGGTCCTGGCCGCGAAGGCGGGCGCCTCAGGTGAACTGCTGGCGAAACTCCTCGACGCCTACGCCGCCGAGCCCGGCGCCGTCGCCGTGGACGTCGTGCTGTGCGGGCCGGGCGAGCAGACACGACTGTTGCACGACGGCCGGGCCGACGTGGCCCTGCTGCACCGGCCGTTCGACGACACGGCCGGCTTCGACACCGAGGACCTGCACTCCGAGGGACAAGTCGCGGTCCTCCCGGCGGGCCACCCTCTCGGCGCCCGCCCTCACGTGCGGCTCGCCGAGGTCACCGGCCTTCCCGACCTGCCCCTGCCCCGCTGGCCCCGCGCGGACGGCACCTTCCCGGACGGCCCCGGACCGCAGGTGCGCGACCACACGCAACTCACCCAGCTCATCGCCCTCGGCCGGGCCTGCGCGGTCGTGCCGGAGTCGGGCCGCACCGGCCTGCGCGAAGACCTCGCCGCCGTACCGGTCGCCGACGCCCCCCACGTCACCACGGTCATCGCCTGGCCGCCACACAGCCGTTCCACGGCGGTCGCGGGCCTGGTCCGCGCCGCCACCGCCCTGTGACCGAAGGCGGCCGACGCCGGGACACCGCGCGGGACTTCGGGAACGCCGTCCGGCCGGCCCGCGGCCCCCGGCGCACCCAGCCGCACCGCGCCGCACGAAAACGACCACCCCGCACCGACGTCACCGGGCCGACCGCGTCCCCGACCTCACAGGTCGTTACACCTGGCGGCCCCGGCCCCAGGACGGCTCAGCGCCCCCACTGGGGGTTGCTCCACCCGGTCACGCCGGAATACGCGTCCAGCAGGTCCACCACGAAGACCAGGGTCGAACCCGGCGGGATCGACGGCGAGGGCGACTGATCGCCGTACCCGAGACGCGGAGGGACGATGATCTCGCGCCGACCGCCGACCTTCATCCCTCTCACTCCCCGGTCCCAGCCCTTGATGACCTTGCCACCGCCCAGGGCGAACTTGAACGGCAGGCCCCGGTCCCAGGAGGCGTCGAACTCCCTCCCGGACTCGAACGTCACCCCCACGTAGTGGACCCTGACCACCATGCCCGGCTTGACCTCGACCCCGCCGCCCACGACCAGGTCCCGGACAACCAGCTCGCCAGGGGCGTCCCCCTCCGGAACGTCGACCTCGGGTTTCGTCGGTTCGCTCATCGCAGCCTTGCCACTCTCCGTCGACGGCCGTCAGGCCGGCGGCCGGACACATGAACACCTCGTGCGGTAGACGGCCACGCTACCGGGAGCGCGCGGAGAAGCATGAGCCGTGGCCGCCGAGTTCGCGCCCGGACGGGACACGTCCGGCGTCCTGGGTCCGACGCCTATCGGCAACGCGTTGCTTGTGCTGTTAACGTGCAACTGCACATCACTCGCAATAACGTCGGAGGACGTTGGACATGGCGGTTTACACGCTCCCGGAGCTTCCTTACGACTACGCGGCGCTCGCCCCGGTGATCAGCCCGGAGATCATCGAGCTGCACCACGACAAGCACCACGCGGCGTACGTCAAGGGCGCGAACGACACGCTGGAGCAGCTGGCGGAGGCGCGGGACAAGGAGTCCTGGGGCTCGATCAACGGCCTGGAAAAGAACCTGGCGTTCCACCTCTCCGGGCACATCCTGCACTCCGTCTACTGGCACAACATGACCGGTGACGGCGGCGGCGAGCCGCTGGAGAAGGACGGCACGGGCGAACTCGCGGACGCCATCGCCGAGTCCTTCGGCTCCTTCCGGAACTTCAAGGCCCAGCTGACCAAGGCGTCGGCGACCACCCAGGGTTCGGGCTGGGGCGTCCTCGCCTACGAGCCGCTGTCCGGTCGTCTCATCGTCGAGCAGGTCTACGACCACCAGGGCAACGTGGGCCAGGGCTCCACCCCGATCCTGGTCTTCGACGCCTGGGAGCACGCCTTCTACCTGCAGTACAGGAACCAGAAGGTCGACTTCATCGACGCCATGTGGGCGGTCGTCAACTGGCAGGACGTGGCCAGGCGTTACGCCGCCGCCAAGGAGCGGGGCGACAGCCTGCTGCTCGCGCCCTGAGCGCGTGAGCGCATGAGCGCGTGAGCGCGACCTGCGCGTGATCGTCTTCTCACCCTCGGCACGGGGGACGGGAATGCCCCCGCAAGCCTCCGGCGGATTCTCGGGGTCCTCGCAACACCTGATGGCTTATGCGGCCGTCAGTAGATCACGCAGGCGCTCGGCTGGGGTTCTCCAGCCGAGCGTTTTGCGTGGCCGGCCGTTGAGTTGCTGGGCAACGTGTTCGAGGTCTGCGGGACTGTGCGCGGAGAGGTCGGTGCCTTTGGGGAAGTACTGCCGCAGCAGGCCGTTGGTGTTCTCGTTCGATCCGCGCTGCCAGGGCGAGTGGGGGTCGCAGAAGTAGACTGGCACGCCGGTGGCCACGGTGAACTGCTTGTGCGCGGCCATCTCGCAGCCCTGGTCCCAGGTCAGCGAGCCACGCAGGTGCTCGGGCAGGGTCTGGATCAGCGGCACCAGCACATCGCGGACTTCCTCGGCCGTGTGCCCGCCGGGCAGATGTCCGAGCAGGACGTAGCGGGTGGAGCGCTCGACCAGGGTCACTATCGCGCTCTCGCTGCGGGGGCCGACGATCAGATCGCCTTCCCAGTGGCCAGGAACAGCCCGGTCCTCGACCTCCGGCGGCCGCTCGGAGATCATCACCATCTCGTCGACGAAGCGGCGAGTGCGCTGCTCCGGGCTGCGGTGGGGCTTGCGGCGGGTGCGTCCGGTGCGCAGCGCCAGGGCGACCTCGCGGCGCAGTCCGCCGCGGGCCTGGACGTAGACCGCCTGGTAGATCGTCTCCGGACTCACGCGCATGCTCTCGTCGTCGGGGAACTCGATGAGCAGAGCGTGGCAGATCTGCTCGGGCGACCAGCGTTCCTGGAGCTTGGCCGTAGCGAAGTCGCGCAACGCTCCTTCCCGGGCCAGCTTGGAGTCCTTTGGACGCGACCGGCTCTTCGCCCATGCCCGCTGGGCTTGGTGCGGCCGGTAGACGCCGTTGACCGCACGGGCGTCGATCTCACGCTTGACGGTGGAGGCCGGCCGGCCGAGTGCCCGTCCGATCGCGCGCAGCGAGCGGCCCTCACGGCGCATGTCGGCGATCAGCTCCCGCTCGGCCACGGTGAGGAAACGGGGGTGCAGCCCGGCCTCGACCGCGGCAACGGACGGCTTCGACGCGGCAGTAACGATGGTGATCACACCGGTCGTATAGTCGATCAGGCGGCCGTCTGCATGCAGGCGCGAGTGGCCGATCTGCCGGATCCCTTGGTCCCAGTCCCGAGCGGTGCGCTCGTGGACGCCGACCTGCGCGGCGGCATCGCGGCGATGGACTCCGGCCGCACGCAGCCGCTCGTACTCCGCCCGACCGGGATGCCCGGATGTGCCGGGCTTGCCGCGACCTCGGACACCAGCCTGACGGGCCCATCCGAACGCCGTATTGCGGTTCACTCCGACTGCGCGAGCGGCAGCGGTGATGCCGCCGTCCTCCCGATCCAGCGCCTCGAAGAACTTCGCCTTCAGCACCTCAAAATCCACGATCCCCGCAACTCCCTGAACTCCAGGGTGTTGCGGGGATCAATAGAACCCGCCTCCGGCTTGCGGGGGCCTTCCGTTGAACCGCCTGCGGATGGCACCCGTGACCCACCGCACGACCTGACCCGGCGATCGCCTTGATAGCCTCGACAGGCCAGTCGAGCCACACCCGAGGCCAGGGAATCCGGTGCGAATCCGGAGCTGACGCGCAGCGGTGAGGGGGACGGGCGGGGCACGACGCCACTGGGGAACCGGGAAGGCGTCCCGTCCGGACGAACCCGAGTCCGAAGACCTGCTGGCACCTCCGCGCCCCGGCGCGGGGGACGTCCGCAGGCCAGGCTCCGCGTACGAGCCCCGACCCCAAAGGCATACCCGTGCTCCGCACCCCCGCTCTTCTCCGCGCTCCGGCGCTCGTTCTCGCGTCCGCCCTGCTGCTCACGGCCTGCGCCTCCTCCGGCGGCGATGGCGCGAGACCGGAGGCGACCTCCGCCGCCGGCCGCCCGGTCACGATCGACAACTGCGGCCACGAGGTCACCCTGAGGTCGGTCCCCGAACGGGCCGTCTCCCTCAACCAGGGCACCACGGAGATCCTGCTCTCCCTCGGCCTCGCCGACCGCATGGCCGGTACGGCGACCTGGACCGACCCGGTGATGAAGGGCGTGGAGGAGGCCAACGCGTCCGTGCCGCGCCTCGCCGACAACACGCCCTCCTTCGAGAAGGTCCTGGACGCCGAACCCGACTTCGTCACCGCCTCGTTCGTCTCCACCCTGGGCAAGGGCGGGGTCGCCACCCGCGAGCAGTTCGAGAAGCTCGGCGTGCCCACGTACGTCTCACCGTCCGACTGCTCGGGCAAGGACAACGACAGCGGCGGCGACGGATCGCGCAGCGAGCCGCTCACCCTCGACGCCGTGTACGGCGAAATCCGCGACCTGGCCCGCGCGTTCGGCGTCGAGGAGCGCGGGGAGAAGCTCGTCACGCGGCTGAAGCAGCGGGTACGCACCGCCACCGCCGCACTGGACGCCTCCGACGTCTCACTCATGTACTGGTTCGCCAACTCCCAGTCGCCCTACCTGGCCGGCTGCTGCGGCGCGCCCGGCGCCATCACCCGCGCCGTCGGAGCGAAGAACGCCTTCTCCGACACCCACGACGAATGGCCCCAGATCAACTGGGAGACCGTCGCCGACCGTGACCCCGACGTCATCGTGATCGGCGACCTGACCCGCAAGCAGCAGACCGCCGAGACCGCCGCCGCAAAGATCCGCTTCCTCGAGACCCACCCCGCCACGCGCAACCTGAGCGCAGTGCGGAAGAACCGGTACGTCCTGCTGAGCGGCCAGGCGATGAACCCGTCCATCCGCACGATCGAGGGGATCGAGAAGGTCGCGGCCGGTCTGCGCGACTTCGGACTCGCCAAGTGAGCGTCCGCACACTCGTGTTGTCGGTCTGCGGACTGGCCGCGCTGCTGGCCTCCACAGCCGTGGCTGTGACCATCGGACCGGCCGACATCTCCACGGGGGACGTCTGGGCGGCCGTCGCGGCCCATCTCGGCCTCGGCGAGAGCACGTTGGCCCCGCTGCGCGACGGCATCGTGTGGAACCTGCGGATGCCGCGCACGCTGCTCGCCGCCGTGTGCGGGGCCGGGCTCGCCGTGTGCGGGACGGTCATGCAGTCACTGCTGCGCAACCCGCTGGCCGATCCGTTCGTGCTCGGCGTGTCGTCCGGTGCGTCCACGGGGGCGGTCGCGGTGGTCGTGCTGGGAGTGGGCGGGGGAGCGGTGTCCCTGTCGGCGGGCGCCTTCCTCGGCGCGCTGCTCTCCTTCGCCCTGGTGCTGCTGCTCAGCCACACCCTCGGGGGAAGCACCGACCGAGTCGTCCTGTCCGGGGTGGCCGCCATGCAGCTGTTCTCCGCTCTGACCTCCTTCATCGTCCTCACCTCGGCCGGCGCCGAGACCACCCGGGGCGTGCTGTTCTGGCTGCTGGGCTCGCTCACCGGCGCCGACTGGGGACAGGTGCTGCTCTGCGCCGGCGTACTCGCCGTCGTCCTGGCCGTCTGCCTCGGGCACGCCCGCACCCTGGACGCCTTCGCCTTCGGCGACGAAGCCGCCGCCGGACTGGGCGTCCGCGTCGCCCGCACCCGCCTGGTACTGCTCTGCGCCACCGCGCTGCTCACCGCCGCCCTGGTGAGCTGCGCCGGCGCCATCGGCTTCGTCGGCCTGGTCCTCCCGCACGCCACCCGCGCTCTCACCGGCTCCGGCCATGCCCGCCTCCTGCCGGTCACGGCACTGACCGGAGCCGTGTTCCTGGTGTGGGTGGACACCCTCGCCCGGACCGTCCTCGACCCCCAGGAGGTCCCGGTGGGCGTGGTGACGTCCCTCATCGGCGTCCCCGCATTCGTGGTCGTGCTCCACCGCGGACGGAGAAGGACATGAGCAGCCTGCACGCGGACCGCGTCGCGAGGCTCCTCGCCGACAAGGTCGTCGTCGACGGCGTCACTCTCGTCCTGCGTCCCGGCGAGACCGTCGGCCTGCTCGGTCCCAACGGCTCGGGAAAGTCGACGCTGCTGAGACTCCTCGCCGGGATCCTCGAACCCACCGCCGGAGTCGTCACCCTGGACGGGCGCCCGCTGTCCGAGGCCGGGCGCAGGGCCACCGCCCAGCGGATCGCCACCGTGGAGCAGCACGCCCACACCCAGACCGAACTGAGCGTCCGCGACGTCGTGTCGCTCGGCCGCATCCCGCACCGCCGCGCCTGGACGCCCCCGACGGCGGCCGACACACGGGCCGTCGCGAAGGCCCTGGCGCGCACCGGCCTGACCGACCGGGCCGAGCAGTCCTGGCACACCCTCTCCGGCGGCGAACGCCAGCGCACCCAGATCGCCCGCGCCCTCGCCCAGGAACCCCGCGAACTCCTCCTCGACGAACCCACCAACCACCTCGACATCCAGCACCAGCTCGACCTGCTGGACCTCGTCGCGAGCCTGCCGGTCACCACCGTGATCGCCCTGCACGACCTCAACCTCGCCGCGATGTACTGCGACCGCCTGCTCGTCCTGCGCGACGGCCGCGCCGTCGCGGAAGGCACCCCGGCCGAGGTCCTCACCACCACCCTCATCCAGCAGGTCTACGGCGTCCGCGCCGAGGTCACCCACGACCCCGGTCATCCGGTGATCCGCTTCCTGCGTCCGGCGACCCATGACGAATTCCCCACAGTGAGAGGAGCTGGGACGAGTGACGTCTCGACAGACAGCTGAAGAAGGGCGCCCGGAGCACACCCCGGCCCCGCCGGCACCGTGCCGCATCGTCGTCTGCCGGGACTGCTGCTGCGGAACCCCGAAGGTGACCGGAGTCGATCACGACCGCCAGACCGCGCGCCTGGCCGAGAACGCTCCCGTACGCATCGCGGCCTGCCTCGACGTGTGCGAACACGCCAACGTGATCGTCGTCCAGCCCTCCGCCGCCGCCCGCGCCGCCGGAGCCCGCCCGGTCTGGCTCGGCCTCGTCAACGACCCCGACGCCACCGACGACATCGCCGCCTGGGTGCAAGCCGGCGGCCCCGGCACAGCCCCCTGCCCCGACATCCTCGACCTCTACGCCTTCACCCCGCCCCGCAGGGCGCGATGACCACGTACGCCGACGCTCGCTGCGCCGACGGCCGGCTGTCCGGCGGGGTTGCAACGGCCTGGTTCGTGTGCGGAAGTGCACTTGACCATGTCGCCTACGGGCGCGAGGACGGCTCTCCATCCTCACTGTGTGCGGCGTCGGCAGGAGGGCCCTTCGGTACGGCGGCACGTGGGCTCTTGCGGGTCCGCCGACCGATTCCCGGCAGTGTGTCGCTGTAGTGGAACGCCCCGATCCTGTCGTCGCGCTGTGCGTTGAGCCGGTGGATCAGAACCATTCCCGCGATGATCACGAGAATGATCACGACCACGGTGACGAAGGTCTCCACGTCCTCACCTCCTCGGGGCGTAGCTCGGGATCCCGGTCGCGGCTCTGTCCGCCGAAGCGGCTCCGCCGTCCGTCTCCCATGCGACTTCCCGGCCACGAGCCTCTGCCGTGTCCTGGCTGATGGCCTCGTCGGTGATCAGAGCGCCGGCGGTGCGGACGCCTCCCGGAACGGTCGCCGCTGCCATCAGCCGGGCGGCGGCGGCAGGGTCCGCTTCCGGAGGGATCACCAGCAGGTCCAGGCGGCCCACCGTGTAGGAGAAGAGGATCACTTTGTTCGGGTCCTGCTCGGCGGCGAACCAGCCGACATGCACCGTGTGGCCCGTGACGGGGACCTTGCGTGGGATGACGGGCCAGTGGGTCGGGTTCACGGTGACGTGGGTGATCCGGCCCCAGCACGCGTCCAGTGCGTCCGTCAGTGTGCGGATCTCGCGGCGGAGATCACGGGAGCGGGGCCACCATGCGCCGTCCAGGAGACCTGGAACCGAACCGGTCGGGGTCAGGGACAGCCGGGCCGACGCCGAAGGAAGGCGCTCTTCGATGATCGTGGGTTCGATGGTCGCGGTCATGACGCGGACCCGTCCCCGGGCCTCCTCGCGGAGGCCGGCGTTGTTGCTCACCGGGAACGACACCGACATGGCGGCCGGTGTGCGAAGTACTCCCGGTCCTTTCACTCTACGCCGCTGCATCGGTCCCGGGACGTGTGCGTGAGCAGGCATTTCACCGACGGGCCACGGATCTGCCGGCCGCCTTCGGCCAAGGGCAGAGCGGCGACGAGTGCGCTCGCGGTCAGCGGCGGGCCGTCGTAGCCCGATGCGGCCGCCAGCGGCCGACGGTGTGGCCGACGCCGGAGTCCCGTCGGCGCCCCGGGAACTGTTCGTGATCGACCGAGCGGGCATCCGTCATCGGGCGCCGGCCGGTGGCTTCGGCGGTCATCGGAACAGCACTCCCCCCTCGTACTGCTTGACGATGTTCACGGCGATCGCCGTCACCACGGCGGGCGACAGGCGGTGCGCGGTCGAAGCACAGGACTTCGCTTCGCCGCGTCGCGGTCGGGCACGCCGGCCGAGGTGACCATGACGAACAGCGGTAGCTCCGGTTCTCCGAGCCGTGCGACCCGTCCTTCCCGCGCATCATCTCCGCGCCGGACGTTCACGGATCAGCTCCGCGACACATGGCGTCCTGACTGCCGTGAAGGGCTCACCGATTGACGCTCACCGTGGAGGTTCCCATGCTGTAGGAGGGGAGTGGAAGGGACCACGGCCGTGAGTAGTGGACAGAGTGATCTTCCCCGGCTGCTGACAGCGGCGGAGACGGCGGCACCGGTGGGCGCCGTCGATGTGGTCGCCGAGCACCTGCGGCGGCGTTTCGAGGCCACGAAGGTCTCTTTTCTCATCGTCGACCTGACGGGAAAGTCGGTAGTGCGGCTGTCCACCGCCGGGGTGGTCGAGGGCGGGCGGGAAGCGGAGCGGATTCCCATGTTCGGCAGCGCCTATGAGCAGGTGGTCTGCACCCAGCGGCTGTACCAGGAGGTGAGCGGCCAAGGACAGCGGGTGATCGTGCCGGTCACCAACCGGGGGGACGCGATCGGGCTGCTGGAAGTGCTGCTGCCGGCCGATGCCGGTGAGGGCGTCCTCGAAGGCGTCAAGGAAGCAGCCCACGCCCTGGCCTACATAGTGATCGCCAACGGACGCTTCACCGACCTGTACACCTGGGGCAAACGCTCCCGTCCTCCCACCCTGGCAGCGGAAATCCAGTACCAGCTGCTGCCCCCGTCACTGTCGTGCGAGGCTGCGCAGTTCACCCTGTGCGGGAGCATGGAGCCCTCCGAAGACCTCAGCGGCGACACCTTCGACTACGCCCTGGACCGCGACACCCTGCACGTGTCGGTGACCGACCCCATGGGCCACGACCTCGACGCCGCGCTGGCTGCCACGGTCCTGGTGGCCGGCCTGCGCGGCGCCCGTCGCACGGGAGCCGGCCTGGCCGAACAGGCCCACCGGGCCGACCAGGCCCTGACCGACCACGGGCAGGGGCACGCCACCGGGCAGCTGCTGCGCGTCAACCTCACCACCGGGCGGGCCCAGCTGGTCAACGCCGGCCATCCCTGGCCGCTGCGCGTGCGTGACGGGACTGCGCAGGAGATCGTCTGTCTGGTCGACCCGCCTTTCGGGCTGTCCGAGTCCGCGCGTCACTCCTACCGCGTTCAGGACGTCGATCTGCGTCCCGGTGACCGTCTGCTCATGCTCACCGACGGCATGCTCGAGCGTCATGGGGGGACGGTCGACCTGCCTGCCCTGCTGGAGCACACTCGGGACCTGCACCCGCGGGAGACGGCGCTGACGTTGACGTCCGCCGTCCGTGAGGCCGCCGGAGGTCGGCTCGAAGACGATGCCACCGTGATGTGCCTGGACTGGCACGGCCCTCAGGAGACTGAGCGGCACGTGAACTCGGGCGCGGACCTCCGGCAGGCTTCGGCCGCCCGCGAGAAGCCGTGGCCATGAGCCGTCACTCAGGCGGGGAGCTTCCGCTTCGACGCCACCTTGGATCACCTCCTGCGCGCCATGCAGCGCTGCAGGCCCGCCGACGTTGAGCGCGGGTGCCCGCGCGTCTCTCCAGACCTGATGGGGCGTCAGATAGGTCGGCATGCGATCAGCTTGGGACCGGGCAGTCTTTCCCACGTGGTTCTGACGGCGGCTTCGCGGCAGCTTGGTCGGTGCAGTGTGCGCAGGATGAGGAATCTGCTCACCGCGGCGCTCGATGTTATGGACAGTCTTCGACTCGAAGGCAGGCCAAGGTACAGTGAACGACGCCCCTGACCTGCAGAGAGCAGGCAGGGAGCCGTCTTCCGGGAGTCCAACATGCTGCGCACCATGTTCAAGTCCAAGATCCACCGCGCCACCGTCACCCAGGCCGACCTGCACTATGTGGGGTCCGTGACGATCGACGCCGATCTGCTCGACGCCGCCGATCTGCTGCTCGGTGAACTCGTGCACATCGTCGACATCACCAACGGGGCCCGGCTGGAGACCTACGTCATCGAGGGCGAGCGCGGTTCGGGTGTCGTCGGCATCAACGGCGCCGCCGCCCACCTCGTGCACCCCGGCGATCTGGTGATCATCATCAGTTACGCTCAGGTGACCGACGCCGAGGCGCGGGCGCTGGAGCCGCGGGTCGTGCACGTGGACCGCGACAACCGGATCGTGGCCCTGGGGGCCGACCCTTCGGCGCCGGTGCCGGGCTCCGACCAGGAGCGCAGTCCGCACGCGGTGTCTGTCTGACCCACGGACTGACGCGGCCCCGCGTCGCCTCCGCACGCATCTCACCCATCGCACCGGGAGTGCCCATGAGCGACATCGAGATCCGCGACGACCGTGCGGCGGGCCGCCTCGAAGCCCTCGGTGACGGGGGCGAAGTCGTGGGCCGCGTCGAGTACTTCGTGCTGGAGTCGCCCGCGCCCGCGCTGGTTCCGGTGCACACCGTCGTCGAGCCGGCGCACGAGGGCAAGGGCATCGCCGGGTCGCTGGCGCGCGAGCTGTACGCGCTCTCCGCGCGCGAGGGCCTGCCGGTCGCGCCGCTGTGCCCCTACGTCGTGAAGTGGGCCGAGCGTCACCCCGACGAGGCTCCGCCGGCGGACCCCGCCCTGCTGAGCGCCGCCAAGGAATGGCTGCGGGCGCACCCGGGGCGTTTCTGACGTCCCGCCAGCCACCGGCCACCGACCGCCGCCCGCTGACGGGTGCGGGCAGGCCGGCGTCGTCCGCCCGCCCCTCGCCGTGGGTGGAGGAGTGGGCGTGGGGCGGGCGCGGGCCGGTCCGGCCGTACGGGTGAGTGCGTGGGGCGGCCCCGGGTACGCGGGGGAGTAGATCAGAGTCATGCCCCGCAAGCGGCCGGAGGACACGATGACCGACCCGTACCCCGCCCCCGTCCCGCCCGGACCGACACCCGGCCCGGACCCGGTCCCGCCGGACCCGTTCCCCGTTCCGCCCACGCCCGAGCCGCAGCCGCCCGGCCCTCAGCCGCCCGGGCCGGGACCGACGCCGCCGCAGCCGGTGCCCGCCCCGGACCCGTCGCCGTCGCCGATCCCGCCGGGCCCGGAGCCGGTCCCGAGCCCGGAGCCGGGCCCGCCTCTGAGCTGAGGGCCAGACCGAGGTCAGGCCTTCGGGGCAGGCCGTCAGGCCTGACTCGAAGGCCTCGCCCCGAGAGGCTGGCACGGCCCGGCACTGCGGCGGCGGGTGGCTTCGTGCCGCCCGCCGCCGCCCGCTCGCGGCACCGTGTCCTTCCGGAGCGGCGTCCGTCCGGCGCCGTGTTCGTCCGGATGCGGCACCGCGCCTGGACTGCGCATCCTCCGCGGACTGTGCGCCCGCGGACCGCACGCCCCGCGGAGGACACGCCCTCCCCGCGCCCTCCGCGGACCGCGCGCCCCGCGTGGGCCGCTACGCGTCCACCTCCGAGCGGTCGCCGCCCCACAGGGTGTGGAACGCGCCCTCGCGGTCGACCCGGCGGTAGGTGTGGGCGCCGAAGTAGTCCCGCTGGCCCTGGGTGAGCGCCGCGGGCAGGCGTTCCGCGCGCAGGGCGTCGTAGTAGGCGAGCGCGGCGGCGAAGCCCGGTGTGGGGACTCCCTGGAGTGTCGCGGAGACCAGCACCTCGCGCCAGGCGTCCTGGGCGGCGGCGATCTCCGAGGCGAACGTCGCGTCGGAGAGCAGGCTCGGCAGGTCGGCGCGGGCGTCGTACGCGGCGCGGATCCGGTCGAGGAAGGCCGCGCGGATGATGCAGCCGCCGCGCCAGATCGACGACACGGCCCCGAGGTCGATGTCCCAGCCGTACTCCTCGCTGCCCGCGGCGATCTCGTGGAAGCCCTGGGTGTACGACACGATCTTCGAGGCGTACAGCGCCTGCTCCACCCGGTCGGCGAAGGCCTGCGCCTCCGCCTCGCCCAGCGCGGACGCCTTCGGGCCCGCCAGGTCGCGGGATGCCTCGCGCAGCGCCGCGTGACCGGACAGGGAACGGGCGAAGACGGCCTCGGCGATGCCGGACACCGGGACCCCGAGGTCCAGCGCGATCTGGACGGTCCAGCGGCCGGTGCCCTTCTGCTCCGCCTGGTCGACCACGACGTCCACGAAGGGCCGGCCCGTCGCCGCGTCCACGTGGGACAGCACCTCGGCCGTGATCTCGATCAGGTACGAGTCGAGGCGGCCGGTGTTCCAGGTGCGGAAGATGTCCGCGATCTGCGCGGGCTCGTACCCGGCGACGTCGCGCAGCAACTGGTAGGCCTCGCCGATGAGTTGCATGTCGGCGTACTCGATGCCGTTGTGCACCATCTTCACGAAGTGACCGGCGCCGTCCGGGCCGACGTGCGTGACGCAGGGCGAACCGTCCGCCGCCTTCGCGGAGATCTTCTCCAGCATCGGGCCCAGGGACTCGTACGACTCCGGCGAGCCGCCCGGCATGATGCTCGGGCCGTGCAGCGCGCCCTCCTCGCCGCCGGAGATGCCCGCGCCGACGAAGTGCAGCCCCTGTTCGCGCAGCTCGCGCTCGCGGCGGCGGGTGTCGGCGAAGTGCGCGTTGCCGCCGTCGATGATCATGTCGCCGGGTTCGAGCAGCGGGGCGAACTCGCGGATCACGGCGTCGGTCGGCTCACCGGCCTTCACCATGACGACCAGCCGGCGGGGCCGCTCCAGCGCCGCGACGAACTCCTTGGCGGTCTCGGCCGCGATGAACTCGCCCTCGCCGCCGAACTCCTCGACCAGGGCGCGGGTACGGGCCGCCGTCCGGTTGTGCAGCGCGACCGTGTAGCCGTTGCGCGCGAAGTTGCGGGCGAGGTTGCGCCCCATCACCGCGAGACCCGTGACGCCGATCTGGGCTGAAGTGCTCATACGGTTGGCTCCTTGGAGAGGTGTGCCCGTCAGTATCGTCCTCGGTCCATCCTGACGGGTTGCGGGCCCGGTTTCCCGCCGGGTCCCCCTCGTGCCCCCGGCCCGGCGGGAGCGGCCGGTTGTCGCCTTGTCATGGCCTGTTCGGGGCCCTTACTTTTGCCGCTCCTGACGCATGTCGAGGGGGATCTCCATGGCCGTACGCGGCCGGCACCGCCGGTATCAGCCGAACAGGATCAACCGAGCCTCGCTCACCGTCACGGCGGGCGGCGCCGGCATGGCGATACCGCTCATCGGCGCGGGAGCCGCCCAGGCGGCCGACGTGGACACCTGGAACAAGGTCGCCGCCTGCGAGTCCACCGGCGACTGGAGCATCGACAGCGGAAACGGCTACTACGGCGGACTCCAGTTCACCCAGTCCACCTGGGAGGCGTACGGCGGCGCCCGGTACGCGCCCCGCGCGGATCTGGCCACCCGCGACCAGCAGATCGCCGTCGCCGAGAAGGTCCTGGACGGCCAGGGTCCCGGCGCGTGGCCGGTGTGCTCGGGCAAGGCCGGTCTGAGCCGGGGCGGTCACGCGCCCGACGTCCACCCGAACGGCACGCGCGCCGAGCCGGCGGGCTCGTCCACCACGTCCTCCAAGGGCCCTTCGCAGGCGCCGCAGACAAGGCAGTCGCAGCAGTCCAGGACGTCTCTCGACGACGTGCGGGCGCACAGCACCCCGCAGTCCCGGGCGGGCACGGCGCGGATGTACACGGTCGTGCGCGGTGACACGCTCTCGGGCATCGCGGACGCCGAGGAGGTCAGGGGCGGCTGGCGCGGGCTCTATGCCGCGAACCGGACGACCGTCGGCGCCGATCCCGACCTCATCCTGCCGGGTCAGCGGCTCAGCCTGGACGGCCGGGCGGCCGCCCCGCGGACCCCGAGCGGGGCCGGGTACCACCCGCACAAGCCGAAGACCTCTGCGGAGGCAGGCAAGGCCGGTAAGCACAAACCGGCCAAGAGCGCCAAGGACAAGGGCGTCAAGGACAAGAGTGCCAAGGAGACCGGCTCTCACGGCGGGGCGAGGACCGGCCACTCCTTCGTCGCGCCCGTCGGCGCGGCGACCGGGACGCCGTACCACGCGAGCGGGTCCTCCTGGTCGAAGGGCTACCACACGGGCGTCGACTTCCCCGTGCCGACCGGGACGTCCGTGAAGGCGGTGGCGTCGGGCGAGGTGGTGAGCGCGGGCTGGGGCGGCTCGTTCGGCTACCAGGTGGTCATCCGGCACGCCGACGGCCGCTACACGCAGTACGCCCACCTGTCCGCGATCTCCGTCCGGGACGGGCAGTCGGTGAGCGGCGGTCAGCGCATCGGCCGTTCCGGCTCCACGGGCAACAGCACGGGCCCGCATCTGCACTTCGAGGTGCGGACCGGGCCCGGCTTCGGGACGGACATCGACCCGCTGTCCTATCTGCGGGCCGGTGGCGTCAGGATTTGACCCGCTCCCGGTGCCGGTCCACGACCGGCATCGGGACGAACGGACCTCCGTACAGCGGGGTGTAGAACGACGGGGGGACGTCCGGGACGGACGGCTCCTCCTCGAAGGGGGCGTCCCCGGACACGCCCGCGGGGGTCGGCACGGGTGCGGGCGACGGCCTTTCGTCGCCCCCCTGCGCGGGCACCTCGTGGAGCCGCAGGATCTTCGGCCCGACCTCGTCCGGCCTCACGTCCTGCCGTCGTGCGTCTTGCTGTCGTGCGTCCTGCCGTCGTGCGTCTTCCCGTCCTGCGTCTTCCCGTCTCAGGCCGTCCGGTCTCAGGACGTCCAGCCGCAGGTCTTCCAGCCTCACGTCGTCCAGCCACGCGTCGTTGAGCCGTGCGTTCTCCAGGCGCGCGTCGCCCAGCGCGGGGGCGCGGTTCAGGAGGCTGTTCCCGAGCGGTGTGGCCGCCGCCGACCGCTGGGGGAGCCGGAGCACCGGCCGTAGCGGGGGCGTCGTGGCGCTCCGCGCGACCGGGTTCGCGGCCCGCACGGCCGGGGTCGCCCGGATCGTGACCTTCATGGCCGGGCCCGCGTCCTGCACGACCCCGGCCGCGCTCGCCGCCGTCGTCGTGACGGGCACGGAACCGGGCGTGCCCGGCGTGCCCGGCGTGCTGTCAGCCGTGGTCGTGGTCGTGGTCGCGGGGACCTGGTCCGTGACGGCGGCCGGTGTCGGCGTCGCCGTCTGCGCCTGGCTCGTCTGGAGTCGCTCCGTCGTGAGCAGGATCAGGCCGCCCGCCGCGACCACGCCGCAGCCCAGGGCGAGCACGGTGCCGGTGGTGCCGTAGCGGAAGGTCTCGCCGAACATCGTGATGCCGACGGCCGCCGCCACCACCGGGTTGACCACGGTCAGCGTGGCCAGCGGAGCAGCGAGGCCGGCGCCCCGGTAGGACGCCTGCGACAGCAGCATGCCGGACGTGGCCAGCACGCCGATCACGGCCAGCGAGGGGACGTCGGCGGCCGTGACGCCGTCGGTCCAGTCGACGGCGACGGTCTTGGTGAACACCGACGACATGCCGAACGCTATGCCGGACGCGGTCGCCAGGAGCATGCTGCGGACCGCGGGGTGCCGGTGCGCGGCCCGGCCGGCGATCATCAGGGTCACGACCGCGCCCGCGGTGACGACGGCCACGGCCACGCGCTGCGCGGTGCTCAGCGACTGAGCGTCGGACGCGCCGACGAGGGAGAGCAGGCCCGCGAGACCGACCGTCGCCATGATCGCGCCCCGCCAGGCCGTCGCCCCGGCCCTGCGGCCGACGAACAGCGCCGCCATGGGCAGGGCGAACACGATGGTCAGCGCGCCCAGCGGCTGGACCAGGCTGAGCGGACCGTAGGCCAGCGCCACCACGTGCAGGAGTCCGCCGAGACCGTTCAGCGCCACCGCGGCCCACCAGCCCGGACGGCGCAGCGGGGCGTACTCCTCGTCGGGCGAGGACACCGCGACCTGCTCCTGCACGATCGCCCCGGCCGCGTACGCGACAGCGGAGACGAGCGACAGGACCACGGAGAACGCGAGGGCGCTCATGAGCTGCTCCTCTGCGTGAGGCGGGGGCACCGGGCCCGACGCGGCGAACGGTCGTCATCCATGACCAACACGATGCCCTGTGGATCTGTTCCCGTCGTCGTCCCTGAGCACCCAATGAGTCCTACTACCGATGGAGTACGACGGGCCCGCCGTCCTCCCCCAGGTGGGTGACGGACCGGGGATCCCCCTGACCACCGCCCCTGACGACCCTTGGTACTACTGGACTTCGTGACTCTCGACCCCGGTCTCGGCCTGCTCCGTCCGCTCGGCGGCTTCTTCGCCCTGCACACCCCCTCCGACGGCTCGGCCGGCCCGGCCCGCGGCCTGCCGACCCTCGCGCACGCCTACGGCGACCCCGCCGACGGCGCGGCGCCGGGGCCCTTCGGGGATCCGCTGGCGTTCCGGGTCGGCAAGGTGGTGCGGGCCCTGCGCGCCCCGGAGGAGCGGATCGGCGCCTCCGTCGCCCAGCAGGGGCTCGCGGCCCGGCTGTGGTCCGTCACGCTGGGCTGCGCGGTGCTGTACGGGTGCGTCCCCGACCTCGCCCCGGAGCTGCTGCGCTGGGACCCGGACGGGTCCGCCCCGGACGACCTGTGGCTGACGCGGGTGCGGTCCCGGCCCGCGGACGCGGCGACGGTCGCCGAGGTGGTCGTCGACGGCCATCTGGAGCCCCTCGGCGCGGCTCTGCGGGCCCGCCACCCGGTCGCGGCGGGCCTGCTGCGCGGGAACGCCGGATCGGCCCTGGCGGCGACGGCCCGGCTGCTGGAGCAGTGGGCCGGCGGGCACGGCAGGCCCGACGTCGCCGCACACGCGCGTGCCCTCACCGCCGACCTGCTGGCCGACCCCCGTCTGGCGGGCGCCGGCGTCCTCACCGGCGCCGCCTTCCGCCGCCGCAGCTGCTGCCTGTACTACCGGGCGCCCGGCGGGGGCCTGTGCGGCGACTGTTGCTTCACACGACCCCCGCGCTCTTCCCCACGCGCCCCGTCTGAGTGACCATGAAAGGGAACGGTCGCCGAGATGGGGGTTACGGGTGCGAGTGGGACTGCTGACCCGGGAGTTTCCCCCGGACGTGTACGGCGGCGCCGGCGTCCACGTCGAGTTCCTGGCGCGCGAGCTGCGGCGGCTGGTCGACGTGGACGTGCACTGCTGGGGCGAGGGCGCCTCGGACGGCGTCCGGCGCCACCGCCCCTGGTCCGCGCTCGACGGGGCCAACGACGCGCTGCGCACGTTCTCGGTGGACCTCGCCATGGCGGCCGCCCTCGAAGGCCGCGAGCTGGTCCACTCGCACACCTGGTACGCCAATCTCGCCGGGCATCTCGCCCAGCAGCTGTACGGCGTCCCGCACGTGGTGACCGCGCACTCGCTGGAACCGCTGCGGCCCTGGAAGGCCGAGCAGCTCGGCGGCGGCTACGCCCTGTCGAGCTGGGCCGAGCGGACCGCGCTGGAGGCCGCCGACGCGGTGATCGCCGTCTCCGGCGCCATGCGCGACGACGTCCTCGCCTGCTACCCGGCGCTCGCCGCGGACCGGGTGCACGTCGTGCACAACGGGATCGACACCTCGCTGTACCGTCCCGACCACGGCACGGACGCCCTCGCCCGGATCGGTCTCGACCCGGACCGCCCGTTCGTGCTGTTCGTCGGGCGCATCACCCGGCAGAAGGGCGTGCCGCACCTGCTGCGCGCCGTCCGGGACATCGACCCGGCGGCGCAGGTCGTGCTGTGCGCGGGCGCGCCCGACACGCCCGAGATCGACCAGGAGTTCCGCGACCTCTTCGGCCGGCTGAGCGGCGCCCGCGACGGCGTCCACTGGATCCCGGGGATGCTGCCGCGCCCCGAGGTGATCCAGCTCCTCACGCACGCGGCCGTGTTCGTGTGCCCGTCGGTGTACGAGCCCCTCGGCATCGTCAACCTGGAGGCGATGGCGTGCGGCACGCCCGTCGTGGCCTCCCGGGTGGGCGGGATCCCGGAGGTCGTCGAGCACGGCGTGACCGGCACGCTCGTCCCCCTGGACGACGAGGGCGACGTCTTCGAGGCGGGTCTCGGCCGCGCGATCGACGAGATCCTCGGCGATCCGGCCACGGCGCGCCGCATGGGAGAGGCGGGCCGGGCCCGCGCGGTCGGCGAGTTCGGCTGGGACGCGGTGGCACGCCGTACCGTCGGACTGTACGAGGAGATCCTCAAACAGGCGTAGAGAGCCCCGCGCCGGGGCAGCCATGGGTATCAACCAGGGTGAGGGGAGCGGCCATGCGTCGTGGTGGGCCTTCGGTGCTCGGGATCGTGCTGGCGGGCGGTGAGGGCAAACGGCTGATGCCGCTGACCGCGGACCGCGCCAAACCGGCGGTCACCTTCGGCGGCACGTACCGTCTCGTGGACTTCGTGCTGTCCAACCTCGTCAACGCGGACGTCCTGCGCATCTGCGTGCTGACGCAGTACAAGTCGCACTCGCTGGACCGGCACATCACCACCACCTGGCGGATGTCGAGCCTGCTCGGCAACTACGTCACGCCGGTCCCGGCGCAGCAGCGGCTCGGCCCGCGCTGGTACCTCGGCAGCGCCGACGCCATCCTCCAGTCGCTGAACCTGATCTACGACGAGCGGCCCGAGTACGTGGCGGTCTTCGGCGCGGACCACGTCTACCGCATGGACCCGCGCCAGATGCTGGAGCGGCACATCGACAGCGGCGCGGGTGTGACGGTGGCGGGCATCCGGGTGCCGCGCGGCGAGTCCTCGTCGTTCGGGGTGATCACTCCGGGCTCGGACGGCCAGACGGTCGAGCGGTTCCTGGAGAAGCCCGCCGACCCGCCGGGGCTGGCGGACGACCCGGAGTCGGTGTTCGCGTCGATGGGCAACTACATCTTCACGACGAAGGCCCTCATCGAGGCCCTCCAACGCGACTCCGAGGACGAGCGGTCCGTGCACGACATGGGCGGCTCGATCCTGCCCCAGCTCACCGAGCGCGGGGAGGCCGCGCTGTACGACTTCCAGGACAACCACGTGCCGGGGGAGACCACCCGCGACCAGGGCTACTGGCGTGACGTCGGCACGCTCGACGCCTACTACGACGCCCACATGGACCTGATCGCCGAGCGGCCGGCCTTCAACCTGTACAACCGCAACTGGCCGATCTACACCCACTCGGGCCAGTTGTCCCCGGCGCGTTTCAACGCGGGCGGCATCGCCGGCGAGTCGATCATCAGTGCGGGCTGCCTGATCCGCGGACAGGTCACCCGCTCGGTGCTCTCGCCGGGCGTCCTGGTCGACCCCGGCGCGGTGGTGCAGGGCTCGATCCTGCACGACAACGTGCACATCGGGCGGGGAGCGGTCGTGCGCGGGGCGGTCCTGGACAAGAACGTCGAGGTCCCTCCGGGGGCGACCATCGGGGTGAACCCGGAGCGCGACGCCGATCTGTACACCGTCTCGCAGGGCGGCGTGATCGCCCTGGGCAAGGGCCAGCGGGTCACGTAGACGCCGGGACCGGTCGTGGGACGCCGTGTAACGCGAACGTCATCCGATGTTGACTGTGCGTAGCACGATCGTACTTGACCGTAATCGGTGGTGAGAGGTTGACTGCCTCCTCACCCCATCGTGACGCGAGGCGAGCCTCTTGACTGCTGAAGATTTGCTGGCACCGCTGGACCTGGCGTTCTGGAACATCGAGTCCGCCGACCATCCCATGCACCTCGGCGCGCTCGGGGTGTTCTCGGCCGCGTCGCCCGCCGCGGCCGCCCACGCCGCCGATCTGCTCGCCGGCCGGGCGGCCGCCGTGCCCGGACTGCGCATGCGGATCCGGGACGTGTGGCAGCCCCTCGCCTTCGGCGGCGCGGTCCGCGAGCCCGACCCGGACTTCGACCCCCTGCACCACGTCCGGCTGCACGAGCGCGCCGCCGACTTCCAGGCAGAGGCGGGCCGGCTCATGGAACGGCCGCTGGAGCGCGGCCGCCCGCCCTGGGAGGCGCACGTGCTGCCCGGCGCGGACGGCGACTCCTTCGCCGTCCTCTTCAAGTTCCACCACGCCCTCGCCGACGGACTGCGCGCGCTGACCCTGGCCGCCGCCGTCCTGGACCCCATGGACATGCCCGCACCGCGACCCCGGCCGGCACGGCCCCCCGCGCCGCTGCTCCCGGACGTGCGCAGGCTCCCCGACCTGCTGCGCGGGGCGGTCTCCGAGGTGGGCCGCGCCCTCGACATCGGCGCGTCGGTCGCCGTGTCGGGCCTGGGCGTGCGCTCCAGCGCCGCGCTCACCGCCGAGTCCACCGGCACCCGCCGCACCGCCGGCGTGGTCATCGACCTCGACGACGTGCACCGGGTCCGCAAGGTCGCGGGCGGCACCGTCAACGACGTGCTGATCGCGGTCGTGGCGGGGGCCCTGCGCCGCTGGCTCGACGAGCGCGGCGACGGCAGCGCGGGCGTGCGGCCCCGTGCGCTGATCCCCGTCTCCCAGCGGCGCCCGCGCACCGCGCACCCGCGGGGCAACCGGCTGTCCGGATACATGCTGCGGCTTCCGGTCGACGACCCCGACCCGCTCGGCCGGCTCGCCCACTGCCGGACGGCGATGGACCGCAACAAGGACGCGGGTCCCGGCCGGGGCGCCGGGGCCGTCGCCCTGCTCGCCGACCACGTCCCGGCGCTCGGCCACCGGCTGGGCGGGCCCGTGGTCGGCCAGGCGGCCCGGCTCTGGTTCGACATCCTCGTCACCAGCGTGCCGCTGCCCGGCTTCGGCCTCAGACTCGGCGGCAACCCGCTCGCCGAGGTCTTCCCCTATGCCCCCCTCGCCCGCGGGCAGGCCCTCGCGGTCGCCGTCTCGACGTACCGCGGCCAGGTCCACTACGGGCTGGTCGCCGACGCCGAGGCGGTCCCCGACCTCGACCGGTTCGCGGGCGCGCTGACCGCCGAGGTGGAGACGCTCATCACTGCCTGCGGCTCTTGACGGGAACGGGTTTGGAGGAGCGGCCCGGCGCTCCGTAAAATTCCCCGTTCGTAGGGCGGGCGCGGTCGGAGCGCCGCACACGTGAGCAGGGAAAGCGGCAGCGCGATGACGGTGACAGAGGACGGCTCGGCGGCGATCGCGGACGACGTCGTGGACGAGGTCGTGTACGGGCCCGGCATCGATCCGGAGCGGCTCGCGGTGTGCCTCGCCGTGCTGGACGAGCTCGCCGGGCTGGACGTCGACCACCCCGACGCGATCGCCGTGCGCCGGGCCACCGCCGGCGTCTACCGCACGGTGAAGCAGCGCCGCAGGCAGGAGCGCCGGGCCGCCAAGACCGCCCACGACAAGGCGGTCACCGAGGCCACCGCCACCGGCTCCGCCCAGCGCATCGACGACGAGACCGAGGGCATCCTGCCCTCGTCCGTCACCGAGGAGGGCAGGATCGCGGGGATACTCCAGCGCCCCCGCTCCTGCTACACCTGCAAGACCAGGTACGTCGAGGTCGACTACTTCTACCACCAGCTCTGTCCGGCCTGCGCCGAGCTGAACCGCTCCCGCCGCGACGCCCGCGCCGACCTCACCGGCAAGCGCGCGCTGCTCACCGGCGGCCGCGCCAAGATCGGCATGTACATCGCCCTGCGGCTGCTGCGCGACGGCGCCCACACGACGATCACCACGCGGTTCCCCAAGGACGCCATCCGCCGCTTCAAGGCCATGGACGACTCCGCCGACTGGCTCCACCGGCTGGAGGTCGTCGGCATCGACCTGCGCGACCCGGCGCAGGCCGTGGCGCTCGCCGACCGGGTCGCCGAGGCGGGCCCGCTCGACATCCTCGTCAACAACGCGACGCAGACCGTGCGCCGGCTGCCCTCCGCCTACGCCGCCCTGGTCGACGGGGAGGGCGCCCCGCTGCCCGCCGGCGAGCTGCCCGCCCACCACGTCATCGGCGCGTTCGGCTCGGGTGCGGTGGACGGCCTGGCCGCGCTGCCCGTCGGGATCAGCGGCATGGACGCCCAGCAGGTCGCCGACCTCGCGCTGGTCGCCGGCAACGCCAGCGTGGCCCGGCACCTCGACGGGACCGCGATCGACGCGGGCGGACTGGTCCCCGACGTCGTCGACAGCAACACCTGGGTGCAGACCATCGAGCAGATCTCCCCGGTGGAGCTGCTGGAGACGCAGCTGTGCAACTACACGGCGCCGTTCATCCTGATCAGCAAGCTCCGCCCGGCCATGGCCGACGCCGCGCGGAAGGCGTCGAGCGGACGCGCCTACGTCGTCAACGTCTCGGCGATGGAGGGCGTGTTCGGCCGCGGCTACAAGGGCGCGGGCCACCCGAACACCAACGCCGCCAAGGCCGCGATGAACATGGTGACGCGGACCAGCGCCCAGGAGATGTTCCAGGCCGACGGCATCCTGATGACCTCGGTCGACACCGGCTGGATCACCGACGAGCGCCCGCACTTCGACAAGCTGCGGCTCGCCGAGGAGGGCTTCCACGCCCCCCTCGACCTCGTCGACGGCGCGGCCCGGGTCTACGACCCGGTCGTGCGCGGCGAAGCGGGCGAGGACGTCTACGGGGTCTTCCTGAAGGACTACGCGCCCGGCAAGTGGTAGCCCCGCCGGACGCGCGGTGAGAGGCGCGGGCGGGGGGCCGTACAGCCCGGCACGAGCGGGCCCGCCGGCCCGCCGGGTGCGGTACGCAGGCCCCTGCGCGCCCGTCAGGGCGTGACGCGGGCCCTCCGCACCCGTGTTCCGCCGTCCACCAGCAGGTCCGCGCCCGTGATCCACTCCGCCGCGTCCGACGCCAGCCACAGCACCGCCCGCGCCACGTCCTCGGGCTCCCCGATGCGGGCCAGCGGCAGGGCGGCCGAGGTCTCCCGCTCTCCCGGCTCCCACACGAACCGCGCCATCTCGGTGCGGACGAGACCGGGGGAGACCGAGTTGACCCGGACCCCCGGGCCCAGCTCTCCGGCCAGCTGCCGGGTGAGGTGCAGCAGGGCCGCCTTGCTGGTGCCGTACGCGCCCACGCCGGGGCCGGTGTGCGCGGCGCCCTCGGTGCAGATGTTGACCACCGTCCCGCCGTGCTCGCGCATCCAGCCCCGCCACGCGCACTGCACCAGCCGCAGCGGGGCCTCGACGTTGACGGCGAACGCCTCCCGCCAGAGCGCGGGGTCGGCGTCCATCAGGGGCCCCAGCGGCTGGTTCGTCGCCGCGTTGTTGACCAGGACGTCCAGCCGGCCGAACGCGCGCAGGCACAGACCGGTGAGCGCCTCGGGGTGGCCGGGGTCCCCGACGCTTCCGGCCAGGCCCACCCCGTCCAGTTCCGCGGCCGTGCGCCGCACGTCGTCCGGGTCGCGCGCGCTCACGCACACCCGCGCCCCGGCGTCGGCGAGCGCGCGGGCCACGGCCCGGCCGATGCCCCGGGTGGCCCCGGTGACCACCGCGGCCCTTCCGCGCAGAACGTACCGTCCGTGCGACGACGTCATCGGCGTACCGTCTCACGACGGACTGTCAATCGACAGTCCTCATAGGGGAGTTGTGCACCGAGACCAGCTCCAGCACGGTGCGCCAGTCCTCCAGGACGCCCGCGTCGAAGACGCTCGTCAGAGCATCCTCGTCGGCCTGGCGCAGGCTGAGCAGATCGCCGTCGGCCGGGACGCCGCGCCGGGGATGCAGCCATACCAGGCCGGCGACCCTGGGCCCGAGCAGCGGCCGCACGGCGTCGGCGGCCCGCCCCGCCCGGCCGGCCGGGTCGGCCGGACTCAGCAGCCGCCCCACGGGACGGACCAGCCCGGCGAGCTGGAGCTCCTTGTCCGCCGGCCGGGCGCGGCGCAGCAGCGCGGCCGTGCGCAGCGCGTGGTCGTGGAGGTCCACCGACGGGGCCGGGCGGCGCGTGGCGTCCCGTACACCGCGGCACGCGTACAGCAGGTCCATCAGCTCCTCGACGCTGCGCAGCTCCATGCGTCGGTCCTCCCGGGAGTCGGCCGTTCTGCACATCAGCAGATCATGGCCCGCTTGCGATCCGGCGAACGGCGCCTGAACGACGCGCCCGGATCGGCAGAGGTGTTCACCGTTGTACGCCGGTCGAGTGAACCCAACAGGTGCATCAGGGTGTAAAAGGGTTCAATTCACCTGCGGAGACGTCCGGGTCACACGCCACGGTTGCCCCAAATTTTCTGGCGCTATCGAGCGGCACCCCGCTCATCTGGTTACTCTGTGACCGACGGACAGCAGGACGGAGTGCCACCCACACCCATCGTCCGTCTGGGACATGCCGGTTCACCACGGCCAGCTCTCCTGGGAGTCACCGGCGCAACCGTGTCGCCACCGACTCCAGCCCGACCCGAGGGAGCGTCCAGCGCCGGACCGCAGAGTGGCCGGCACGCCCCGAGGGTGATCCGACACATAAGGAGTGCGCGGTGACACCGGAGAAGACGAATCGCGAACAACGCCCCAAGGAACGCACCGAGCGCGCCGGCCGCAGGCCCGGCGAGCTCGGCAGCCTCGACGTGTGGGCTCGCTCCGCCCCGATCCGCCTGGCGGGCTACGAGGACGACCTCGCCGAGCCCCACATCCTGCCCAGCGTGGACTGACACCGCCCGCGGGAACCCTCGCGATCGCCGACCGCATGGGCGTGCGCCGCACAGCCCGCGCCCATGCGAACCACCGATCCTCCCGCTCTCGCGCACCGATCTCGCGCACCGGTCTCGCCCCCGTGTCGCCGGCGTCGACCGCCCCGCAGGCGTCTCGTGCCCGGACCCGGCTCCAGGAGGTGGGCCCGTCGTCGGGCCCGCGCTCAGTCCAGCGGAGCCGTCCGCCGCCACGGCCGCAGGGCCTCCAACTGTTCGGCCAGGCGCAGGAGTTCGCTCTCCGTCCCCGGCCGGCCCACCAGCTGCACGGCCGTGGGGGCGCCGGACGGCAGCGTCCCGAAGGGGACGGACATCGCCGGCCAGCCCGTCAGGTTCCACGGCGGGGTCAGCGGCGAGTAGTTCGTGTTCACCGCGATGTTGCGCAGCCAGCCCCGCTCGTGCCACGGCGCCGACTTCGGCGACCGCCGCGCCAGCGCCGGAGTGAGCAGCACGTCGTACCGCGCGAAGAACGGCTCCAGCCGCCGGCGCAGCTCCTCCCGTGCCGTACCCCCGCGGACCCTGTTCACGAAGCGCCGGCCCACGGCCGCGTGCACCCGTGTGCGCCGGGCCAGCAGCCGGGCGTCCAGGCTCCCGGCGTCCACCGCGGTGCCCGCCGTCCAGTGCGTGAGCGCGGTGACGCCGAGGGACAGAGGGTACGGCGGCTCCGCCCGCTCCACGTGATGGCCCGCCCGCACGAGCACCCCGGCCGCCTCCCGGGCCGCGTCCGTGTACGGCCGGCTCACGGTGACCCCGGCCAGCGGACTGCGCACCGAGACGGCGACCCTGAGCGCGCCGGGTTCCACGGGTCCCGCGATCTCGGCGCCGGCCAGGACCGACAGCATCAGCCGCACGTCCCGCACGGTCGTCGCCAGCGGACCGTTCTCCGACATCCCGAACCAGTCGCCGTCCCCGATCCCGGCCGGCACCACCCCGTGACCCGGCTTGATCGTCACCAGCCCGCAGTTGGCGGCCGGGATGCGCAGGGAGCCCATGCCGTCGTTGCCGAGGGCGATCGGCGTCAGCCCGGCGGCGACCGCGGCCGCGCTGCCGCCGGACGAGCCGCCCGCCGTGCGGGAGACGTCCCAGGGATTGCGGGCCGTGCCGTGGACGCCCTCCGTCGTGCCGAAGACGCACAGCTCCGGCACGTTGGTCAGGCCGACGACGACCGCCCCGGCGGCCCGCAGCCGCGCCACGGTCACGTGGTCGGCCTCGGCCGGCGCGTCCGGCGTCGCGGCCGAGCCGACGCGGGTCGACTCGCCCCGCACCCCGAGATTGTCCTTGACCGCCAACGGCACGCCGGCCAGCGGGAGTCCGGCCAGATCGGCGCGGGCCCCCACCTCGTCCGCCTCCGCGAGGGCGGCCGCGGCGCGCACCGTGCGGAACGCCCCGATCCGCCCGTCCAGCCGCTCGATGCGCGCCAGGTGCTCGGCCACCACCTCGCGGGGCGTCACCTCCTTCGCGCGCACGGCGGCGGCGATCTCGACGGCGGTCCGGCCTGTCCAGACGGTCACGGCAGCTCCTCGGGGGTCGGTCACTACTCACGAGTACACGCGGGTGCGTGGGAGAACTCTGCCCCGCCGGGTCGCTTCCGTCGACCTCGCACACGATGCGCCGCCGCCGCGGCGCGGGACGGCGGGCTCCCGGCTACGGCCTGCGGGCCGTCTGCGCGAGCCGGGTCGGCGGCAGGTACTCGCGCACGTACGTCCGGTGCCACCACGCTCCCGTCTCCCGCAGCTCCCGCCGGGTCGTGTAGCGGTAGCGGAACAGGCGGGCGCGGACGTGCCGTGGCGGCAGGCCGGGCGGGAACGGGGAGCGGCGCAGCAGCCTCAGGGTGTCGCGGTCGTCCTCCAGCAGCCGTTCCACCAGGGCGGCGAACCACGCCCCGGCGTAGGCGGGGGAGAGCGCCGCGAACCACATCATCCAGTCCAGGCGCAGATGGTAGGGGGCGAACTGGCGCGGGCGGCGGCGGGGATCGCCGGGCTTGCCCCGGAACTCGTACTCCCGCCAGTCGGAGTCCTCGCGCGGCGCCTCGTCGAGCGTGCCCTCGACCACCACCTCGTAGCGGGTCCGGCTGACGCTGCCGAACGCGCCGTAGGTGTTGACCAGGTGCAGCGGATCGAAGGAGCGGTTCATCACCTGGAGCCGGGACAGCATGTTGACCACCGGGTGGTAGCTCAGGAACAGCAGCAGCGCGGCCGTGGCCAGGACCACCACCTCGAACCACAGGGGGGCGGCGGGCGCCGTGCGGTGTCCGCCCGGCAGGGCGAGCGCGGACACGGCGAGCACGACCGTGATCCAGTTCAGCCAGGCGAAGTTGCCCGACAGGACCAGCCACAGCTGGGTGGCGGTCATCGCGGCCGCGGCCGCCGTCGCGACCGGCTGCGGGGCGAACAGCAGGAACGGCACGACGAGTTGGGTGACATGGTTGGCGGCCGCCTCGACGCGGTGCAACGGCTTCGGCAGCCGGTGGAAGTACCAGCTCAGCGGGCCGGGCATCGGCTGGGTCTCATGGTGGTGGTAGAGGCAGGTCAGCTTCCGCCAGCAGGCGTCGCCGCGCATCTTGATCAGGCCCGCGCCGAACTCGACCCGGAACAGGAGCCAGCGCAGCAGGAAGAGCACGACGACGGGCGAGGCCACCTCGTCGTTGCCGAGGAACACGGCGAGGAAGCCCGTCTCCAGCAGCAGTGACTCCCAGCCGAAGCCGTACCAGGTCTGCCCCACGTTCACGATCGACAGGTACAGCGCCCACGGCGCCAGCCACAACGCCATCGCCGCCCACAACGGCAGGAGGGAGTCCGCTCCCGCCAGCAGCGCCGCGGCCACCGCGCAGCCCGTCCAGGCGCAGGCGGCGAACAGCCGGTCGGAGTAGCGCAGGTGGAACAGGCTCGGCGCCCGCCGGAAGGGCGCCCGCCGCACGAACAGGGGGATCGGCAGCATCCCGCGCTCGCCGAGCAGCGGGCGGAACTGGAGGGCCGCCGTCAGGAACGCGACCAGGTACACGGCGGCCAGGCCGCGCTGGAAGAGCAGCCGGCTCAGCCAGTACTCGGGTGCGGTGAACCAGTCCACGGCCGTGCGCTCCTCCCGTCCGCCGCTCCGTCACGGTGCGCGATCGCGTTCTCCGCTTGCGTGACCGGGGCGGGTGAAGCAGACAATAGTGGGCGAATCCCCGTAAGGGGGCGGACCGAGTCGATGCGGGAGAACGTGGTGCGACTACCCACTGCCACCGTCCTCACCGCCTGCGCGCTCTCGGCGGCGCTCCTCGTCGCCGGCCGCGCCGGTGACGGAGCGAAGTACACGATGCCGGGCCCGGACGCGGTCTTTCCGGCGGCGCAGGGCCGCGTCCTGTTCGCCGACCCCCTCACCGACCTCTCGGACACCGGCGCCGACCCGGAGTCCGACGCGGATCCGGAGTCCGGCGCGGACCTCGACCGCGGCCTCGCCCCGGACGCCGTCGGCCCCGAGACCGTCCCCGAGATCCCCGACCCGCCCGACGGCGGCGGGCTGGTCCCCGACGGGCCGGACGAGTCCGACGCGCTCGACCCGTCCGACCCCGTCTTCGGCAGCCCTGTCGACGCCGTCCTCGGCTGACCGTGGCCGCAGGCCCCCGCTCCCCGGTCGAAGAATCAGGCAAACCCTGGCAAGGTGGCCCCATGGCTGATCGGGGAGCGAGTGCCCTGTCACTCCCGGACGACTGGCCCGCCCACCCGGATCCGATCCTGGCGCTCAACCGCATGGGCAGCTTCGACTGGGACCTGGACTCGGGGCTGTTCCACATGGACGCCCGGGCCCACGAGATCTTCGACATCCGCCCCGACGAGTACGACGGCGATCCGGCGTCCCTCGGTGTGCGGGTCCCGCCGAACGAGGCCACCCGCCTGGACGCCCTCGTCGCCCAGGCGATCAAGGACGGCAGCGAGAACTACGGCGCCTACTTCCGCCTGCGGATGCGCGACGGCGACCTGCGCTGGACCCACACCCAGGGCTACATCCGGCGCGACCCCACCGGCCGCCCGCGCCGCATCGTCGGCATCGTCCGCGACGCGACCGAGGAACTCGGCGACCTCGCCGCCCGCCGCGACGAGAACGCCCTCGACGACGCGCGCCGCGACCAGACCAACGTCGTCCAGCTCACCACGGCGGCCCTGGCGCACGCCCGCACCGTGCAGGACGTCATCGACGTCCTCAAGGACACCCAGGGCCTCACCCATCTGGGCGCCACCAGTCTCGTCATGGGCCTGGTCGAGGCCGGGCGCATCCGGCTGATCGCCGAGGGGCCCGAGGGCAGCTTCGTGCCCGGCACCCTCGTCACCCGGATCGACGAGCCGTACCCGATGAGCGAGGTCGTGCGCACCCTGACCCCCCGCTTCATCGAGTCGCCGGACGAGTTCGCCCGCGGCTACCCCGTGCTGTGGCCGCACCTGACCGACCTGCGGATCACCTCGGCGGCCTATCTGCCGCTCATCGTGCAGGCCCGCCCGATCGGCGCCATGGGCCTGCTCTACAGCGACCGGCGCGGCTTCACCCCCGAGGAGCGCAACATCCTCGTCGCCCTGGGCAGCAGCATCGCCCAGAGCCTGCAACGGGCCATGTTCTACGAGCAGGAGAAGGACATCGCCCAGGGCCTCCAGCAGGCGATGCTGCCGCGCACCATCCCCAGCGTGCCCGGCGCCGACGTGGCCGTCCGCTACCGGGCCGCCACCATCGGCGGATCGCTCGGCCGCGACATCGGCGGCGACTGGTACGACCTGATCCCGCTGCCCGGCGGCGCCCCCTCCGGGGGAGGCCGGGTCGGCGCCGTCATCGGCGACGTCCAGGGCCACGACACCCATGCGGCCGCCGTCATGGGCCAGCTGCGCATCGTGCTCAGGGCCTACGCGGCCGAGGGGCACACCCCGGCCACCGTGATGGCCCGCGCCTCCGTCTTCCTGCACGAACTGGACACCGACCGCTTCGCGACCTGCCTGTACGCGGAGGTCGACCTGTCCACCGGCGTCGTCCAGGTGGTGCGCGCCGGGCACATCGATCCCCTGCTGCGCGCCCCCGACGGCGCCTGCCGGCGCGTCCCGGTGCCCGGCGGGCTGCCGCTCGGGCTGTCCGCCGAGTTCGGCAGCCTGGAGTACCCGGTCGGCACCATCGAACTCGACCCCGGCCACACCCTGCTGCTGTGCACCGACGGGCTCGTCGAGCAGCCCGGCGCCGACCTCGACGACGGCATGCTCGCCCTCGCCGCGTCCATCTCCGCCGGCCCCGCCGACGTGCGCGACCTCGCCGACCGGCTCATCGACGTCGCCGAGGAGCGCGGCGGCGACGACGACGTGGCCCTGCTCCTGCTGCGCCGGCGCGGACCGGACGGCGCGCAGACCGGCAACCGGCTCCAGCAGCACGTCGCGCCGGGCGATCCGGAGGCCCTCTCCGAGGCCCGGCACATGATCCGCGCCGCCGTGCGCGCCTGGGGCGCCCGGGACCGCTCCGACGAGATCGAACTGGTCGCCGACGAGCTGATCACCAACGCGCTGATGCACACCGAGGGCGCGGCGATCGTCACCCTGCGGGCGCTCACCGGCGGCGAACGGCGGCTGCGCGTCGAGGTGGAGGACTCCTCCAGCGCGCTGCCGCGCCGCCGCGAGGCGGGCGAGTCGGGCGTCTCCGGGCGCGGCCTGATGCTGGTGGACCTGCTCGCCGACGGATGGGGCGTCGAGGCGCGCGGCGGCGGCAAGTGCGTGTGGTGCGAGTTCGCGGTGCCCCCGCGGTGACCGGCCCTCCCCACAGCACGCCGCACCCGTCCCGCGAGGCGATGTCCGTCCCCGGTGGCACTCTGGACGTATGCCGGAACTTCCCGAGGTCGAAGCGCTCAAGGACTTCCTGGCCGAACACGCCGTCGGCCACGAGATCGTGCGGGTGCTGCCCGTCGCGATCAGCGTGCTGAAGACGTACGACCCGCCCGTCACCGCCCTGGAGGGCCGGCCCGTCACCGCGGTGGCCCGGCACGGCAAGTTCCTCGACCTGGCGACCGGCGACGGCCCCCATCTGGTCGCCCACCTGGCCCGCGCCGGCTGGCTGCACTGGAAGGACCGCCTCCCCGACGGGCCGCCCCGCCCCGGCAAGGGCCCGCTGGCCCTGCGGGTCGCCCTGGAGACGGGTGAGGGCTTCGACCTGACCGAGGCCGGCACCCAGAAGCGGCTCGCGGTGTACGTGGTGCGCGATCCCCGGGAGGTCCCCGGCGTGGCCCGGCTCGGGCCCGACCCGCTCGCCGACGACTTCGACGAGGCCCGCTTCGCCGCGCTGCTCGCAGGTGAGCGCCGCCGGCTGAAGGGGGCCCTGCGCGACCAGAGCCTGATCGCGGGCGTCGGCAACGCCTACAGCGACGAGATCCTGCACGCGGCGAGGACGTCCCCGTTCAAACTGGCCTCGTCCCTGACCCCGGAGGAGACCCGCACCCTCTACGAGGCCCTGCGCAGCACGCTCACCGAGGCGGTCGAACGCTCACGAGGGCTGGCGGCGGGCCGGCTGAAGGCCGAGAAGAAGAGCGGTCTGCGCGTCCACGGCCGCACCGGCGAGCCCTGCCCGGTCTGCGGCGACACCGTCCGGGAGGTCTCGTTCAGCGATTCCTCGCTCCAGTACTGCCCCACCTGCCAGACGGGCGGCAAGCCGCTGGCGGACCGGAGGATGTCCCGGCTGCTGAAGTAGTCCGGCAGCCCGAGCGGAGGGCGGACGACCGCCTGCCGGGGCTCGCGTCCGTCCGGGGCGTCCGCCTCAGCGTGCGGCCGGAGCGTGCGCGTCCAGCGTCACCAGGTGCTCGCCGCCCGCCGTGCGCAGTTCGTAGGCGACGATCTCCTCGGGGTGCCAGGCGGCCGTGCCCTGCACGGTGTTGGGCCGGGCGTCGTGGCGGGGCACGGTCCAGCTGGTGACGGTCTGCTCGGAGCCGTCGGCCCCGATGGCGATCAGACGGCAGGAGCGGGGGCCCGCCCCGTCCTTGACCTGGAGCTCCACATGGCTGCCCCACGCCTCGTCCTCGGTGGTGACCTGCGCCCACACGCCGGACTTCTCGTCCGTGGCGGTCACCCGCACGGCGTTGTCGCCGCCGCCTCCGCCGCCCGCCGCCATGGCGAGCACGGGGGCCGCCAGGGCGACGACCACGGAGGCCGCCACCGCGTACAGCACCCGCCGGCGCACGGCCCGGTGCCGGGCCGCCACCTCGGCGAGCAGCCGCTCCAGCAGTTGCGGGCCGGGGCCGGCGAAGGGGTGCACGGTGCGCGGGGTGGCGCGCCGGTAGAGCATCATCTGACGTGCGGTGGGGCCGAACTCGGTGACCTGCGCCGCACACTGAGGACACTCCATGAGGTGGTCCTCGAAGCGGAAGGCTTCCGTTTCGTCCAGCACGCCGAGCGCGTACGCGCCGACGTCGCGATGCCTTTCCAGGGACCTCATGCCGAAACCTCGTGCCGTTGAGTGCCAGTGGGGTTACTCCTTGCTCCCACCGGTACGCACCGGGCCGCCGAATCACTCAAGCCGCGTACCGAATCGTGACCCACGTATTCGGAGCGGTCGGCCCCGCGGATTGGTGTGAATCTAAAAAAGATGAATCGCCAGATGCCCGAGGGGCAGTCCGAGCTGCCAGGCGGGCGTCCAGACCTTCGGACCCTCGTCCTCGCCGGCCGCGCAACCGCCCGGCACCGCGTTGAGATCGGGAGCGAGCAGCTCGGTCTCCTCCAGCCAGCGCCAGGCCGCGGCCGCCAGTTCGAGATCGGGCGCGGGGCCGTCCAACCGGGCCGCCTCCGCCCTCAGTTGAGACATACGTTCGTCGACCCAGTTCTGCCACGGCTGGTCGTACGCCGTGAGCGAAAGCCAGGTCTCCAGTTGAGTGACGACCCGGATTCCGGGCAGCTCCCCGTCGGCGTCGGACAGGAAGATCGTCAGTGCCAGGGCGTCGCGCCCGGCGCGGAACTCGAAGGACGTCGGCGGCATGAGATCGCCGGTCCGCAGCAGTTCGTCGGCGATGTACTCGGCGTACAACCAGGCCATGGGAACGGTGAGTTCACCGCCGCCGGTGCCGTCCGTGCTCTGGTGACCTCTGTGCAGCATCCCTTCCTGCCCTCCTCCGGTGCTTGCGCGTCGCCCGTTGCCGGGACCCCAGTCCGCAACACGGATAAGGACACCCGATTACCCGAAGGGGGTCCACGGCAAGTCGCTTTACGGAGGCTTGACCCGATCGCCGGTTTCAGTGCAGGTCGGCCGCGTATCCCGGAAGCACCCTGCGCAGGGCGCGCAGCGCGTAGTAGGCGCGCGACTTCACCGTACCGGGCGGAATTCCGAGCGCCTCGGCGGCCTCCGCCACACTCGCCCCTCGGAAATACACCAGCACCAGGACTTCACGGTGTTCCGGAGTGAGTGTCTTCACAGCCTCGCGGACGTCGAGGGCGGCGGCCGCCCGCTCGGCGTGGTCGGCGCAGACGGGCGCGTTCTCCAGGACGGCGTCCCCGACCTCGGGCGGCCGCGCCTGCCGCGCCCGCCGCGCGTCGATCGCCAGCCGGCGGCCCACGGTGAGCAGCCAGGGCCGCACGGAGTCGAAGGCGTCGGCGCGCAGCGCCTCGGGGTGCTGCCAGGCGCGCACCAGCGTCTCCTGGACCAGGTCCTCGGCGCGCTGGCGGTCGCCGTCGCACAGGCGCAGCAGCAGGGCGAACAGGGGTCGGCCGTGTTCGCGCTGGAGCGCGGCGAGTTCGTGTTCGGCGGTCGTCGTCCTGGCGGTGAGGGCGGTTCCGGCGGTCATGGGCGTATGGCATCGCAAGGGGCGGGATCGGGACAGGGTGCGCACCGGGCTCTGCGACGGACGGTCGATCGCGTCGACGAACGGTTCGACGAACGGTCCCGGCTACGCCGATCGCGGGCATCGGCCTGGACGAAGGGAGTGCCGGAGCCGTCCCCCGCCGTCGATGGATTAGTAGTGAGACATGCGATACGTGCGTAAATATGACAACCCATCCGAATTGGGGTGATCCGATGCTCGCCCGCAGACAGCAGGTGGCCCTGGCCCTGACGGCCCTGCTCACCTCGGCCGCCGCCTGCCAGGCCCACGGCCACCGCCCGGCCGGTCCCGGCCACCCCTCGGCCGGCCGGGCCGGACACCCCGCCCCGGCCGCCGCCCGCGACTTCACCCTCGTGGCCTCGGGCGACATCCTCCCGCAGGCCACGGTCGTCGACCGCGCCCGCTTCGACGCGGGCGGCGCGGGCTACGACTTCCGCCCCCTGTTCGAGGACGCCAGGCCCGTCGTCTCCGCCGCGGACCTGGCCCTGTGCCACCTCGACACCGTCCTCGGCGCCGAGGACCCCCCCACCGGCTCCCCGACATCCGGCGCACCGGCGCCCGGCTCCCCGGCATCCGGCGCACCGGCGCCTGGCTCCCCGGCACTCGGCTCACCAACACTCGGCTCACCAACACTCGGCTCACCAACACCCGGCTCACCAACACCCGGCGCACCGGCGCCCGGCGCACCGGCGCCGGCCTCCCCGGCACCCGGCTCCCCCGCGTCCGGCTCACCAACACCCGGCGCACCGCCGGAGATCGCCGCCGCGCTCGCGGCCACCGGCTACGACAGCTGCTCCACCGCCTCACCCCACAGCCTGGACGCCGGCGCCGACGGCGTACGGCGCACCCTCGACGCGCTGGACGCGGCCGGCGTGCGCCACGCGGGCACCGCGCGCACCGAGGCGGAGGGCAACGCGGTCACCCTGCTGCGCGCGGGCCCGGCGACCGTCGCCCACCTCGCGTACACCGGCGACACCGCGGGGCACCCGCCACCGCCGGGGCAGCCCTGGGCCGTCGGCCTCGCCGACCGGGACCGGATCCTCGCCGACGCCAAGGCCGCCCGGAAGGCGGGCGCCGACGTGGTCGTCGTCTCCCTGCACTGGGGCACCGCCTGGCAGGACGCGCCGGACGAGCGCCAGCTCGCCCTCGCCCGCGCCCTCACCGCCTCCCGCACCGGCGGCCGTCCCGACGTCGACCTGATCGTCGGCGCCGGCCCCCACGTCCCCCAGGCCTACGAGAAGGTCAACGGCACCTGGGTGGTCTACGGACTGGGCGACCAGGTCGCGGGGGAGATGTTCAACGGCCAGGGCCTCCAGGACGCCCGCGGCGCCCAGTCCACCGTCGCCCGCTTCACCTTCACCCGGCCCGCCCGGCCCGGCGGACGCTGGCGGGTGCGCAGGGCGGAGTCCCTGCCCTCGATGTTCGACGTCGACGCCGGCCGCGTGGTCGACCTCGACCGCGCCCTCGCCCGGGGCGCCGAGGTCGCGGGCGTACGCGACCGCGTCAGGGCCGTCGCCCTCAGCCGCGGCGCGGCCGCGGCCGGGCTGGTGACGGACGGAAAATGACCCCGGCGACCCCTGGCCCCTCGCGCCCCGTGGTGAGGCGATCCCCGGTGACCAGGACGGCGGCCTCGGCCCGTCCGAGGCGCGCGGCGGCCGCTACGGCACCACGGTCACCGGCCAGCGTCCCGCCTTCACCAGCCGCACCGCCACGGACCCCACGATCCGGTGCCCCGCCTGCTCGGAGGCGCCCACCACCACGGCGTCCGCCTTGAGCCTGTCCGCCGCCTTCACCAGACCGCCGTAGGGATCGCCGCGGAAGGTGTGGAACTCCCAGCGCACGTCGAATATCCCGCGGGTCCGCTCGGTGGCCTCCCGGATCTGCGCGACCAGGTCCTCGGCGATCGCGTCGGTCGTCTCCGCCACCGGCGCCCCGAGCGCCGCGCCCGCCGCCAGCACCGGCTGCACGTACACCACCGCGAGCAGGGCGTGCTGGCGTCGGGCCAGGCCGCCCGCGTAGGCCGCGGCGCGCAGCGAGGATTCGGAGCCGTCCACCCCGACGAGGACGACCTTGGGGCCGTCCGTGCCCCGCTCGAACTGGTGGGCCGGCTGCGGCGAGTGCTGTTCCGTCACGGCCAGAGGCTATCGGAAGCCCCTGATCCGGCCCGTGGGCGGGCCGCCGTCCGCTTCCCGTGCGGCACGCTCGACGGGCGGCCGGGCCCGGGTGTTCCTACAGTCGAGGCATGAGTGCCCCCGCGGAGACCGCCACGACCGAGGGCGCCGCGGGCCCGCGCCGGCGGCCCGCGAGCCGCTTCCTCAACCGGGTGCCCGAAGCCTTCGCGACGTTCTTCGGCGCCCTCGCCCTGCTCTGCGTCCTGCTGGCGCTGATCCCGCCGCTGCGCCGCCTGCTGCGTCCGGTCGTGCGCTTCCTCGACCTGCTCATCGTCCCGGTCAGCGCCAACCTCGCCTACGCCGTCTTCCTGCTGCTGCTGGCCGCGGCCACCGCCGCCCGCAAGAAGGTGGCCTGGTGGCTGGTGGTCGTCTACCTCGGGCTCCTCGTGCTCACCGACGTCCTCGGCGTCGTCCTCGGCCTGTACGCGCAGTCGGTCCCGTCCCTCGTGGTCTGCGGGCTCGCCCTGGGCGTCCTGGTCGTCGCCCGGGGGGAGTTCTACGCCGCCTCGCGCCGCGCGGCCCTGCGGCGGGCGCTCGCCGTCCTCGTCGTCGGGCTCGTCCTGGCGATGCTCGCCGGCTGGGGCCTGGTGGCGCTGTTCCCGGGCACGCTCCCGGCCGGCCAGCATCTCGCCTGGGCCGCCAACCGCGTCCTGGGCGGCCTGGTCTCCGCGGGCTCCTTCGACGGCCGTCCGCCGCGCGCCCTGTACTTCCTGCTCGGCCTGTTCGGCGCCCTCGCCCTCCTCAACGCCGCCGCCGTCCTCTTCCGCTCCCAGCGCATGGAGGCGGCCCTGCACGGCGACGAGGAGCCCCGCATCCGCGCCCTGCTGAAGGCCTACGGCGGCCAGGACTCCCTCGGCTACTTCGCCACCCGGCGCGACAAGGCCGTCGTCTTCTCGCCCAGCGGCAAGGCCGCCGTCACCTACCGCGTCGAGGCAGGCGTCTGCCTGGCCAGCGGCGACCCCGTCGGCGACCGCGAGGCCTGGCCGCACGCCATCGCCGCCTGGCTGGACGCCGCCCGCCGCTACGCCTGGGCGCCCGCGGTCATGGGCGCCTCCGAGGACGGCGCGAAGGCCTTCGCCCGCGCCGGCCTGGGCGCCCTGCAACTGGGCGACGAGGCGATCGTGCAGGTCGCCTCCTTCGACCTCGGCGGCCGCGAGATGCGGGTCACCCGGCAGGCCGTGAACCGGGTGCGCCGCACCGGAGCCACCTGCCGGGTCCGCCGCCACCGCGACCTCACCGAACAGGAGATGGAGGAGATCGTCGGCCGCGCCGACGCCTGGCGCGACACCGAGACCGAACGCGGCTTCTCCATGGCCCTCGACCGCCTCGGCGACCCCGCCGACGGCGACTGCCTCCTCGTGGAGGCCCTCGACGACGACGGCCGCCTGCTCGCCCTGCTCTCCTTCGTCCCCTGGGGCGCCGACGGCGTCTCCCTGGACCTGATGCGCCGGGACCGCTCCGCCCCCAACGGCGTCATGGAGTTCATGGTCGCCGACCTGTGCGCCGCCGCCCCCAAGCTCGGCGTGCGCCGCATCTCGCTGAACTTCGCCGTCTTCCGCTCGGTCTTCGAGGAGGGGGCCCGCATCGGCGCCGGGCCCGTCCTGCGCCTGTGGCGGCGACTGCTGCTGTTCTTCTCCCGGTGGTGGCAGCTGGAGGCCCTCTACCGGTCCAACGCCAAGTACCGGCCACAGTGGTACCCCCGCTTCCTCTGCTACGCCGACGCGGGCTCCCTGGCCCGGGTGGGGCTGGCCTCCGGCATCGCCGAGGGATTCGTCCAGGTGCCCTCACTGCGCAAGCTGTGGGGCCGACGGCGCTCCACCGGCGGGCCGCGCCCCGCCACCACCGAGGGACTGCCGCCCACCGCGGCGCTCGGCCTCGACGCGCGGGACGGGGCGGCCGGACCCGCCGGGCCGGACGCCGGCCTGCCCGAACAGGTCCGCGTCCGGCACCGCACCCTCGACCGGCTGCGCGCCGCCGGCACCGACCCCTACCCGGTCGGCGTCCCGGCCCGCACCCACACCCTCGCCGAGGTGCGCGCGGGCGGGACGGTCACCGTCGCGGGCCGCGTCATGCGCGTCCGCGACTTCGGCGGCATCGTCTTCGTGACGCTGCGCGACTGGTCCGGCGACCACCAGCTCGCCCTCACCCGCGACGCCCTCTCTTCCGGCGCCCTCGACTCCTTCCGGGCCGACACCGACCTCGGCGACCACCTCTGCGCGACCGGCACCGCGGGCGCCAGCGACAAGGGCGAGCCCACCGTCTTCGTCGCCTCCTGGCAGCTCACCGCCAAATGCCTGCGCCCCCTGCCGGACAAGCGCCGCGGCCTGACCGACCCCGAGGCCAAGGTCCGCATGCGCTACCTCGACCTGGTCTCCAGCCCCGCCGCCCGCGACGTGATCCGGGCCCGCTCCGACGCCGTGCAGGCCCTGCGCCGGGGACTGCTGGAGCGCGGCTACCTCGAGGTCGAGACGCCGATGCTCCAGCAGATCCACGGCGGCGCCAACGCCCGCCCCTTCACCACCCACATCAACGCCTACGACCTCGACCTCTACCTGCGCATCGCGCCCGAGCTGTACCTCAAGCGGCTGTGCGTGGGCGGCCTGGAGAAGGTCTTCGAGATGGGCCGCACCTTCCGCAACGAGGGCGTCTCCTACAAGCACAACCCCGAGTTCACGATGCTGGAGGCCTACCAGGCCTACGCCGACTACGATGAGATGCTCCACCTGGCCCGCGAGCTGATCCAGGGCGCGGCCACGGCCGCCTTCGGCTCACCGGTGGCCCGCAAGGACGGCCGCGAGTACGACATCTCCGGGCGGTGGCCGGTCAAGACCGTCCACGGCGCGATCTCCGAGGCGCTCGGCGAGGAGGTCGACGCCGACACCCACCTGACGGTCCTGCACCGGCACTGCGACCGGGCGGGCGTCCCCTACACCGCCGACCACGGCCGCGGCGACGTCGTCCTGGAGATGTACGAACGCCTCGTCGAGGAGAAGACCCTGCTGCCCACCTTCTACAAGGACTTCCCCACCGACGTCTCCCCGCTCACCCGGCAGCACCGCGTCGACCCGCGCCTCGCCGAACGCTGGGACCTGGTCGCCTTCGGCACCGAACTCGGCACCGCCTACTCCGAGCTGACCGACCCCGTCGAGCAGCGTCGCCGGCTGACGGAGCAGTCCCTGCTGGCCGCGGGCGGCGACCCCGAGGCGATGGAGCTGGACGAGGACTTCCTCGACGCCCTGGAGTACGCGATGCCCCCGACCGGGGGCCTCGGCATCGGCGTCGACCGCCTGGTCATGTTCCTCACCGGCCTCACCATCCGCGAGACCCTGCCCTTCCCGCTGGTCCGCCGCCGCTGACACCCGACGCCGCCACCGGGCGGCCCGCGGCTGCGCCGTGCGGGTGGAATCGTGCCGCCCAACCGGTGTCGCCGGGGTGGGTCGGCGGCCCGCCGGGCGACTGATGACTGCATGAAGAAGGAGCAGTTGTTCACGCGCCGCCGGGCGTTGCTCGCCGGCGCCGCCGCCGTCGCAGCGGCCGGCACGGTCAAAGTGTTCGGGTGGGGTGAGGACGGCGAGCCGGTCAGGGCCGCCGCACCCGCCGCGGGCGCCCCGGCCCGCAACCTCCCGCTGAAACCCTCCGCCTACCGCCTCCAGCCCCTGGCCGGCTACGGCCCACCGCCCACCGCCCCCGTCCGCACCCCGGTGCGCCACGAGCCGCTGACGAGCATGACCGGCCGCGGCCGCACCATGGTGCTCACCTTCGACGACGGCCCCGACCCCCGCTACACCCCCCAGATCCTCGACACCCTGGCCGAGTACGACGTGCGCGCCACGTTCTTCGTGTGCGGGGAGATGGCCGTCGACAACCAGGAACTGCTGGCGCGGATGGCCGACGAGGGCCACGTCGTCGGCAACCACACCTGGTCCCACCCCCTGCTGACGCGCCTCACCCGCCGTCAGATCCACTCCGAGATGTCCCGCACCAGCGACGTCATCGAGACGGGGTACGGGGAGCGGCCGCGCTGGTTCCGGGCCCCCTACGGCGCCTGGAACCGCGCCGCCTTCCAGTTCGGCTCCGAGATGGGCATGGAGCCGCTCGCCTGGACGGTCGACACCCTCGACTGGACCACGCCGGGCTCCGGCGTCATCGCCGACCGGGTGCGCAAGGGCGCCGCCCCCGGCGTCGTCGTGCTCTCGCACGACGCCGGGGGCGACCGCTCGCAGAGCGTGCGGGCGCTGCGCACGTATCTGCCGCGCCTGCTGGACTCCGGCTACCACCTCACCGTGCCCCGGCGGCAGTACGCCTGACCCCGGCGCCGCGCCCGCCCGGTCCCGGCGCCGCTCAGCGGACCTCGGCCAGGCGGGCGAAGGCGACGACGTTGCCGTCGTAGCCGTTCGCCTTGGAGAAGCCGCCGCCGCACGTGATGACGCGCAGTTCGGGGGCGCCCTTGGAGGCGTAGACGCGGTCGCCGGGGAAGTCGCTCTTCTCGAAGACCTCGATGCCGTAGATCTCGAACACCGCGGTTTTGCCGTCCCTGCGGGACACCTCGACGCGGTTGCCCTTCTTCAGCGCCCCGAGCCCGTAGAACACGGCGGGGCCGAGCTTGTTGTCGACATGGCCGACGACGACCGCCGTGCCCTTCTCGCCGGGCGAGACGCCGCCGGTGAACCAGCCGGCCAGGTTGGGGTCCTCGGGCGGCGGCGCGCCGACCCAGCCGTCCGCGTCCAGGCCGACGGCCATGACCGGGGCGTCCACCCGGATGGCCGGGATCCGCACCCGGTCCGGTTCGGCGAACGCCAGCGGGGTCGGGGCCCGGCCGAGGACGCCGGCGGCGGTGCGGCCGTCCGCGGCCGCCGCGGCGGCCGGCTGGGGCGGGCCGACGTCGAACTCGCCGGACCCGTTGCGGATCAGCGCGAGCCCCGTCAGCAGAACAAGCGCTATCACGCCCCAGGGGGCGCGCTTCCTCTGCCGCTCCTCTTCTTCCGCCGCCTCGGACAGCTCGTACGCAGACATTCGCCATCCCCTTTCGACGCGGCCGTCGCCGCGTCCCTTCGCGCATACGAGAACGCTAAGCGCGACGACGCGAACCGGCGACGGGACGACGGCGAACGGGTGGCCCCCCTCCCGCGCGGTGCGCCATCCGAGTTGACGGCGGAAGGTTTTTTCTGACGGTCCGTGACCTGCGGCTATATCCGATTGTGTGCATGGCGCGCGGCGTGTCCTCTCACCAGGACGGACCAGTCCCGAAATGCGGGCGCGCGCACGGCATCCGAGGGTCGAGCCGGGAGGCGCTTTCTCGCCGACATGCCGGGGACGGGCCCCGGGGCGCCTTCCGCGGAGGATCACATGCCCACCACTCGCGCCCTGGCCGCCTCGGCGGTCTCCGCCGCCGCGATCGCCGCCCTCGGACTCGCCGCCCCCGCCGCCCTCGCACGCGACGGCATGGGCGCCAACCCGAGCAACATCGTCGTCCTGCCCAGCGTCATCGCCCGCGGCGGCCAGCTCACCGTCACCGTCGACGGCTGCCCCGGCGGCGGATCCATGACCTCGCCCGCGTTCGCGCAGGCCGCCCTGACACCGGTCACCGGCGCCAACCAGACCGCCAAGGGCACGGCCACCGTCAGCGCCAACGCCCGCCCCGGCGCCTACGACATCACCGTCAACTGCTCCGGCAGGACCCTGACCCGACCCAACGCCTTCACCGTCATCGGCGGCGTCCGCGGCGGCCTCGGCGGCAGCGTCGGCACCGGGGCGTCCCCGACCGACATGGCCATCGGCGGCGGCCTCGTCGCCGCGGCCGTGGTGGGCGGCGGGCTGTTCTGGATGCGCCGCCGCGCCGAGCGCCGCATCTGACGTCCGGCGTCCGCCCCCGTCGAAGACCGCACGCGGCACAGGACTTCGCCCCGGCCCCCGAGGGGGACCGGGGCGAAGTCCCGCGCACGACGCGGACGCCGGCCGTCAGCCGCCGTCCTCCACGTCCCGCCGCCGCGCGAAGCGGTACGCGACGGCCGTCGCACCCACGACGAGCGCGGCGCCGAGCCCGATCTCCCGCAGGTCGAATCCCGCGACGCTGCCGCCCTCGCCCGCGTGCACGCCCTGCGGGACGGGACGGGGCACCGGGGTGACGTCGGCCGGACGGCCGCCCGCGATCGTCAGCTCCTTCACCGCGCTGACGCCCCCGCAGGTGAACGTCACCCGGTAGGACGCGCCGGGCCTGGCGTCCCGGTCGACGGTGGTCACCGCTGTCGTCGCCCCCCTCGGCACGACGAGCGTGTCGAACACGCCCGAGGACACCGTCACGGCCTTCACGCAGCCGCTGACGTCGCGGTCCACCCGGACGGCGACCTCTCCGCCCGCCGCGACCGTCGAGGGCAGCAGGCTGTAGCCGTTCGACATGACGTAGTGGCCGTCGTCGTCGCTCGCCACGGCGGCCGATGCGGAGAAGGCCAGGGCGGCCGAGCCCAGGAAAGCGGCCGTGGCGACGCGTATCGCGCGCATGGTGGATCCTCCGGTCCCCGAGGAGCAGCTTGCGGACCTTTTCCGCTTACGTCATCGATGCGCCTCGATGTCCGAAACGCTAGGAACATGTGTGCGCGTCCGCGATCGCAGTAGCGCGAACGGGGTATGTCTGTGGGCCGCCCGGGGGAAAACGCCGCCGCTCCCGGGAGGCGGCGGCGCGGCGGCCGCGCCCGCCGGGAGCGGGGTGACGCGAAGGAGCGGAGGCCGGCGGCCGGGCTCAGCGCCCGGCGTCGGGGAACAGGTTGACGAACGGCTCCGCCGACGCGCTCACGCCCCGGCTGTAGGGGGCGTCGAAGTCCCAGATCAGGAAGAGCAGGAACGCGATGAGGGCGGAGAACAGCCCGGCCAGGACCAGTTCGCGGGGCGTGCGCCGGATCTGCAGCGCGAAGACCATGCCGATGGTGATGACGGCACCCGTCAGCAGCCCGAACCACACCACGCCCGGCATGGTCGCCCCGGTCGAGTCGGCGCGGGCGTGACGGGCCTGGTCGGCGGTGGCCATCTGGTCCAGCAGGGGCTGGTAGGCCTGCGCCTCGAAGTCGGACGCCGGCCGGTAGTCGGTGACGTCCACCCGGATCTGCTGCAACAGCTCGTCGCCTCGCGGGGTCACCTCCCCGTCGTCGGCCATCGTCTTCCATTCGACGTCGACGACGTGTCCGACATAGGCGTTGACATCCGCCCGAATGCGGTCACGGACGGCGGGCGGATAGACCCGCACCCGCTCCGAGATCTCGTGCAGGGCCTGGGCCTCCGTCTGGACGTGGTCCTGGGCGACGCTGCGCGCCTCCCAGACGCCCGCGATGGCCAGGCCGAGCACGATGGCGTAGACGACGCCGATCCACATCGTCATGTACTCGATGACGTCGGGGGTCTCGGAGGGGTCCTCGTCCTCGGGCGCCCTGCGGTGCCGCACGAGGGTGACGACGACCACCACCGCGCAGGCGGCGAGCATCGCGAGGGTGAGAACAAGCCATTCCGGCAAGAGAGGCCTCCTGGATCGGCGTTAGCGCGGCCGCAGCGCGGCGACGGCGATCAGCGCGGGGACGGTGATGAGCAGGACGTAGGTCACCGGCGACTGCCCGCCGCGGACCGACCGCTGGTGCGGCGCGGGGTGGTACGCCGGATAGCTCACCGGGTGCGCCGGGGGGCGCGGAGCCGGCCTGGGCTTCGGCGCGGGCGGTGGCGGCGGTGCCGGGACGGGGTCGGGGGCCGGCCGCGCCGGAGGCGGGGCGGACCGGGGCGGAGCGGGCGCCGGGCGCGGCGCGGGGGGCGGCTTCGGGGCCGGCGGCCTGGGCTTCGGGGGCGGTTTCGGGGCGGGGGTGGGCGTCGGCGTCGGCGTCGGCTTCGGGGGCGAAGGCTTCGGGGGCGGTGGCGTGGGGGTGGGTGTCGGCTCGGGCGTCGGCTCGGGCGGCGGGGTGGGCGTCGGCTTCTGGCACACCGGGGGCGTGGGCCACCCGTGGCCGCCCGCGACGGCCACCGCCTCGGTGCCGTCCGGGCCCGTCGAGGCGTACGCGCACGCGTCGGCCACGGCTGTTCCGGCCGGCGCGGCCGCGAGGATCCAGGCCACGGTCACCAGGGCCAACGCCCGGGTGAGAAGAGCGGATCGGATCGGTTCGGGTCCATGCACGACGGTGATCATCCGGCTTCGGGCGCTGTCGTGCGTCCATGCCTGGCGGGGATTGCCCCGAACGGGGGAAGTCCCGGTTCGCGGGTTTGCCGCCCGGTGCGCTCGCGTTTGCGGCCCCTCGTGCGCGCGTGCGAGTGGGCCCGGCCGGTCCGCGCGACGCTCGCTCCGGCGCCCTCTCGCACGCCTTCGGGGACGGCCCGTCACGCCTCCGGCACGGGCCGCGGAAAAGAATTTCGGGCCGTGTTTGAACACAACCGGTGCCCCGGTGCGTACTCAGGTCCGTGCGGCGGCGCAGCAGGGCGCTGCAACACCCTTGTGACGATCGGGGAGTTGTTGACGATGAAGACCACCTGGCGGAGCGCCTCACTCGCGGCGGGCACGGTGGCCGTGCTGGCGCTGACGGCGGCGTGCGGATCGGAGAGCGGCACGTCGGCGTCGAGCCAGAACGTCGGAGCAACGGCTCCGGCGGGTGGCATCGCGGGAGTCGGCAGCGGCTACGGCGCCGCGGGTGCGAGCCAGAGCCCCGCACCCGGCGCAGTCGGCGCGGGAACGGGGACGGGAGCGCAGACCGGCGGCGCCGGCGAGCTGGCCGTCTCCGCCAACGGCGACCTCGGCAAGATCCTCACCGACGGCGCGGGCAAGACCCTCTACCGCTTCGACGCGGACACCGCCGAACCGCCGAAGTCGAACTGCGACGGCGACTGCGCGACCACCTGGCCGCCGGTCTCCGCGGACGACGTCAGCGCCGGCGACGGCATCGACAAGTCGCTGCTCGGCGAGATCACCCGCTCCGACGGCACCAAGCAGCTCACCGTGGGCGGCTGGCCCGCCTACTACTACGCCAAGGACGCCAACGCGGGCGACATCAGCGGCCAGGGCGTGGGCAACAAGTGGTTCGCGCTGACCCCCGAGGGCAAGAAGGCCAAGGCGGGCGGCGGCGCGTCCGACGCCGCTCTGGCGGGCCTGTCCGTGCGCAAGGACCCCAACCTCGGCGAGATCGTCGTCGACAAGAACGGCATGACGGTCTACCGCTTCCTCAAGGACAAGGCGTGGCCCAAGCCGGTGTCGAACTGCAACGGCGCCTGCCTCCAGAAGTGGCCGGTCGTCGCGCCGGTCGAGGCCAACGACACCAAGGGCGTGCAGAAGAAGGGCCTGATGAGCTTCACCCGCGGTGACGGCGTCAAGCAGCAGACCGTCAACTGCTCGCCGATCTACACCTTCGCCGGCGACAAGGCCCCCGGTGACATCAACGGCCAGGGCGTGGGCGGCACGTGGTACGCCGTCGCGCCCGACGGCAAGCTGGTCGGAGCGCCGGCGCAGTAGAGACCGCCTCCCCAGGGCCGGTCCCGCAACTGCCCCTCGCGCACGACCTCAGGTCCGCCCCCTCCGCGCCGCACGGAGGGGGCGGACCGCTGTGTTGTCCCGGCCGGGTGTCGTGTGCGTAGACTTTCGCCGCTCCGAGGGCCGCTGCGGGGACTCTCCGGAGCGCCTCGGGCACTTTTCGCAGCCCCGCGGGCAGGGGCGCCGGTTCGGCACGTGCCACAGGCAGTGACCGGGAACGGACGGTCAATTTCCGTTTCCCCTCGCCCGTTTGGCGGGCGATCAGTAGCCTCAGCTCGAACACCGGATCGCCTACGCCTTGGAGAGATAGATGGAGCGTCCCGCCTGGGCCCCTCGGAGCATCGACATCTCGGTGCCGAGCGTCTCGCGGATCTACGACTACTACCTGGGCGGATCCCACAACTTCGAGGTGGACCGGGAAGCGGCCCGCAGGGCCATGGAGTTCCTGCCGGGACTGCCGAAGATCAGCCAGGCGAACCGGGCGTTCATGCGTCGTGCCGTACGTCACGCGGTGGCCGAGGGCGTCACCCAGTTCCTCGACATCGGCTCGGGCATCCCCACGTTCGGCAGCGCGCACGAGGTCGCCCGGGCCGCGAGCCCCGGAGCACGCGTCGTCTACGTCGACAACGACCCGGTGGCCGTGGCGCACAGCGAGGCCGTGCTGGCGGGCGACGACGACGCCGAGGTCGTGGCCGCCGACCTGCGCAAGCCGCAGGAGATCCTGCACAGCCCCCAGGTGGCGCGGCTCATCGACCTCGGCCGGCCGGTGGCGCTGCTGCTGGTCGCCGTCCTGCACTTCGTGGAGGACGAGGACGACCCGTACGCGGCGGTGGCCGAACTCGGCGCGGCGCTCGCGCCCGGCAGTCTCCTCGTGCTCACGCACGCCTCGTACGAGGGGATCCCGCTGCCGGCGGAGCGGGCCGAGGGCGCGGTCGACGTGTACAAGGACATCCGCAATCCGCTGATCATGCGCTCTCGGGACGAGATCGGGCGGTTCTTCGAGGGGTACGAGATGGTGGAACCGGGACTGGTGCCCATGCCGCGCTGGCGGCCGGACACGGCGCCGGAGGACGACGAGGACCCCTGGGCCCTCTCGGGCTTCGCCGGCGTGGGACGCAGGCCGTGACCGCGGAGCCGGACGGACCGGAGGACAGACTGCGGCGGTTCGCGACGATCTGGAGCCGGGCCGTGTTCCCGGTGACCGCGACGTCGTTGACCCGGCCCGAACTGGAGGAGCGGCTGCTGCCGCTGGCGCGGCGGCTGCGCGGGGCGCTGCTGAAGCGGGGCTTCGACGCCGAGGCCGGCAAGGAGGTCGGCGCCGCCCTGGTCGACGCGCACTGCACGGACCCCGACGCGCTCAGCCACTCCCTCGACTGCGTCGACGCCTACCTGGTGCTGTACTGCGGCGAGGCCGGCCCCCAGGAGGACCTGCGCGTGCGCGCCTCGCGGCTCCAGCACGCCATGGCGGCCGGCTTCGCGCGGGCCCTGCGCGAGCGCACGCTCGCCGAGCAGGAGGCCATCGCCCAGGCCGCGCTGCGCGCCCAGGGCGTCGTCGCGCAGGCGCTGCACGCGAGCGAGGCCCGCTTCCGGGCGGTCTTCGAGGGCGCCGCGATAGGGATCGGCATCGCCGACCTCGACGGCAACGTCCTTCAGATCAACGGGGCGTTGCTGCGCATGTTCGGCGGCTCCGAGCAGACCCTGCGCGGTCGCCGGGTGCAGGACCTCACCCATCCCGAGGACGCGCCCCAGACCTGGAAGCTCTACGACGAACTCGTCCGCGGCGAACGCGAGCACTACCACACGGAGAAGGCGTTCAGCCGTCCCGACGGAACGGCCCTGTGGACCAACCTGACGGTCTCCCTGCTGCGGGACGCCGACGGCGTGCCGCAGTACACGCTGGCCCTCATGGAGGACACCACCGAGCGCCGGCTGCTCAATCTGCGGCTGCGGTACGAGGCCACCCATGACGCGCTCACCGGCCTGCCCAACCGCACGCTGTTCTTCGAGCGCCTGGAGAAGGTGCTCGGCGCGGGCGAGGGCAAGCGCTTCGGGCTGTGCTACCTCGACCTGGACGGCTTCAAGACCATCAACGACAGTCTCGGTCACGCGGCCGGCGACCGGCTGCTCGTGGAGGTCGCCGACCGGCTTCAGTCCTGCGCGACCGCGCCCGGCGAGATGGTGGCCCGCCTCGGCGGCGACGAGTTCGTCGCGCTGACCACCGGCCCCGACACCCGCCACGAGGTCGACGAACTCGCCGCCCGCATCATGAACGTCCTGGTCGCGCCGGTGAGCATCGACGGCCGGGAGCTGACCGTGCGCGGCAGCATCGGCATCGTCGAGGGCCCGGCGGGGGAGCGCAGCGCGGCGGAGGTGCTGCGCAGCGCCGACATCACCATGTACCGGGCCAAGTCGGCGGGCGGCAACCGCTTCGAGCTGGCCGACCCGGAGGCGGACGCCCGGGCGATCACCCGGCACGGTCTGACCACGGCGCTTCCGGCGGCCCTGGAACGCGGTGAGTTCTTCATCGAGTACCAGCCGCTGGTGCATCTCGGCGACGGCACCGTGCGCGGCGCCGAGGCCCTGGTGCGCTGGCTGCACCCCCAGCACGGAGTGCTCGGCCCGGACCGGTTCATCCCGCTCGCCGAGCGGACGGGCCTGATCGTGCCGCTGGGCCGCTGGGTCCTGGAGGAGTCCGTCCGCCAGGCCGGCGAGTGGCGTGAGCGCAACGGCGGCGCCGCCCCGCTGCGCATCAACGTCAACCTCTCCCCGTGCCAGCTCACCCACCCCGGTCTGGTGCAGGACACGGTCGACATCCTCGAACGCGCGGGCGTGCGGCCCGAGGCCCTGTGCCTGGAGGTCACCGAGTCGGCGTTGATCGGCGCCGACGACGACCTGCTCAAGCCCCTGCGCCGGCTCGCCGAGATGGGCGTCGACATCGCGCTGGACGACTTCGGGACCGGCTACTCCAACCTGGCCAACCTGCGCCGGCTGCCGGTGAGCGTGCTCAAGCTGGACCGCTCGTTCACCCAGGGCATGCAGCAGTTCCCGGCGGACCCGGTCGACCTCAAGATCGTCGAGGGGATCGTCTCGCTCGCCCACAGCCTGGACCTCGCGGTGACGGTGGAGGGCGTGGAGACCGGGGCGCAGGCGGAGCAGCTGCGGATACTGGGCTGCGACACCGCGCAGGGCTGGTACTACGCCCGGCCGGGCCCGCCGGACCGGCTCCACGAGCTGGCCCTGGTGGACGCGACGGGCTGACCGCGCACCGGGGCGCGGGGGAGTGCGGGCCGCGTGCGGGGGCCCGGGTCGCGGGGGCGCGCGGGCCGCACGCGAGGATGGGCGGATGAACCACGCGGAAGACGACGTGAACGAGGCGATCGCCGGCGAACTGGCCCTGCTGGACCCGGCCGTGCGCGCCTCCCGTGCCCGCTTCGCGCCCCTGCTCGACCCCGAGTTCGTGGAGGTGGGCTCCTCGGGCCGCCGCTACACGTACGAGGACATGCTGGCCTGGCTGCCCGGCGACCCGGGCAGTTCGCCGGACGGCCCGCGGTACGAACCGCCGTCGATCCAGGGCGTCGTGCTGGCCCCCGGACTCGTCCACCTCACCTACGAGACGGACTTCGACGGCCTGCGCGCCCGCCGCAGCTCGCTGTGGCGCAGGGGGAACGGGGAGGCGGGCTGGCGGTTGTACTACCACCAGGGCACTCCCGTGCCGCCCGGGACCCGGTAGGGCTCAGCCGGCCTCGCGCGCGGACGTCGTCGGCCACCGACACGGCGGCCCGCACGAACGCGGCGGTGGCCGTCGAGCGCGACTCCTGGAGCCAGGCGACGGCCATGACCGCGGCGGGCGCGTCCAGGACCGCCCGGTAGACGACCCCGGGCCGGGGGTAGCGGCCGGCGACGGAGGCGGGCAGCAGGGCGACCAGCTCGCCCAGGCCGACGAGGGTGAGGAGCTGGGCGAGGTCCCGGCCCCTGCCGCGGACCTCCTCGATGAAGCGGAGCGTCTCGTCCTCGCGCGGTCCCAGGTCGGCCAGGCGCAGCCCGGTCCGGGCGGCGAGGGGGTGGCTCACGGCGAGGGCGGCGACCCGCGGCTCGGCGACGAGGTCCTCCGCGTCGAGGCCCTCCCGCTCGTACGGCCCGTACGTCAGGGCGGCGTCGGCCTCGCCCCGGAGCAGCATCCGGGACTGCTCCTGCCACCCGGCCGGCCGTACCGTGACCGGCGGGGCCGCCGGGTCGGCCGCGTGGCGCGCGAGGATCGTCTCCAGCAGCCCCGCGTCGCCGGCCCGGCCCGCCACCCCCGACCTCACGCCCACCGGCTTGCGCCAGTGGTGCGAGGAGGTGCCGGCGCCGGCTCTGCGCGACTGACGCGGGCCGGGCGGCCCTCACCGCTCCAGGAGCATCCGCTGAAGTTCCCTGGCCGCCCGGGGCGGGGCCACGTCGCTGCGGTGGGCGAGGGCGATCGTGCGGTGCAGGCCGGGCCGCGCGAGCGGGGTGACGCGCAGTCCCCGGCCCGAGCGGGCGGCCACCATGCGGGGCACGACGGCCACCCCGAGACCGGCCCGCACGAACCCCAGCACGGCGTCCATCTCGCCGCCCTCGACCGCGAAGCCGGGCTCGAACCCCTCGGCCCGGCACGCCGCCACCGTGAGTTCCCGCAGGTCGTAGCCGTGCCGGAACATCACCAGAGGCTCGTGCTCCAGATCGGCGATCCGCACGGTGCGCCGCCCGTCCCCCGGCCCGGGGGCCTCCGGCGAGGACACGACCACCAGGTCCTCGCGCAGCACCTCCACCGCCGTCAGCGCCGGGGCCGGCGTCGGCAGGGGCAGCACGACCAGGGCGAGATCGAGGGCGCCGCGGGCCAGCTCCCGGACCAGGTCGTGCGAACCGCCCTCCTCGATCAGCAGCCGGACGCCCGGATAGCGGTCGTGGAAGGCGCGCAGCACGTCCGGCAGCAGGCCCGTGCACAGACTCGGCGTGGCCCCCAGCCGGACCCGGCCGCCGCGCAGCTCCACCAGCTCCCGCACCTCGTACCGCGCGGTCTCGGCGTCCGCCAGGATCCGCCGGGCCAGCGGCAGCAGCGCCTCACCCGCGTCGGTGAGCGTGATGTTGCCCCGCGCGCGCTGGAACAGGTCCGCGCCCAACTCCCGCTCCAGCGCCCTGATCTGCTGGGACAGCGACGGCTGCGCCACGTGCACGAGCTCGGCGGCCCGGGTGAAGTGGCGGGTCTCGGCCACCGCCACGAAGTACTGGAGCTGCTGGAACTGCATCCCGCCATGATAGGCGCGGGCTATGGAAACGAGCCGGACCATGTCTTGGACCGATGAGGGCCGGCGGCCCTAGCGTCAAGGGCATGGCTCTGGCAACGCGGACGGACCGACGCTCGTCCATGGCGCGCACCGTGTGGAACTCCACCGTCGGCAAGAAGACCGTGATGGCCGTCAGCGGCCTGATCATGCTGCTGTACCTCGTCGTCCACATGATCGGCAACCTGAAGATCTTCTTCGGGCCGGGCGAGTTCAACCACTACGCGCACTGGCTGCGCACCGTGGGCGAGCCGTTCATGCACGACGAGTGGACGCTCTGGCTGATCCGGGTCGTGCTGGTCGCCGCGGTCGTCGCGCACGCCGTCTGCGCCTACCAGCTCAGCCGCCGCGACCTCAGGGCCCGCCCCGACAGGTACGTGCACCGCAAGGCCCGCACGAGCTACGCCACGCGCACCATGCGCTGGGGCGGCGTCATCCTCGGCCTGTTCATCGTCTGGCACCTCCTCGACCTGACGACCGGCACCGTGCACAGCGGCGGCTTCCAGGAGGGCCACCCCTACCAGAACGTCGTGGACACCTTCTCCACCTGGTACGGCGACGTCGTCTACATCGTGGCGATGCTCGCCCTCGGCCTGCACGTCCGGCACGGCTTCTGGAGCGCCGCCCAGACCCTCGGCGCCGGCAGCCGCACCCGCGACCGCGCCCTGAAGGCCACGGCCGACGTCCTCGCCCTACTGCTCACGGCCGGCTTCGTCGCCGTCCCCGTGGGCGTCATGACCGGAGTGGTGAGCTGAATGACCGACTTCACCGACTACACCACCGGCGAACCCCTCGCCGACACCAAGGCGCCCGACGGGCCGATCGCCGAACGCTGGGACCGGCGCCGCTTCGAGGCGAAACTGGTCAACCCCGCCAACCGGCGCAAGCACACGGTGATCGTGGTGGGCACCGGGCTGGCCGGCGGATCCGCGGGCGCCACGCTCGCCGAACAGGGCTACCACGTCGTCCAGTTCTGCTACCAGGACTCCCCGCGCCGCGCCCACTCCATCGCCGCGCAGGGCGGCATCAACGCGGCCAAGAACTACCGCAACGACGGCGACTCCGTCCACCGCCTGTTCTACGACACCGTCAAGGGCGGCGACTTCCGGGCCCGGGAGTCGAACGTGCACCGCCTCGCGCAGATCTCCGTCGAGATCATCGACCAGTGCGTCGCCCAGGGCGTGCCGTTCGCCCGCGAGTACGGCGGGCTGCTCGACACCCGCTCCTTCGGCGGCGTACAGGTCTCACGGACCTTCTACGCCCGCGGCCAGACAGGCCAGCAACTGCTGCTCGGCGCCTACCAGGCCCTCAGCAGGCAGATCGCCGCCGGCACCGTGGAGATGCACCCGCGGACCGAGATGCTCGACCTGATCGTCGTCGACGGGCGGGCGCGCGGGATCGTGGCCCGCGACCTGATCACGGGGAGGATCGACACCTACTTCGCGGACGCCGTCGTCCTCGCCACCGGCGGCTACGGCAACGTCTTCCACCTGTCGACGAACGCGATGAACTCCAACGCCACCGCGATCTGGCGGGCGCACCGGCGCGGCGCGCACTTCGCCAACCCCTGCTTCACCCAGATCCACCCCACCTGCATCCCGCGCACCGGCGACCACCAGTCCAAGCTGACGCTGATGAGCGAGTCGCTGCGCAACGACGGCCGGATCTGGGTGCCGAAGACCAAGGGCGACGGCCGGCCGCCGAACGACATCCCCGAGGACGAGCGCGACTACTACCTGGAGCGGATCTACCCCTCGTTCGGCAACCTCGTCCCCCGCGACATCGCCTCCCGCGCCGCGAAGAACGTCTGCGACGAGGGACGCGGGGTCGGCCCGGGCGGACAGGGCGTCTACCTCGACTTCGCCGACGCCGTCGAGCGGATGGGACGCGAGGCCGTCGAAGCCAGATACGGCAACCTCTTCGACATGTACCAGCGGATCACCGACGAGGATCCGTACCAGGTCCCGATGCGGATCTACCCGGCCGTGCACTACACGATGGGCGGGCTGTGGGTCGACTACGACCTCCAGACGACCGTCCCCGGCCTGTTCGCGATCGGCGAGGCCAACTTCTCCGACCACGGCGCCAACCGGCTCGGGGCGAGCGCCCTGATGCAGGGCCTGGCCGACGGCTACTTCGTGCTGCCGGCCACCGTCAACGACTACCTCGCCCGCAACCCCGACCAGGGCGAGGTGAGTGCCGGGCATCCCGTCGTCCAGGAGGCGCTGGCCGACACCCAGGACCGGCTGCACCTGCTCCTGTCCGTCGACGGCGACCGCACCCCCGACTCCTTCCACCGCGAACTGGGCGAAGTGATGTGGGAGTTCTGCGGTATGGCCCGCACGGACGCCGGGCTGCGCAAGGCACTGCGGCGCATCCCGCAGATCCGCGAGGAGTTCTGGCGGCGCGTCAAGGTGCCCGGTACGGGCGAGGAGTTCAACCAGTCCCTGGAGAAGGCCAACCGCATCGTCGACCACCTCGAACTCGCCGAGCTGATGTGCCTCGACGCACTGCACCGCGCCGAGTCCTGCGGCGGCCACTTCCGCGAGGAGTCCCAGACCCCGGACGGCGAGGCGGCCCGCCGCGACGACGCCTTCGCCTACGCGGCCGCCTGGGAGTTCACCGGCACCGGCGAGCCGCCCGTCCTGCACCGGGAAGACCTGGTGTTCGAGTACGTCCATCCCTCCCAGCGGAGCTACGCATGAAGCTCACCCTGCGCGTGTGGCGGCAGCGCGCCGCCGACGCCGACGGCGCCATGTCCACCTACGAGGTGGACGGCATCTCGCCCGACATGTCCTTCCTGGAGATGCTCGACACCCTCAACGAGGACCTCATCCTGCGCGGCGAGGACCCGGTGGCCTTCGACCACGACTGCCGCGAGGGCATCTGCGGCGCGTGCTCGCTCGTCATCAACGGCGACGCGCACGGCCCCGAACGCACCACCACCTGCCAACTGCACATGCGGTCCTTCCGCGACGGCGACACCGTCGACGTCGAACCGTGGCGGGCCGCCGCCTTCCCGGTCGTCAAGGACCTGGTGGTCGACCGGTCGGCGTTCGACCGCATCATCCAGGCCGGCGGCTACATCACCGCCCCCACCGGCGCCGCCCCCGAGGCGCACGCCACCCCCGTGCCCAAGCCCGACGCCGACCTCGCCTTCGAGCACGCCGAGTGCATCGGATGCGGAGCCTGCGTCGCCGCCTGCCCCAACGGCGCGGCGATGCTGTTCACCTCCGCCAAGATCAACCACCTCAACGTGCTGCCGCAGGGCGCGCCCGAACGGGAGACCCGGGTCCTGGACATGGTCGCGCAGATGGACGAGGAGGGATTCGGCGGCTGCACCCTCGCCGGCGAGTGCGCGACGGCCTGCCCCAAGGGCATCCCGCTGACGTCCATCACCGGCATGAACCGGGAGTGGCTGCGCGCCACACGCAAGGCGGCCAAGCGGTAGGGCGGCCGAGAAGAACGTTCGCCGAACAGCGCGGACGGGCGGGACCGGGAGTGGTGCTCATCCCCGGTCCCGTCTGGCATACGCGAACAAGGGGGGAGCCGGCCGCACCGGGTGGGATCATGACGCTTCCGAACTCCGAGGGGAGCGCCCGTGAACGCAAGCCCGGCCGGCCGGACGGTCCTCGTGACGGGAGGCAGCGGCTTCGTGGCCGCCCATCTCGTCCGGCGACTCCTGATACGCGGCTACCGCGTGCACACCACCGTCCGCTCCACGGCGAACCCGGCCAAACTCCGTCCGCTGCGCGCCCTCCAGGACGCCCACCCCGGCCGCCTCGGCCTGTACGAGGCCGACCTGCTGGCGGACGGCTCCTTCGACGAGGCGGCGAAGGGCTGCACGGTGGTCTTCCACGTGGCGTCGCCGTTCCTGATGCCGGAGAAGATCAAGGACGGCCGGCGCGACGTCGTGGAACCGGCCCTGCGCGGGACCCGGAACGTGGTGGCCGCCGTGAACCGCACCCCGACGGTCGAGCGCCTCGTCCTCACCTCCACCGTCGGCGCCATCTTCGGCGACTACGCCGACGTCCGCGAGATGGACGGACAGGTCCTGTCCGAGCGGTACTTCAACACCACCAGCACGGTGGGGAACAACCCCTACCACTACGCCAAGACGGTCGCCGAGAAGGCGGCCTGGGAGGCCGAGGCGGCCCAGGACCGCTGGCGCATGGTCGCCGTCAACCCCGGACTGATCCTCGGCCCCTCCCTCACCCCCGCCTCGGACTCGGGCAGCCTGTTCCTGCTCGACGAGCTGTTCAAGGGCTACTTCTTCTACGGCGCACCCGACTTCAGCTTCACCACGGCCGACGTGCGCGACGTCGCGGATGCCCACATCGCGGCGGCGGAACGGCCCGAGGCACACGGCCGCTACATCGTCGCCGCGCCGGAGATGACCTCCTTCCACGACATGGCGGCGATCCTGCGCAGGCACCACCCGCGCGACCGGCGTCTGCCGCGCACCGCCCTTCCGCACTGGCCCGTGCGCCTCCTCGGCCCCGCCTTCGGCCTCTCCCAGACCTACATCCGCAACCACCTGGGCATCCGCTTCCCGGTCGACAACCGCAGGAGCGTCGAGGAACTGGGCCTGGTCTACCGTCCGGTCGAGGAGACCCTCGTCGACCACTACCGGTCCTGGCGCGAGCAGCGCGCTCAGGGCCGCCGGGGAGCCGGCGACCGGGCCAGATAGTGCGCCGACGCGCTCCACGTTCGCCCTGCCACAGCCCATGACCGAACCCGGCGCCCGCCGACCGGAGGTCAGGCGCACGCGCCCGCGCCCCCGTCCATGTCGGTGTCGGTGGGGGGAGTGGGTCCGGCCGCGGAGCCGGCGGTGGCGGTCGGGGCGTCGGAGCGGGCCGCGTCCACGATCGCGGCGAGCCGCCGGTAGGAGTCCACCAGAGCCGCACGGTCGTAGGTGCTGGTCGTGACGAGGACCTCCTGCGCCCCGGTCTCCTTCAGCACCGTCTCCAGCTCGCGGGCGACCTGCTCCTCGGTGCCCGCGAGCTGCCCGGCGAATCCGGACTCGTAGAAGCCGCGTTCCTTCGCGGTCATCGTCCGGGTCGCGGCCTGCTCGGCGGGCGGCAGCGGCGGGAAGACGCCGTGGGTGCGCGAGTACGCCATCGACCAGGCCTCCGGCACCAGCAGCCGGTGCGCCGCCTCGGGCGTGGGCGCCACGGCGATCGTCCCGGAGACGACCACGTACGGTTCCGCCGCCCAAGCCGAGGGCCGGAAGCGGGCCCGGTAGCGGTCGACGCCGCGCCGCATCCGCTCCCGGTCGCGCAGGTCGCCGATGACCATCGGCAGCCCCGCTCGCGCGGCGATGTCCGCTCCCTCGCCCATCGCCAGCACGAACGGCGGCACGCTCAGCCCCCGCGCCGGGTACGCGTGCACCCCGGCGGGGGAGGGGCCCCGGAACCAGCCGAGGAGTTCCTCCAGCTGGGCGGCGAAGTCGTCGGCGTCGCCCTTGTCGTGGCCGAGCGCCCGGCGCACCCCGTCGGTGAAGCCCACCGAGCGGCCGAGGCCCATGTCGACGCGGCCGGGGAACAGCGACTCCAGGACGCCGAACTGCTCGGCCACGACCAGCGGCCGGTGGTTGGGCAGCATCACCCCGCCGGTGCCCACCCGGATCGTGCGCGTCGCCCCGGCCACGGCGGCGGCGAGCACGGTGGGCGCCGAACCCGCCACCCCGGGCACGCCGTGGTGCTCGGAGACCCAGAACCGGTGGTAGCCGAGGCGCTCGGCCTCCCTCGCCAGCGCCACGGTGTCCCGCAGCGCCTCGGCGCCGGCGTGGCCCTCGCGGACGCGCGAGCGGTCGAGGACGGAGAAGCGGGCGGAGGCGATCGCGGAACGCATACCCTGTTCAACGCCCGCGGGCCGGGAGGATTCCTGACCACGGCGCGGGCACGGCCGCGGGCGAACGGCACGGCGGGCGCCGCCGTCTGCTTAGGGTGGGGCCGTGACCGAGAGCAGCGGACGGCCCCTCGCCGTGTTCGACCTGGACAACACCCTGGCCGACACGGCCCACCGGCAGCGGTTCCTGGAGCGCAGGCCGCGCGACTGGGACGCGTTCTTCGCGGCCGCGCCGCAGGACCCGCCGATCCCGGAGGGCGTCGCGCTGGCCCTCGCGAGCGCGCGGGAGTGCGAGGTCGTCTACCTCACCGGCCGGCCCGAGCGCTGCCGCCGGGACACCGTGGAGTGGCTCGCCGCGCAGGGGCTCCCGGACGGGCGCCTGCACATGCGGCGCAACGACGACCGCAGGCCCGCGCGCCGCACCAAGCTGGAGGTCCTGCGCAGGCTCGCCCGCGACCGGGACGTCCAGGTCCTCGTGGACGACGACGAGCTGGTGTGCGACGACGCGGAACGCGCCGGGTTCGCCGTCGTCAGAGCCCGCTGGACCGCCCCGTCGGGCGCGCTGCGGCAGGCCCAGGAGGGCGAGGGCCGCACCTGAGGCCCGGTCCGTCGTCCGGTCAGTCCGACTCGTCGAGACGGAAGCCCACCTTCAGGCCCACCTGCCAGTGCGCGATGTCGCCGTTCTCGAGCTGGCCGCGCACCTGGGTGACCTCGAACCAGTCCAGGTTGCGCAGGGTCCGCGAGGCGCGGGCGAGGCCGTTGCGGACGGCCGCGTCGACGCCGTCGGGCGAGGTGCCGACGATCTCCGTGACCCGGTAGGTGTGGTTCGACATCAGGGTGCTCCTCTCGGCCGGGACGGCGTCACATCGGCGTCGTCACATGTGTCACGCGTCACTCCACCGTGCCCCAAGCTGCGGCGCTGCGCGAGACGTCGGACGCGCGGGCCCGATCCTCGCGGTCCCCTCTTGACCCCTCGCATTGGTCCATACCAAAATCCTGGGCACCCGCACGAGTCCCGCGCTCGTCCCCCACGCCGGGCCCCTCGCCCTGTCCGTCAGACAGAACAGGACCCCCGTGAGACGTCGTCGCCTGCTCGCCCTGCTGTGCGTGTCCGCCTTCCTGCTGACCGGCTGCGGGGCGCTGCCCGGGACCGGGGGCGCCGAACGCAGCACGGTCACCGTGTGGCTGATGAAGGACAGCGCCTCACCGGAGTTCCTGGACCGGTTCACCGAGGACTTCGAGCACGACCATCCGGATCTCGAACTCCGGATCCGCATCCAGGAATGGACCGGCATCGGCGACAAGGTGCAGGCCGCGCTGAAGGCGGACGACGCCGGTTCGCCGGACGTCATCGAGGTCGGCAACACCCAGGTCCCGCAGTACGTCGAGGGACGCGGACTGCTCGATCTGACCCTGGAGTCCGCCACCAGGTGGGGGCGCGACGACTGGCTGCCCGGCCTCGCCGAGCCGGGCCGTGAGCGCTTCCACCAGTACGGCATCCCCTGGTACGCGGCCAACCGGGTGGTGATCTACCGCACGGACCTCTTCGAACGGGCCGGCGTCACCGCCCCGCCCCGCACCCGCGCCGAGTGGCTCGCCGCCACCGAGAAGCTGAACACGGGCGGCGACCAGGGCATCTACCTGGCCGGGCAGGACTGGTACACGCTGGCCGGGTTCGTCTGGGACGAGGGCGGCGACCTCGCCACGGAGACCGGCGGCCGCTGGGAGGGCGCCCTCGACACACCCGCCGCCCTGCGAGGGATGGACTTCTACCGTCGGCTCCAGTCGCTCGGCCGCGGGCCCGTCGGGGCCGACGAGGAACACCCGCCCCAGGCAGGGGTGTTCGCGCGCGGCAAGGTCGCGCAGAACGTCGCCGTGCCGGGACTCGCCCGCACCGTGCTGGAGCAGAACCCCGCCCTGCGCGACCGGTTGGGCTTCTTCCCCGTTCCGGGCAGGACCGCGGGACGGCCCGGCGCCGTCTTCACCGGCGGCTCCGACCTCGTCGTCCCCCGCAACACCGACGTGCGCGAGGGCGCCGTCGCGGTGGTCTCCGCGCTGACCGGCGCCCGGTGGGACACCGAGCTGGCCCGCACGATGAACTACGTGCCGAACAAGGCGAGACTGGCGAAGGCCGTGGCCGGCGAGGAGGGGGTCGCGGCCATGGCGGCGGGGGCCGCCCAGGGGCGCGCGACCCCCAGCACACCCGAATGGGCGGCCGTCGAGGCGGACAACCCGATCAAGGGCTACATGACGAAGGTCCTCACCGGCTCAGACCCGGCCGCCGAGGCCCGCCGCGCCTCGCACCGCATCTCCGAGGCGCTGACGGTCACCTACTGACGGCAGCACGGCAGCACGGCAGCACGGCACGCGGTGCGCGGGTGCGCGCACCGCTACCGCACGGTCATCGCACGGTCATCGCACGGTGGACGACGACAGGGCGAAACGTCCCGCACGATCGGTCCACCAGTGCGTCAACTCCAGCCCCGCCGCGTCCAGTTCGGCGCGTACTCCCTCCTCCCGGAACTTCGCCGACACCTCGGTGCGCAGTTCCTCGCCGGCCGCGAAGTCGACGGCCAGATCGAGTGCGGGCACCTTCACGGTCTGCGCCGTGCGCGAGCGCAGCCGCATCTCGATCCATTCGTCGTGCGGATTCCACAGCGCGACGTGGTCGAAGGCCCCGGCGTCGAAGTCGGCCCCCAGTTCGCGGTTGACCACGGCCAGGACGTTCTTGTTGAACGCGGCGGTCACCCCGGCCGAGTCGTCGTACGCGGGGACCAGGATCCGCTCGTCCTTGACGAGGTCCGTGCCGAGCAGCAGCGTGTCGCCCGGCGCGAGCATCGCGCGCACCGAGGCCAGGAACACCGCCCGCTCGGCGGGCAGCAGGTTGCCGATCGTGCCGCCGAGGAAGGCGAGCAGCCGGGGCCCCGGGGTGCCGGGCAGCGTCAGGCCCGCCGTGAAGTCGGCGATCAGCGCGTGCACGTTCAGTCCGGGCCGTTCGGCGATCAGCGCCCGTCCGGCCTGGCTGAGCGCGCTCTCGCTGACGTCGACGGGCACATAGGTGTCCAGGCCGGTGAGGGCGTCGAGGAGATGGCGGGTCTTCTCCGAGGAGCCCGAGCCGAGTTCGACGAGCGTGCGGGCGCGGGCCGCCGCGGCGATCTCGCCGGAGCGGTCCACGAGGATCTCGCGCTCGGCCCGCGTCGGGTAGTACTCGGGCAGTTCGGTGATCCGCTCGAACAGTTCGCTGCCGTGCGCGTCGTAGAACCACTTGGGCGGCAGCGTCTTGGGGGTGGCGGTGAGGCCGCGCAGGACGTCGTCGCGCAGGGCGGCGTCCGTGGCGTCCACGGGGAGGGTGCGGGTGATCTGGAACGGGCTCACGTGCCGGTCTCCTCGAGTGGTGCGGATGCCGCGTCCGGGCTCTGGTCCTTGAGCGGGGTGAGCAGGACGTCGGCGCGGCTCGCCACGAGCAGGGTGCGGTCCGGGACCTCCTGCCAGCGCGGATCGTCGTCGTACGGTTCGGAGGCCACGACCGTGCGCGGGCCGGGCCCCGTCAGGTACCACAGGGTGTCGCCCCAGGCGGTGGCGGCGATGGTGGCGCCGTCGGTGAGCAGCAGGTTCAGGCGTGATCCGGGGGCCGCCTCGGCGACCTCCAGGACCGTGTCCGCCAGCGCCTGCCCCTCGGTGTCGCCGCCGCGCAGCCGGGCCAGCACCAGCGCCCACACGAACGCCGAGTCGTTGCGGGCCTCCATCGACAGCAGCGCCGAGGCGGGCAGCGTCCCGGCGAGCGGCTCCAGCGAGCCCGGCCAGCCGGCCACCGCCCCGTTGTGGCTGAACAGCCGGCCGTCGGCAGCGTAGGGCGCGGCGGCGGCCTCGGCGTCGGCGCCGGCCAGGGTGGCGTCGCGTACGGCGGCCAGCAGCGCCCGGCTGCGCACCACGCGCGCCAGGTCGGCGAAGGACAGGTCCGCCCAGATGGGCCCGGCCCTGCGGTAGCGCGCCGGCTCCGGGTCGCCGTCGGCGTACCAGCCCACCCCGAAGCCGTCGGCGTTGACCGTTCCGTACCGTTGCCGCCGGGGCGCCCACGACTGGCGGTACAGGGCGTGTGTGGGCTCCGTCAGGAGTCGTCCCAGCGGCTCCTCGGGCCCCAGGTAGGCCAGGTGGCGGCACATCAGACGGCCTCCGAGCGGGCGGTGCGGAACCCGGAGAAGATCTGCCGGCGGATCGGGTAGTCCCAGTTGCGGAAGGTGCCCCGGCAGGCCACCTGGTCGACGGCGAAGGAACCGCCGCGCAGCACCTTGTACTCGGGCCCGAAGAACACCTCCGAGTACTCCTTGTACGGGAACGCCCGGAAGCCCGGGTAGGGCAGGAAGTCGCTGGACGTCCACTCCCAGACGTCCCCGATCAGCTGCCGTACGCCGAGCGGCGACTCGCCGGCCGGGTAGCTGCCCGCGGGCGCCGGCCGCAGGTGGCGCTGTCCGAGGTTGGCGTGCTCGGGCCCGGGATCGGCGTCGCCCCACGGGTAGCGCGTGGAGCCGCCGGTCGCGGGGTCGAAGCGGGCCGCCTTCTCCCACTCGGCCTCGGTGGGCAGCCGCCGTCCGGCCCAGCGGGCGTAGGCGTCGGCCTCGTACCAGCACACGTGCAGCACCGGCTCCTCGGGCGGCACGGCCTCGGTGGTCCCGAAGCGGCGGCGCAGCCACTGTCCGCCGTCGCGCCGCCAGAACAGCGGGGCGTGGATGCCGTGGCCGCGGATGTGCGCCCAGCCCTCCTTCGTCCACCAGCGTTCCTGCTCGTAGCCGCCGTCCTCGATGAACGCCTGGTAGGCGCCGTTGGTGACCGGGGCGGTGTCGATGCGGAACGGCGCGACCTCGCGGCGGTGGGCGGGCCGTTCGTTGTCCAGCGCCCAGGGCTCGTCCGAGGCGCCCATGGTGAACGGGCCGCCCGGCACGAGGACTTCGGCCGGGCCGGTGGACAGCGGGGCGGGGTCCGGGTCGGGGGCGGTCAGCGCCGGCGGTCCCGTGCGGAGCTGATGGGTGATCAGCATGGTCTCGTCGTGCTGCTGTTCGTGCTGCGCGATCATCCCGAAGGCGAAGCCGGCCTCCGTCAGGCGGGTGCCGTGGAAGTCGGCCGACTCCAGGATGTCCAGCACCCGGCCGCGTACCTCCGCCGCGTAGGCGCGGGCCTCGGCGGGCGGCAGCAGGGGCAGGGTGGGCCGTTCGGCGCGGGAGTGCTCGAAGGCGTCGTAGAGGCCGTCGATCTCGGGGCGCATCGGCTCGCGGCCGGCCACCGCGCGCAGCAGCCACAGTTCCTCCTGGTTGCCGATGTGGGCGAGGTCCCACACCAGCGGCGACATCAGGGGGGAGTGCTGGGCGGTGAGGTCGGGCTCCTCGACGCAGTCCGTCAGCAGCGTGGTGCGTTCGCGGGCGGTGGTGAGCGAGGCGAGCACCCGGGTGCGGAGGGTCTCCGCGTCCGGGGCGGCCCCGGCGCCGGGCGCGGCCTCGCCGCCCGGTGCGGGCTCGGTGTCCAGGGCGGGCTCGGTCATGGGCGGGGGTCCTTCCCGTGCGCGCGGGCGTCGGCGCCGCGCAGGCGGTCGAGCTGGTCGTCGGCCGGGGTGCGGCCCGGCCGGACGTAGCGGTCGAGGTAGTCGGCGACGGCCGCCACGATGTCGTCGTCGGCGCCGATGCGCGGCAGCGCCCGCAGCGCGGTGGCGAAGCAGACGACGGCGGTCTCGTGCAGCTCGGGGTCGGCCAGCCCGTGGCGGGCGGCGGCGGTCCACAGCGGGTTGTGCGGGGCGGGCAGCGGCCGGGCCCGCTCGGCGAGCGGCTTCACCGCGCGGTAGGCGATCTCGGCGGCCTCCGGGTCCTCGAACAGCGCCGTCGTCACCGCCAGGGGGACGATCCAGCCGTCCTCGCCGGGCTGGGCGTCGATCATGCGCAGTTCCAGGTGGCCACGGGGTCTGACCGGCGGGAACAGGGTGCTGATGTGGTAGTCGAGATCCTCGCGGGTGGGGGCGCCCGTGCGGGTCCACTCCCGGAAGGTGAGGCGTTCGGGCACGTCCCAGGGGGCGTCCTCGCGCCGTACGCACATCACGGGCGAGTCCAGCACGTGCCGGGCCCACGAGGTGCGCGGGTCCGCGTCCAGGACGGGACCGCCCGCGCGGCCGGCGCCGATCTCCATCCACAGCAGCTGTCGGGTGGAGCGCCAGCCGGTGGGCGCGCCGCCGAGCAGCGGGGAGTTGGCGAAGGCCGCCACCAGCACCGCGCCCAGCGTGTGGGACAGCCACCAGCGCCGCCCGAGTCCGAGCGGACCGGGTTCCTCGTGGCCGGCGTCGAGGCAGACCTGCACGGAGGCCGAGGCGCACATCATGGCGCGACCGGCCGGACCGGTGCGGTCGAGGCAGGTCTCCATGGCGTCGTAGCGGGGTTCGCGCAGGAAGCGGCGCGGTGTCCGCCAGGGATCCGTGCCGCTGCCGGCGAGGACGAGACCGTGCTCGTCCAGGACCGCGCGGACGGCGGCTAGGTCGGCGGAGACGGTGCGCACGCACTCCGTCAGGGAGGCGGCCGGCAGCGAGCTCAGCTCCAGCTGGCCGCCGGGTTCGACGGTGAGCGGTGAGCTCAGCGGCACGGTGCGCAGTGCGGCGTATGCGGCGTCGAGCCGTTCGGGTGAGACGGGGAGCCGCGGCGAGCGCAGCTCGTGGACGAGCCATTCCAGTTCCACCCCGACGGCGCGGGGCGGGCCGGTCTTGAAGCAGATGCCCTTGACCAGCGCCTCCACCTCGGCTTCGGTGAGGGCGGTGCCGGGCTGTGCGGCGTCGGTACAGTCGCCGACCGAGTCGGACATGTCGGGATCCTCCTGAGATTCCACCATGCCACCGGTCCGGCCCCGGTGCGGGCCGGACCGGTATGGCTCGTTCCACCCAAGACCCTCGATCCGATCCGCACAAGGGTGCAGAACGTGACTTTCCGGACCACAGATCTCGAACGGGCTGTCGTTTCCTCGACGGTTCCCTTGCGGTTCGCCGACCGTTCCCCGACCGCTCGCGGCCGGTTCCGACCTGCTTCCCGCACGTCCCCGTCGTATGCCCCGGGACTTCCCGACACCGGGAAATCCCGTTGCACGCGATGTCCAGGATCGCTCACGATGCGTGCGTGAGCACGACGGGGGAGACGGGCGCGGCGCGAGCGTGCGCGCGCGGCACGCTCATGGCGTCCACGGGGGTGGCGCCATGGGCGCACGGCCGTGCGGGGGCGCGAGGGGGCGCACCGGAGACGCAGGAGGTCGTCCCGGCAGGCCGCTGCCGCGCCTGCGGCGTGCGCGAGGCGGCTCTGACCGCGGGCTGGAGGCGGCTCCGGCCGCGGCGATCGGGTCGGGCGTCGCGTGCTAGTCGATCGGCACGCAGATCGGCACCGGCAGCCGGGGCGTCCACTGCTGGGTGGTCCAGTCGTAGGCGCGGGCGTAGCCGTTGGCGGTGCCCGGCGCGCACGGGGAGGCGACCGTGGTCTCGACGTACACGGCTCCGCCCGGCGTGATGGGATGCGTCCGGGCGTACACGTTCCTGGCCCAGAAGACCTTGCCGTTGTTGAACTTGACGGCGACGTAGACGCGGCCGCCCACGGTGAAGTTCCCCCCACCGATCTGCAAATGGTGGTTGAACGTGTAGCTGAAGAGGAACGGCTGCTGCGGGGCCCGGGTGGGGGCTGCGGGTGCGGCCCGCGGTGCGAGCGGCGCGGCGGGTGCGGCCGCGGCGAGGGGTGCGACCCCGATCGTCGCGGCGACCGCGGCGGCGACCGCGGTCAGGCCGGCGCGTCGCAGGGCGGGGCGGGGGGAACGGCGGAGCGTGCGCATGACTGCTCCAAGCGGGGGTGCGACAGGGGGATGCGCAGGACCCGGGTGCGCGCGGCTGCCCCTCCAGGGGGCGGACTTTCCTGCTCCGTCTCCACCCTAGGCCCGCTGTCGGGCCCCCTCAACTCGCGGGCCGGCAGGGGTCCGGCGGGCCCGGACCGCCCCCGCACGGCTCGGCCGACGGATCCTCAGGTCCAGCCGTACCGCTCGTGCAGCCGCTGCCGCACCAGGTTGAACCGCATCCGGTCCAGCGCGCAGGCCTCGCGGCGCATGCCGTCCTCGTGCAGTCGCAGGACCCGGTCGACGTCCACCCAGGAGTCCCGGCCGGTCCGGTCCCACGGACCGCTGCCGATCGCCACCCACTCGCGGTCGCCGTCGTGGCGCTTGCTGGAGAGCTGCACGGCGAGGAAGGTCCCGGCCGCCTCGCGGGCCACGACGAGTACCGGGCGGTCCTTGCCCCGGCCGTCGTTCTCCTCATAGGGCACCCAGGTCCAGACGATCTCGCCGGGATCCGGGTCGCCGTCGTGCGCGGGGGAGTACTCGGTGCGCACCCGGCCGACCTCGCGCGGGTCGGCCTCGAGGGTGGCGGTGGGGCCGGAGCGGCCCGGAACGTCTGCATCGGTAAACGCGGTCACGGAAGGCACCCTAAGGGCTGCCCCCGAGGCCCGCGCCACCGGTGTCGTCGACGCTCCGTCACCCGCGGTGCGGCCGGGCGCCGTCTCCGTGCGACTCTCCTCGGCCGGCGGCTTTCGCGACGGCCCGCGGGTCCCGCCCGCACGCCACCGGCAGGCCGGCGTCGACGTCCGGCGGTCGTCACAGGCGGCACACAGGCATCATCTCTTTCCTGCGCAAAGGATTGACGGACCCCCGCGACCCCCCTACTTTCTGATCGACTTTCCGAACTTTGTTCGGGATTTCGGACCTTGAGCCGTAGGAGAGCCGCACCATGACGACACGTCCCCCCACCCCGTCCCGTCGTTCCCTGCTGCGCGCGATGGCGGCCCTGCCCGTCGCCGCACTGGTGCTCGGCGAGGCTCCCGGACTGCTCGGCACGGCCCTGGCCGCCGCGCCCGCCGCCGGATCCGCCACCCGCTACACCATCGTCCCGTTCCTCAACAGCGACGACGGCACGGTGAACGTCTACCAGTCCGACGACGCGACGGACTTCCGGCTGGTGCGGTCCTCCGCCTACACCCCGCCCGCCAACCGCATCCGGGACGCGAGCGTCTTCAAGCACACCGACGGCTACTACTACCTCACCTACACCACCCACACCTGGCAGGACCCCAGCACCACCATCGGCTTCGCCCGCAGCTCCGACCGGGCCAACTGGACGTTCCTGTACGACTACACGGTCCCGATCGCCAACCTGTCCCGCGCCTGGGCCCCGGAGTGGTTCGTCGACAGCGACGGCAGCGTCAACGTCATCGTGTCCTGCTCGGTCGCCAACGACGAGTGGATCTTCACCCCGTACCTGCTCAGGGCCGCCAACTCCGCGCTCACCGCCTGGACTTCACCGGTCGCCCTGTCCGGCATCGGACCGAACCACATCGACACCTACATCGTGAAGACCGGCTCGACCTACCACGCGTTCACCAAGAACGAGACGGCCAAGTACATCGAGTACGGCACGGCGTCCAAGCTCACCGGCCCCTACACCATCACCAGGACCGGGGACTGGGCCGGCTGGGGCAGCTACCGCGAGGGCCCCTCCGTCATCCAGCTCGACAACGGCGCCTGGCGGATCTTCTTCGACGGCTACGGCGACGGCAAGTACTACTACAGCGACAGCTACGACGCCTTCGCCACCTGGAGCGCGCCCAAGGCGCTGCCCGGCATCTCCGGCACGGCACGCCACTTCACCGTCATCAAGGAGACCGTGACCGGCGGCCCGGCCCTGACCAGGAACGCCACCCGCTCGCTGCGCTCCGCCAACTACACCACTCGCTACTGGCAGGAGCAGTCCGCCCTGCTCAACCTGCCCGTGGTGACCGCGTCCAGCACCGCCGCCGAGAAGCAGGCGGCCACTTTCACGGTGGTCGCCGGCCTCGCCGACGCCAACGCCTACTCCTTCCGCGACGCGGCCGGCCACTACCTGCGCCACTACTCCTTCCGCGGCCGCTTCGACGCCAACGACGGCACGTCCACCTTCGCCCGTGACGCCACCTTCATCGCCCGGACCGGCCCGACGAGCGGTTCGGTCCGCTTCGAGTCGTACAACTACCCCGGCTACTACCTGCGCCACTACGACTACCAGCTGCGCGTCGAACCGTCCGACGGCACCGACCTGTTCCGTCAGGACAGCGCGTTCGTGCCGGCGACCCCCTGGGCCTGACCGCGCGCCCGCCCGACCGACGGCCCCTGGGCACGGCCGCGCCCACCGCGGTGCGGCCGTGCCCAGGGCCGGTCAGCGGCTCGGGGACCTGCGGACGGTGAGCACGGCGACGTCGTCGTGGCGGCGGCCGTCGCCGGTGAACGCCCGGGAGTCCTCGTGCAGCGCCTTCGGCAGCTCGGTGGGCGACAGGTCCAGGTACTTCGCCAGGCGCTCGTCGAGCGGGTAGAACGTGCCGTGACCGTCGCGGGTCTCGGTGAGGCCGTCGGTGGTCAGCACCAGCGTCGATCCGGCCGGGAAGGTGAACCAGTCCACGGTCGTCGGCTCGACGGCCAGGTCGGCGAGCCCCAGCGGGACGCCGGTGTCCACGACCGGCGTGGCCACGACGCCCTCGTGCAGCAACCGGGGCGGCACATGCCCGCAGTTGACGACCTGCGCCTCCGCGTGCGCGTCGATCCCGACCACGAGAGCGGTGACGAACCGGTCGTCGTCACCGGTCTGCTCGGCATAGGAGTTGTGCCGGACGACCGCCCCGTCGAGCGCGTCGACGAGCGCGGTGAGCGTGGGCTCGCGGTGGGCCGCCTCCCGGAACGCGCCGATCACGGCGAACGCCGCGCCCACGGCGGCCAGCCCCTTGCCCTGCACGTCCCCGATCAGCACCCGGGTGCCCCACGGCGACGCGACGACGTCGTAGATGTCGCCGCCGACCAGCCGGTCCTCCTGCACGGGCTCGTAGACGCCGTTGACCAGGACGTCGTCGGTGAGCAGCGGCAGCGGATGCAGGATGTGCCGCTGCATGGCGGCGGCGGTGGAGCGCAGCCGCAGCATCTCGTGCTCGCGTCCGATGCGCCGGTGGCAGGCGTAGACGGAGGCGGCCCCCAGAGCCAGGGTGAGCAGCACCAGCAGCGCCCGGTCGAGCCAGCGGTCCCCGTCGACGGCCCGCACCACCACGGTGAAGGTGACGAACAGCGTGGTCCAGGCGGCCACGAACTTCGTCTGCTGGACGGTGCACAGCGCCGACGCCGTCCCGGGCAGGAAGACCAGGAGCCCGAGGAGCCACACCTCGGACCCGGACAGCACGCCCAGGACCTCCACCAGGACCGTCACCGACAGCACGCCGACGACCGTCTCGACGTTGCCCGGCGGCTCGATGGCGTCCAGGGCGTCGAGGGTGTCCAGAGCGTCGGCGGGTCTCTTCCGGCGGATACCGGTCATGGGGGCTCCCGGGCAGGCGGTGATCCTCTCTGTACCTTAGACAGGCCGCGGGCCCGGCGTGGCAGCGAGCGGTGAGCAATGAGCGGTGAGCGGCGGCCGGGCCGTGGTCGTACCTTCTGGCGGACGCCGTTCACCGCGCGGACGACGAGCCCGCCGGCAGCTGACCGGCACGGGCCCGACCGCCGCCCCGACGGCGCGGTGACCCCTCGACGGTCCGCGGCCGGTCCCGGTGATGAGATCATCCGCTCATGGACACGGGGGAGCGGGGGCCGACGATGATCGAGGTGCCGCCGGGCACGGTCACCCTCTCGGACCGGCGCACGCGGCGCAGCTGGGCGGTCGACGTGGCGGCCCACCTGCTGGCCGCGCACCCGGTCACGCGCGAGCAGTACGCGCACGTCACCGGCGCGCCCGGACCCGGCGACGGGACGGGCCGGCTGCCCGTCGAGAGCGTGTCCTGGTGGGACGCGGTCCGCTACTGCAACGCCCTGTCCGAACGCGAGGGCCTCACGCCCGCCTACCGGGTGGACGCCGGCGGCGACCTCGTCCACCGGGACGCGTCCGCCGACGGGTACCGGCTGCCCACCGAGGCGGAGTGGGAGCACGCCTGCCGCGCCGGGACCTCCGGTCCGCGCTACGGGCCGCTCGACGACATCGCCTGGCACCGGGGGAACTCCGGCGAACGCCTCCACGAGGTCGGCGGCCGGCTCCCCAACCCGTGGGGCCTGTACGACATGCTCGGCAACGTGTGGGAATGGTGCTGGGACGTCTACGACGCCGAGGTCTACGGCGCCTACCGGGTGCTGCGCGGCGGTGGCTGGTTCGACGAGCACTGGAGCTGCCGGGCCTCGGTGCGCCGCCGCAGCCACCCCACGTTCCGGGTGGACGACGTCGGGTTCCGCGTCGCGCGCACCGCGCACTGACCGCCGTCCCGTCGCGCTGGGCCGGTGATCCTCCCCTCCCGATCCTCGAGGAAGCCGGGAAGCCCTACGGGCGCGGCCAGGGGCGGCCGCCGAGGGCCTCGATGCCGTTGTTGAAGCGCCGCAGGTAGGCCGCGAACGCGGCCACGTCCTCGTCCGGCCAGTCGGCCATGACCAGGCCCAGGGCGTCCACGATCCCGTCGCGCTCCTCGTCCAGCAGGCGCGCGCCCTCGTCGGTGAGGCGGAACTTGCGGGCCATCCCGCCCTCGGGGTCCGGGATCCGTTCGATCAGCCCGGCCCGCATCGCCGAGGCGGTCTGCCGGTTCAGGGTGGAGGCGTCCAGGCCGAAGGCGTCGCTCAGCTCCCCGATGGACATGGGCCCCTGGACCCGGATCCGGCTCAGCATGATGTAGGCGCTGCGCTCCATGTGGCTGTCCTTGCGGCGGCCTCCGCGCTGGTTCAGGAACGAGTGGCGGCTGAGCAGCATCTGCTCGTACTCGACCTCGTGCGTCGGCGACTCCATGGCCCGCCCTCCGGTTTCCGTGCGGCCCGACCATCCTGGCACATCGTGTGCATGCCCCATGCGATGTGGTGGATACACATCGCATGTATGATGCACATCCGCCGTACGGCTTCCCGACGGCGTCGTCCGACATCCCAGCCGAGGAGTGCCATGGGCGCCCCCGCTCCGCACGTCACCGCCCGCCCGGGCGCCGTGATCGCCACCCTGGCCTTCGCCGGCACCACGGCGGCGATCATGCAGACGCTCGTCACCCCCCTGATCGCCGAACTGCCGCAGATCCTGCACACCTCGTCCTCGAACGCGGCCTGGGTGATCACGGTCACCCTGCTGGTCGCCGCCGTGTGCGTGCCGGTCGTCGGCCGCCTCGGCGACCTGGTCGGCAAGCGCCGCATGCTCCTCGCCTGCTCGGTGCCGCTGATCGCCGGCTCGGTGGTGTGCGCCCTCGCCTCCGACGTCGTCACGATGATCGTGGGACGCGGCCTCCAGGGCATGGGCATGGGCATGGTGCCGCTCGGCATCGCCCTGCTCCGGGACGTCGTGCCGACCGAGAAACTCAGCGGGTCCATCGCCCTGGTCAGCGCCTCCATGGGCATCGGCGGCGCCATCGGGCTCCCGCTGGCCGCGGCGGTCGCCCAGTACGCGGACTGGCGGGTGCTGTTCTGGGGATCCGCCGTGCTCGCGGCCGGCGTCGCCGTGCTGATCTTCCTGCTCGTCCCGGACGTCCCCGCGGGCGCCAAGGGCCAGCGCTTCGACCTGCCCGGCGCGATCGGCCTCGGCGTCGGCCTGGTCTCCCTGCTGCTCGCGGTCTCCAAGGGCGCCGACTGGGGCTGGGCCTCGGGCGCCACCCTCGGCCTGTTCGCCCTCGCCGTCGTGGCGCTGCTCGCCTGGGGCGTGTGGGAGGTGCGCACCACCGACCCGCTCGTCGACCTGCGCACCACGGCCCGCCCCCGGGTGCTCCTGACCAACGTCGCCTCGGTCTTCGTCGGCTTCGGCATGTACGCGAGCATGCTGGTGATGCCGCAGCTGTTGCAGTTCCCCGAGGCCACCGGCTACGGCCTCGGCCAGTCCATGCTCGCGGCCGGCCTGTGGATCGCGCCCGGCGGCCTGATGATGATGCTGGTCTCCCCGCTCGGCGGGAAGCTCACCAACGCCCGCGGTCCCAAGTTCACCCTGGTCTGCGGCGCCCTGGTGCTGGCCGCCGGGTACTTCGCCTCCATGGCGCTGATCGGCTCCGCCTGGGGCGTCATGCTGGTCACGGTCATCACCAGCAGCGGGGTCGGCCTCGCCTACGGCGCCATGCCCGCGCTGATCATGAGTTCGGTCCCGATCACGGAGACCGCCGCCGCCAACGGCTTCAACACCCTCATGCGCTCGCTCGGCACCTCGATCGGCTCCGCCGTCATCGGCGTGATCCTCTCCCAGATGACCACGACCCTGGGCGGCCACACCCTCGCCTCGGAGTCCGGGTTCCGCACCGCGCTCCTCGTCGGGGGCGGGCTCGCCCTGGTCTCCGCGGCCATCGCCGCCGTCATCCCCGGCGCGCGCCCCACGACGTCCGACGAGGACGGCGCCGCCCTGGCGGCCGCCCCGGCGGAGACGACCGTCTGAGAGGACGTAGGCCTGAGAGGACGTAGGCCTGGGAGAACCTGCGCCTGGGACCGCCGGGGTCTGTGACGACGCGGGTCGGCGGCCGTGGCGTCGACCCAGCCCCGCGCGGGGAGGGCCCGCGGGTCACTCGGCGAGCAGGCGGCGCAGCCAGTCCAGGTGGGCGGCCCGGGCCGACCTCGACAGCGCGGCCTGCGGCGCGAAGCCGTCGAACCCGTGGAAGCCGCCCGGCCACACATGCAGTTCGGCGACCCCGCCCGCCTGCCAGATCCGCGAGGCGTACGTGACGACCTCGTCCCGGAAGGTCTCCGCGGAGCCGACGTCGAGGTAGGCCGGGGGCAGCCCGGACAGGTCCTCGGCGCGGGCGGGCGCCGCGTACGGGGAGACGTCCGGCCCGCCGCGCCGCTCGCCGAGCAGGGCCGTCCACCCGGTCTCGTTGGCGGTGCGGTCCCAGGCGCCGACTCCCGCCATCTGGTGGCTGGAGGGGGTGTCGTTGCGGTCGTCGAGCATCGGGTACATCAGCAGCTGGCCGACGGGCCGCGGCCCGCCGCGGTCGCGCAGCATGAGGGCGAGGGCCGCGGTCAGGCCGCCTCCCGCACTGGCGCCGGCGATGACGATCCGGTCAGGGTCCGCGCCCAGTTCCTCGGCGTTCCGCGCCGTCCACAGCAGACCGGCGTAGACGTCCTCGGCCGGTGCGGGATGCGGGTGTTCGGGCGCCAGCCGGTACTCGACGGACACCACGACCATGTCCAGTTCGCGCGCCCAGCCGAGGATCACGTCCACGCCGGCGCGCCGGTCGCCGAGGACCATTCCGCCGCCGTGCACGTGGTAGACGACCGGCCGGGGCCGCTCGGGGGCCGGTCCGGCCGGGCGGCAGATCAGCAGGGAGATGTCCGGGGCGCCCTCGGGCCCCGCAACCGTGCGGTCCTCGGCCTCGAAGGCCCCGCCGGCCGTCAGGTCGAGCTGGGAGAGCAGTTCGAGGCCCGGCCCCCGGCGGGCGGCTTCGACGTCCTCCAGGGACAGCCCCGGCTGGATCACGTCCTTCATGAGCTCCAGGACGGCGGCGAGCTCGCGGTCGAAGGGCGGCGGCTGGGACGTCATGGGCTACTCCTCACACGGCACGCGGACGCGCGGCCGCTCGTGCCGCTCATGATCGGCCGACCGGCCGCGTCACCGGGCACCGCCGCGTCACCGAGCACCGCCGTACGGCCGAACCTGCCCGCCATCCGGCGCTTGACACCGGGCCCGGCCCCGAAGGCCTCCGGAGACGGCGGGTTGACGGCGCGTCGCGGCCCTACGCCGTGGGCGCGGCGTCCGCGCGCATCAGCACGCAGTCGAACTCGATCACCCGTCCCGTCGTCGCCTCGCGCGTCACCGGGTACATGCCGGTGATGCCGAATCCGGCCGCCTCGTACGCCGCGACGGCCTCGCCCATGCCGGGGCTGCCCTCGTACAGCCTGAGCACCGCGACCTCGGACTGCATGCCGACGAACTCCGCGATCCGCTCACCGGCTCCGGCGAACACCTCCAGGTCGTAGCCCTGGGTGTCCATCTTGAGGAAGGGGCGGGGTTCGGCGAGCCCTTCCAGCGCCTCGTCCATGACCTCGGCGAGCCTGCGGACGCGGATCTCCTCGGTGGCGCCCTGGGCGAAGCGGCTGTAGCGGCCCTTGCCGTAGTCGCTCGCCGACAGCAGGGAGTTCATCGTCTTCCAGCCGGTGTGGATCTGCGCCGTCGTCTCCTCGCGGCCGAGACCGCACTGGTGCACCTGCCAGGACGGATCGTCGGCGGCGGCCTTCTCCAGCCGGGCGAACGTCTCCGACGTGGGCTCGAAGGACACGATGCGGCCGGTGTAGCCGAGCCTGCGCAGCCGCTTGGCGTACTGGCCCGTGTTGGCCCCGACGTCGAAGACGCAGTTCACCCCGTACAGCTCCAGCATCGCGGTGACGTGCTGCGTGCACAGGTACTCGGCCGCCGCGAGCTGGAGCCTGCGTTCGTCGCGCCGCTCCGGGGCGTCCATGAGGAGGACGGCGCCGGTGTCGCCCAGCCGCACGGCCTCGCCGTCGTCCACGCCGGGGCGCTCGCCGTCCCTCGTGCGCCGCAGCACCCAGGTGTCCCTGCCCGCGCCGGTGGCCCGGTAGGGACGGCCGCGCCGGGCGACCACCGCCGTCCCCGGTCCGAGGTCGGTCACCTGGACGCCGATGCGGGGCATCAGGGCCAGCAGTCGTCGATAGAGGGTCTGCATCTTCCCAGCCCTATCAGACGGGGAGGCGCACAGTCCGCGGCTTCGACGACTTTTGCCCGACCCTCCACCCGACGGCCGGGACGCGCACGCGATCACCACGGCCCGGCGATCACCACGCCGGGCGCCGGCGGCCGCGCGTCGGGGGCGGGCGGGCGCGCGGAACGGCCGGACGGGGCCCGGAAGGTCTCCGGGCCCCGTCCGGCCGTGATCAGCCGCCGGCTCCGCCGGTCCTGCCGGCTACCGGGTTCAGGCGGCGACGGCCTCGCCCGCGTGGCCGTGCAGACGGGCGACGACCTCGGTCAGCTGCGCGGCGACCTCGGCGTCGTCCACCGGGTGGGTCTCGGCGAAGCGGGTGAGGGAGCCGGGGATGGCGAGCTTGAGGTCCTCGATCACCCGGCCGCCGGCGATGCCGACGGCCTTGCGGGCCTCGTCCTGCGCCCACACGCCGCCGAACTGGCCGAACGCGGTGCCGACCACGGCGACGGGCTTGCCGCCGAAGGCGCCGGCGCCGTAGGGGCGGGACAGCCAGTCGATGGCGTTCTTCAGGACGGCCGGGATGGTGCCGTTGTACTCGGGGGAGAAGAGCAGGAAGGCGTCGGCGGCCTGGGCGGCGGCGCGCAGCTTCGCGGCGGCGGCCGGGACGCTGCCCTCCACGTCGAGGTCCTCGTTGTAGAAGGGGATCTCCGCCAGACCCTCGAAGAGGTCGACCTCGGCGCCCTCGGGAGCGACCTTGACGGCCGCCTCGGCGAGCTGGCGGTTGGTGGAACCGGCGCGGAGGCTGCCGACGAGCGCAAGGATGCGGACAGACATGGGTACTCCCAAAGGCTGTGAAGCGGGGGCTGAGGCATGGTCGTCATGTATACGGACCGGGGTCCGCTTATTTTCTAGCACTCCAAACGGACCGCGGTCCAGTTTCATTCCCGGTGCTTTACGCTGAGTTCATGTCCGCCGTTCTGCCCCCCTGTCCGGAGCCCGAGGAGACGACCTTCGGCGCGTCCGAGCTCCTGCACCTCGGACCGTTCGACGACGAGCCGTGCCTGCGCGCCGACGCGGCCCGCAACCGGGCCCGGCTCCTGGACGCCGCCGCCCGGCTGGTCGCCGAGCACGGCGCGGCCGGGGTCACGATGGACGCCGTGGCGAGCGCGGCCCGGGTCGGCAAGGGCACGGTGTTCCGTCGCTTCGGCGACCGCACCGGCCTGCTCACCGCGCTCCTGGACCACTCCGAGCGCAACTTCCAGGCCGCCTTTCTGAGCGGCCCCCCGCCGCTGGGGCCCGGCGCGCCCCCGGTGGAGAGGCTGCGGGCGTTCGGCGTCGCCATGCTCCGGCGTTCCGTCGACGAGCTGGACCTGCAACTGGCGGCCGAGCCCGTGGCCGAGCGCCGGTACTCCGTGCCGCCGCGCCGCGTCCACCTCGCCCACCTGACGATGCTGCTGCGCGAGGCCCTGCCGGGCGCGGACGCCGAGCTGCTCGCCCACACGCTCATGGGATTCCTCAGCCCCGTCCTGGTGCACCACCTCACCCGGCAGTCGGCGATGCCGCCGGCCCGGCTGGAGGCGGGCTGGAACGAGCTGATCGACCGGGTGACGGGGGCCGGCGAGGCAGCGCCGGGGACGGGATCGCCGGATCAGGGGTGAGCCGCGGCGCGTCTCGGGGGTCAGCTGCGACGTGTCTCAGTGGTGAGCCGCGACGCGTCTCAGGGGTCAGCTCGACTGTCTCAGGAGGTGAGCCCCGACGTGTCTCAGTGGTGAGCCGTGAAGAGGTCGACGACGGGCTGCGGGGCGTCCTCCGCGAACAGGGCCGTCGCGTTCGCCGCGGACTCGGCGGCCGCCGCCTCGCTGCGAGGGAACAGCCTCTCCTCGTAGCGGCTCAGCGCCGTCTCGTGGTCGCCGGGATGTTCCACGAGCGCCCGGCCCAGTTCGGCGCCGTCCAGCATCGCGAGGTTGGCGCCCTCGCCCGCGAACGGTGACATCAGGTGGGCGGCGTCGCCGAGCAGGGTGACCCCGGGCACGCGCTCCCAGCGGTGGCCGACCGGCAGGGCGTGGATCGTGCGGGGCGTCAGCGGACCGGGAGCGTCGGCGATCAGCGCCCGCAGGCCCTTGTCCCAGTCCGCGAAGTGCTCCAGGACGCGGGCCTTCGCCGTGTCGAGGTCGGCGAAGTCCACGCCGTCCGCCCAGTCCTCGGCGACCCGCAGCGCGGCGTAGACGTGCAGGCCGCCGTCGGGCTCGCGGTGGGCGAGGAAGCCCTTGCCGTGGCCGAGCGCGAAGAGCAGGCCGCCGCCGACGACCTCGGCGCTCACCGGATGACGCGTGTCCGCGTCGGGCAGGTCCGCCTCGACGAAGGACACGCCCGAGTACGCGGGTTGGGCGGCGGACAGCAGCGGCCGGATCCGCGACCAGGCGCCGTCGGCCCCGACCAGCAGGCCGGTGGTGAAGGCAGTGCCGTCGGCGAGGCAGACCTCGTGGCGGCCGCCGCCCAGGGGGCGCGCCCCGGTGACCTTGGCGCCCCAGCGGACCGTTCCCCCGGGCAGCGCGCCGAGCAGCAGGTCGCGCAGGACGCCCCGGTCGATCTCGGGCCGGCCGCCGGCGCCGTCGTCGTCCTCGGCGTGCCGGACCACGGCGTCCTTGTCGAGGACCCGCACCGCCTCGCCGCCGGGCATGATCCGCTTCCGGAACTCCTCGTGCAGTCCGGCGGCCCGCAGGGCGAGTTGGCCGGAATCCTCGTGGATGTCCAGCATGCCGCCCTGGGCGCGGGCGGCGGGGGAGGAGTCGAGGTCGAAGACGGCCGCCTCGACGCCGTGTGCGTGGAGCACCGAGGCGAGGGTGAGCCCGCCGAGTCCGGCGCCGATGATCGCTATGGGGTGGTGGCTCACGGTGAGGTCTCCTTCGTCGCGGGGCCGGGTACGGCGGTGCGCTCGATGCCGGCGATGAGGGTCCTGATGCCCCAGGACAGGCGGGCCTCGGGCGGGCCCGACAGCAGGGGTCCGGCGAGGGCGGCGATGCGCGGGTGGGTGTCCGGCGAGGCCTCGCGCACGGCGTGCCGCAGGGCGTCCCACTCCTCCTCGGATGCCTCGTCCGCGTGTTCGGCGGCCGTCGCGGTGGCGTGCTGGAGCAGCAGGTCCACGCCCCACGCGGCCTGCGCGGCGGGTGTCCCGCCCTCTTCGAGCAGCCCCAGCAGGGTCTCGATCAGGTTCAGGTAGTGCGGTCCGCTGGGCCGCGCGGTGAGGGCGGAGCGGGCGAGGTCCGGATGCTCCAGGAGCATCGCGGTGTAGCCGGTGAGGACCTGCTCCAGCCGCTCGTGCCAGGCGCCTCCGGCGGCGGCCGGGTCGATGGTGCCCAGGAGTTCGTCGAGCACGGCCGCGTGCAGTTCCGCGGTGTTGCGGACGTAGACGTAGAGCGAGGCCGGGCCGGTGTCCAGCTCCTCGGCGAGGCGTCGCATGGTGACCTTGCGCAGGCCTTCGGCGCGCAGTACCGCGACGGCGGCGGCCACGATGCCCTCCCTGGTCAGGGCGGGCTTGGCCGGGCGTTCGCGACGGCTGCGCGGGGTGTCGGGGCGTGCTGTCATGCCACCACAGTAACGAACATGTTCGTTGCGAACAAGTACGTCACGAACATGTTCTTTGACGGTTCGTCGGACAGGGCGTCCCCCGCCCCGACCCCTGCGCACGGCTTCTGCCAAGATGCGGTACGTCATGGTGCAGATACCGAACACGCCCGCGCCGACGAAATCGCCGGCCCCGCGCCCCGTGCCCACGAGCGCCGACGTGGCCCGCCTGGCCGGCGTCTCGCGCGCGACCGTCTCCTACGTCCTGAACAACGCCGGCACCGTACGCATCAGCGAGCCCACCCGCCGCCGGGTCCGCCAGGCGGCCGAGGACCTCGGGTACGTGCCCCACGCTGCCGCCCGCACCCTGCGCGCCGGGCACAGCCGGGTGGTCCTGATGCCCACGCTGCCCGTCCCGGCCGGCCCGCTCTACAGCCGGTTCGTGCACGAGTTCCAGGGAGCGCTCACCCGCCTCGACTACACCGTCGTCCAGTACGGCGCCCCCGGACTGCGCGGCGACGACGCGGCGCGGGCCTGGGCCGAACTGCGGCCCGTCGCCGTGCTGGTGCCCACCCCCGGCATCGGGCCGGAGGGCGTCGCCGTCCTCAAGCGCTCCGGCGCGCGCGCCGTGGTGACCCTCGGTCCCGAACCCGTCGACGGCGCCCACGCGCTGCGCCTGGACCATGCGGACGTCGGCCGCGGAGCCGTCGCCCACCTCTGTGCGCGCGGCCGCCGCCGGATCGGCGTGGTCGTCCCCGAGGAGCCGGGCATGGAGGTGTTCTCCGCACCCCGACTCCAGGGCGCCCGCGAGGCCCTGGCCGGAACCGGGGCCACGGTGACCGAACTGCCCCTCGCCTACCGCGAGGAGTCGGCGGCCGCCCTCGCCGCCCGCTGGTCGAGTCTGGGCCTGGACGCCGTGTTCGCCTACAACGACGAGTACGCCATGCTGCTGATGGGCGCCTTGCAGGAAGCGGGCGTGCGCGTTCCCGAGGACGTCGCCGTCATCGGCGCCGACGACCTCGTGCTGGGGCGGCTGCTGCGGCCCCGGCTCAGCACCGTGCGGATCGCGCTGCCCTCGGGCCGCTACCTCGCCTCGCTCGTGGACCGGGCCGTCCGCAGTCCCGCGGCCGCCCTCGAGTCGCACGAGCCGTTCGCGGCGACCGTCGTGCACCGCGAATCCAGCTGAGCCCACGACCACGGGCACGGCCCGCTCCACGGCCGTGCCCGGCAGACCCGTTGAAGTTCCCGCCAGGTCCGGGGAGTTGAACCGAGGGTCGGGGAGTGGCCCGTCCCGGTCCGGGGCGCGCGGCCGGGCGGTGCCGCGTACCGTGGGGACCGGGGCCGTACGCGTCGGGAGACCTCCGATTCCGCTGTGAAGCGACTAAGATGTTGCATGCTCAACCAGACGGGGATGCGTTCGCTCACGCATGCAGCCCGCCCGGCTGCGCAGGATCACCGCATCCCGCCACGCCGCCGCCGAACTGGCGGCCACCCGCACGGGACTTCCCCTCCGCGTCCTTCGCGTGGGAGCGGGCGGGTCCCGCGGGTCACCGATCGGAGAGCCCCCCATGCCGTTGCTCGACCCCCAGAACTGGCAGCCCCGCACCCTCTCGGGCCCCCGGTACACCGTCACCGAGCCCGCGACCGGCGACTCGCTGGGCACGGTCGTCCTGGCGAGCGGCGCGGACGTCGGCCCGGCCGCCGAGGCCGCCCACGCCGCCCGGTCCGCATGGGCCCGCCTGCCGCACTTCGTGCGCGCCGGAGTGCTGCGCAGGGCCGGCGACCTGTTCGCCGCGCACACCGGGGAGCTGCGCGACTGGATCGTCCGCGAGTCCGGTTCCATTCCCGGCAAGGCCGAGTTCGAGCTGCACGTCGCCGCCCAGGAGTGCTACGAGGCCGCCGCCCTCGCCTCCCGCCCGGCCGGTCAGGTCCTGCCCAGCGAGGCCCCCCGGCTCTCCTACACGCGGCGCGTGCCCGTGGGCGTGGTGGGCGTGATCTCCCCGTTCAACGCCCCGCTGATCCTGTCGATCCGCTCCGTCGCCCCCGCCCTCGCGCTCGGCAACGGCGTCGTCCTCAAGCCGGACCCGCGCACGGCCGTCTGCGGCGGACTGGCCCTCGCCGCGGTCTTCGCCGAGGCGGGCCTGCCCGACGGGCTGCTGCACGTCCTGCCGGGCGGCGCCGAGACGGGCGCGGCCCTCGTCGCCGACCCGCGCGTGCCGGTGATCTCCTTCACCGGCTCCACCGCGGCCGGCCGCACGGTCGGCGAGGCCGCCGGACGCCATCTCAAGCGCGCCCACCTGGAACTCGGCGGCAACTCCGCCCTGATCGTCCTGGAGGACGCCGACCTCGACGCCGTGATCTCCACGGCCGCCTGGGGATCCTTCTTCCACCAGGGCCAGATCTGCATGACCACCGGCCGCCACCTGGTGCACGCCTCGCTCTACGAGGAGTACGTCGAACGCCTCGCGGCCAAGGCCGACGCCCTCGCCGTCGGCGACCCGCACCGCGCGCAGGTGCACCTCGGGCCGCTCATCGACGACGGCCAACTCGCCAAGGTGCACGCCCTCGTGGAGGCCAGCACGGGCGGTGGCGCCAAGCTCGCCGCCGGCGGCACCCACGACAGCCTCTTCTACCGCCCGACGGTCCTCGCCGGCGTCGACGACGACACCCCCGCCTACGCGGAGGAGGTCTTCGGCCCCGTGGCGCCGGTGCGCCCCTTCACCACCGCGGACGAGGCGGCCGCGCTGGCCGCGCGCAGCTCCTACGGCCTCTCGCTCGGCATCGTCACCCGCGACGCCGCCCGCGGCCTCGACCTGGCCGAGCGCATCCCGACCGGCATCGTCCACATCAACGACCAGACCGTGAACGACGAGGCCGTGGCGCCCTTCGGCGGGGTGGCCGCCTCCGGAACCGGCGCCCGCTTCGGCGGCGAGGCCAACCTGGAGGCCTTCACGGACGTGCGCTGGACGACCGTGCGCGGCGACGTGGCCCCCTACCCCTTCTAGAACACCCCGAGGTCCCCGGACTCATGCGCCTACGCGGACGCTCCGGGTCTCACTCGCCCGGGGCCGCGGGGGAGCCGTCGGCCGCCTCCTTCGCCTGCTGCTCCTCGATCGACCGGCGGACCTCGTCCATGTCCAGTTCGCGCGCCTGCCCGATGACGTCCGTGAGGGCGGCCTCGGGCAGCGCGCCCGGCTGGGCGAACACGGCGACCCGGTCCCGCACGATCATCAGCGTCGGGATCGACTGGATGCCGAAGGCGGCGGCCAGCTCCGGCTGCGCCTCGGTGTCCACCTTCCCGAACACCAGGTCCGGGTTCTCCTCGGCGGCCTTGTCGTAGACAGGCGCGAACTGACGGCACGGCCCGCACCACGACGCCCAGAAGTCGATCAGGACGAACTCGTTCTCGGTGACCGTCCGGTCGAAGTTCTCCTTGGTCAGCTCCACGGTGCTGCTCATGACCTGAATCCTTCTTCCCGGTGCTTCCTGCCAGGCGCTCCCTGACATGGGGGTGAAGACGTCCGCGGCAACGCCGCCGGCCGCTCGCGTATTCCGCGCGCCTACCCGTGTGGCCACCCCGCACACCACCCACCAGACTGACCCCATGACGGAAACGGAAACCAACCTGTACGACGTGGTCGTGCTCGGGGCCGGACCCGTGGGGGAGAACGTCGCCGACCGCACCCGCGCGGCCGGCCTCACCACCGCGGTCGTGGAGAGCGAACTGGTCGGCGGCGAGTGCTCGTACTGGGCCTGCATGCCCAGCAAGGCCCTGCTGCGCCCGGTCATCGCCCGCGCCGACGCCCGCCGCCTGCCCGGCCTGCGCGAGGCCGTGCAGGGCCCCCTGGACACCGGGGCGGTCCTGGCCCGCCGCAACTGGTACACCGGCGACTGGACCGACGACGGCCAGGTCGACTGGCTCAGGAGCATCGGCGCCGACCTCCACCGCGGCCAGGGCAGACTGACCGGCCCGCGCACGGTGAGCGTGGGCGACCGGGTGCTCACGGCCCGGCACGCGGTCGTCGTCGCCACCGGCACCCGCGCCGCCCTGCCCGCCCTGCCCGGCCTCGCCGACGTCCGGCCCTGGACGAGCCGCGAGGCCACCAGCGCCCAGTCCGCGCCCGGCCGGCTCGTCGTGGTCGGCGGGGGAGTCGTCGCCACCGAGATGGCCACCGCCTGGCAGGCCCTCGGCTCGCAGGTCACCCTCCTCGTGCGGGGCAAGGGACTGCTCGACCGGATGGAGCCGTTCGCGGGCGAACTGGTCGCCGAGGCCCTCACCGAGGCCGGCGCCGACGTCCGCACCGGCACCTCCGTGGCGTCCGTGACCCGCACGGACGGCGTCGTCGTGGTCGTCACCGACACCGGCGAGCGCGTCGAGGCCGACGAGATCCTCTTCGCCGTCGGCCGCGCCCCGCGCACCGACGACATCGGCCTGGAGACCGTCGGCCTGGAACCCGGCTCCTGGCTCGCCGTCGACGACAGCCTGCGCGTCGACGGCACCGACTGGCTGTACGCGGTCGGCGACGTCAACCACCGCGCCCTCCTCACCCACCAGGGCAAGTACCAGGCGCGGATCGCGGGAGCCGCCATCGCCGCCCGCGCCGCAGGAACACCCCTGGACCGGGCCGACCCGTGGAGCGCGCACGCCGCCACGGCCGACCACGAGAGCGTCCCCCAGGTCGTCTTCACCGACCCGGAGGCCGCCTCCGTCGGCCTGTCCCTGGCCGAGGCGGAGGCCGCCGGGCACCGGGTGCGGGCCGTCGACGTCGACATGTCGTCGGTGGCGGGCGCGGGCCTGTACGCCGAGGGCTACAAGGGCCGCGCCCGGATGGTCGTCGACGTGGAGCGGGAGATCCTGCGCGGCGTCACCTTCGTCGGCCCCGGCGTCGGCGAACTCATCCACTCCGCGACCGTCGCCGTCGTGGGCCAGGTCCCGATCGACCGCCTCTGGCACGCGGTCCCGTCCTACCCGACGATCAGCGAGGTGTGGCTGCGCCTCCTGGAGGCCTTCCGCGACAACTGACGCCCGGCCGACCGGAGTTCACCGACGGCCGGCGCGGGAGCCGTCGGCCCGCGTCGGCCGCGCGCGGTGCGGGCGCGCCTACGGCAGCGGGAAGCCCAGCGCGGCGGCCGCCTCGGCCGGCGTGGGCCGGGCCCAGCGATCCAGCACCGCCTGGTTCGACGACAGCGAGCGCAGTTCGGCCCGGTCGAGATAGAGCAGGCCGTCGAGGTGGTCCGTCTCGTGCTGGACGATGCGGGCCGGCCACCCCGTGAACACCTCGTCCAGGGGCCGCCCGCGCTCGTCCTCGCCGGTCAGCCGGACCGCGGCGTGCCGGGCCACCACCGCCTGGTAGCCCGGCACGCTCAGGCAGCCCTCGAAGAAGGCCGCCCGGTCCGGACCGACCGGCTCGTACACCGGGTTGACCAGCACCCGGAACGGCTGGGGCACCCGGCCGCGGGCCAGCCGCACCTCGTCCGGCACCGGCGCGGGATCCTCGATCACCGCGATCCGCAGCTCCACCCCGACCTGCGGCGCGGCGAGGCCGACCCCGGGCGCCGCGAGCATGGTCACGCGCAGCGCCTCGACGAACCGGGCCAGCAGGTCCGCGTCCAGCTCGCCGTCGTACCGCGCGACGCCCGCCCGCAGCACGGGATCACCGGCCGCGACGATCGGCAAGGGACCGCCGGGGGCGAGGAGTTGCTCGATCCGGTCGGCGAGCGGGGCGCGGGGAGGGGGAGTTGCCATACGGCCAGCATCCCAGACCGAAGCGATGTGACGCGCGTCACCGCAAGCGGCGGGAACTCGGGCCGGTCCCGCCCCGACTACTGGGACGTCACGGCCGAAGAACGCCCCCGGAAGCCCCCGCCGGGCGGCTCCCGCCGGCTCTTCGCTCCCCCCCCGACCACGGAGAAGCCCGCCGATGTCCACCGTTCCCCCGACCGCCCCCGCCCTCGACGCCGCCGGACCGGAAGGACCGCCGTCGCGCGACGCGCCGCGGCCGGCGGATACCACGCCGAGGCCCCGCGGCCCGTGGGCCCCGCTGCTCCCGCTGGTGCTGCGTCTGCACTTCTACGCCGGCGTGTGCGTCGCCCCCTTCCTGCTGGTCGCCGCGGTCACCGGGTTCCTCTACGCGGGCGCGTTCCAGGCCGAGAGGCTCCTCTACGCCCACGAGACGACCGTGCCCGTCGGCGCTGCCGAACTGCCCGTCTCCGCGCAGGTGGCGGCGGCCCGCAAGGCTCACCCCGAGGGGACGGTCACGGCCGTCCGCCCCTCACCCGAGGACGGCGCCACGACCAGGGTCATGCTCTCGGGCGCCGAGGGAGTCGACGCCACCCACACCCTCGCCGTCTTCGTCGACCCGTACACCGGCCGGGTGCGCGGCGCGCTGGAGCAGTACGGCTCGACCGGCGCACTGCCCCTGCGCACCTGGATCGACGAGTTCCACCGCGACCTGCACCTCGGCGAGAGCGGCAGGCTGTACAGCGAGTTCGCCGCAAGCTGGCTGGGGGTGATCTCGGCCGGGGGCCTCGTGCTGTGGTTCTCCCGCCGCCGCGCCCTGCGCACGGTGCGCGGCACGAGCGGACGGCGCCGCGCGCTCGGCCTGCACGGCACGGTCGGCGCGTGGGCCGCGGCCGGCTTCCTCTTCCTGTCCGCCACCGGACTGACCTGGTCGACCTACGCGGGCGCCAACGTCGACGAACTGCGCACCGCCCTCGGCCAGTCCACCCCGTCGGTCTCGGCGGCCGCGAGCGGCGGCGACCACGCGGGCCACGCCGGTGCGTCCGGCGCGGGCGGCGACGCCGGGCACGGCGTGGGGCTCGACAGGATCCTCGCCGCCGCGCGAGCCGAGGGGCTGGGCGACCCGGTCGAGATCGTCCCGCCCGCGGACGCGTCCTCCGCGTACGTCGTCAAGCAGGTGCAGCGCAGCTGGCCCGAGAAGCAGGACGCCGTCGCGGTCGACCCGGCCACCGGCGAGGTCACCGACGTCTCCCGCTTCGCCGACCACCCGCTGCTCGCCAAGCTGACCCGGTGGGGCATCGACCTGCACACCGGCGTCCTGTTCGGCCTGGTCAACCAGGTGGCGCTGATGCTCCTCGCGCTCGCCCTGATCCTGCTGATCGTGCTCGGGTACGTCATGTGGTGGCGGCGCGGCCGCGGCTCCTCCTTCGGCCGGCCCGTCCCGCGCGGGGCCTGGGCCCAGGTCCCGCCGCACGTCCTCGTGCCGCTGATGGCGGCGGTCGCCGCCGTCGGCTACGTCGTCCCGCTGCTGGGCATCCCGCTCGTGGGCTTCGTCGTCGTGGACGTCGTTCTCGGGGAGTTCGCACACCGCCGCCGCAGCCGGGCGGCCTGACCGTCGGGGGTCCGGGCCCGCGGGTCCGGGCCCCGCAGGTCCGGTGGGCCCGCCTCCCGGCCGCCCCCGAACCCCGTCACCGGCAACGCCCACACGCCCGCCCACGACGGCTTACCGTGCTGCTCCGCGCCGGGCCCGTCGTCCCCGCCGCGGCCCGCGCGGACGACCCGCGCGGGCCGCGGCTGTGCGGCGGACGTACCCGGCGGCGGGGGCGCGGACGTCAGCCCTGCTGAAACTCCCCGGACAGGGCGGCGGCCAGCCGCAGGTGCGGCGCCGCCTCGTCGCGCCGCCCCTGCCGCTCCAGGGTGCGGCCCAGCATCAGCCGCGCGTAGTGCTCCACCGGGTCCCGTGCGACGATCGTCCGCAACTCGGCCTCCGCCCGCCGCAGTTGGGCCGAGTGGTAGTAGGCGCGTGCCAGCAGCAGCCGCGGTCCGGTCTGCTCCGGCTCCTCCTCGACGAGCCCGGCGAGCACCCGCGCGGCGGCGGTGTACTCCTTCGCGTCGAAGAACAGCCGGGCCCGCTCCCACCGTTCGGCCTGCGTTCCGTGGGCGTAGTACGCGCTCGCGCCGGTCGTCGTCCCGTAGGTCGTGTCCACTGGTGACCTCCTTCGGCGCGGACAACCGGAACAGGTTGTTGAATATTCCAGGACAGACCTCGTCGGGTGGCGCTGTGGTGGCGCTGTCGGACCCTCTTGCGATGCTGGGGAGGCGGTGACACCACGAGGATGCGAGGGCGGACGCCATGGCGGGGAACCGGCAGATCCTGTTCGTCCAGGGCGGCGGGGCGGGCACGTACGACGCCTGGGACGACAAGCTGGTCGCGGCCCTCGGGCGAGCGCTCGGCGAAGGGTACGAGATCCGCTACCCGTGCATGCCCGACGAGGACGACCCTGACCCCGTGCGGTGGGCCGCGGCCCTCCGGCGCGAGCTGGCGGACCTGGAGGACGGCGCGGTCGTGGTCGGCCATTCGGTGGGCGGCACGATCCTCGTCCACACGCTCGCGGAGCGGCCGCCCGAGGCCCGGCTCGCCGCGGTCGTGCTGGTCGCCGCCCCGTTCGTCGGCCGGGACGGCTGGCCGGCCGACGGGTTCGGGCTGCCCGACGACCTCGGCGCACGTCTGCCGCACGGCATCCCGGTGCACGTCTTCCACGGACTCGCGGACGAGACCGCCCCGCCGTCGCACGCGGGTCTCTACGCCCGCGCGATCCCGCGGGCCCGGGTGCACCGGTTGCCCGGACGCGACCACCAGTTGAACGACGATCTGCGCGAGGTGGCCGAGGTGATCCGCTCCGACGCTCCCGGACGCACCCGCGTGATCGCCTGAGGCGGCCGCGCGCGGAGCGGCCAGGAGTCGGCGGGCAAGGGCTCGGGGCGAGGCGTGAACCGGCGGGTTTCGGCTCTCGTGCGCAAAGGGCGCCGCATCACGGGGTAAACGGTCTCCGGAGCGGAACAGCTCCGCAGGACAGTTGCCGTTTGACAACTATGGTCATGAGGCAAGAAAGTGGAGGCCGGACGTGCAGGGGGAGGGATCTGGATGCTGCGGTGGGCGGAGTCCGCTCCGTTCGCCGGACGCCGGCGTCGAACGGCGGGCGGCAGGTGAGACGCCTCCGGTCGGCCGCCCAGGCTGCGCGGTTTCCGGCGTCCCGGGCGTCGTCGTGCGTCTGCGTCTGCATCGGCGTTTGCGTCTATGTCTCCGTCTGCGTCGGCATCGCGTCGCCGAGCGGCTCGACTTCCCGCGCGCTCTCGCGGCGGCCCCGTCGGTCGGCAGGGCGCGCACGGCCCTGGCCGCCGCCCACGTGGCGACGCACCTCGCGCCGGTCCACGGCCGCAGCGCCCGCCTCCCGCTCGTCGGAGCGGGCCCTCCACGGCCGGTCGCACAGCCGGCCGGCCGACGGAGGCGGGGACGCGAGCGTCCCGTTGAGCGTGCGCAGACCGACGCTTCCGCGATGCCCGAGGAGCGGCGGCGCACGCGGCCGCGACGCCGAGACGGGCGCCGCGGCGGCCCGCCCCCACGGCATCTCCGGCGTTTTCGACACCTCCGACACCTCCGGCGACTCCGCGGCCGCGCGGCAGGCCGCGTCCGGCCCACGGCGGCGGCGGCGGGAATCCGCCGTCACGTGCGCGCAGGCGCCGGGATGACCGGCGGCCCGCAGGGCGGCCGGTGACCGGCCGCCGACGGACCGGGCCCTGCCCCCTGGCGCTGTACGCCGCGGTGCGCCCCGTGCGCGCAACCTGCGCGCGCCCCTGCGAACGTCCGACGAAAGATTGGGTGTATTGACAACCGTGAACAGATTCGTGACCGCCGAGCGTGCTCTGCGTACGGCGGCGCCCCACGAGTTGCCCGACGCGGCCCGCCGCGTGCTCCGCGAGGAGTACGCGGCGGCCGCGGTCGAGCTCTTCATGGCCGACTACGGTCTGACCGTGCTCCAGCCGGTGTCCGTGCTGCCGGACACCCTCGAACCGCTGTCCGTGCACAACAGCCCGGCCGGCCGCGCCTTCGGCGCCCAGCAGTCGTACCTCGAAGCCCTGCCGCGCGGGCAGGTGCGCGTGCACCTGCCCGTGACCGTGCGCGGAGACCGGCTGGGCGTCCTGTCGGTGACCATGTCGGACGAGGAGCACGCGCGGGACTGCCTCACCGAGCTGGCCGAGATCGCCGACGTGCTCGCGCACGAGGTGGTCGTGGCCGAACGGGACACGGACCTGTATCTGCAGGCACGGCGCAAGGACCGGCTGACCCTGGCCGCCGAGATGCAGTGGCACCTGCTGCCCGGCCGTTCCTGCAAGCGCCCGGAGTACGAGCTGGGGGCCCAGCTCGAGCCCGCGTACGCCATCTTCGGCGACAACTTCGACTGGTCGGCCACCGCCGACCGGCTGACGCTGTACGTGTCCAACGGCATGGGCGAGGGCATCGAGGCCGCCCTGCTGACCAACCTGGCGGTCAGCGCCCTGCGCAACGCCCGGCGGGCGGGCATCTCCCTCCCCGACCAGGCGGCCCTCGCCGACCAGGCGATCTACGCCCACTACCGGGGCCGCCGCTATCTGTCGGTCCTCATGTTCGACTTCGACCTCGCCACCGGACACGCCCGGGTGGTGGACGCCGGCTCGCCGCAACTGCTGCGTCTGCGCGACGGAACGGTCGAACGGGTCGCGTTCGAGGCGCAGTTGCCGCTGGGCATGTTCGAGGAGACCGACTATCTGGCGCAGGACTTCCAGGTCGAGCCGGGCGACCGTCTCGTCTTCGTCAGCGACGGCGTGTACGAGGCCCCTTCCCCCGGAGGGGAGACGTACGGGGACACGGCCCTGGCCCGCGCGATCCTGTCGACCCGGCTGCTGCCGGCCGCCGAGGTCCCCCGCGCCGTCCTGCGGGAACTGACGGGACACCGCGGCCGGACCGCGCCGAACGACGACGCCCTGGTGGTCTGCCTCGACTGGCACGGACGGCAGTGACGACACACGGAGCGTCCCGCCGGTGCGGCTCGGCGCCGTGCGGACGACGGCGCCGAGCCGCACGGGACCGCGCCGACCGGCCCGCGCGGACCGCGCTCCCGGACCGCACCGCGCGGACCGGGCCGGGTGCGACGGGCCGCCCGGCTCGGGCCCCGCGAGGCGGCCGGTGCGAGCCGTCGGGCGGGGCCTCCCGCCCCTCAGGCGCCCCCAGGGCGGCGCGCGGCCGCTCCGCCCGGCCGCGCCCACGGGCGGGGGCGAGGCCGCACGTCGGGCCCGTCAGGCGCGGGTTCCCCGCGGTCGCCGGGCCCCTCGGCCGCGGACATCCCCGCGGTCGGGCCGGGGCGTGCATGGCGATAATGTGGAGGGAACAGGGGGAGAGAGTGGATGCCGTGAACACATCTGAACCGGCGCCGTCCGCGGAGAGCCTCCTGCGCGCCGCCGCGCCCCACGAGCTGGTGGCCACCGCCCGCCGCCTCCTGACGGACCGTGTCGGGGCCCAGGAGGTGACGCTGCTCCTGGCCGACTACGCGCTGAGCGTGCTGCAACCGGTCACCCATCTCCCGCACACCGCGGCCCCGGTCGCCGTGCACGACGGGCCGGCCGGACGCGCCTTCACCGACCAGGCGCCGGTGGTCGAGGTCGCCGACGGCTCGCCGTCCACGCACGTCGTCCATCTGCCCCTCACCGTCCGCGGCGACCGGCTGGGCGTCCTGTCCGTCCGTCTGCCCAGCAGCACGACCGACCCGGCCATCGTGCTCCGGCTCACCGACTTCGCCACCGCCCTCGCCCACGAGGTCGCCACCGCCGGACGCGACACCGACCTGTACCTCCAGGCACGCCGCACCCGACGGCTGACCCTGGCCGCCGAGATGCAGTGGCAGCTCCTGCCCGGCCGGGGCTGCGCCCGCCAGGAGTACGTGATCGGCGCCCACCTGGAGCCCGCCTACACCGTCGGCGGCGACAACTTCGACTGGTCGACCGACGCCGACCACCTCACCCTCACCGTGACCGACGGCATGGGCCAGGGCATCGAGGCCTCCCTGCTCACCAGCCTCGCCGTCGGCGCGCTGCGCAACGCGCGCCGCGCCGGCATAGGGCTCGCGGACCAGGCCTGCCTCGCGGATCAGGCCCTCTTCGCCCAGTACGGCGGCAAGTCCTACGCCTCGACCCTGCTGTTGCGGCTCGACCTGGAAACCGGCGCCGTCCGCGCCGTCGACGCCGGTTCGCCCCAGCTCTTCCGCCAGCGCGACGACACCGTCGAGCGGATCGAACTCGAGGCGCAGCTCCCGCTCGGCATGTTCGAGGAGACCCCGTACGACGAGCAGACCTTCCGGGTGGAACCGGGCGACCGGCTCGTCGTGGTCAGCAGCGGCGTGCACGGCGCACGCGCCGCCGACGGCGGGTCCTTCGGGGAGCGGGCCCTGCGGCAGACGCTGAGCGCCACCCGCCGGGAGTCCCCGCACGAAGCCGCGCGCGCCATCGTGTCCGGTCTGATCGAGCACTTCGGGAGCAGGGAACTCGCCGCCGACGCCGCGGTCGTCTGCCTCGACTGGCACGGCCGCGACGGCGCGACCTGACGGCCGAGGGGGACGTCCCGGACCGGGTCAGGCGCGGTCGGGATCCGCGGGGCCCGCGGATCCCGCGGGGCCGGGGTGCTTCGGCGCGGCGCCGCGGGCGGTGTGCAGGGCCCGCAGCCCACGGTGCAGCGCGACCCTGTCGGCCGGCTCCAGCAACCCCAGCACGGCGGCGAGCGCCTGCGCGCGCCGCCCGGCCACATCGCTCAGCACCTGCCGGCCGGGCAGCGTCAGCCGCAACTGCACCTCGCGGCGGCTGAACGGATGGGTGCCGCGTTCCAGCAGGCCGGCCGCCTCCAGTCGGTCGCAGAGCCGGCTGGCCGTCGGCATCCCGAGGTCCAGCCGCTCCGCGAGGGCGGTGAGGTTGAGGCCCGGCGCGTCCGCGACGGCCCGCAGCGCCTTGAGCTGATGCAGGGACAGCCGCAGTGCCGCCTCCTGGGCGGCCACGGTCCACAGGTCCGTCAGGCTCTCCACGGCGTCGGCGATCTCCCGGGCGGCGGCCCGAGGACCGTGGTCCGGCCCCTTCGCCTGATCGTTGTCGGCGCCGTCGAGGTGCGTCACGAACGAGTCTCTTTCAGTAAGCCCGAGGCAATTCACATGCAATGCTCATTCAAACGCACTACCCGAAGAGCGAACGAGCAACCGGCCGATACTGCATCCGGTCCAGGACATTCGCGTGACGAACACGCCGAGGGCGCGGGCAGGACAGATCCCGTCAATCCGGCTCGCATGATGCGGGATCGGTGACGAAAGCTTTCGGGATCCGCAGGCTTCCGTGAGGACTCTGAAGCGGCGGGTGGGACAGTCGGCCTGTCTGCCGTGTTGACACCCGCGGCAGTCTCTCTACCATCCGTGGGGTCGGCATTCCGAAATCCTACCGAAATTTCGAACAGTCACATCGCTGTCATATGCATGACATCCGCCTTGCGTGCCCCGCGCGTGTGTCCTGCCCGTGCCAGTCATCCCTTGTCTCCCACGGCGCCGTCGGTGGTGACCACCCTCGGCGCTACACCCTTCGGAAAGGAACCGCGTGCCCAGACCAGGCAGACGACTCCTCGATCTCCTCGCGGCCGCCGCGCTGACCGTCGCCGCCTCCCTCACGGCCGTCGTCCACTCCACCGACGTCGCCGCGGCCGCCCCCGGCAGTCCGGCGCTCACCCCGCCGCTCGGCTGGAACAGCTGGAACAGCTTCGGGTGCGGAGTCACCGAGGCGCAGGTCCGACAGGCCGCCGACGCGATGGCGTCCTCGGGCATGCGGGACGCCGGTTACCGGTACGTCGTGGTCGACGACTGCTGGTTCGACCCGCAGCGCGACGCGTCGGGCAACCTGCGGGCCAATCCGTCCAAGTTCCCCGGCGGCATGAAGGCGCTCGGGGACTACATCCACGGCAAGGGCCTGAAGTTCGGCATCTACCAGGTCCCCGGCGACCGCACCTGCGCGCAGACCAGCGGCGCCTATCCCGGGTCGACGGGCAGCAGGGGGCACGAGGCCCAGGACGCGGCCACGTTCGCGTCCTGGGGCGTGGACTACCTCAAGTACGACTGGTGCTCGTCGAGCGGAACCCGTGACGAGCAGGTCGCGCGGTTCACGCTCATGCGCGACGCGCTGCGCGCCACCGGCCGGCCGATCGTCTACAGCATCAATCCCAACAGCTTCCACGCCATCACGGGCGCCTCGTACAACTGGGGCGAGGTCGCCGACCTGTGGCGGACGACCGAGGACCTGCTCGACATCTGGCAGAACGGCAACACCAACAGCTACCCGATGGGCGTCGGCAACGTCCTGGACGTCACCGCCCCGCTGGCGGCCCAGTCGGGCCCGGGACACTGGAACGACCCCGACATGCTCGTCGTCGGCCGCCCCGGTCTGTCGCTCACCGAGTCCCGCTCCCACTTCGCCCTCTGGGCCCTGATGGGCGCCCCGCTCATGGCCGGCAACGACATCCGCACCATGTCCTCCGACGTGAGCGCGATCCTGCGCAACCCGCGTCTGCTGGCCGTCGACCAGGACGCGTTGGGCGCCGGCGGCCGCCGGGTGCGCGACGACGGCAACACCGAGGTGTTCGCCAAGCCGCTGTCCGACGGCTCGGTCGCGGTCGGCCTGTTCAACCGCGGGTCGGGCGCCACGACGATCTCCACCACGGCCACGCAAGCCGGGCTGTCCGGCGGGCAGTTCACCCTCACGGACCTGTGGACCGGCGGCACGTCGAGCTCGTCGGGCCCGATCGCCGCGAACGTGCCCGCGCACGGGGTGGCCGTGTTCCGGGTGAGCGGCGGCAGCCCGCTGGCCGCCACCACCTCGCGACTGCGCGGCGCCGGCTCCGGCCGCTGCATGGACGTGGACAACGGCTCCACCGCCGCCGGCGCCACCGCCCTGCTGTGGGACTGCCACACGGCCGCCAACCAGCTCTGGACCACCTGGGCGGGCGGCGAGATCCGCGTGTTCGGCGACAAGTGCCTCGACGCCTACGAGCGGGGAACCGCCAACGGCACCCGCGTCGTCACCTGGCCCTGCAACGGCCAGGACAACCAGAAGTGGACCGTCGGCTCCGACGGCACGGTCCGCAACGTCCACGCGGGACTGTGCCTCGACGCCGACCGGTCCGGAACCGCCAACGGCACCCCCCTCGTCCTGTGGAGCTGCGACGGCCGGGCCGGCCAGAAGTGGAGCCGCGCCTGAACGACGCCGACGGCGCGACCCGGACGATCCCCGTGACGGACTCCGGAGCCTCGCGGACAGGTGCCCTCCGGTCGTGACGCACGGCCGGGGGCCGAGACGGTCGCCGGAGAGCGGAGAGCGGAGAGCGGAGAGCGGAGAGCGGAGAGCGGGGAACGGGGTGCGGGGAGTGGCGTGCCGGGACGGACGCGGCAGCCGCCCGGCGGGGGGCCATGGGCGGGCGGGCACACCGGGCCGCCCCCGCGTCGCCCGCCCGCGGCCGGGACGACACCCCGCACCCGTTTCGGGAGCGCTCCCGTTCCCGGAAACGGGAGCGCTCCCGTTCCGCACCGCGTCAGGCCGACTCGCGCACCGCCAGCTCCGTCCGGAGGATGACATGACGGTAGGCCGCCGACTGCTCCTCCATGTCCTCCAGCAGGAGCCGGATCATGGTCCGGCCCATCTCCTCGAGCGGCTGACGCACGGTGGTGAGCCGGGGCTCGGTGCGCTGAGCCAGCGCGAAGTCGTCGAAACCGATCACGGCGACGTCGTCCGGCACGCGTCGTCCCGCGGCCCGCAGCGCCTGCAACGCCCCGGCCGCCGTGGTGTCCGACGCGGCGAGGACACCGTCGATCTCCGGGTGCCGTTCGAGTAGTTCGGCCATGGCGCGGCGCCCGCCGTCCTGCGTGAAGTCGCTCTCGGCGACCAGCGACGGACTGCTCCGCAGGCCCGCCAGCGCCAGGGCGTCCTGGTACCCGCGCAGCCGGCACCGGGCTGCGTACATGTCGAGGGGCCCGGTGACGGTGGCGATCACCGCGCGGCCCCGCGACAGCAGGTGGGAGACGGCGCTGCGGGCACCGCCCACGTTGTCCGCGTCCACGTAACTGACGTATTCGTCGCCCGAGCGGCGCCCCAGCATCACCGTCGGCACCCGCGCCTCCGCGAGCATGTCCGGCAGCGGGTCCCCGGCGTGCACGGACATCAGCAGCACCCCGTCGACGCGGCCGCCGCGCGCGTACTCCAGGAAGTGCTGGCGCTCGTCCTCCGACCGGACCAGGGTCAGCATCAACTGCATCCCGGTGTCCGCCAGCGCGTCGCCCAGGGAGCCGACGATCTCCGAGAAGAACGGCTCCGCGAAGAGCCTCCAGTCGGGTTCGGTCAGCACGAGGGCGACGGCGTCGGCGCGCCGCCCGGCCAGCGAACGGGCCGCGAGATTGGGAACGTAGCCGAGTTCCTCGATGGCCCGCTGCACGGATCGGCGCGTCGAGTCCTTCACACCGGCCGCGTTGTTGATGACGCGGGAGACCGTGCCCCGCCCCACCCCGGCGTGAGCGGCCACCTCTTCCAGCGTCGGAGTGCCGGGGCGTCGCCTGCCCATGACCACCTCCCCCCAAGAGATCACCGATCCTACGGGCCCGACGGAAGCGGGCACACGGCTTCCGCGCGGGCCCGCGCGTTGTCGGCCAGGAGGGCGTCGGGTTCGCCTGGTTCATGAGTGATTGGGCCGCATGCGGATCGCCCGGTTCGCGCCCTTGCCGCCGTCCCCGTCCGCGCACCGTCCCCCTGCCGACGGGGGAGAGGGCTCCAGGAGGCGAAGTCCCGGGAACGGAGCGGGACCCGTCCCGCCGGCGCGGGGCCGGCGGGACGGGTCCCGGTGTGCGGACGACGCGACGGCTCGCGTCGGTCCGGCGCGTCAGGCGGTGGTGCAGGCGGTGCCGTTCAGGCTGAACGAGGCCGGCCTGGCGAAGCTGCCGCCGTAGGAGCCCTGGAACCCGAACGAGGCCTGCCCGCCCGGCGCGATGGACGCGTTGTGCGCCACGTTCGTGGCCGTCACCGAGCCGGACGACGGCGAGACGGCGGCGTTCCACGCGTTGGTGATGTGCTGCCCGCCGGGCAGCGTGAACGCGAGGTTCCAGCCGTTGATCGGGGAGGAACCGGTATTGGCCACCGTGACGTCGGCGGTGAAGCCGCCCGGCCACACGCTCGTGCCGTAGGACACCTTGCACGTCGCCGGGCCGCCGGGGTCGCCGGGGGTGCCGCCGCCGAGGTTCACGGCGGAGGAGAACGAGGTCACCGCCAGCCCGGCGCCGTTCTGCCACGGCTCGAAGCCGGCCTGAACGCTCGTCAGGTACCAGTCGTTCGTGGCGAGTCCGCGCGAGACGGCGTTGCGGGCGAAGTCCATGACGTCGAAGCTCCAGCTGTCGATCGTCGACGGCGCCACGAAGGACAGGACGTCGTTGGTGCCGTTGTTGCCGGACCACACCTGCCACTGGCGTCCGGCGACGGTGGCGGAGCCGACCGGCGAGCCCACCGGCTGCACCGACCCCACGCGGTTGAACCAGATCATGATCTCGGTGCGGTTCACGCCGTCGGTGCGGGGCGTCGGGTCCAGCCAGATGTCGTAGGCGGCGTCGTAGACCGCACCGCCCACATAGCTGTACGAGATGCTCGTGGGGGCCCCGGAGATACCGCTGAGCCGGGCCGGGAGATTCGTGCCCGGCGAACAGTTGGTGTAGTGGCAGCCGTTGAACACCGACGGGTAGGACTTCGGGGCGCCGTTCGTGGGCACGGAGCCGTCGGCCTGGGCGATCCTGAAGCCCGAGTCCGTGACGGTGATGCACTGGGTGGCGCTCGTGCCCCAGCGGTTGTTCTGCACGACGTAACGGCCCTTGATCGTGGTGGAGCCGAACTCCTCGCAGATCGTCGTGTCGGCGTGCGACGCCGAGGCGCCGGTGAGCAGCGCGGCCAGCGCGACGAGCGAGGTGAGCAGCGCGCCGGCCAGGGCGCGCACCCTGCGGGCCGGGAGGTGTGACGGTTGCATGCGGGTCCTCCGCGATGGGTGTGGGGGCCAGGGCGCACCCGTCAGCTTTGGGAGCGCTCCCATTCCGTTCTCCGCTGGGACTGTAGGAGAGGATCATGGACCTGACAAGACGACGGGCGTCGGAGTGCCGGGGCGCGGGAAAGGGCCGGGAACTCGCCTTGACAGGGCCCGGCGACGGTGTGCGCGCCGCGGTTCACGAACTTCCTGCCCAGGTCGGGAACAGGGGCTCCGGACGGCGTTGTTGCAGCCGACGAGAGACCGGCGGCGCGGACGGCGGGGCACACGGCGGGGCACACGGCGATCGACGGGACGTCCCGGCGTGATCCAGGGCCGGTCGGGTACGCCTCGTCGTCCGGTGTCCGGCAGTGAGACGTCTGATATCGAAGGGCGACCGCTTCACCACGCCACGGACTCGACCCGGACCATCCCCTTTGTCCCGCAGGAGGACTGTTTTCATGAACGACTCGCCCTTGACGCTCATGGCGGTGCACGCCCACCCCGACGACGAGGCCACCGGAACCGGAGGAGTGCTCGCGCGCTACGCGGCCGAGGGAATCCGCACGGTCCTCGTGACGTGTACCGACGGCGGCTGCGGCGACGGACCCGGGGGCGTCAAGCCGGGCGACCCCGGGCACGATCCGGCGGCCGTCGCCCGCATGCGGCGCGAGGAACTCGCCGCGAGCTGCGAGGTGCTGAAGATCGACGAACTGGAGATGCTGGACTACGCCGACTCCGGGATGATGGGCTGGCCGACCAACGACGCCCCCGGATCCTTCTGGCGGACCCCGGTCGAGGAGGGCGCCGCCCGGCTGGCGGAACTCCTGCTGCGTCACCGGCCCGACGTCGTCGTCACCTATGACGAGAACGGCTTCTACGGTCACCCCGACCACATCCAGGCCAACCGCATCACGATGGCGGCGCTGGAGATGACGGGGCTCACCCCGAAGGTGTACTGGACCACGGCGCCCCGCTCGATGATGCAGCGGTTCGGCGAGCTGATGCGCGAGTTCGGGGGCGCCGAGGTGCAGGAGCCGGATCCCGCCGAGGCGGCCGCGCTGGCCGAGATCGGACTCCCCGACGAGGAGATCACCACCTGGGTGGACACGTCCGCCTACGGCGCCCAGAAGTTCGACGCGCTGGCCGCGCACGCCAGCCAGGGCGAGAACATCTTCTTCCTCAAGATGGGCCAGGAGAGGTTCACCGAGCTGATGGGCGTCGAGACCTTCGTCCGCGTCCAGGACACCACCGGCGCTCCCGTCCCCGAGAACGACCTCTTCGCCGGACTGCGCTGACCCGCTCGTCCGCCTGCCAGCCTGCCTGCCGTCCGGCGGAGCCCGCGTTCCCGCGGCTCCGCCGGACGACTCGGGTTCGGGGGTAGGCCGGGCTCCGGCGGGTACCCGCGTCCGGCGTGCCTCGGTGAACGGGAGCCCGCGGTACATGTGCTCCGAAGCAAGAGGGAGAGGGAATGAGGCTCCGCGAGTCGGCCCTGGCGCCGTTCTCCCGGTGTTCGGCCGAGGTGCTGTCCGGCCGCTACCGTCTGGACGCCCGCATCGGCTCGGGCGGCGCGGCGGACGTCCACCGCGGCTACGACCTGCGGCTGCGGCGGGCCGTCGCGGTGAAGGTGTTCCGCCCCGGCGCGACCGCCACGTCGGAGGAGGGCTTCGAGAGCGAGGCCGTGATCCTGGCCCGGCTCCAGCATCCCGGGCTGGTCACCGCCTACGACGCCGGACGGCACGACGGCCGTCCCTACCTGGTCATGCAGCTGATCGAAGGCAGCACCCTCAGAGCGCGCGTCGCGGAAGGCGTCCTGTCCTGCGCGCGGACCGCGGCCTTGGGCGCCGACCTCGCCCGCGCCCTGGCCCACGCCCACGAGGCCGGGATCGTGCACCGCGACGTCAAACCGTCCAACATCCTTCTCGGCGCCTCGGACCGCCCCTACCTCACGGACTTCGGGATCTCCCGGCTGGTCGACGCCACCACCCGCACCGCCACCGGGGCCCTCGTCGGCACCGCCGCCTACCTCTCCCCGGAACAGGTGCTGGGCCGGCCCGTGGGCCGTCCCGCCGACGTCTACGCCCTCGGACTGGTGCTCCTCGAATGCCTCACCGGCCGGCTCGAGTACGACGGCGGTCCACTCGAGGCGGCGATCGCGCGGCTCCACCGCGCGCCGGTGCTGCCCGACGGACTTCCCGTCGAACTCGCCGCCCTGCTGCGGGACATGACCGCCCTGGACGAGCTGACACGCCCCTCCGCGCTCGACTGCGCCCGCACGCTGGCCGCCCTCGCCGACGCGCCCCTCTCCGGACCCGTCGAGGCCGCCGGGGCCGCCGGGGCCGTCGTCCCGCCGCCGGGGACCGCGGCGGCGAACAGCGCCCCTGCCCTGGTGGGGAGCCGCGAACCGGCGCGGGGAGACGAGGCGACGCACCCGGCCGGGCTCCCGGCACCGCGGGCAGCCGCTGCGAAGCCCGCCGCACGCGGCCGGGTGCTGGTGGCGGGCGGGGCCGTCGCCCTCGCCGGGGTCATGGCCGCCGCTCTGGCCGTCACCGACGGCTACTCGCAGCAGGGGGGCCACGGAAACACGACGGGCGCGGTCAGCCGGCCCGCCGGGAAGGGCGGCCCGGACGGCGGCTCGACCGGCGGGAACGGCGCCTCCCCGGCGCCCGGGACCCCGTCGGCCCCGCCCGGCGACGCCTCCCACGTGCCACTGCGTGCCGCCGCGTCGGCGCGGAGTGCGCCGCCCTCTTCCGGCCGCGCGGATACGGACCCGGCCTACGTGAAGGGCGCGGCCGCCGGCGCTGCGTCCGACGGCCGGGCCCCTGCTGAGCGGCGCGCACCGGCGCACGGCAAACCGTCCGGCAAGGCGGCGGGGGCCGCGAAGGCCGAGAAGACTGCCAAGGCCGAGAAAGAGGCGAAGCCCAAGGCGGAGCCGAAGCCGCCGGGGAAGAAGCCGCCGAACAAGCCCGACTGACCGGAGCGGACGGCACCGCGCCGGACCGGACTGGGCCGGACCGCGCCGGACCGGACCGGACCGAACCGCCCCGGACCGGGCCGGGCCCGCTCGAGTCGGGACCGGTGCCCGCGTCCGGTTGCGCCCGGGGAGGGGTGGTCGCCCCTCCCCGGGCGGGCGGCGTCCACGAGACGACGGGCGGGCCCTGGAGACGGCTCAGGACGTCCGCGGCAGCTCAGGACGTGCCGGGCCGGTCAGCGGCCGAGAGCGTGGGTCAGCTCCTGCTTGTTCATCGAGGAGCGGCCGCTGATGCCGCGCTTCTTCGCCTCCGCGTACAGCTGGTCCCGCGTCGGCCCCTGAGCGCCGCGGTGCGAGCGCAGGCCGCCGCGCTGCGGAGCGGACTTGGGGTCCCGGATCGACGTCCGGCTCGCCGTCTTCGACTCGCCCGCCCGGGCCCGCTCCTTGTTGACGGTGCGCGCCGCGATCTCCTCGGCCCGGCCCTTCGGGGCGCCGCGCTTCCGGGCGCCCTCCTTGATGTGCTGGTACTGACGCTCCCGCTTGGCGCTGGAACCCTGTGGCATGACGCTCTCCTTTCGGGCCGGGTGCGGCCGTGTTCGGCCGCACCCGCTTCCCGGTCGATGTCCGCGTCCCCGCCGCCCGGTGCCTCGCACCCTTGGGCCGGAACGCGCTGGTCCCATCTCAGGCAGGGGCCCTGGGGGTGTGCGAGCAGGCGGCCACCGAACGGATGAAGGAGCGGGTCCGGCACCGGGGTGCGCGCGGCCCGCCCGGACTCGGGAGGGGAGCGGAGCCGAAGCGTCCGGGCGGCCGTTGTGCGGCCCGTCAGTACACGACGGAGAAGGTGGCGTCCGCGCGCTCGGTGGCGGTGGTGATCGGGTCGATGCGCAGGACGTAGTCCGAGTGCCGGATGTACCGGGTGGGGAAGTTGTGGGAGCGGAACGACGCCCACGTGGAATCGGCCAGGCCCGCCTCCTTGTGGAAGGTGGCGTCCTGGGCGAACGTGCCGGTCCCGTCGTTGACGTCGAGCCTCAGCTGGTAGCTGTAGTGCCGCAGGTAGCGGGTCGGCTGGGCCAGTGACTGGAAGGACACCCCGGAGCTGTCGGCGAGGCCGGGCACGATCTTCCACTGGGAGTCGGTGAACGGGTCGAAGGGGTAGGGGTCGATCCGGCCGACGTAGTTCGCGTGCCGGACGTAACGGCCGGGGAAGTTGTACGACTTGATCCTGTTCCAGTCCGGGGCGCCCCACTTCGCGACCATGTTGTCGTACACGGTCGAGGTGATCGGCTGGATGCCGCAGTGCTTGGAGTTGAGCGGCTGCGTGTAGAGGCGCTGGTCGAGCGCGGTCCAGGTGCCGGCCGACAGGTCCGTGGACTGCCAGGCGTAGAACACGCCGTTGGGCGTGTAGGTGTCGCCCCAGAGGTAATAGGCGCCCGACGTGAGGGACTTGACCAGGGTGGGCGCCTCGGTGCCGCCGTGCGAGACGGCGGTGCTGAACGGAGTGAAGCTCCCGGGGTTCAGCGAGCTGGACCGGGCACCGACGAGCGTCCCGTTCTTCTTGAAGTAGAGGTAGTTGACGCCGTTGACGCCGACGGCCATGTCGCCGTCGATCACGTCGTAGCCGGGGTCGAAGAAGACCTGGGGGGCGGAGGCGGTGACGAAGTCGGTCGTGTAGTTGACCATGATGACGTTGTGGCCGCTGCTGTTGACGGCCGAGTAGATGAGGGCGTACTGGCCGCGGCCCGCGTCCCAGAAGGCCTCCGGCGCCCAGCTGTGGGTGTTCATGTCGTGCAGCTTCAGCCGGTGGTAGCCGGTGAAGGTGCGCAGGTCGGTGGAGTTCCAGACGTGGACGTACTGGCTGACGTAGTTCCAGTCGGTGCCCTTGAGGTCGGTGGCGAGCACCACGAAGGTGCCGTCCTGCTTGCGCAGGACGAACGGGTCGCGCAGGCCGAGCGCGCCCTCGGTGGGGGTGACCACCGGGTTGTTCTGGTTCAGCGGCATCCACTGCAGACCGTCCCGGCTGACGGCCAGGTGCAGGCCGTAGTTGGCCTCGAGCATGGTCGTGGACTCGGTGAAGTACGCCATCACGTAGGCCGAGTCCGCGGCGTGGGCGGCGCCCGCCCCGATGGTCAGGTCGGCGGCCATGGCGGCGAGGGGGACGCCGGCGGCCATGCCGAGGAACCGCCTGCGGGACGGCTGGAAGTCGGACCGGGGGCCTGTGCTCATCTGCTCTCCAGGAGAGGCGTGCGGACGGGCGAGGGACGCTCGCTCGTCCGATATATCGGACAGGGTTCGAATGTTCGGTCAGAAGGTAGGGGTGGGGGACGAGTGGGTCAATGGTTCTGTCGTCAGTCGACGCACTTTGTGCGACGGCTGGGGAAACCCGTTCGCCCTGGGGTCCGGCCGACAGTGATCCTTGGGCATGGACTTTCTCTGTTACCACCGTGACCGGCCGGGTTCCCTGGCGCTGCGTGAGCAGCTGATCGAAGCGCACTGGTCCTACATGGACGGTTTCGCGAAGGAGCTGATCGCCCGGGGCCCGACCCTCGCGGACGACGGCGAGACGCCCACCGGCAGCGTGCACATCCTCGACCTGCCCGGCCCCGCGGCGGCCCGCGCCTTCGCCTTCGACGAGCCGAACCACCAGGCCGGCGCCTACCGGGACGTGCTGCTGCGACGGTGGCGCAACACTCTGGGGCGCACCATGTGGGACTTCCCCGGCGGCCGGACCGGCGGCAACCGGTATCTGGTGCTCGGCTTCGGCGCGGGGGAGGGCGCCGACCTCGTGGCGCCGCCCGGCCGGGACGACGACCTGATCGCCCACGGGCCGCTGCTGTCCGACGACGGCGCCACCTGGCTCGGGACGGCGGTGCTGCTCCAGGCGTCGGATCCGGAGGCGGCGCGCGCCGTCCTCACCCAGGACCGGTACGCCGCCATCGAGGTGCACAACTGGCGGTTCGGCGGGCGGCCCTCCTGACGAGGCGCGCGGGCCGGTGCCGGGCCGTCGGCCGGACGGACCGGAACCGGCCGGTACCGGCGCGTCGCCGGTGACGTCCGGCCCTCCTTCGTTATACCGTTGTGATCAGCAGTCGTGGTTCCGAAGTCCCGTTCGCCCGTGATTGCCCTCACGGGCGTCCCTGCTGTTCAGCGTCTCTCCGGACCAGGGCGATCACCTCCCGGTCACGCAGGGTGCGTGTCCGGTCCCCCCTCCCCGAAGGAGACGGTCATGGCCAAGGGCACTGTGAAGTGGTTCAACAGCGAGAAGGGCTTCGGCTTCATCGAGCAGGAGGGCGGCGGCCCCGACGTCTTCGCCCACTACTCCAACATCGCCAGCCAGGGGTTCCGCGAGCTGCAGGAAGGCCAGAAGGTCGAGTTCGACGTGACCCAGGGCCAGAAGGGCCCGCAGGCGGAGAACATCCGCCCCGCCTGACGCTCACCCCCACGGGCCCGGCCCTCCCCACGCGGGAGGGCCGGGCCCGCCTGTATGCGGCCGGACGGCCCGGCGGGCGTACTCAGCCGGACTGAGTACGTTCCCCCATGCCGGGCGCATCCTCACGGCGCGAGGATCGGTGCAGCGGCGGACGCCACGGACGCCGGCCGGATCCAGTTGAGACAGTTGCGGAGAAACTCGTGTCCCGACGCATGGCCCTCACCGTCGCCGCCGGCGCTGCCGTCCTCGTGGGCGCAGGCGCGTACGCACTCGCCTACGCCGGCGAGCAGCCCCCGGCGCTGACCCACGCCACCGCCCGTTACACCGCCCCCGCGGCCGGCCACGACGGCTCGCTGACCTTCACGGCCTACGTGACGACGTCCTCCGGCGTCGACGACGTGAAGGTGCTGGCCTGGCCGCAGAACTCGTCGCTCGCCGAGCACGAGCCGACCGCGAAGGAGATGGCCGAGGCGGAGCCCGCCGTCTGCAAGCCCTTCAGGAAGCACACCGCGATCTGCACCTACGGCGTCAGGACCACGGCTTCCGACGCCGGGTCGTCGCCGCGCGGCGTCTGGCACGTCGCCGTGCTGGCCACCGCACAGAACGGCACCCGCACGCTCGACACCAGGGCGGCCGACTTCCTCGTCAAGTGACCAGCCTCCGCAGGCCACTTCGCCCGGCCCGCGCGGCACGGACGCCGGTCGCCGTCCGCCGGGCGGCAGCCTTCCCACCCGTCCGCGCCGCAGCGTGCCGGACCCGTTCAGCGGCCGGCGATCCAGCGGCGGACGGCGTCGTTGACGGTGTCGTCGAGGCCGCTCAACGTCTCCACCGCGTGCAGGTCGCCGGGCGCGGGCGCGACTCCGGCCCGGATGAGCGCCGCGTGCAGCTCCAGGCGCCGCCGGTCGGCGGGGGCCACCGCCGACGGCAGCCGCCGGCCCGGGTCAGGGGCGGGCCACAGCGGCTCCTCCTCGGCGGCCCGTCCCTGCGGCGGCACCCGCCAGTCCTCGTCCCCCCACTGCTCTCCCGCCTCCGTCCCCTCCAGGGTCGTCCGCGCGTCGAAACCGCAGCGGTAGGGGTCGAGGATCAGCTCGGGCACCGTGACGGCGGTCGGTGAATACTGCCAGTCCCGCATACAACCTCCAGCGTTCGGCGTTCGCTTGCTGTCCAGGAGGCCGCCCGCCCGCCGGCAGTTGCAGGACCGGCGGCGAACCACCCGAACGCCCCCAAACCCATCTCGTCACACCGCCACGGAGATGGACCGGGCGAAGCCGGAACTCCCGTACCCAAGAAGCCCGCACGCCCGCCCATCTCCAGCGTTCACGCGGGCCACGACTCCTAGTCGCCGCCGTCACCCCCGCCCCCGTCGCCCCCGCCGCCGTCGTCTCCGCCGCCGTGGCCTTCGCCTGCGTCCCCGCCGTCGGATCCCCAGCCGTCGCCGCCGCCGGACTCGTTGTCGTGGACGCTCGTGCCCAGGTTGGAGAACCAGGGGCGGTCCCACCCCTCGTCGAAGGCGACGGGCTCGCCCCCGCTCACCGGGCGCCGCTGCGACGGGAACCGCGCCAGCCCCGTCGTGTCACCGAGCCCGAAGGCGACGGCGAAGACCTGCGCCATGACGGCGTCCAGCGGGTCGGCGCTCTCGTACTCCACGGGGGTGAGCGGCAGCAGCACCGTGCCCGGCTCGAACGAAGGCCGGCGCGGCGGCCTGGTCAGCAGGGCGACACGGCGGTCGTCGCGCAGCAGCCGGGACGTCAGCGCATCCTCGCGGCGCAGCGCCCAGTGCCGTCCCGGCAGCCGCACATCCACGGAACTCTTCGACTTGCGCAGCTTCTTCCGCAGCGTGAGTTCCGCCGCGACGTCGTCCACCGTCAGGCGCAGACCGCGGGAGGGGTCGCCGGCGTGGGGGGAGGGGAAGCCGTGCGGAGCCCGGATGCGCACGACGGGGGCGTGCGGCCCCCAGACGTCCACCCGCACCAGACGCCGGTCCACGGCGACGGCGATCGGCCCGGCCGGGCCCGGGGCGAACCGCCGGGCGATCCACAGCGGCACCTGTTCGGCCCGGGCACGTTCCGCCAGCGCGGCCACCTGGGCGGGCCCGCCGCACCGGCGCACCGCCAACTCTCCGAGCGTGCGGGCGAACCGGGCCGTCTGCCGCACTCTCACCAGCATGGTGGTGCCGGTGACGCGGGTGACGGGCACCACCCCCGCGCCCTGCGCGAGCCCGTCCAGCGCACGTTCGGTCCCGCCGCCTCCGAGCCAGCGACCGCGCTGGAACGCCTCGGCCATGGCGGCGAGGTTCACCTCGGTCAACGGCGTCGTCCTGCCGCCGTCGCGCAACCGGTCCCCGGTCAGTTCCACCAGCCGTGCCAGCGGGTTCCAGGACCGTTCGCCGTAGAGCACCTCGTCCACCACTGCCCCCGTATACGCGTGCCGTTCACCGGCTCCCACCTTCACACACCCGTGCGGCGCCCCGTCACGGGGGCGGGCCGGTCCGGGAACGCGCCCGAGACCGCGCGGGAAGCGCACGGGGGACGTTGCCGGACGGCCTTCGCGGGCCCGGCCCTACTTGCTGACGGCGAAGCGCATCAGGGCGTGCTCGTCCCCCTGCTTGATCTTCCCCGTGACGTTGACGACTTCGAGCTTCCAACTCGCCCCGACCCGGACGGCCTTGGCCACGGCGCAGCCGTTGTCCTGGGTCAACAGGCTCGGCCAGATGTCGGCGACCTGCTGGGAGCTGCCCCCGGTCGCGTCGTAGACCTTGAAGCTGATGTTGCGGGCCTTCTGGAAGGAACTGCCCTTCTTGTACGCGGCGGCGACGAACACGATCGACGTGATCTGTGCCGGTATCCGCGCGAACTCGACGGTCACCGTCTCGTCGTCCCCGTCGCCGTGGCCGGTCTGGTTGTCGCCGCTGTGCACGAGCGAGCCGTTGCCCATCGGGTCGAGGGAGTCGAGACCCGCGAGGCGCACCGGGTCGCCGCCCTGCATGGCCACGGCGATCAGGTCCAGGTCGGTGCCGGACTTGCGGCGCAGCTTGCCGAGCACCCCGCCGCTGCTGCCGGCGGTGGGGTCCCAGGAGACCCCGATGGTCAGGCGCGTGACTCCGTCCAGGTCGGCCGGGCCGTCTTCCTTGGTGAGGGTGATCATCTGTGGCTCATCCTTTTACGTGAAGGGACTACAACACGCAGAGCGCGCCGGAGGCCTTTCCGGTTCCCGCGTCCCCCCGCGACCTCGGCGCGCGAGCGTGCACGCCGGGCGTGAGCACGCCGCCTCGACAGGCGCCGTTGCGTGGAATCTTCATGGCGTAGCGAATTGTCCGTATCCCTGCGGCTTCGATTCGGAGATCCTATGCTGACCACGAAATAGGACGATCTGGGGGGTTGCCCGATGCAGGCAGCAGGCAGGGCAGTGAAGTCCGGAGCCAGGCGGCTCCTGGGACGCGCCGGATTCGACATCGTGCGCAGCGGCGACAACCGGGGCGGCGTCGACGACTTCCTCCCCTTCGAGCCCACGATGCGGGCCGCCCGGGCGTCCGGTCTGTCGGTCGGCGACCACATCGACACGGTGATGAACGGGACGCCCGGCGCCACCCAGTCGACCATCGACGAACTGCGTGCCCTCGGCGTCTACGCCGACCGCCCGGCCTCGGTGCTGGAGATCGGCCCCGGATCGGGGCGGTACCTGGAGAAGACGCTGAAGGAGTGCTCACCGGACCGCTACGAGATCTACGAGACGGCGGCGCCCTGGGCCGGGTACCTGGTGGAGACGTTCGGCGTGATCGCCCGGCCGACCGCGGGGTGCAGTCTCGCCCCGACACCCGACGCCACCGTCGACCTCGTCCAGGCGCACAAGGTGTTCAACACCGTGACCTTCCTCTGCGCCTCCCGCTACTTCTTCGAGATGGCACGTGTCACGCGCCCCGGCGGCCGCATCGTCTTCGACGTCATGACGGAGACCTGCCTCGACCCGGACGCGGTGCGCACCTGGGCGACACAGGGCGGCGAGGGGCACGGCTCCTATCCGGCCGCCATGCCCCGCCGGGCCTGCGTGGACCTCTTCGCGACCCTCGGCTGCACCCTGGAGGCCGGCTTCCTGGCGCCCATGGGCGTCGCCACCACCGAGGTCCTCGTGTTCCGGAAGGCGGGCTGAGCGGTCGTCCGGACCGGCCCGTCCCTTCCGGCGGGGCCGGGCCGCGGCGTGGGTCCGGTGGGTCGAGAGCCGGTGTTGCGCCCGGTCAGCGCACCCGGCCGCGGGGTTTCAGGGGTACCGGCGGGAGTTCCGGGGCGCGCAGCGGGGCCCCGTCGTAGCCGGTCACTTCGCCGAACCGTGTCCCCTTCGTCCAGTCCTCGCGGGCCTGTTCGATCTCGGCCTGGGTGCGGCCGACGAAGTTCCACCACATGACGAGCTCCTCCTCGAACGGTTCGCCGCCGAGCAGCATCAGGCCCGCGTCCGACTCGGCCCGCAGGGGCAGTTCGGTGCGGCCGCAGCCGAGGTACAGCATGGAGCCGGGGAGGACGGGGACGCCGTCCACGTGCACCTCGCCGGACATGGACAGGACGCCGTACTCGAAGTCGGGCTCCAGCGGCAGCCGGACGTCGGCGCCCCGGGCGAGGGCGAGGTCGGCGCCCACGATGGGGCTGTACGCGGTTCCGGGTGACGTGGCGCCGTCGAGGTCGCCGAGGAGGACGGTGGCGGTGAGGCCGGGCGCGTCGACGGTGGGCAGGCCGGCGTGGTGCTCGAAGCGGGGGTCCGTGTGACGGTGCGCGTCCGGCAGCGCCACCCACAGCTGCGCGCCGTGCAGGAGGCGGGCGTGCGCCCGCGGACTCTCCTCGGAGTGGCTGATGGCGCGCCCCGAGGTCATCAGGCCGAGTTCGCGCGGCCGGATGGTCTGGAGGCTGCCGGTCGAGTCGCGGTGCAGCACCTCGCCCTCGTGGAGCCAGCTGACCGTCTGGAGGCCCATGTGGGGATGCGGCGGGACCTGCATGCCGGGTTCGTCGGCGATGTCGTCGGGGCCGTAGTGGTCGACGAAGGCCCAGGCGCCGATCATGCGACGGCCGAGGTTGGGCAGCAGCCGGCGCACCTCGGTCGACGCGCCGAGTGTCACATGGCGGGGGCTCAGCAGCTCGCGGACGGGTTCGGCGACGACGAATCCGCGGCCGCCGCACACGCTCGGCACGGGCGAGCGGTCAAGGTTGCTCATGCGGTCAACCTAGCGCTCGCACCGAGACGCCGGGGCGGGGCGGCGGTCCGGCGGCGGCCGGTGAGCCCACCCGTCCACCGTCCGTCCGTCCGTCCGTCAGTCGGTCAGGGCGGCGGCGAGTTCCTTGGTCGCGCGCTGTATCTCGCTGTCGGGTTCGGCCGGCAGCTGGCGCAGGACGTCGCGCTGGGCGCGGACGGCGTGACGGGCCGCGCGCTCCCAGGCCACGTAGTTGTCCGGATGGTGCAGCAGCTTGGGGTACGCGACGGCCGTGGTCTCCCACTGCCGGGCGTCGGCGATGCTCTTCAGCAGGCGCAGGATCTGCGCACGGCAGGTGACCTGGGGGAGGCGGACGAGTTCCCAGAGGAAGGGCACCGTCGCCGCCGTGGCCTCGTCCACGACGAACCCGAACTGGCAGATGCGTCGCCGGAGTTGGCCGAACGCCGAGTCGGCGCTGACAGCGTCGCCCCGGGCCAGGGTGGTGAGCAGGACGGGGATGCCCGCGGCGGATCCGGTGGAGTCCTTGATCTCGGGCCACGGCACGTGTCCCAGGTCCGCGAGCGGTGCGGTTCTCTTCGTGGCAGTCATGTCCGGTGTCTGGTGGGGGTCGTGGATCAGGGCAGGTGGCGGGTCGGCAGCATGGCCCAGACGGTCTTGCCCACCGGGCAGCGGCGGGTCCAGCCCCAGTGTTCGGAGAGGGCCTCGACGATGTGCAGTCCGCGGCCGTGCTCCAGGAGGCTGTCCCCGGGGTGCGGGTAGACGGGCAGGCTGTCGCTCGGATCGGTGACGGCGCACACGAGGTGGGAGCGGCGCAGGGTGAGCCTGAGCCGTACCCGGCACCGGTCCGCCGAGGTGTGCGGGAGCCCGTGCAGCACCGCGTTGGCGGCCAGTTCCGTGACGACGGTGAGCGCGTCGTCGGTGCAGTGGTCCAGGGACCAGTGGTCGAGTGTGCGGTGGGTGAAGTCGCGCGCCTGGGCGAACTCCTCGCGGCTGCCCGCGAGGTCCAGGGCGGCGGTTCTGGGCGAGTCGCGGACGAAGACGGACCCGGGACTCCGGAACTGCGCAGGTGATGGCACGGGGCATCTCCCTGAGACGACGTCAGGACAGTGGGCCGGAAGGGCGGTTGACGGCATGGCTATTATCCACGCTGAAGAGGCCCTCGTGCAATTTCACGGGAAATTGCGCGCACGGAACGAGGAGAGTGCAATGTCGTCAGTGCCGAACGGAGTGCGGGCCAGCTCGCTGGGCGTCCGCTGGCTCAAGAGCAGTCACAGCAACGCCGAGGGCAACTGCGTCGAGGTCGCGGCCCTGGAGGGCGGAGGGGTGGCCCTGCGCAACTCCCGTGATCCCGACGGCCCGGCGCTGGTGTACACGCCGGCCGAGGTCGCCGCGTTCGTGGCGGGGGCGAAGGGCGGGGAGTTCGACCATCTGGTGTGAACGTCGCGTGCGGACGGCGTGAGGACCCGGTGGGGGTTCCGTCGGCCCGGCGAATGCCGTGCCGGCCAGAGGGGTTGTGCGGGGGGACCGCCGAGCGCGAAGGGGTTCGACGGGGCGCGTTGGTGCTCGACGGAACCTCAATTCCCCTGCGGCGTGCGGCCGGAGGGGTTCGGATGCGATACTGCGGTCTGTCGTCTGCCGGTCCACGGGGAGTCAGGATGTCTGTCGAGTCACCTCGCGTGTCCCGTCTCGAACCGTATCTGAACCGGGCCGAGCCCGCGCCGACCTTGCTGAAAATGCTGGTCGGCGTGCAGTTGGCCGGTATCCGTGAGGACGCCGGCTACACGCAGGACCAGGCCGCGCGCGCTCTCGGGTTCAGCCCGGCCAAGCTGTCGCGGATCGAGGCGGGCAAGGGGCGCAAGCCCCCGGTCGAGGCCGACGTGCGCGCCCTGCTGTCGCTGTACGGCACCGACGACCACGAGGCCTCGGTGCTGATCCAGCTGCTGCGGCAGGCGGGCCAGCCGGGATGGTGGCAGCGCTACGACAAGCGGCTGATGCCCGAGTGGTTCGACCGGCTGGTCGGACTGCAGGAGGCGGCCACGGCGATCCGCACCTTCGAGATCCAGTACGTGCCCGGACTGCTGCAGACTCCCGCGTACGGGCGTGCCGTCGTGGAGCGAGGGCTCCCGTCGGCGACGTCACGGGAGGTCGAGCGCCGGGTGGAACTGCGGACCAGACGCACCGAACTGCTGCGGCGGCCGGACGCTCCACGGGTGTGGGCCGTCCTCGACGAGTCGGTGCTGCTGCGGGTGCTGGGCAGCCGGGACGTGATGCGCGAGCAGCTCACCCACCTCGTCGAGCTGGCCGCGCTGCCCCATGTCACCGTGCAGGTCGTGCCGTTGGACGTCACGCACGCCTCGGCGCCGGCCATACCGGTCACCTACCTGCGCTTCGGCGGCGCCGATCTGCCCGACGTCGTCTACCTGGAGCAGATCCGCAGCGCCACGTTCCTGGAGGACCGGGACGAGACGGAGGAGTACCGGGTGGCGCTCGACCGGCTGGCCGACGAGGCGCTCAACCCGCGTGACTCCGTGGCGCTGCTGGAGGCGACCGTGCGGCAGCGCTACCCCTGACGGCACAGCGCGCCCCGGCGGCGGGGCGCGAGCGCCGGACGGCTCCCTAAGGCAGGCGGCCCACACCGCCGAACTCGATCCACTCCTGGGTGAGCTGGCGGGGCGCGACCTCGGTGTCGGGGCGCCAGGTGGAGACCTCGACCAGCCCCGGGTCGAGGATGTCCAGGCCGTCGAAGAGCGCGGCGACGTCCTTCTGCTGGCGGACCCGGCCCCAGTGGCCCTGGGTGGCCTTGTCCATGAAGTCCGTGACGAACTCCCTGACCTCGGCGTCCTCGCTGACGAGCTGGCACATCAGCACGAAGCTGCCGGGGGCGAGGCGTTCGGTCACCCGGCGCACCAGCGCCTGCGGCCCGTCGGTCTCGCTGTCGGGAATGCAGTGGAACACCGAGTTGAACAGCACGGCCACCGGCTGGGAGAAGTCGATCAGGCGCTGCGTCTCCGGGTGCGCGAAGATCGTCTCGGTGTCGCGCATGTCGGCGTGGATGACGGTGGTCCGCTCGTCCTGCTCCAGCAGGGCCCGCCCGTGCACGAGGACCATCGGGTCGTTGTCGACGTAGACGACGTGCGTGTCCGGCTCGACGAGCTGGGCGACCTGGTGCACGTTGTCCTGCGTGGGCAGGCCGGATCCGTGGTCGAGGAACTGCCGGATCCCGTACTCCCGGCTCAGGGTGCGCACCGCCCGCTGGAGGAAGCGCCGGTTGTTCAGGGCGAGGGCGCGGGTGCTCGGGACGACCTTGTCGAGTTCCTCGCAGGCGGCGCGGTCGGCCGCGTAGTTGTCCTTGCCGCCCAGGTAGTGGTCGTACATGCGCGCGGCCGTCGGAACCGACGCGTCGATCGACGTGGACAGCTGATTTCCAGGCTGCATCTCTTCCCCCAGGATCCCTGCCGTGCCACGGACGGGCGCGACCGGCAACCCATCCTAGGGAAACGGCAATTGACGGCACCACCCTTTGATCCGCGGTTCCCCTCCAGGTGTTCGCCCGCGACCCGCCGAGCCGGGTCCACGCGGGGCCGCGCTCGCACGGACGGCGGTCCGCGGATGGACCAGAAATCCAGCCGCTGGACTCCTCGTCCAACCGCTGGTCTAATGGCGGTATGGAAGCCGTCGCAGCGAGCCGGGGCCGGGAAGCCGAGCGGGACGCGATCCTGCGCGCGCTGACTCCCCTCGTCGAGGGGATCGCGGCGACCTTCGGGCCCGTGTGCGAGGTCGTCCTGCACGACTACCGGCGCCCCGAACGCTCGGTGGTCGCCGTCGCCGGAGCGGTGACGGGGCGGACGGCCGGCGGCGCGATGAGCGAGATCGGCCTGCGCGTCCTCGCCCGCGGCGACGACGCGGCCGACGAGCTGAACTACGTCACCCGCACCGGCGCGGGCAAGCTCGTGAAGTCGTCCACGATGGTGCTGCGCGACTCCGCGGGCGCGGTGTTCGGCGCCCTGTGCGTCAACGTGGACGTCACCGAGGTCGACCGGGTGCAGGGCCTGCTGGCCGCGCTCGCGGGGGCGGCCGGAGGGCGGTCCGACCCGCCGGTGACCGCTTTCGGCGACGACATCGACTCCGTCGTCGACGCCCTGCTCGACGCCCACCTCGCACGGCAGGACCAGACCTGGGCCGGTCTCGACGGCCCGGCCCGGCTGGCCCTCTTCCGCGGCCTGGACGACCGCGGGGTGTTCGGCGTGCGCCGCGCCGTCGAGCAGATCGCCGCCCGTCTCGGCATCTCCCGCGCCTCCGCCTACCACTACCTGTCCCGGTCCAGAGCCCCGCGCGCCGCCGACGGCGCCGGCGGCACCCCCGAGGGAGCACACACGTGACGACCACCCCCCTGCCGATCACCCTCGACGACGTGCGCGACGCGGCCGTCCGACTCAAGGGCGTCGCCCACCGCACACCCGTGCTCCGCTCCCGGACCCTCGACCGGGCCGTCGGCGCCGAGGTCCTCCTCAAGTGCGAGAACTTCCAGCGCGTCGGCGCCTTCAAGTTCCGCGGCGCCTACAACGCGGCCTCCCGGCTGACCCCCGAGCAGCTCGCCCGGGGCATCGCCGCCTACTCCTCCGGCAACCACGCCCAGGCCGTCGCGCTGGCCGCGCGCGAACTGGGCACGACCGCCGTGATCGTGATGCCCGAGGACGCGCCGCGCTCCAAGCGCGCGGCCACGGAGGCCTACGGCGCCGAGATCGTGACGTACGACCGCTACACCGGCGACCGGGTGGCCGTCGCCGAGGCGCTGGCCGCCGACCGGGGCCTGGCCCTGATCCCGCCCTACGAGCACCCGCACGTCATGGCGGGCCAGGGCACGGCCGCGCTGGAACTCCTGGAGGAGGCGGGGGAGCTGGACGCGCTGCTCGTGCCGGTCGGCGGCGGCGGGCTCCTCGCCGGCAGCGTCACCGCGGTCAAGGGGCTGCGGCCGGGCGTCCGCGTCGTCGGCGTGGAGCCGCAGGACGGGGACGACACCAAGCGGTCGCTGGAGGCGGGGCGCCGCGTCGGGATCCCGGTGCCGCGCACCATCGCCGACGGCCAGGCCGTGCACATCCCCGGGGAGCTGACCTTCTCGGTCAACCGGCGGCTCGTGGACGAGATCGTCCTCGTCAGCGACGACGAGATCCGCGCGGCCATGCGCTTCGCCTTCGAACGCCTGAAGATCGTCACGGAGCCCAGCGGCGCCTCCGGTCTGGCCGCCCTGCTCGCGGGCCGGGTCACGGTCACGGGCGGCCGGATCGGCGTCATCGTCTCCGGCGGCAACGTCGACGCGGCCCGCTTCGCCGAGCTGTGCGGCGGCGACGTCTGAGACGCGTGCCGCCCGGATGGCGGCCCCCGGTGGACAGGCGGACGATGGAGGCGTAGGGGCGCGGCTTCCACCGGTGACGTCCAGGTCCGCCGGGGAGCCGGGCCCCGGCCGTGGACGAGCGCGGCCGGAAGGGAGGAGCGTCATGATGGAAGTGAAGACGCTCGACAAGCCGGACGAGCGCCGCGATTTCCCCCGCGGTCACATCGAGGCCGTCCATATGACGGGGCTGGACTTCGCCGTGGCGACCTTCGAGCCCGGCTGGCGCTGGACCGAGTCGCTCGCGTCCGTCGCGGGCACCTCCACCTGCATGATCCACCACAACGGCTATGTCGTCTCCGGACGCATGCACGTCACCATGGACGACGGCGGCGAGGCCGAAGTGGGCCCGGGCGACGTCTTCGTGATCCCGCCGGGCCACGACGCCTGGGTGGTGGGCGACGACCAGTGCGTGGTGTACGACTTCGCCGGGGCGATGGCCAAGGACTACGCGAAGGCCGAGTAGGCCCCGGCGGCCGCGCCCGGGTGGCCGGGCGTCAGACGGGGAGCAGGCGGCCGGTGAGTTCGGCGAGCTGGCGGGCGTTGCGGCACTCGTGCATCGGCACCAGCCCGGCGTACTCGGGCGCCGCCGAGTCACCCGTGCCCCACAGCGAACGCGGTTCCGGGTTCAGCCAGTGGAGGCGGCGGGCGCGTTCGGCGATCTCGCGGACGGCCGGCAGGTTCGGGTCGCTCATGTTGGTGCGGGCGTCCCCGAGGACGAACACCGTCGTGCGGGGTCCGACGGCCGCGCCGTGCCGCTCCGCGAACTCGCCCAGCGCCATGCCGTAGTCGCTGCTCCCGTGGTGGCCCGTCACCGCGGCCTCGGCGCGGATGCGGGCGCCGAGGCCCCCTGGATCGGCGGCGCCGTGCTCCAGCAGCCGCGTCACCTCGTCGATCCGGTTGACGAAGGCGAACACCCGCACCTTGCTGAACTGGTCGTGCAGCGCCTGCACCAGCAGCATCGTGAAGTCGGAGAACCCCGACACCGAACCCGACACGTCGCACAGCAGCACCAGTTCGGGGCGGACCGGGCGACGGCGGCGCAGCACGGGCCGTATCGGCACCCCGCCCGTCGAGAGGGAGCCGCGCAGGGTGCGCCGCAGGTCGATGGTGCCGCGGGCGGCCCGGCGGCGGCGCGCCGCCATGCGGGTGGCCAGTCTGCGGGCCAGCGGCTGCACCGTCCGCCGCAGTTCGGCCAGCCGGTCCTTGCCCGCGTACAGGAAGTCGACGCGGTCGGCGGTGGGCGCCACCGCGCGCCGGGCGATCTCGTCGCGCCCTCTGCGTTCCGCGACCCGGCGCCGTGCCTCCCGGGCGACGAGGGCGCGGAAGGCCTCGATGCGGCGCCGGATCTCGTCCTCCAGCAGCCGGTCGGCGAAGCCGGACGCGCCGCCGCGGGCCCGGACGTCGTCGCGCACCCGCGCCAGCAGCGTCTGCGGGCGCAGCCGTTCGAGGGTCTGGTGCGACGACCAGCCGTCCGAGCCCGGCGAACTCCCGTACCCGCCCAGCCCGTCGACCGCCTCGATCGCCAGGCGGGCCAGCAGCGCCTCGTCGTCCGCGGCGAGCGCGGCGGCCAGCCGGTCGCGCAGGTCGTCCCGGTCGCCGGCCTCGTCCTGCGGGGCGCCGACGCCGTGGGGGAAGTACAGGTCGAAGACGGTGTCGAACACCCGCCGCTGGCCGGCCGAGTGCAGGAGCGTCGCGGCCAGGCCCTCGCGCAGCAGACCGCGGTCGGCGAACCCGAGGGCCGCAGCGGCCTCGGCCGCGTCGACCGTCTCGCCGGTGCCGACGCGGACGCCGTGCGCGCGCAGCGCCGCGACGAGGCCGACGAGGCGGTCGGTGACCTCGGCGCTCACCCGGCGTCCAGGTCGAGCTTGGCGCCGGCCTTGAGGATGTCGTCCTGGTGCTTGAGGATCACGCCGAGGGTCTCGCGCACGACGTCCTCGTCGAGGGCGTCCGCGCCGAGGGCGAGCAGGGTCCGCGCCCAGTCGATCGTCTCGGCCACCGACGGCGCCTTGCGCAGGTCCATCGCGCGCAGCGCGCCGACCACCCGGACCACCGACTCGGCCAGCGCCGCTCCGATCCCGGGCACCTTCAGCCGGACGATCCGCCGCTCCAGCTCCTCCTCGGGGAAGCCGATGTGCAGGAACAGGCAGCGCCGGCGCAGCGCTTCGGACAGCTCCCGGCTCGCGTTGGAGGTGAGGACGACGAAGGGGCGGCGGGCCGCGGTGACGGTGCCCAGCTCCGGGACGGTGATCTGGAAGTCGCTGAGCACCTCCAGGAGCAGCCCCTCCACCTCGACGTCGGCCTTGTCGGTCTCGTCGATCAGCAGGACGGTCGGCTCGTCGCCGCGGATCGCGGTCAGCAGGGGCCGGGGGAGGAGGAACTCCTCGCTGAAGATGTCGGTGCGGGTCTCGTCCCACGTCTCGTCGCGGGCGGCGCTGATGCGCAGCAGCTGCTTGGCGTGGTTCCACTCGTACAGCGCCCGGGACTCGTCGACGCCCTCGTAGCACTGCAACCGCACCAGGCGGGCCCGCGCCACCTCGGCGACGGCCTTGGCCAGTTCGGTCTTGCCGACCCCGGCCGGCCCCTCGACCAGCAGCGGCTTGCCGAGCCGGTCGGCGAGGAAGACGGTCGTGGCGACGGCGGGGGAGGCCAGGTAGCCGCTCCGCGCCAGGCGGGCGGAGACATCGTCGACGGACGTGAACAACGGGGCCTCCGGGCGCTCGCGCGGGCTGCGGACGTGATCCGCTCACTATCCAAGCGCTTGTTCACCGGTTTTGTCACCCGGTCGGGGGCCGCTGTCGGTGGCGGGCGGTACGTTGCGGATCATGGGTGTGTATCTGGTGAGTGTGGACGCGCGGGAGTGGCTCGGGCGCCACGAGGGCGGGCACGGCGAGACGGCCGCCGCGCTGAACGCGGAACTGCGGCGGCGCGGCCAGCCGCCGTACCTGCCGGGGGAGCCGTCGAACCCCGGCGGCGGCTGGTTCGAGGAGAAGATGAGCCCGTCCATGGAGGGGTTCTCCGCTCTGTGCCGGGCGCATCTGACCCGGGCCGAGGAGGAGACCCTCTCCGGGTGGTCCGTCCTGGTGCCGCTCTTCCTCGACCGGGAGATGGAGCTGCCGATCGGCACGCCGTACAGCGACGAGACGCTGGTCGCGGGAGCGCCGCAGGTCCTCGCGATCGCGGAGCGGCTGGCCGCGGTCCTCGGCCTGCCGCTCGACGCGATACCGCAGACCGGCAACCTGGAACTGACGCTGTGGTTCCTGGACGGGGAGGGACGCGAGGTCGCCGCCGCCCGGCCCGGCCGCTGGGCCGAGGACCTGGACACCGCGTTCTACGTGGCGGTGTACCTGCGGGCCGCCCAGTACTCCCTGCGGCACGGGTGCCCGATGGTCTACTGCTGACCGGGGGCGCCGCCCGGCGGGGCGGGGGCGACGGCGAGGCCGGGTCCGGCGCGGGAACCCGGCCGCCGGGGACGAGCAGGACGAGCAGGTGGAGACCGCGGAGTCGTACGGGCCGCGGACCGCACCGCCCGGCGCGCCGGCCCCGCCGCCGCAGGGGCCCGTCACCGTGGACGTCGCGGTCGTCGGCGGCCCGTTCAGCCGACGATGACCACCTCCAGGGTGCGCGGGCCGTGCACCCCCTCCACCCGGTCCAGCTCGATGTCGCTGGTCGCCGAGGGGCCCGAGATCCACGTCGCGGGACGCCGCGGATCGAGCCGTTCGAGGGCCTGCGGCACGGAGGACACCACCTGGGCGGGCGCGCGCACCACGCACACGTGGTGATCGGGTACCAGGGTGATGCGGCGCCGGCCCTGGTCGGGACCGGCGTCCAGCACGATCGTCCCGGTCTCGGCGACGGCCACCGCGCACGCCGTGACCACGCTGTCCACCGCGTCGAGTTCGTGCGGCCCGCTCTCCGGCCGGTCCGCCACCCGCGTGACGTCCGACTCCGCGAGCCACGCCGGGTCGAGGCCGGGCGGCACGAGCACGGTCGCCGCCTTGCGCTCCGCGAGCAACCGGGCCAGCAGGGCGGGCAGTTCGCCCTCGTCGCACCGGTGCACGAGCGCCCGGTAGTCGGCCAGGTTCTCCGCGAGCAGCTCCACGTCCTGCGCCGCGGTGCGCTCGCCGTGCTCGCGCAGATAGTCACGCGCGACGGCGTCCTCGTACGGGGTGTCGTCCGGCGGGACGTCGGCCAGCGCGCGCCGCACCCGGCCCAGGATCAGTTCCCTGCTGCTCACTTCGCCGTTCCTTCCTCGGTGGCGCCGCCGTTCGTCCGCTGCCACCAGTCGCGGAACGGCTCGGCGGGCACCGCCGGCAGATCGCGCGTGGCGCTCCACGCCCTGCCCGGGCCGGGCAGGGTCCGCGGGTGCAGGCCGCGCGTGCGGGACGCGAGGCGCTGCCCGGCGCGCAGGACGCCGGGGCGGGCGAACGCCCAGCCCGCCGCGCGCATCGCCGCCCGCTCGGCGGCGTGCCCCTTGGCGGGCTTGAGCACGGCCTTGTTCCCGGCCCGGGTGACCGGACCGCCCTCGACGACCCGCTCCCGCAGATGCACCAGCACCTCCGGGATGTCGATCGCGACCGGGCACACCTCGTAGCAGGCGCCGCACAGCGAGGACGCGTACGGCAGCGAGGCGTCGATCTCGCTCCCGGTGCCCCGCAGCTGAGGGCTGAGGATCGCGCCGATCGGGCCCGGGTACACCGAGCCGTAGGCGTGGCCGCCCGCCCGCTCGTACACCGGGCACACGTTCAGACAGGCCGAGCAGCGGATGCAGCGCAGCGCCTGGCGGCCCACCTCGTCGGCGAGGGTGTCGGTGCGGCCGTTGTCCAGCAGCACCAGGTGGAACGTGCGCGGGCCGTCCCCTCCTCCCGCCCCGTCGCCTTCCGCGCCGGTCCACATCGACGTGTACGGGTTCATGCGCTCGGCCGTCGAGGAGCGCGGCAGGGTCTGGAGGAAGACCTCCAGGTCGCGCCAGGTCGGCACGATCTTCTCGATGCCGACGACGGAGATCAGCGTCTCCGGCAGGGTGAGGCACATGCGGCCGTTGCCCTCGGACTCGACGACGACCAGGGTGCCGGTCTCGGCGACCATGAAGTTGGCGCCGGAGATCCCGACCTTCGCCCGCAGGAACTTCTCGCGCAGATGCAGCCGGGCCGCCTCGGCGAGGTCGGCGGGCGTGTCGGTGAGGCCCTCCGGGGCCGGGCGTCCCCACGCGCCCATCTCCGCCCGGAAGATGTCCCGGATCTCGCCCCGGTTGCGGTGGATGGCCGGGACCAGGATGTGCGAGGGGCGGTCCCTGCCCAGCTGCACGATCAGCTCGGCGAGATCGGTCTCGTAGGCCCGGATGCCCTCGGCCTCCAGCGCCTCGTTGAGGCCGATCTCCTGTGTCGCCATGGACTTGACCTTGACGACCTCCGACTCGCCCGTCTCCTTCACCAGCCGGGTGACGATCCGGTTGGCCTCGTCCGCGTCCACCGCCCAGTGGACCGTGCCCCCGGCCGCGGTGACCGCCTCCTCCAACTGCACCAGGTAGCGGTCCAGATGGCGCAGCGTGTGGTCCTTGATCTGCTTGCCGGCCTCGCGCAGCGCGGCCCAGTCGGACACCTCCGCCACCGCCGCCTCCCGCTTGGCGCGGATGGTGTGCGTGGCGTGCCGCAGGTTGCCGCGCAGGGTCGTGTCGGCGACGGCCTCGCGCGCGGCCTTCGGAAACGCCGGCATCCCGACGAACGTCCCGCTCACAGCGCCGGCTCCGCTTCCGTGCTCGCCAGGATCTCCGCGATGTGCACGGGCCGCATCCCGGTCCGCAGCCGGGACATGGTCCCGCCGATGTGCATCAGACAGGAGTTGTCGGCGGCGCACAGCACCTGCGCGCCCGTCGACTCGGCGTTGCGCACCTTGTCGGCGCCCATCGCCGCCGAGACGTCCGCGTTCTTCACCGCGAACGTGCCGCCGAAGCCGCAGCACTCGTCGGCACCCGGCAGCTCGACCAGCTCCAGGCCCCGGACGGCCTGGAGCAGCCGCCGGGGCCGGTCCCCGAGGCCCAGCCCGCGCAGCCCATGACAGGTGGGGTGGTAGGTCACCGTGCGGGGGTAGTACGCGCCGACGTCGGTCACGCCGAGCACGTCGACCAGGAACTCGGTCAGCTCGTAGGTCTTCGGGACCACGGGGGCCACCGTGGCGGCCAGCGTGCCGCCGCGCCCCTCGGCGCGGGCCCGCTCGCCCATCCGCGGATACAGCTCGCGCACCATCGCCCCGCACGATCCGGACGGCGTCACGATCGCCTCGTACTCACCGAATACATCGGAGAAATGGCGGGCCAGCGGCTCGGCCTCATGGCGGTAGCCGGTGTTGTAGTGCGCCTGGCCGCAGCAGGTCTGCGCCATCGGGAAGTCGACCTCCACGCCCAGCCTGGTCAGCAGTTTCACCACCGCGCGGCCGGTTTCCGGATAGAGCGTGTCGTTGACACAGGTCAGGAACAGTGCGACACGCATCGCGGCTCCTCGGGGTAGGTCATCGGATGAGTGAAGAGTAGTCCGGCGTCGCGGTCCGGGGGAGCCCCGGGTCAGCGCGCGGCGAGCCGGGCTTCCGCCTCCCGCCACCGCGCGGCGTCCCCCCGCGGCTCGTAGCGGGTCAGGGGCTGCGTGCGGGCCAGCAGCCGGCGCATGTCGCCGCGGTCGCCGACCAGCCCGTGCGCCCGCGCCTGGACGAGCACGTTGCCGAGCGCCGCGGCCTCCGTGGGACCGGCCACCACCGGCAGCCCGCAGGCGTCTGCGGTGAGCTGGCACAGCAGCGCGTTGCGGGTGCCGCCGCCGACGATGTGGACGACGTCGACCGGGTGGTCCGCGAGCCGCTGGGCGTCGGCGATCGCCCGCCGGTGGGCGAGGGCCAGGGAGTCGAGGATGCAGCGGGTGATCTCCCCGGGCGTGCGCGGAACCGGCTGCCCCGACGCCCGGCACGCCTCGGCGATCCGCTCCGGCATCCGTCCGGGCGCGAGGAAGGCGGCGTCGCCCGCGTCCACGACCGACCGCAGCGCCGGCACGGCGGCCGCGTCCCGCAGCAGAGCGCCCAGCTCGGGACCGCCCCAGGCCCGCACGCACTCCTGGAGCAGCCACAGGCCCATGATGTTGCGCAGATAGCGGACCGTGCCGTCCAGTCCCAGCTCGTTGGTGAAGTTCGCGGCCCGGCCCGCCTCGGTGAGCACGGGCGCCGCCAGCTCCAGCCCGGCCAGCGACCAGGTGCCGGTGCAGATGTAGGCGAAGTGCGCACCGGCGGCGGGCACGGCGGCCACGGCGGACGCCGTGTCGTGCGAGCCGACGGTGGTCACCGGCACCGGACCGGTCAGTCCCGTCTCCTCCAGCACCTGGGGCAGCAGCAGTCCCGCCGGGTCGCCGGGCCGCCGCAGCGGAGCGAACAGCTCCAGGTCGACGCCGAGCCGCGCGGCGACGCCGCGGGCCCAGTCGCCGGTGCGGGGGTCGATCAGCTGCGTCGTCGAGGCGTTGGTCAGCTCGGTGCCCTGCTCGCCCGTCAGCCAGTGGGACAGCAGGTCGGGGATGAGCAACAGCCGTCGTGCCTGCGCCAGTTGGGCCGTGCCGGCGGCCGCCGTGAGCTGGTACAGGGTGTTGAAGGGCGCGTACTGCAGTCCCGTCGCCGCGTACAGCTCGGCCGCCGGCATCGTGGCCCACACCTTCTCTGCGACGCCCTCGGTGCGCGCGTCCCGGTAGTGCACCGGGTTGCCCAGGAGGGCCCCGTCGGCGTCCAGCAGGCCGTAGTCCACGGCCCAGCTGTCGATGCCGACGGAGTCCACCTGCCCTGCCGCCCGCAGCCCGTCCAGCATGCCCGCGTACAGGGACAGCACGTCCCAGCGCAGTCCCTCCGGCACCCGGACCGGCCGGTTGGGGAAGCGGTGGGCCTCGGTCAGCTCCAGGGCGTCCGGGCCCACCCGGCCGACCATGACGCGCCCGCTGGACGCGCCGAGGTCGACGGCGGCGTACGACTTCACGGCCGTCACCGGAGGAAAGCGGCCGCCACACCCGCGTCGACGGGGATGTGCAGCCCGGTGGTGTGGGTCAGCTCGCCGCCGGTCAGCGCGAACACGGCGTTGGCGACGTGCTCGGGCAGCACCTCGCGCTTGAGGATGGTCCGCTGCGCGTAGAACTCGCCCAGCTTGTCCTCCTCCACCCCGTACACGGCCGCCCGCTGCGCGCCCCAGCCGCCCGCGAAGATGCCGGACCCGCGCACCACGCCGTCGGGGTTGACGCCGTTGACGCGGATGCCGTGCTCGCCCAGTTCGGCGGCGAGCAGCCGGACCTGGTGGGCCTGGTCGGCCTTGGTGGCGGAGTAGGCGATGTTGTTCGGGCCGGCGAAGACGGCGTTCTTCGAGGCGATGTAGACGATGTCGCCGCCCAGCCTCTGCGCGATCATCACGCGGGCCGCCTCGCGGGACACGAGGAAGGACCCGCGGGCCATGATGTCGTGCTGGAGGTCCCAGTCCTTCGCCGACGTCTCCAGCAGCGGCTTGGAGATCGAGATGCCGGCGTTGTTGACGACCAGGTCGACCCCGCCGAAGGCGAGCGCGGCGGCCTCGAAGGCGGCGGCGATCTGCTCCTCGGACGTCACGTCGACGGTGACGGCGACGGCCCGGTCGGGCCCGCCGAGCTCCTCGGCGACGGCGGCCGCGTTCTCGCCGTTCAGATCGGCGACGACGACGCAGGCGCCCTCGGCGGACAGCCGGTGCGCGATCGCCCTGCCGATCCCGCTGCCGCCGCCCGTGACCAGCGCCACCCGGGTGGCCAGGGGCTTGGGCCTCGGCATCCGCTGGAGCTTGGCCTCCTCGAGCGCCCAGTACTCGATGCGGAACTTCTCCGACTCCTCGATCGGCGCGTACGACGACACCGACTCGGCGCCCCGCATCACGTTGATCGCGTTGACGTAGAACTCGCCGGCGACCCGGGCCGTCTGCTTGTCCTTGCCGAAGGAGAACATGCCCACGCCCGGCACCAGCACGATCGCCGGGTCGGCGCCGCGCATCGCGGGGGAGCCGGGCTCGGCGTGCCGGGCGTAGTAGGCGGCGTACTCCTCGCGGTACTCGGCGTGCAGCTCCGCCAGCCGGGCGACGGCGTCCTCCAGGGCGGCCGTGGGCGGCAGGTCCAGGACGAGCGGCCGCACCTTGGTGCGCAGGAAGTGGTCCGGGCAGGAGGTGCCGAGCGCGGCGAGCCGGGGGTGCTCGGCCCGTGCCACGAAGTCCAGCACGGGCTCGGAGTCGGTGAAGTGCCCGACCTGGGGCCGGTCCTGCGAGGCGATCGCCCGCACGTGCGGGGCGAGCGCGGCGGCCCGCCGCCGGCGCTCGTCCTCCGGCAGCGCCTCGTACCCGGCGACGACCGGCCCGAACGGCTCGGCCCTCCCCTTCTGTGCGAGGAACGCCTCGGCGGTGCGGATGATGTGCAGCGAGTTGCGCTCGCACTCCTCGGCGCTGTCGCCCCAGGCGGTGATCCCGTGGCCGCCGAGCACCACGCCGATCGCCCGCGGGTTGGCCTCCTTGACGGCGGCGATGTCCAGTCCGAGCTGGAAGCCGGGCCGCCGCCACGGCACCCAGGCGACCGCGTCGCCGAAGCACTCGGCGGTCAGCTTCTCCCCGTCCGCCGCGCAGGCGAGCGCGATCCCGGAGTCGGGGTGCAGGTGGTCGACGTGGGCGGCGTCGACGAGCCCGTGCATGGCGGTGTCGATGGACGGGGCTGCCCCGCCCCTGCCGTGCAGGCAGTAGTCGAACGCGGCGACCATCTCGTCCTCGCGCTCGACGCCCGGATAGACGTCGACGAGGCCGCGCAGCCGGTCCAGCCGCAGCACGGCGAGCCCGGACTCGGTGAGCGTGCCGAGGTCGCCGCCCGACCCCTTCACCCACATCAGCTCGACGTCCCCGCCGGTGACGGGGTCGGTGGCGGTCCCCTTGGCGGAGGTGTTGCCGCCGGCGTAGTTGGTGTTGCGCGGGTCGGCGCCGAGCCGGCGGGACCGATCGATGAGGGCGGCGGCTTCGGGGTGGGTGGACATGGAGTTTCCTTACTTCTCAGGAGAGGGCGAGCGGACTTACCAGGGGGCGCGGGGAACTGCGCGACCAGCCTCGTGCGGCCCGCACCCCGCGACGGGACAGATCACCGCGGACGCTCACGCGCCCCAACCGGCCTGCTCCCCGCCCACCCGCTCGGCGATGATCTTCTCGGCCCACCCGGACCGCCGGTAGGCGCCCATCGGGTCGGGGTCCAGCCCCATCTCGCCGCGAACCTCCGCGAGCAGCGGCCGCACGTCCGTGTTGTACGCGTCCATCAGGACGGCGTTGGCCTCCAGCACGTCCCCCGAGGCCTGCGCGGCGGCCAGCGCCGAGCGGTCGACGAGCAGTGCCTTGGCCGTCGCCTCCTGCACGTTCATCACGGAGCGGATGATGGCCGGGATCTTCGCCTCGATGTTGTGGCACTGGTCGAGCATGAAGGCGACGTCGGCGGAGAGGCCGCCGCCGCGCACGACCTCGTACATGATCCGGAACAGCTGGAAGGGGTCGGCGGCGCCCACCATGAGGTCGTCGTCGGCGTAGAAGCGCGAGTTGAAGTCGAACCCGCCGAGCCTGTCCTCCCGCAGCAGCGTGGCGACGATGAACTCGATGTTGGTTCCGGGCGCGTGGTGCCCGGTGTCGACGACGACCTGCGCCTTGGGGCCCAGCTTCAGGCAGTGCGCGTACGCCGTGCCCCAGTCGGGCACGTCCGTCGAGTAGAAGGCCGGCTCGAAGAACTTGTACTCCAGCAGCATCCGCTGTCCGTCGCCGAGCCGCGCGTACACCTCGGCCAGGGCCTCGGCCAGCCGGTCCTGCCGCGCGCGGAGGTCGTCCTGGCCGGGGTAGTTGGTCCCGTCCGCGAACCACAGCTTCAGGTCGGCCGAGCCGGTCGCGTCCATGATGTCGACGCACTCCAGCAGATGGTCGACGGCCTTGCGCCGGACCGACGCCTGCGGGTGGCAGACGCTGCCGAGCTTGTAGGCGTCGTCCTGGAAGGTGTTGGAGTTGATCGCCCCGAGCTTCACGCCCCGGTCCTCGGCGTGTTTCGCAAGTGCGGAGTAGTCCTCCACCTTGTCCCACGGGATGTGCAGCGCGACGGTCGGGGCCACCCCGGTGAACGCGTGCACCTGTGCGGCGTCGTCCAGCTTCTCCTGCGGGGTGCGGGGCACGCCCTGCTGGGCGAACACCTTGAACCGGGTCCCCGAGTTGCCGTACGCCCACGACGGTGTCTCGACGGCCTGGGTCTTCAGCGCGGCCTTCACCGCTGCGAGGTCGGTCACTTCGGGCTCCTGTGACATCGGTCCGGAAGACCACCCGCGGCGGCTGCAAGGCCTTTCGCGGACGCTTCTGGAAACGCCGGTGATGAAACGATTCAGAACGGGAAGCTATGAGCCCGCGGGGGGAGTGTCAACCCCCCGGGCCTGGCTCGTTGTCCGTGACCGCTGTGTGACCTTCGGCTATCGAAAAGTTTTCGACACGTACCCATTGACGTGACATAGCCGTCATGCCTAACGTCCCGGCCATCCAGTTGAAACCTTTCACGACGCCGTGACGGCCCTCAGGGGCATCGATGCACGGACGTCGTCGAGGAGCCACCCATGACCCACCCGTCCGACACGGGACCTGCCCCGGTGCTGGCGCTCAGGGACGTAGCCAAGTCCTTCGGCGCCGTACGCGCCCTGCGGGGCGTCTCCCTGGAGCTGTTTCCAGGCGAGGTCCACGCCCTCGCCGGGGAGAACGGCGCGGGCAAGTCGACCCTGATCAAGACCCTCGCGGGGGTGCACCGACCGGACGCCGGCCGGGTGCTGCTCGACGGCGAGCCCGTCGTCTTCCACGGTCCCGGCGACGCCCGCGACGCCGGCATCGCCGTGATCTACCAGGAGCCCACGCTCTTCCCCGACCTGTCGATCGCCGAGAACATCTTCATGGGCCGCCGCCCCCGGCGCGCCCTCGGCCGCATCGACCACAAGGCCACCCACGCGGCCACCGCCGCCCTGATGAAGCGCCTCGGCGTCCGGCTCGACCCCGACCGCCCGGCGCGCGGCCTGTCCATCGCCGACCAGCAGATCGTCGAGATCGCCAAGGCGCTCTCCTTCGACGCCCGCGTCCTGATCATGGACGAGCCGACCGCGGCCCTCACCGGCAGCGAGGTCGCCCGCCTCTTCGGCGTGGTGCGCACCCTGCGCGAGCAGGGCGCGGCGGTCCTGTTCATCTCGCACCGGCTGGAGGAGATCTTCGAGATCTGCGGACGGGTGACCACCCTGCGCGACGGCGCCTGGATCGCCACCGAACCGGTCGAGGGCATGACGGAGGACGATCTGGTCCGCCGGATGGTCGGCCGCGATCTCGACGAGCTGTATCCCAAGCAGGACGTCACTCCCGGCGAGGTCGCCCTCAGCGTGCGCCGGCTGACCCGCGAGGGCGTCTTCACCGACGTCTCCTTCGAGGTCCGCCGCGGTGAGATCGTCGGCCTCGCCGGACTCGTCGGCGCCGGCCGCACCGAGGTCGCCCGCGCGGTCTTCGGCATCGACCGCAGGGACGCCGGCGAGGTCGTCGTGGACGGCCGCCCGCTCACCAACGGCGCGCCCTCCACCGCGATGGCCGCCGGCCTCGCCCTGGTCCCCGAGGACCGGCGCGCCCAGGGCCTGGTGATGAACATGTCCATCGAGCGCAACATCGGCCTGACCGGACTGCGCACCACCGTGAAGGCCGGCCTGATGGACCGCGGCGCCGAACGCAGCCGCTCCCTCGACTGGGCGGTCAGGCTCCAGGTGAAGTACGCCCGGATCGCCGACACCGTCAACACGCTCTCCGGCGGCAACCAGCAGAAGGTCGTCCTCGCCAAATGGCTGGCCACCGGCCCCAAGGTGCTGATCGTCGACGAGCCGACCCGCGGCATCGACGTCGGCACCAAGGCCGAGGTGCACCGGCTGCTGTCCGAGCTGGCGGCCGACGGGGTCGCCGTCCTGATGATCTCCTCCGACCTGCCCGAGATCCTCGGCATGGCCGACCGCGTGCTGGTGATGCACGAGGGCCGGCTCACCGCCGAGATCCCCCGCACCGAAGCCACCGAGGAAACCGTGATGGCCGCAGCCACCGGGAGGGCCGCCGCATGACGGTGACCACCTCCGACCAAGCCCCCGTCGCCGAGGCGCCCCGGCCCGACGGCCCCCGGCTCGTCGACCGCGTGTTCAAGATGCGCGAACTCGCCATCCTGGTCGTCTTCCTGGTGATGATCGCCGTCACCCAGGCCGGCAACAGCGAGTTCCTGTCCGAGCAGGGCATCAAGGACCTCCTGCTGAACGCGACCATCCTGGTGCTGGTCGCCACCGGCCAGTCCCTGGTCGTCATCACCCGCAACGTCGACCTGTCGGTCGGCTCCACCCTCGGCATCAGCGCCTTCGCCGCCGGCACGTACCTGCACGGCGGCGGCGACCCGGTGATCGCGATCGTGCTGGCCGTCCTGCTGGGCGTCGGCTTCGGACTCCTCAACGGTCTGCTGGTCAGCCTCGGCCAGGTGCCCGCCCTCGTCGTCACCCTCGGCACGCTCTACATCATCCGCGGCATCGACTCCATCTGGGTCGGCTCCCGGCAGATCACCGCGGCCGACCTGCCGGACTCGTTCGTGGACTTCGGCTCCGGCGGCCTCGCGGCCGTGCCCTGGCTCGCGCTGGTCGCGCTCGTCGTCCTCGTCGCCACCGCCTACTACCTCAAGCACTACGGCAGCGGGCGCGAGCTGTACGCGCTCGGCTCCAACCCCGAGGCCGCCCGGCTCGCCGGCATCCCGGTGCGCAAGCGGATCCTCGCCGCCTACACCTTCTGCGGCGGCCTCGCCGGCCTCGCCGGAGCCATGTACCTCGCCCGGTTCGGCAACGTCGACTCCAGCACGGGCAACGGCTTCGAACTGACCGTCGTCAGCGCGGTCGTGGTCGGCGGCGTGGTGTTCACCGGCGGCTCCGGCAGCGTCTACGGCGCCGCCCTCGGCGCGCTGCTGCTCACCTCCATCAACAGCGTCCTGCCCGCCCTCGGCGTCAGCTCGGTCTGGGTCCTCGCCATCAACGGCGTCCTGCTCCTGCTGGCCATCGCGGTCGACCGGGTCGTGGCCGTGCGCGTGGCGTCCGCGCTGAAGAAGAAGTCGGCCGCCGCCAGGACCGCCGCCGCGACGACCCCCGCCTCGACGGCCCCCGCCACGAAGACCCCCGTCACGAAGGGAGACGCTCACGATGGCTGAGTCGCCCACCCGCACGAGCCGCCGGCCCGCCCTCCGGTGGGACGGTGTCGTCGGCGCCCTCCTGATCGTCCTGCTGCTGTTCTCCTTCACCTTCGTGGACGGCTTCGGCAACGCGCTGAACCTGTCCTTCCTGATCGGCAACACCCTGCCGATCGCGCTGGTCGCGCTGCCGATGACCCTTCTGGTCGTCTCCGGCGAGATCGACCTGTCCGTCGCCTCCACCGCCGGCCTGTCCGGCGCGGTCATGGGCGCCCTGTGGAACCAGGGCATGACCATCGAGGCGATCATCCCCGTCTGCCTGCTGCTCGGCGTGGTCTGCGGGCTCGTCAACGGCCTGCTGGTCACCCGGCTCGGGCTGCCGTCCCTCGCCGTCACCATCGGCACCCTGGCCGCCTACCGGGGCATCGCGCAGATCGTGCTCGGCTCCGACGCGGTCACCGACTTCCCCACCCGGTACCTGGACTTCGCGGCCGGACGCCTCGGGGACACCTTCCTCCCGCAGGCGTTCCTGCCCTTCGTCGCCCTGTTCGCGATCGCCGTCCTCGTCCTGCACGCCACCCCGTTCGGCCGCTCGCTGTTCGCGATCGGCGCCAGTGAGGAAGCCGCGCGGTTCGCCGGCGTCCGGGTCAGGCGCAACAAGCTGATCCTGTTCACCGTGACCGGCCTCATGGCCTCCCTCACCGGCATCTTCTGGGCGCTGCACTACGCCAGCGCCCGCTACGACAACGCCACCGGCCTCGAACTCTCCGTCATCGCGGCCGTCCTCCTCGGCGGCATCGACTTCGACGGAGGCAAGGGCACGCTCGGCGGCGCGATCGCGGGAGTCTTCCTCCTCGGCGCGGCGCAGAACGTGATGAGCCTCCAGGACGTCTCCGCCCAGTCGCAGATCGTCGTCACCGGCGTCCTGCTCGTCGTCTCCGTGCTCGGCCCCCGGGTCGCACGGCAGATCTCCGTCGCGAGGGCGGGCCGTCAGACAGCCGCCTCGACACCGACGCCGTAACCCGCTCCGCCCACCCTCCCGAAGGAACTGCACATCATGCGCAAGTCATCGCTCCGCCGTGCCTGCGCGGCCCTCGCCGCCGTCTCCTCGCTCGCCCTCGCCGCCACCGCCTGCGGCGGCACCACCAAGGAGGACGTGAAGAACGACAGCTCCGGCGCCGCCGCCTCCGCCGGCAAGGCCGACCCGAACGCGGCCACCAAGAAGGGCCTGACCGTCGGCTTCCTGCCCAAGCAGGTCAACAACCCCTACTTCACCTCCGCCGACAAGGGCGGCGAGGCCGCCCTGAAGGAGCTGGGTTCCAGCTACAAGGAGGTCGGCCCGTCCAGCGCCACGGACACCTCCGGCCAGGTGTCGTACGTCAACACCCTCACCCAGCAGCAGGTCGACGGGATCGCCGTGTCCGCGCAGGACCCGGGCGCCCTGTGCACCGCGCTCAAGCAGGCCATGAGCAACAAGATCAAGGTCGTCACCTACGACTCGGACACCAACCCCGGCTGCCGCAACGCGTTCGTCTCGCAGGCCTCCGCCGAGGACCTGGGCCGTACCGAGGTGCAGCTGCTCGCCGAGCAGATCGGCTACAAGGGCGAGATCGCGATCCTGTCGGCCGCGCAGACCGCGACGAACCAGAACGTCTGGATCGACTTCATGAAGAAGGAGCTGGCCGACCCGAAGTACAAGGACGTCAAGCTCGTCAAGGTCGCCTACGGCAACGACGACGCCCAGCAGTCCTTCCAGCAGACCCAGGGCCTGCTCCAGCAGTACCCGAACCTGAAGGGGATCGTCTCCCCGACCACCGTCGGCATCAAGGCGGCCGCCCAGTACCTGTCGGGCTCCAAGTACAAGGGCAAGGTCAAGCTGACCGGCCTGGGCACCCCGAACGACATGCGCACCTACGTCAAGAACGGCACCGTCGACGCCTTCGAGCTGTGGGACCCCGCCAAGCTCGGCGCGCTCGCCGCGCAGACCGCGGTCGCGCTCGTCTCGGGCCAGATCACCGGCAAGGAGGGCGAGACCTTCAAGGCCGGCGCCACCACCTACACCATCGGCAAGGACGGCGTGATCAGCCTCGGCAAGCCGACCGTGTTCAACGCGAAGAACATCGACCAGTTCAACTTCTAGTCACCCTGGTCGTCCTGGTCACCTCGAATCCGTCACTCCCCTCAACCCCCCACCGAGGAGCGGTACTCATGCAGCGCGTCTGTTTCCTGCTCAAGGTCCGTCAGGACATGCTCGCCGAGTACCGCGAACGCCACGCCGCCGTGTGGCCGGAGATGCGCGAAGCTCTCTCGGCCACCGGCTGGCACAACTACTCGCTCTTCCTGCGGGACGACGGTCTGCTCGTCGGCTACCTGGAGACCGAGGACTTCGCGGCCGCCCGCGCCGCGATGGAGGCCACCGACGTCAACGCCCGCTGGCAGGCGCAGATGGGCCCGTTCTTCGAGTCGCTCGACGGCGCCCGGCCCGACGAGGCCATGAAGCCGCTCACCGAGGTCTTCCACCTCGCCTGAACCCCCGCACAACGCCCCGCCCCCCACCCCCCCCCGCTCTCGAACGACAACGGAGTCCCCGAGATGAGACGACGCACCCTGCTCGCCGGAACCCTCCTCAGCGCCGCGGCAACCCCCCTGCTCGCCGCCGGAACGGCACGCGCGGCCGACCCCGGCCCGTCGGTCACGAAGAAGGGCACCACGCAACTCGACGCGCAAGCCGTGTTCTTCGTGTCCTACGACGGGTTGGTCAACAACAACTCGTTCCAGAAGAACGGGCTGCTGACCTACAAGGGCTACCAGTACGCCACCTGGTACACCGCCACGCGCAGCGCGGTCGTCGCCCGCCGGGTTCTGGGCGGGACCACCTGGTCCACGGTGACCCTGCCGCACCAGCTCAAGTCCAGCGACTCGCACAACGTCATCTCCATGGGCGTCTCGAAGACCGACGGCCGGCTCCACCTCGACATGGACTCCCACAGCGACGGCTTCTTCTACGTCAAGTCGGTCGCCGGCCTCCTCGACAACCCGGCGACCACGTCCTGGACGTCGTCCAGGTTCGGCGCCGTGCAGACCACCCTCGACGGACTCGCGCTCACCAGCCAGTTCACCTACCCGCAGTTCGTCTCCACCCCCGAGGGCCGGCTCCAGCTCAGCTACCGCGCCGGCATCTCCGGCAACGGCCGCAACGCCCTCGCCGAGTACGACGGTTCGACGTGGCGCGACCTCGGCGAGTGGTCCGCCTCCACCGGCGCCTACACCAGCGAGCACGGATCCAGCACGGCCCGCAACATGTACCTGCACGGCATCGACTACGGCGTCGACGGGCGGCTGCACTCGCTGTTCACCTGGCGCGAGCAGAACGGCGCCGTGATGTGCAACGGCGGCGGCATCACCAACCACGACACCGGCTACGTCTACTCCGACGACCGCGGCCGGACCTGGCGCAACGACGCGGGCGCCGTCGTGGGCGTCACCGGCGGCTCCGACAAGGTGACGGTCACGGACGGCGGGCTCGTCGTGGACGCGCTCAACCCGGACCACTCGCTGATGAACCAGGAGAGCCAGGCCACCGACTCCGCGGGCCGGCCGCACGCGATCATCAGCTACGTCCCCGGCCGCTTCGGCCAGTGCACCACGAACTACGTCGCCGACCGCACCGCCAACGGCCGCGCCTTCCACCTGCGCAAGAACGCCTCGGGCAGCTGGCAGAAGACCGAGATCCCGGTCGTCCTCGGCTCCAGCCAGCGCACCAAGCTGGTGCTCGACAAGTACGACAACGCCTACGCGGTCTTCCCGTTCGGCAGGATCGCCGGCGCCTCGAAGGCCTCCGGGTACACCGACTGGAAGATCCTCTTCGACGGCAGCGGCCTCAACGCCTTCGGCGAGGCCGTCATCGACGAACTGCGCGTCAGGGCCGACAACGTGCTGTCGTTCATGTACCAGGAGAAGTCCAGCGGGACGACCCCCTCGGCGCTCCACGTCATCGACTTCGCGCTGCCCGCGTGACCGTCGCCCCGACCCGGCCGGGAGCCCGGCGGGATGAAGGTAATGTGAAGGTCGTCCCGCCGTGCCCCGTCCACCTGGAGGTTCCCGCCTGATGGCTCATTCGGTGGGTATCAAGGACGTCGCCCGTGTCGCCGGAGTCTCCGTCGGCACGGTGTCCAACGTCATCAACCGCCCGGACACGGTCGCCACGGAGACCCGCGCCCGGGTGCTGTCGGCGATAGACCGCCTCGGCTACGTCCGCAGCGAGTCCGCCCGTCAGCTGCGCGCCGGACGCAGCCGCATCATGGGGCTGCTCGTCCTCGACATGGGCAACCCCTTCTTCGTGGACGTCGCCCGCGGCGCCGAGCGCGCCGCCCGGGACGCCGGTCTCGGCGTCATGGTCTGCAACAGCGCCGAGAGCGCCGGCGAGGAGGCCGAGTACCTGTCGCTCTTCGCCGAGCAGCGGGTGCGCGGCGTGCTGCTCACCCCGGCCGACGCCACCGGCCGCAACATCGAGTCCTTCCGCCGGCACGGCATTCCCTTCGTCCTGGTCGACCGGGTCTCCGAGGGCACGGCCGAGTGCTCGGTGTCGGTGGACGACGTGGCGGGCGGCGCGCTCGCCGTGCGGCATCTGATCGACGCCGGCCACCGCTCGATCGCCTACGTCAGCGGCCCGTCCGGCTTCACCCAGGTCCGCGACCGGCGCACCGGCGCGCTGAACGCGCTGGCCGAGGCCGGCCTCGGCCCCGGCAGCCTGCGCGAACTGCCCACCGAACGGCTCGACGTCGCCGCCGGACGCGACGCGGGCGCCCGGCTGCTCGGCCTCGCCGACCGCCCGACCGCCGTGTTCTGCGCCAACGACCTGCTCGCCCTCGGCGTCCTTCAGGCCATGTACGCGGCCGGCGTCACGGTCCCCGACGACCTCGCCATCGTCGGCTACGACGACATCGAGTTCGCCGCCGCCGCGGCCGTCCCGCTCACCTCGGTGCGCCAGCCCGCCATGACCATGGGCGCCCTGGCCGCCGAGATGCTCCTGGAGGAGACGGAAGAGAACGCCCTGGACGGCGCGGGCGGGAAGCGGACGCACGAGCACCGGCGCGTGGTGCTCGAGCCGGAACTGGTCGTGCGCAGGTCGAGCCTGTCGGCACGGTGAGCGGCGGCCGGGCCCCGCTGAACGGCCGTTCAGGAGCGTACTGAGCCGCCGTTCAGCACGGCGCCCGGGCGGCGGTTCCGCGCCGTTCATGATCCCCGGGCTGTGGAGCCGCCCGGACATGTGCTGGACTGGACCGCGGTCCGCACACCGATCGTCCCGGGAGCCCCCGTTGTCCGTCAGCTACCGCCAGCCCGGCGTCGTCCTCACCGACCGCCGCTTCACCGTGCCCCTCGACCACGCCGACCCGGCCGGGGAGACCATCGGGCTCTACGCCCGTGAGGTCGTCGCGAGCGACAAGGCGGACCGGGACCTGCCGTGGCTGGTCTACCTCCAGGGCGGCCCCGGCTTCGGCGCCCACCGCTTCGTCGGCAGGCCGGCCTGGCTCGGCCGCGCGCTGGAGGAGTACCGCGTCCTGCTCCTCGACCAGCGCGGCACAGGCCACTCCACCCCGGCCAACCGCCAGACCCTCCCGCTGCGCGGCGGCCCGGCCGAACAGGCCGCCTACCTCGCGCACTTCCGCGCCGACTCCATCGTCCGCGACTGCGAACTGATCCGCGCCGAGGTCACCGGCGGCGCCCCCTGGACCGTTCTCGGCCAGAGCTTCGGCGGCTTCTGCGCGGTCACGTACCTCTCCCTCGCGCCCGAGGGCCTGGCAGCCGCCCTGATCGCCGGCGGGCTGCCCTCCCTGGACGCCCACGCCGACGACGTCTACCGCGCCGCCTACCCGCGCATGGAGCGCAAGAACGCCGCGCACTACGCCCGCTACCCGCAGGACGTCGAACGCGCCCGCCGCATCGCCGAGCACCTGCTGCACCACGACGTGACCCTCCCGAACGGCTACCGGCTGACCGTGGAGGCCTTCCAGACCCTGGGCATCCTCCTCGGCGGCGGCGAAGGCAGCCACCGGCTGCACCACCTCCTCGAAGAGGCCTTCGTGACCACCCCCCGGGGCCCGGAGCTGTCCGACGCCTTCCAGGAGGAACTTCAGGGTCAGCTCTCCTTCGCGGGCCACCCCCTCTACGCCCTCGTCCACGAATCGATCTACGCACAGGGCGCCCGCCCCACCGACTGGGCGGCCGAGCGGGTGCGCGCCGAGTTCCCGCCGTTCGACGCCGCGAAGACGCTCACCGGGGACGGCCCGCTGCTGCTCACCGGAGAAACGATCCACCCCTGGATGTTCGACGCCGACCCCGCCCTGCGCCCGCTGCGCGAGACCGCCGGGATCCTCGCCGCCCGCACCGACTGGCCCGCGCTCTACGACCCCGCGCGCCTGGCCGCCAACGAGGTGCCGGTCGCGGCCGCGATCTACCACGACGACCTGTACGTCGACACCGCCCACTCGCTGCGCACCGCGCACGCGATCCGCGGACTGCGCACCTGGGTCACCGACGAGTTCGAGCACGACGGCGTCCGGGCCGGCGGCCCGCGCGTCCTGGACCGCCTGCTCGCCCTGGCCCGTGACGAGGCGTGACGCCGCGGTCACCGGATAGTCTGCGGGCATGACCGAGCCGACGACCCCTCAGCTGCGCCCCATGCCCGAGGACTGGCGGCGCGCCCTCGCCGTGGTGGCGCACCCGGACGACCTGGAGTACGGGTGCGCCGCGGCGATCGCCGCCTGGACCGACGGCGGCCGCGAGGTCGGCTATGTGCTGGCGACCCGCGGCGAGGCGGGCATCGACACCCTCGCGCCCGCCGAGTGCGGCCCGCTGCGCGAGCGGGAGCAGCGGGCGAGCGCGGCCGTGGTGGGCGTGTCGTCGGTCGAGTTCCTCGACCACCGCGACGGCGTCGTCGAGTACGGTCCGGCCCTGCGCCGCGACATCGCCGCCGCCGTCCGCAGGCACCGCCCCGAACTGGTGATCACCCTCAACCACCGCGACACCTGGGGCGGGGTCGCCTGGAACACCCCCGACCACGTCGCCGTCGGCCGGGCCGTCCTCGACGCGGCGGGGGACGCCGGCAACCGCTGGATCTTCCCCGAACTCGAGGAGCAGGGCCTCCAGCCCTGGGACGGGGTGCGCTGGGTCGCGGTCGCCGGGTCCTCGTCGCCCACCCACGCCGTGGACGCGTCGCCGGGTCTGGAGCGTGCCGTGGCCTCCCTCCTCGAACACCGCACGTACATCGAGGCGTTGACCGACGAGCCGCCCGAGGACTATGCGCGGGGCTTCCTGACCGGGACGACGACGGCGGCTGGGGAGAGGTTCGGCGGCAGGCCCGCCGTCGCGTTCGAGCTGTTCGAACGGTAGCCCGGCAGGTCGGTAGGCTGGCGGCATGCGAGAGACGACGGTGGACCGGGCCGAACTGCGCGGCGACTGCGAGAACTGCTTCGGACTGTGCTGTGTGGCCCTGCCCTTCGCCCGCTCCGCGGACTTCGCCCTCGACAAGCCCGCCGGCAAGGCGTGCCCGAACCTGGGCGCGGACCACCGCTGCGGCATCCACGCCCGGCTGCGGGAGTCCGGCTTCAGCGGCTGCACCGTCTACGACTGCTTCGGCGCCGGCCAGAAGGTCTCCCAGGTCACCTTCGGCGGCCGGGACCGGAGCACGGCCCCGCGCGAGGAGGCCCGGCGCATGTCCGAGGCGTTCCCGGTGGTCCGCCAGCTCCACGAACTCCTCTGGTATCTCAACGAGGCGCTCGCCCTCCCCGCCGCCCGGCCGGTCCACGGTGAGCTGCGCCGGCTCCTGGACCGCACCGACGCCCTTACCCGGCTGTCCCCGGACGAGCTGGCCGCGCTCGACGTGCCCGCCCACCGGCAGGACGTCAACGCGCTGCTGCTGAGGACCAGCGAACTGGCCCGCGCGGGCGTCCCCGGACGCCGGAAGGACCGGCGGGGCGCCGACCTGGTGGGGGCCCGGCTCAAGGGCGCCGACCTGCGCGGGGCGAACCTGCGCGGCGCCTGTCTGATCGCCGCCGACCTCACCGGCGCTAACCTGCGCCGGGCCGACCTGATCGGCGCCGACCTGCGCGACACCGACCTGACGGACGCCGATCTGAGCGGCGCGTTCTTCCTGACCCAGCCGCAGGTGAACGCGGCCCGGGGGAGCGCGGGCACCCGCCTGCCGGAGTCAGTCGCCCGCCCCGCGCACTGGACAGCCGGATCCTGATCCCGGCCCCCCACGCCCCCCACGGCCCCCGCGCCCCTCGCACCCGTCGCGTTCCTGAGCCCCGGCGGCGGCACCGCCCGCGTCGCCGTCCCCCGTCCGGGTGCGCCGTTCCAGGCGTATCCGCAGCCCTTCCGGCATCAGCGTCAGCCGTTCCGTGACCCGCAGCCGGTAGGCGGGGTCCGGCCGCAGTTCGTAGCGGCGCAGCAGCAGCCCCAGCACGAGCACGGCCTCGTGCAGCGCGAACTGCCGTCCGATGCAGGCCCGGGCGCCGGTGCCGAACGGCTTGTAGGTGTGCGGGGCCCGTGCGCGCACGGCCCGCGCGTCGAAGCGGTCCGGGTCGAAGCGCTCGGCGTCGGGCCCCCACACCCCGGGGTCGCGGTGCAGCATGGCGATGAGGACCAGCGCCCAGCCGCCGCGCCGCATCGGGTGCTCGCCGGCCAGCACGGTGTCCTCCCTGGCCTCGCGCGCGAACGCGGGCGCCGTCGGCCACAGCCGCAGCGCCTCGTCGAGCACCCGGCGCACGAGGCGCAGCTTCGCGACCTGCTCGTAGCCGGGCACGGCCGTGTCCCCCCACACCCGGTCCACCTCGGCGCGGGCGCGGGCCGCGAGGCGCGGGTCGAGGGAGAGGTAGTGCAGCGCGAAGGAGAGCGCGCCGGAGGTCGTCTCGTGACCGGCCACCAGGAAGGTGACGACCTGACGGCGCACGTTCGTCGCCGACAGCCGTTCGCCCGTGGTGGGGTGGGCGGTGTCGAGCATCCGGTCGAGCAGGTCGCCCTCCCCGCCGCCCGCCGACCGGCGCGCCCGCACCAGGTCGTCGACCGTGCGGTTGAGGAAGGCGATGTCGGCCTCGTTGCGGCGCGTGGCCCGCCGCAGCAGGGCGGGCGAGGGCACGGTGTTCAGGCGCTGCGCGTAGGTGAGGGTGCCCACCATCGCGGTGACGAACGGGTGCGGGCGGGAGCGTTCGAAGGAGCCGAAGTCGTGCCCGAAGCCGGTGCGCGCGATCGTCTCCAACGTCAGTCTGGTCATGTCCCCGGGGACGTCCACGGCCCGGCCCGCGGCGAGTTCCGCGTCCCAGTGACCGGTCAGACGCTCCGCGACGTCCACCATCATCGGGTGGTAGGCGGCCATGGCCTCCCGGCTGAACCCCGGCGCGAGGACGTCGTGCGCCAACTGCCAGTTCGGCTCGTGGTTGTACGCCGTGAACAACGCGTCACCCACCACGGGGCGCAGGTTGGCGATGCCCAGCCCGACGTGCTTGGCGAACCGGGTCTCGTCCGCCATGTCGGCGGCCAGTTCCGCGCCCCCGACGAACACGAACTCCCGGTGGAACACCTTGCGGCGGAAGATCGGCCCCAGCTGCGAGGCGTACTTCAGGGAATCCTGTAGCGGGGTGCGCCGGCTCGCGCCCAGGAGGTCGCCGAGCAGCGGGATCCGGTACGGCGGATGCGGTATGCGCTCCAGCTCGGGCCAGCCCAGCTCCGCGCTGCGAAAGCCCCTCGGCAGTGCGTCCACGGGCGCGCTCCCCGCCGCCGTCGTCGTCCGCGTGGACTGCGCCGGCCCGGCCGCTCCCGCGGTCCCCGCCGTGCCCGTCGTGCTCGCCGTGCCCGTCGTCCCCGTCTCCGCCATGACGCGATCTCCCTTGATGCACCGGCAGGTTGAGCATGTTGTACGTGGGTTCAATAGCGTGCGTCAGTCTGGTGCCGCCGTCGAACCGGCGTCAAGTAAGGTGCGCCCATGGCCGCGAAGCAGGGGGAGGAGCGCGCCCGGCGCCGGCTCGGCACCGCGGAGCGCAGGGAACAGCTCCTGTCGGTCGGGGCGCGGCTGTTCTCGGAGAGCCCGTACGACGACGTGTGGATCGAGCAGGTCGCCGAGATCGCCGGAGTCTCGCGCGGGCTGCTGTACCACTACTTCCCCACCAAACGGGACTTCTTCGCCGCGGTGGTCGAGCGCGAGAGCGAGCGGATGCTGCGCATGACGGCGGCGGTGCCCGGCGTCCCGGTCCGCGAACAGCTCGCGTCCGGTCTCGACGTCTATCTGGAGTACGTGGAGTCCCACGCGCACGGCTACCGGGCGTTCCACCGAGCGGACGCCGCCGGGGACCAGGCCGTGCGCAAGGTCTACCAGCGGGCCCTCGCGGCGCAGGAGCAGCAGATGCTGGCGGCCCTGGGCGCCGACCCCGAGTTCGGCCGGGTCTTCGAGGAGCGTCCCGACGTACGGCTCGCGGTGCGCGGCTGGCTGGCGTTCACGACGGCGGTCTGCCTGGAGTGGCTGCGCGGCTCGGAACTCTCCCGCGAGCAGGTGCGGGAGTTGTGCGCCAGGGCGCTGCTGGGGGTCATCGCCGCTCCGTGCTGACGGCCGGGGCGGAGCCCTTCGGCTTTCCGGCCTCCGGCCTCCCGCTCTCGCGGGGCGGGCCGACGATCGACGTGTCCGTGTCCGTGTCTGATCCGTGTGCGTATCCGTAGCCGTGGACGGTGGTGGTGGTTGGCGTGATCCCGGAACTCCTATAGGTTAGGCAAGCCTTACCTTAGGAGGATTCAGGATGGGTGACAGCCAGAGCTGGGCCGCGGCGCCCGCCGCCGCCGAGCGGGCCCGTTCGGTGCTCGCCACCGCGTGGTCCTGCGCGGTGACCGCGAACGGCGGACGCGAGGAGTTCGTCGGCGCCCACACCGTCGACGACGACGGCCGGGTGGCCCTGCGCGTGCCCGAGGACAGCGCCCTGCTCACGGCGGCGCTGTGCGCGCCCCGCGGCGAGCCGTCCGCCGTGCTGGAGTTCGCCGACGTCGCGCCCGTCCCGGTGCGCCACCGGGTGCGCGCCCGGCTCTGGCTCGCCGGCTGGTTCACCCCCGAGGGCGACCGCCTCGCCTTCCGGGCCACCCGCATCGTCCTCGCGCCGCCCTCCGGCGCGGTCGTCGTCGACCTCGACGACTTCGCGCAGGCCCGGCCCGATCCCCTCGCCGCCGCCGAGGCCCGGCTCCTCACCCATCTCGCCGACGCCCACCCCGACGCGGTGGAACGGCTCACCCGGCTCGTCCCGCCCGACGTCCTGCACGGCGCCGTCCGGGTGCAGCCGCTCGCCGTGGACCGGCACGGGCTGACGCTGCGCGTCGAACGCGCCCGCGCCCACGGCGACGTCCGGCTGCCCTTCCACGCCCCCGCCGACGACGTCGGCCGGCTCACCGAACGGGTGCACGTCCTGCTCGGTCAGGCGACCGCCGCGGCCTGCCCCCGAGCCCTACAACGGCAGCGCGCAGACGGCGACCGGTGAGGCGAACGGCCCGCCCGCGAGCCGGAGTCCGCCGTTCGCGCCGTCCACCCGGAACACGCTGACCGTGCCGGAGCGCTGGTTGGCGGCGAACAGCAGGGCGCCGTCCGGCGACAGGGCGATCTGCCGCGGGAAGTCGCCCGCCACCGGCGTGGTGCCGAGCAGCCGCAGCCGGCCGCCGGCCGCCTCCACCGCGTAGCGCGCGACGGTGTTGTCGCCGCGGTTGGCGAGGAAGGCGAACGCCCCGTCCGGCGTGACCGCCAGCTGCGCCGGGTAGTTGACGCCCGCCTTCGCCCCGGTGGACTGCGGCCGCCCGACCGTCAGCCGCCCGCTCGACGGCTCGTACGCGCACACCGCGACCGTGTCGTCGGCCTCGTTCGCCAGGTAGGCGTGCCGGCCGCCGGGATGGAACGTGAGGTGACGCGGACCGGCGCCCGTCCGGGTGTGCGCCTGGGCGACCTCGGTGAGGACGCCCGTCCTGTCGTCCAGCCGGTAGCTGTACACGGTGTCCGTGCCGAAGTCGACGGCCAGGACGTGCCGGCCGTCCGGAGCGGTGACGAACTGGTGGGCGTGCGGCCCCCGCTGGCCCGGCCGGGGCGCCGGACGGCTGTGCCGGACCAGGTCGGCGCGCTCGCCGACGGCCCCCGAGGCGTCGATCGGGTGCACGGCCACGGTGCCCGAGCCGAAGTCCGCGCTCAGCAGCCACCGCCCGCCGGGATGGACCGACAGATGGCAGGTGGCGGCCCCGCCGGTGGCCCGGCTGCCCAGCACCTTCCCGTCCGACAGCCGCACCGCGGTCACCGCGCCCCGCTCGCGTTCGTCCGCCGCGTACAGGGTCGCGCCGTCCGGATGCACCGCCAGGTAGGACGGGTCCGGCACTCCGGTGATCGTGCCCTTCCCTGTGATCCGCCCCGACGCGCCGTCGTACGCGGCGACGCCGATGCCCTTCCCGCCGCCCGCCGTGGAGGTGTACGTGCCCAGGTACAGCGGACGGACCCCGGACGGACCCGGCGAGGGGTCGGACGAGGCCCGCGGGGCGGCGGACGACGACGGCTGCGAGGGCGGCGCGCCCCGCCGCGCCTCCTCGGAGGCGGCCGGACCGCCGCCCCCGTCGCCGCCGCACCCGGCCAGTGCCGACGCCGCGGCGGCGCCGCCGATCGCGCCGAGGGCGCCGACGAGACGGCGCCTCGTCCAGCGTTGCCGCCGCCGCCCGTCTCCCGGCGGGCCGGGGGACTCCCGCCGTGCCGTGCCCGTCCCACTGTCCATGCCCGCACCTCAGGTCGTCGTACGCCTCCGCCGTGACAGCCACCTTGACCCGGACCGGCCGGTGCGCGCAAAAGCGGCCGCCGCGTCACTCGGCGCGGCGGCCGGCCTCGGACCGCTTCCGGCGCAGCCGGCCCGGCGCCCGCAGCCGCCTCCTGAGCCGGTACAGCCACGGCCGGCGCTCACGCTGCTCCCGGCTGTTGCGGTCCAGTTCCTCCAGCAGCCGCTGGGACCGGTGCTCGGTGTCCAGTTCGTCGAGGATGCGGTTGACCTCGGTCAGCACCGCGCCGTGCAGCTGCCACTGGCGGGCGTCGTGCTGGAGCTGCTCCAGCAGCAGCTGGGCCAGCTTGTCGCGGGTGGTGGCGGCCTGCCGCAGCTCGGCGGTGAGCCGGGCCTCGGCGGCGTCCGCGTTCAGGCTGACGTGCGTGGTCACCAGCACCGCGAAGCTGACCACCGCGTCGGCCATCTCGGACAGCACCTGCTCGACGACCTCGCCGGTCGCGGGCGGGAACAGCGGGTGCGGCTCGCGCTCCTTGGCGAGGTCGGTGAGGGACCGGGCGAGCACCCGCAGCACGACCGTGCAGATCTCCAGCGTGTCCAGGCCGGTGCGCAGCACCACGCGGTGCAGCAGCCCCTCCCGGACGCGGGGATTGAGCCTGAGGCTCTCCTCGGCCTGCCGCAGGGCCGCGTCGACCTCGACGATGTCGTGGTCCAGCCGCCGGGCCTCGTGCAGCCGCGCCGCCGCCTGTTCGGCCGGGGTGCGGCCCGCGGCCTCCTCGCCGATGCGCAGCATCAGCTGCCGCAGCCGCCTGGCCAGCCCCTCGATCGACTCGCCGGCCTCCTCCACCCACACCGGCGGCGGCAGCAGCAGATTGCAGCCGAGCCCGACGCCCGCGCCGATCAGCGTCTCCACCACCCGCGCCCACGCCGTGTCCCCGACGGTGGTGACGCCCAGCACCAGCATGGCGCTGATCGCCACCTCCGGGACGTACTCGTCGACCCGCACCAGGTGCCCCACCCCCAGCGAGGCCACGATCAGCAGGCCGAGGCTCCACCAGGTCAGGCCGACCAGCAGGCTGAAGACGATGGCCACGACGACGCCGGCGACCACCGCGGTGACCCGGCGGACGCCGTTGGTGAGGGTCGCGTACAGGGTGACCTGGACGACCAGCAGCGCCGTCAGCGGCGCGGTGAGCGGCAGCGCCTCGGGGCTCAGGCGCAGCGCGACGACATAGGCGAGCGAGGCCGCGGCGGCCGACCGCAGAGCCTGGAGGACGACGGGTTCCCGATGGCGCCGCACCAGCCGCACGAGCGGCGCCGCACGCTGACGTACTTCTTGCATCCCCAGACCCGTTCCCCTTCCACGGCGGCCTCGAACGTCTCTTCCGTCCCGCGACCGCCCGCCACGGGTCGCGATGCCCCGTACGGCCGCCGGGGCCGGGCCGCCGCCGAAGGGCCGGTCAGGCGTACAGCCTGTCCACGAAGGCGGACAGGTTGTCCGTCGTGCGGGCGATCTGCTCCTCCAGCGTCAGGCTCTCCTCGAAGCGGGCTCCCGGCTCCAGCGGCTTCCGGCCGCGCAGATAGAGGGAACACGCGAGATCGGTGCACATGTACAGCCCCACCGAGTTGCCCTCCCGGCCCGCGGCGCCCGCCTTGCGCGCGGTCATCAGCGAGACCCCGCCGCCGGGGTGGGTGGTCAGGCAGAGCGAGCACATGCTGCGGTGCGTGAGCGTGCGCCGCGCGGACGGGAAGCGCAGGGCGACGCCCACGAGAGCGCCGTCCCGCTCGACGACGAGACAGCTGCGGTCGGGCGCGCCGGGATCACGCCAGCCGAGGAAGTCCAGGTCGTCCCAGGGCATCCGGTCGAGATCGCGCGGGACGGCCATCCGCGCGGCCTCCCCCTTGGAACAGTTGACGAAGGAACGGCGGATGGCACGTTCGTCGAGTGGCTTCATGGCAGTCTCTCCTGACGAGGGCGGTCTGGGCGATCCAGGTCGCCCGCACAGATAACCTAGGGCCCCTAGGTTTCAACCTAGGGTAGATAGTTGAAGCGGGGGGAAGCCAGTGGATTTCGACGAGCGCGCCATGCCGTCCCGGGCGTGGGCGGCCATCCGGTCCCCGGAGCCGCTCGCGGCACCGGGCGGGATCGCCGATGCGGATCTCTCTTAGCTCACAGCCTGAACTAAGGGTTGGAGAATGTCGCGCACACCCTTCCGCGGAGGTATGTTGCAGGTCGGGCAGGGCTCGGAGGGGAGCGACATGACGGGGCGGAACGGGCGCACGGTACGCGACCTGAGGCGGGCCAACCGTACGGCCGTACTGCAACGGCTCTACTTCGACGGGCCCCTCAGCCGATTCGAGCTGGGGCCGGCCACCGGTCTCAGCTCCGGATCGATCAGCAACGTCGTCGCCGACCTGATCGCCGACGGACTGGTGGAGGAGGCCGGCAGCGTCGACTCCGACGGCGGCCGTCCCCGCATCCTGCTGCGGGTGGCCCCCGGCAGCGGCCACATGATCGGCGTGGACGTCGGCGAGACCAGGGTGCGCATCGAGCTGTTCGACCTCACGCTCACCGAACTCGCCCGCGCCGAAAGGCCGTTGGAGCAGAGCCGGTACGAGGTCGACGGGATCGTCGGCCATGTCCGCGACGGCGTCGCCGAGGTGCTCGCGAGCGCCGGGGTCGCCGCCGAGCAGCTTCTCGGGATCGGCGTCGGCGTCCCGGGCATCGTCGAGCACACCCCCGAGCGCGGCGCCGTCGTGCACGGCCAGACCATCGGCTGGGACGCGGTCCCGCTGGAGGCGCTGCTGCGCGAGAGCGCCCTGCTGCCGGAGAGCGTGCCGTACTTCATCGACAACGGCGCCAAGACGCTGGGCCAGGCCGAGATGTGGTTCGGCGGCGGCCGCGGCGCGCACAGCGCGGTCGTCGTCCTCTTCGGCTCCGGCGTCGGCGCCTGTCTGGTCACCCCGGAGGTGGAGCACGGCCGGGCGGTCGAGTGGGGCCATCTGACGGTACGGGTGCGGGGCCGCCGCTGCCGCTGCGGGGCCCTGGGCTGTCTGGAGGCGTACGCGGGCGCGGAAGCGCTGCTGGAGCGCTGGCGCGAGCAGGGCGGCCGGCCCCCCGAGGGCGTCGACGAGGAGACCGCGCTGACCGCGATGCTCACCGCCGCCTACCCCCCGCCCGCACCGGACGGCGACGGGACCGGCCACGACGGCGGGGCAGAACACGACGGTGGGGCAGAACACGACGGAGGGGCAGAAGGCGGCGGAGCGGCCGGTGCCGGAGCGGCGCCCGGCGGACCCGGTGTCGACGACGGCGCGGGCGCCCTCGGCGCGGGCCGGACGGCGGACCCCGTCGCGCTCGCGGTCCTGGAGGAGACCGCCGAGTACCTGGGCGCGGGTCTCTCCGACCTGATCAACCTCTTCCAGCCGGAGCGCATCCTCATCGGCGGCTGGGCCGGCCTGCAACTGGGCGCCCGCTTCCTGCCCGCCGTGCGCCGCCACGCCACCGCGTACGCGCTGCGCCACCCCGCCCAGAAGGTCACCGTCGAACTGGGCCGGCTCGGCCCGGACGCGGTCACCGTGGGGGCGGCGATCCTGCCGCTCGCCGACTTCTTCGGCCGCGGCGGCCGGCGTCCCGAGCCCGCCCCCGCGGGCCCGGCGCCCGCCTGGCGCACGGTCCTGGAGGACCGCGCCCCCCGCTGAACCGGCCTCCGGACGGCCGGACCGCGCCCGGCGCAGGGGTGCGGCCCGGCGTACGGCGTTTCGGCGCGCGTGCGGGAGGTACTCGCGAGTCGCCCGGACGAACGTCGTCCGGTGACGTCGCCCGCGTCCGGCGCGGTGCGACCGCGAGAGGAGGACGTCGTGGCGGAACAGCGACTCCAGGGCCCCGGCGGGAACGGCGCCCCGGTACCGCGCGACCTGCCGGACCAGCAGGCCGACGGGGGCGACGACCGGTGGGACGTCGCCGAGCCCGAGCAGCCCGAGCAGTCCGAGGAGTCCGGGAAGGACCAGGGGGCCGCCCAGGACGTCCCCGACACCGACGAGGCCGGGACGGGCCCGCGGGGCGCCCCCCACGCGGGCGACGGCCGGTCGGACAGCCCCGAGCCCGAAGAGCCCACCGCCTGACCCCCGAGCAGCCATCATGGGCATGGCCGACCGGGCCCGCTCCTGGCCCGTCCTGCGTCAGCTCACCACCCGGCCGGACCACCACCGCGACCGCCCTGAAGGCGTCCTCGCTGACCGCCGTCTCCCTCTCGGCCGCCGCCCTGGTCCACGACCTGGGCCGGCCAGCCCGCTTCGCGAACATGCTCCGCGTGTTCAAGCCGACCTCCTGGCCCTCCTCGCCGGCTTCGCCTGCACCCGCTTCGGCGTCTTCGCGGCGGGCGTCGCCTCGGCCGAGGACCCGACGTACACGGTGGAACCGCAACGCCGGCGCAGGAACGCGCGGGCGGCCCAGGACGCCTGACGCCCGCGGCCGCACACGGGCGGCCCCGGCGGGAGCCCCGAGCCCGGGAGCCCCGAGCCCGAGGGTGCGGGCCGGACACGGCTGCCATCGCGGTGCGCCGGCCCGCCGCCGTGCTCGCGGTCAGCTCGCCTTGCGGCCGTGGAGGGGGGCCGTGGGCGCGCCCGCTCCCTCGCGCAGCCCGAGGAGGAACTCCTCCAGCACCTCGGGGGCCGTGTGCTCGGGGCGCCAGCCGAGTTCCACGCGGGCCCGGGTGCAGTCCATCAGGGGCAGCCGCAGGACGGCGTCGAAGAGGTGGGGCGAGGCGGGCACGAGGCGCAGGTTCCAGGCCGCGGCGAGCGCCGTGCGCGCCGCCGTGCGGGGCAGCCGCACCGGCCGGGCGCCGAACATCTCACCGAGCAGCCGCACGTCCACGGCCGGCTCCGCGGCCAGGTTGAACGCTCCGCGCACCTCGGTGCGCAGGGCCAGGCGGAAGGCCTCGGCGGCGTCGTCGGTGTGCAGCGCCTGCATGCGCAGACCGGCGACGTCCGGCAGGAAGGGCAGCAGTTCGGGCCGGGCGAGCGGGCCGGGCAGGAACCTGCCGCCGAAGATGCGCCGCTGTTCGCTCGCCGACTCCCGCTTGAACAGGAACGCCGGCCGCATCCGCACCACGCGCGTCTGCGGCCGGTCGCGCTCGAAGGCGTCCAGCACGCGTTCCAGATAGGCCTTCTCCCGGCAGTACGCGGCGTCCGGCCAGCCGTGCGTGGGCCAGGACTCGTCCACCGGCCGGTCCTTCGGGCCCGGCGAGTAGGCGCCCACCGACGACGCGTGGACCAGGACGGGCACCCGTGCGGCGGCCACCGCGTCGAAGACGCGCAGGCTGCCGAGGACGTTCGTGCGCCAGGTCGTCGCCGGGTCGTGCGTGGGCTGGAACGCCCACGCCAGATGCACCACGGCGTCGGCGCCCCGGAACACCGCCGCGAGATCCTGCCGCTGCGAGGCCAGGTCGACGGCCGTCCACTCGGATCCGGACGGCGGCCGGTCCGGGATCCGCCGCGCCAGCCCGTGGACGGAGGCGACGTCCGGATCCTCCGCCAGACGCCGCACCACACTCGTGCCGACGTTGCCGGTGGCGCCCGTGACCACGATCCTGCTGCCCGTTGCGCTGCTCACCATCGGCTCCTCTCGGGGTCCTGGGGGAGCCGACCGAGTACCCGGCCCGCACCGGCGCACGCGGCCGCCGTCCCCGGCGCACGACCCCCGGGGCGATCGACGCCCGCCGGGCGCGCCGCGAGCACGGGCGACGTGAGCGCGCGGCGGGGGAGCGGGGCGGGCTATGCCCGGGAGGGCTGGGCGGGGAAGGCGTTCACGCCCGTCAGTTCGGCGGACAGCTCCCACAGCCGCGCGGCCTGCCCGGGGTCCGTCGCCCAGTCCCTGACGCCCGAGCGGACGTCTCCGTCGACGGCGGGCTCGGCGACGTCGCAGTCCTCCAGGTAGAGGCCGCCCATGCCCGCGAGCTGCGGCGAGGTCGCCGCCCAGACCTGGGTGGCCGCGCCCTGCTCGGGGCTCTTGAATCCGGGCTGGCTGATCACGTTGCCGTCCTCGTCGATCCAGCCGCGCTCCACCATCTCCTCCTTGGGCAGGTGGCGCTGGAGCGGCGTGATGATCCCGCCGGGGTGCAGCGAGAAGGCCCGCACGCCGCGGTCCCGGCCGAGCCGGTCGAGGTGGAGGGCGAAGAGCGCGTTGGCGGTCTTGGCCTGGCCGTACGCCTCCCACTTGTCGTAGCCGCGCTGCCAGTGGACGTCGTCCCAGCGCATGCCGGAGAAGTGGTGGCCGCGTGAGGACACCGAGACCACGCGCGCCCCGCCGGGCTCGATCGCCGGCCACAGCCGGTTGACGAGGGCGTAGTGGCCGAGGTGGTTGGTGGCGAACTGGGCCTCCCAGCCGGGGCCGACGCGGGTCTCGGGGCAGGCCATGACGCCGGCGTTGCCGATGAACAGGTCGACGGTGCGGCCGGAGGCGAGGAAGCGGTCGGCGAAGCCGCGCACGCTGTCCAGGTCGGCGAGGTCCAGCTCGTCCACCTCGACGCGGTCGAGTCCCGCGGCGGCCTCGCGCGCGGCGTCCGGGCGGCGGGCGGGGACGACGACGTGCGCGCCGGCCCTGGTCAGCGAGCGGGTGGTCTCCAGCCCGAGCCCGGAGTAGCCGCCGGTGACGATCGCGAGCTGTCCGCCGAGGTCGATGCCGGCGAGGACGTCGTCGGCGGTGCTGTGGGCGTCGAATCCGGAACCGATCTTGTGCTGTGCAGTGCTCATGTCGACGACGCTACGAATTGGAGTGCGCTCGAGGTCAAGTGCGCGCCGCGACCGGCCGGTCCGGCCGCGAGCGGCGGGCGCGGCCGGACAGAGGGAAGCCCCGACCGGACGGGGGAATCACGGTCGGGGCGGTCTGTGCGTGGGTGCGGACGGCGGTCGCCTCTCGGCGAGACGCTCCACAGGGCTTCAGCCGGACGATCGTCCCTGTGGGCAGAAGGTGAGGCCCGGGGACACTGTCCCGTCCACACCCACGGTTGGTTCAACGGGTAACTACCTTTGCGTGTTCCCCCGTTCGCCGCGTCATGGGGTGACCTCCGTCACCTCACGCCAGCGGGCTCGACGACAGGGAGGCCAGGAGGTCGGCCGGGTCGTCGTAGACCGCCTCCGCGCCCGCCTCCACCAGGTCGGTCCGCGGGATGCCCCCGCTGAGCAGCCCCACGCAGCGCACCCCGGCCCGGCGGCCGGCCCGCATGTCCCACACGGTGTCGCCGACGAACACGGCCCGCTCGGCAGGGGCGCCGACCAGCTCCAGCGCGTGCCGCACCGGTTCCGGCGCGGGCTTGCCCTCCTCCACGTCGTCCGCGCCGGCCGTCGCGGCGATGACGTCGTCGGCGTCGATGGCGGCGCGCAGGGCCGACAGCTCGGGCCCGCTCGCGGAGGTGGCGAGCACGACCGTCCAGCCGTCCTCGTGCAGCCGGCGCAGCAGCGACCCGGCGTCCCGCAGGGCGGGCAGCCGGTCGAAGTACTGCGCGTAGAGGACCGTGTGGGCGTCGCTGAGCGCGGCGTCCTCGTCCTTGTCCCGGTCGTCGCCGAGCAGGTGCGCGACCAGGTCGTCGGACCCGAGCCCGACGGCCCGGTGCACGGCGTGCATCGGCACCCGGTGGCCCGCCTGCCGGAAGGCCTCCCACCAGGTGACGACATGCAGGTGGTTGGTGTCGACGAGGGTGCCGTCGACGTCGAACACGGCGGCGCGTGTCATCTGAGTCCTCTCTCCGTTCCCGGGTACGCGCGCGTACCTCTGAGCGATTCCGCCGGGTACCACCTCACGGGCCGGTCACGCCCGCCGGCGTCCGGCCCTCCCGCGTCCAGGCCAGCAGGTCGTCCGCCGGCCAGGCGTTCACGATCCGCTCCTCGGGCACCTCGCACTCCTCGGCCCGCGCACAGCCCAGGATCTGCCAGTCCAGCTGGCCGGGCGCGTGGGCGTCCGTGTCGATGGAGAAGAGCGTGCCCGCCTCGACGGCCCGGCGCAGCAGCCGGCGCGGCGGGTCGAGCCGCTCGGGCCGGCTGTTGATCTCCACGGCGGTGCCCGACGCGGCGCACGCCGCGAACACCTCGTCCGCGTCGAACTCCGACTCGGGCCGTCCGCGTCCGGTCACCAGCCGGCCGGTGCAGTGGCCGAGGACGTCGGCGTGCGGGTCGCGCACGGCGTTCACCATGCGCCGCGTCATCGCCCGCGACTCCATCCGCAGCTTGGAGTGCACGGACACCACGACCACGTCGAGCCGTTCCAGCAGCTCGGGCTCCTGGTCCAGCGACCCGTCGTCGAGGATGTCGCACTCGATGCCGGTCAGCAGCCGGAAGGGCGCCCAGCCGGCGTTCAGCTCCTCGACCACGTCCAGCTGGCGGCGCAGCCGCTCGGGGGACAGCCCGCTCGCCACCGTCAGGCGCGGCGAGTGATCGGTGAGCACGGCCCACTCGTGGCCGAGCGCCGCGGCCGCGCGCCCCATCTCCTCGATGGGACTCCCGCCGTCGGACCAGTCGGAGTGCAGATGGCAGTCGCCGCGCAGCAGGGCCCGCAGCCGCGAGCCCGCGCCGTCGGTCAGCGGACCGCCCGCCTCCTCCCGCAGTTTCTCCAGGTAGGACGGTGTCCGGCCGGCCAGCGCCTCGCGTGCCGCCTGCGCCGTCTTGGGGCCCACGCCCTTCAGCGACTCCAGCGTCCCGGCCGCCGCCCGCTGCTCGACCTCCGCCGGGGGCAGCTCGGCGAGCACCCGCGCCGCGGTCCGGAAGGCCCGTACGCGGTAGGTCGGGGCCAGGGACCGTTCCAGCAGGAAGGCGATCCGGTCCAGCGCCTCGACGGGATCCATCGCCACCTCCTGGCTCCAGAGTTCCCCACCCGGCTCCCGGCCGCACGACGAGCGGCGCCGACCGCGCTCCGGGGAATCGGAATGGGTGAAATTACAGTGATTCATCCCGAGCGGTTCCGCTCTACCCTCTATGTCATGACCGAAATCGCAGGCTTCCGCATCTCCCGGCCGCGGATCATGGTGCTCGGGGTGCAGCCGGGCCCCGCGCCGTTCCGCATCGTGGAGATCGACGGAGAGGTGGTCGGCGAGGCGAGGGACGTGACCGACGTCCTCGAGATCGCCGCCGCCTACGGCATCACGGTCCACGACCTGGACGACCCGGACGACGTCCGCTGGGTGGGCGGCGACCGGTACACCTGGCAACCGCACTGAGCGGCCGGCCCGGCGCCGCCCCGAGCGCCCTCGCCGCCGTCCTCCCGGGCCGCGCTCAGGCGCGCTGCCTGCGCGCGTGCACCGCGCGGCTCACCCGGCGCCCCAGGAGCAGGTAGCCGATCAGCGCGCCCGTGGTGTTGAGGATGACGTCGTCGATGTCGAAGGCGCGGCCGGTCACCAGCGCGCCCTGGGCGAACTCGACGAGCAGCATGACGGCGGCGGTCAGCAGCAGCACGCGCACCAGCCCGCGCGCCCGGGGCGCGACGACCGGCACCAGCACCCCGAAAGGCACGCCGAGCAGCACGTTCCCGCCGATCTGCTTCACCGCGTCGCGCAGCGCCGGCTGGTCCAGATAGGCCCGCAGCGAGTCGCCGGGACGCAGGTTGGAGTGCACCAGCGCCGTCGACGCGGGCGAGGGCTCCAGGGTGATCCGGGCGAGGACGACGGCGAACGCCACCATGAAGGCGAAGGCCACCAGCATCGCGAGCAGCCGGAGCGGGAACGGCAGGGGCCGGTGCCCGGTGCGCGCGGGCTCCCGTTCCCCGGCCTTCTCGGCCCGCGCGGCCTTCCGCGCCCGCCAGGCCCCGCGGCCCGTGGGCGCCCGCCCGGCCGTGTCGGCCCTGCCGGGCCCGGACCCGCCCGCGGCGGGCTTGGCGGTGCGCAGACGGAACGCGGCGAGCGGACGTAGCGCTGCACGGGCCATGCGGTCCTCCAGTCTTCAACTTGCGAAAGTCGTAGGGCGATTACCCCCGAACGGTCCGGGGATGCGGACGGACGGGCCCCGGCCGCGCCCGCCGGCGCCCCGCCGCGGTCCGGGCGTCAGGAGCCGTAGGACACCTTCACCTCCTTGAAGCCGAGGGAGCGCAGCAGCCCCTGGAGCATGCCGGTGGTGTTCGACTCGGCGCGCGCGGTCAGCTCGCTGTCCTTCGCCGCGTCCCCGATGTGCCTGACCGCCAGTTTCTGCACGGCCTGCTCGCCGCCCGGGTTGTCGGAGAAGAGGTCTCCGAGGCGGTCGAGCAGACCGCGCTGCTTGGACACGGCGTAGGAGCGGTCGGGGTCGAGGGCCGGCTTGCCTAGCCGGGCGTGCGGCAGCCGGAGGGTGGCGGAGGTGCGGTCGCCGTCGACCGTCACGTCCTTGTCGCCGACCTTCCCGAGGTCGACGTAGGCGTCGACGGTGCCCGCCCCGACGTACAGGGTGCGGGTGCCGCGGATCGCGTCGGGCAGGTACTTGGCGTCCTTCTCCAGGTCCACGACGACCTGGAAGTTGCCGGACGCGGCGTTGTAGCGGCTCATGTCCTGGATGGACTGGAGCAGGGTGGGGCCCGAGCGGTCGTGGGTCTCGGTGCCGAAGAAGTCGCGCAGCCCCGGCAGCAGGCTCAGCCGGATCCCCGCGAACATCACGACGAGCACGACCACGACGGCGGTGAGCGCCTTGGCCCAGCCGGGCATACGGCCGCGCGGACGCCGGGTGGGCTCGGTCTCCCTGGTGGGCTCGATCGAAGTCGTCATGCGGACGGTCCTCTCTTCCTCCTGACCGGATTCCCGCCAATGCCCGTGTCAGGCCGCCTTGTTGAGGCGCTGTGACACGGCGGCGCGGCGCGCGTCACCCGGCGGCGCCCGCCGGTCGGCCGCGGAGGGCCGGGCGGCCGGGCGGGGAGGACGTGGGCCGGGGCGGGAGGGCGCGGGGAGCCTCCCGGAGTTCCCGCGGGTGGGCAAATCGGACGCGGTCCGTAGCATGAGAGGTCCCGCCCCCGGCCGGACGTGATCAGCGAGGAGCCGACCGTGCGAGACATCTCCGTGTTCAGCGGCAGCGCCCACCCCGAACTGGCGGCCGAGGTCTGCGCCCACCTGGGCGTGCCCCTGAGCCCCACCCGCCTCAGCAGGTTCGCCAACGACTGCCTGGAGGTCCAGCTCCAGGCCAACTGCCGGGAACGGGACGTCTTCCTCGTGCAGCCCCTGGTCCGGCCCGTTCAGGAGCACCTCGTGGAGCTGCTGCTGATGTGCGACGCGGCCCGCGGGGCGTCGGCCGGCCGGATCACCGTCGTCATGCCGCACTATTCCTACGCGCGCTCCGACAAGAAGGACGCCCCCCGCATCTCGCTGGGCGGACGGCTGGTCGCCGACCTGATGGCGGCGGCGGGCGTCCATCGCGTCCTCACCATGACGCTGCACTCGCCGCAGGTGCACGGCTTCTTCTCGATGCCGGTGGACCATCTGCACGCCCACCGGGAGCTGGCCGCGCACTTCCGCCGCTACGACCTCTCCCGCACCACCGTCGTCTCACCCGACCTGGGCAACGCCAAGGAGGCCGCCGCCTTCGCCCGGATGATCGGCGCCCAGGTGGCGGCGGGCGCCAAACAGCGCTACGCCGACGACCGGGTCAGCATCAGCGCCGTGATCGGCGAGATCGCCGGGCGGGACGTCATCGTCCTGGACGACGAGATCGCCAAGGGCAGCACGGTCCTGGAGCTGCTGGACCGGCTGAGGGAGTCCGAGCCCCGCTCGATACGGGTGGCGTGCACGCACGGGCTGTTCGCCGGCGGTGCGCTCAAGCGGCTCAGCGAGCAGCCGGACGTGCTGGAGATCGTGTGCACCAACACCGTGCCGGTCCCCGTCGAGGAGCACACGGACAAGCTGCGGATCCTGTCCATCGCCCCCGCTCTGGCGGAGGCGGTGCGCCGCATCCACAACGGCGAGTCCGTCAGCGCCCTGTTCGACGCGGCGCGCGGTCAGTAGGGGAGTGGGGCGACGGGAGCGGCAGGAGCGGAGGGGGAGGGGGAGGGAGGGGAGGGCAGCGGGAGGAGAGGCAGGCGGAGGCGCGCGAGGGCCGGGTGGAGAGCCGGGCCCGGCGGGCGGAGCTTCGGAGCGCCGTCATAACGTGCCCGAGGCGGCGCCCGGCCGCTCCAGGGCCGCGTCGAGCGTCGTCGCGGGCGGCAGCAGCCGGGACAGCCCGGTGGCCCGCAGGATCCGCAGCGTGAGCGGGTGCGCGCAGACGAGGTGCAGACGGCCGTCGTGGTCGAGGACCCGGCCGCGCGCCCGGTACAGCAGGCGCAGCCCGGAGCAGTCGAAGAACTCGATCCGGGTGAGGTCGAGGACGATCCGCGGCGCGGGGCCGGCGGTGGCCTCGTCGAGCAGCGGGCCGATCTCCGTCGCCGCGACGAGGTCGATCTCGCCGCGGAACTCCAGCACCGTGTATCCCCGGTCCCTGCGGATGCGCAGATGCGGGGACTCCGCCGCGGGTTCCAGCTGCACGACGACATCGCCTCCAACCCGCTCCACCGGTCGGGAGCCTCCAACGGCCGGGGAGCGCACAGCAGTTCCCCGCCTCAGCAAGTTACCCCCGATGGAGTGAATTCCAGCATGTTCGATTGACATATGTCTTCGAAATGCAACCCACTCTTGCCGAGTTTTTTCGCGTCGTGAGCGAAGGGGGGACAAAGCGTTACGACAGGGCGTGCCACGCCTTGGAGAGAGCCGCGCGCAACTGCTCCGCCTGGCGGCCCGTGAGATCCCGGACCATCCGCTCCTCCAGCTCCCGCACCGGGCCGGCGTGCCGCTCCAGCAGGGCGCGCCCCTCCTCGGTGAGCAGGATCAGCAGTTCGCGTCGGTTGCCCGGATTGCGCTCGCGGCGGACCAGGCCGCGCCCCTCCAGGGAGCGCACCAGATCGGCGATGGACTGGGCGGTGACGAAGGAGTCCCGGGCGAGCTGGGCGGCGGACAGCCCGTCGTGCCGTTCCAGCACGGTGAGCGCCGTGTACTGCAACGCCGTGATCCCGGACGGCCTGACCAGTTCGTCCAGGTGGGACCGGACGACCAGCTCCACCTGCTTGACCATGTAGAGCAGGGACGGGGGTGTCCTGTGCGGCGCGGAAGGGGGCGCCGCCGCCTGTGGTGTCCGGGGTCCGACCATGGACCGAAGCGTAGACCATTGACAGGAAACCTGTCCGTAATGAGACTGCGGACCAACAGGAAACCTGTTATTTGAAATCTTGGCGACGATGCTGAGGAGCGTCCATGACCGCCTTCGAGATCGATCCCGGCCGGCTGTTCGTCGGGGGCCAGTGGCGAGAGGCCGCGGACGGGGCGCGCACCGACGTGGTCGACCCGTCCCGGGGCACGGTCCTCACCACCGTCGCGCAGGCGGGCGCCGCGGACGTGGACGCCGCCGTACAGGCCGCCCGCGAGGCCTTCGACGCCGGGCACTGGTCCGGACTCAGCGGCCGTGAGCGCGGCCGCGTACTGCTGCGCGTGGCCCGGCTGATCCGCGAGGAGGCCGACGACATCGCCCGGCTGGAGAGCCTCGACGTCGGCAAGCCCATCACCCTGGCGCACGCCGTCGACGTCACCAACGCGGCCGACGACTACGAGTACTTCGCCGGCCTCGCCTTCGCCCTGGACGGCGCACACCGTGACACCCCCATGAACGCCCTCGCCTACACCCGGCGGGAGCCGATCGGCGTCGTCGCGGCGATCACCCCCTTCAACTTCCCGCTGATCCTGGCCGGATCCAAGATCGCCCCGGCCCTCGCCGCCGGCAACACGGTCGTCCACAAGCCCGCCGACGAGACCCCGCTCAGCGCCCTGTACATGGCGGGACTGCTCCAGCGGGCCGGCGTCCCCGACGGCGTGGTCAACGTCGTCACCGGCACGGGCCCGGTGGCCGGCGAGGCCCTGCTGCGCCACCCCGGCGTCGACAAGATCGCCTTCACCGGCTCCACGGCCGTCGGCCGGCACGCGGCGAGCGTCGCGGGCGCGAACCTCAAGCCGGTCACCATGGAACTCGGCGGAAACGCGGCCCACCTCGTGTTCGAGGACGCCGACCTGGAGAAAGCCGTGGGCGCGGTCATCAAGGGCTTCGTCTTCAACACCGGGCAGTTCTGCATGGGCGGCCCGCGGCTGCTGGTCGCCCACCCCGTCTACAGCACCCTGCTGAACATCCTCGCCGAGGCCGTCCCCGGCGTGCCGGTCGGCGATCCCCGGCTGCCGGAGACCGTCGTCGGCCCGATGGCGGGGGAGCGCCACCTGCGCAAGGTGGAGGAGTACGTCGACCTCGCCCGCGAGGAGGGCGCCCGCATCGTCTGCGGCGGCGAAAGGCTCGAACTCGACGGCGGCTACTACTACAAGCCCACCGTGATCGCCGACGTCGCCCCCGACTCCCGCGTCGTGCAGGAGGAGATCTTCGGCCCCGTCCTCACCGTCCAGCCCTTCGACGACGAGGACGAGGCGATCACGCTCGCCAACTCCACGCCCTACGGGCTCGCTTCGGGCGTCCAGACCGGCAACCTGGCCCGCGCCCACCGCGTCGCCGCACGCCTCCAGGCGGGCATCGTCTGGGTCAACGACTGGGCGATGCTCGACCCCGCCGTCCCGTTCGGCGGCGTCAAGGACTCCGGCTTCGGCCGCGAGTACGGACCCGAGGCGCTCGCCGCGTACACCAGGGTCAAGTCCGTCGTCGTCTCGCTCGACTGACCGCCGCCGCCCGAACCCCCGCCCCCGACAAGGGAGTCGCACCGATGCCCCTCACCACCCGCGCCGCCGTCGTCGAGTCCGCCGGAGCGCCCTTCACCCTGTCCGACGTCGTCCTCGACGACCCCGCGCCGCACGAGGCGGTCGTCCGGCTGGTCGCGGCCGGCCTGTGTCACACCGACCTCGGCGTGGCGGGCGGCGGGCTGCCCTTCCCGCTGCCCGGGGTCCTCGGCCACGAGGGCGCGGGCGTGGTGGAGGCGGTCGGCTCCGCGGTCACCGGCGTCGTCCCCGGCGACCACGTCGTGCTGTCCTTCACCTCCTGCGGCCGGTGCCGCGACTGCCGGGGCGGCCACCCCGCCTACTGTGCCGCGTGGCTGCCGCTGAACCTGCTCGGCGGCCGCCGCGCCGACGGTACCGGCACCGTCAGCCGGGACGGCCAGGTCCTCGGCGGCCACTTCTTCGGCCAGTCCTCCTTCGCCGAGCGGGCGCTGGTCGACGAGCGCAGCCTGGTCAGGGTCGACCCCGACGTCCCGCTGGCGTCGATCGCGCCGCTGGGCTGCGGGGTGCAGACCGGCGTCGGCGCCGTCTGGAACGTGCTGAAGCCGGCGGCCGGCGACACCGTCGTCGTCCTCGGCGCGGGAGCCGTCGGCCTGTCGGCCGTCATGGCGGCCGCCCTGTCTCCGGCGACCACGATCGTCGCCGTCGACCGGATCGCCGAACGCCTCGAACTGGCCGAGGAGTTGGGCGCCACCCACACGGTGGACGCAGGCCGCGCCACGCTGGGCGACGCCGTCGCGGAGATCACCGGCGGGCAGGGCGCCGACGGCGTCGTGGAGACCACGGGGAACACGGCCGTGCTGCGCGGGGGCGTCGACGCGCTCGCCGCCCGCGGCACCCTCGTCGTCGTCGGCGCACCGCCCTTCGGCAGCGAGGTCGCCCTGGACGTCAACGGGCTGCTGGGCGGCAGGCGCGTCGTGGGACTCACCCTCGGCGACAGCGAGACGCAGACCTTCATTCCCGCCCTGGTCCAGATGGTCAAGGACGGGCGCCTCCCGCTGGACCGCCTGATCGGCCGCTACGCGTTCACGGACATCGACCGGGCGGTGCGGGACATGACCAGCGGCAAGACCGTCAAGCCGGTCCTCGTCTTCTGACGCCCGGCCGCCCGGCCGTGGAGCCGGTGGTCGCCTTCCGCCGGCCGGCCGCATGACAGCCGGTCCGGTGCCGGTCCGGTGCCGGGGTCTCCTGGCGGCCGGCCGGACGACCGCCGGGGCCCGGTTCCGTTCGCCTCCCGAGGACCGGTCGACGGCCGGGCGGCGAGCCCGTGTCCTGCCTCGGGAAGCCGTCCGGCCGCAGGGCACGGACACACTCCCGGCCCTGACGGGCGGTCAGTCGACCGTGAGGACCAGCTTGCCGGTGGTCCGGCCGGTGTCGCCGAGGCGGTGCGCCTCGGCGGCCTCGGCCAGCGGGAAGGTCCCCGAGACGGTGGCGCGCAGCCGGCCCGTCTCGACCAGCTCGGCGATCGCGCGCATTCCGGCCCGGTCGGCGTCCACGAGCATCCGCACCGCGCGCACCCCGAGCCGCTCGGCCTCCTCGTGGAACTCGTCCGACCCCACCGGCAGGATCGACACCACGATGCCGCCCGGCCGCAGCACGCCCAGCGACTTCACCGAGGTGTCGCCGCCCAGCGTGTCCAGGACGACGTCGACGTCCTTCACGGCCTCGGCGAAGTCGGTCTCCCGGTAGTCGATCGCCTCGTCGACGCCCAGCTCGCGCAGGAAGTCGTGCTTGCCCGCGCTGGCCGTCCCGATCACGTACGCGCCGCGCGCCTTGGCGATCTGCACGGCGACATGGCCGACGCCGCCGGCCGCGGCGTGGATCAGCACCCGCTGCCCCGGACCGAGTTCGGCGGTCTCCACCAGCGCCTGCCAGGCGGTCAGCGAGACCAGCGGCAGCGCGCCCGCCTGGACGTGGTCCACGCCCTCGGGCTTGTGCCACAGGGCGCGCGTCGGCGCGATGACGTACTCGGCGTGCGAGCCGTGGCCGAAGGGGTAGGGCAGCATGCCGAAGACGTCGTCGCCGGGCGCGAAGGCGGCGACGCCGACGCCGACCGCCTCCACGGTGCCGGAGACGTCCCAGCCCAGGACGAAGGGCGGCTCGCCCAGGAACCCGCCCGTGGCGCGGTGCTTCCAGTCGGTCGGGTTGACGCCGGCGGCGCGCACCCGGACCAGGACCTCGTTCGGGCGGGGCGCGGGCCGCTCCGCCTCTGTCTGCTTCAGCGCCTCGGGACCGCCGAGGACGTCCTGACCGATGACGCGCATGGTCGTGCCGGTGCGCGGGGTGTTCTCAGTGCTCATGCGGAACAGCCTGCCCGGTCCGGCCCCGCCGGGAAATGGCATGATTGCCAACATCCGATAAGATCGTGCCATGCCCTCCGCAGACCAGCACCGCGTCGTCGTCCTCGCCCTCGACGGCGTCTACCCGTTCGAGCTCGGCATCCCGGCCCGCATCTTCGGCGCGGCCGACGGCCACTACGAGGTGGTGACCTGCACCGTCGACGGCGGCCCGGTGCGGACCAACGCCGACTTCACGATCGGCGTCGAGCACGGCCGCGAGGCGCTGGCGACGGCCGACACCGTGGTGGTCGCCCCGGTCGCGGCCGACCGGGTGACGCACGACCTGCCGGACGCGGTCGCCGAGGCCCTCGCCCTGATCCGTCCCGAGGCGCGCATCGTCTCCATCTGCACCGCCGCGTTCGTCCTGGCCTCGGCCGGACTGCTCGACGGCCGCCGGGCCACCACCCACTGGCAGATGACGGACGACTTCCGCCGGATGCACCCGCAGGTCGAGCTGGACCCCGACGTGCTCTTCGTCGACGACGGCCGGGTGCTGACCTCCGCCGGGGCCGCCTCCGGCGTCGACGTCTGCCTGCACATCGTCCGCACGGACCACGGCAGCGAACTCGCCAACCGGGTGGCCCGCCGCTGCGTGGTGCCGCCCTTCCGGGACGGCGGCCAGGCGCAGTACATCGAGCAGCCCGTGCCGCAGGCCGGAGCGGCCGGCACGGCGGCCACCCGTTCCTGGGCCATGGAGCGGCTCGACGAGCCGCTCGCCCTCGCCGACCTCGCCGCCCACGCGCGGATGAGCCTGCGCACCTTCGCCCGCCGCTTCCACGACGAGGTCGGCATGAGTCCCGGCCGCTGGCTGATCCAGCAGCGCGTCGCGCACGCCCGGCACCTGCTGGAGGCCAGCGACCTGTCCGTGGACCAGATCGCCGCCCGCGTCGGCTTCGCCACCGGCGCGTCCCTGCGCCAGCACCTGCACACCGCCATCGGCGTCTCCCCGCAGGCCTACCGCCGGACCTTCCAGACGGCCCGCTGAGCGCCCGGCCGCGACGGTGGAAGGCCCGTCCGTACGTCGCCGCGGCGGCCGGGGTTGGTCCCTCTCAGCGGCTCGCGTGCAGGGCGACCAGCAACTGCCAGACCTGGTCCGCGATCTCGGCGGGCGTGCCGCCGAGGTCGCCGTGCAGCCAGTCGGCGAGCACGCCGGCGAAGGTCGCGGCGACGGCCGAGGCGACCAGGGGCGCGTCCGCCGCTCCCGCCCGCTGCCGTTCCCGCAGGCTGTAGGCCCGCAGATCCCGGTGGAGCACCCGGCCGAGCGGACCGCCGCCGCCCGGCGCCAGCAGGGTGCGGTACAGGGCGGCGTGGGGGGCCAGCGAGCCGAAGAACTCCGCCAGCGCGCCCGGCGCGCGGACCGGGTCCGGCCGTCCGCGCCAGGCGTGCAGCGCCTCCACGGGCTCGCGCACGACGTCCGCGCACGCGTCGACGGCGAGAGCCTCCAGATCGGGATAGTGGACGTAGAACGTGGCCCGTCCGACGCCCGCCCGGCGCACCAGCGCGGCGACCCCGACCTCCTCCAGGGGCCGTTCGGCGCATTCCTGGAGCAGCGCCGTCCGCAGCTTCGCGCGGGTGCGGGCCGCCCGCGGGTCCTCGGCCTCGCCGCGGATCACTGCGCGATCAGGACGGCGGCCAGGGCGATCGCGCCGGGCAGCGCCTGCGCGAACAGGATCCGCCGGTTCGCGGTGACCGCCCCGTACACCCCCGCGACGATCACGCAGCACAGGAAGAAGACCTGCGCCCGGAATCCGGTCGGATCGGCCGCGACCAGCCCCCACACCAGCCCCGCCGCGAGGAAGCCGTTGTAGAGCCCCTGGTTGGCGGCCATCGGCGCGGTCCGCTTCGCCAGCTCGGCGTCGAAGCCGTGGAAGGACATCCCCGGCGGCTTCTGCCACAGGAACATCTCCATCACCAGGATGTAGAGGTGCAGCGCTGCCACCAGTGCGACCAGCACGTTCGCCAGAATGTTCATGTTCTCCCTCGACCCCTGGTTCCTGGACAGGTGTCCACTATAGCGGGACACCTGTCCAGGAAGTCCAGGGTGGAACCCCTCGGATGTGCGGGATGTGCGCGCGATCCGCGCGGGCCCGTGACGGGGCGTCGCCGGTGGCTGACGCGAACGGGGGTATCCGCATGGTTCCGGGACGCAAGTCGCCCGTCCCGGCCCCGACCTCGCGGAGGAGACGACGACATGGCAATGGTGAAAGCGGGCGTCGTGGTGCTCGACTGTGCCGAGCCCGAGAAGCTCGCCGAGTTCTACAAGGGGCTGCTCGACGCCGAGGAGACCGACCGGAGCGCCAACCGGGTGGAGATCAGGGGCGCCGACGGCATCCGGCTCGCCTTCCGACGGGACGTGAACGCGACGCCGCCGAGCTGGCCCCGCCCCGAGAACTCCCTCCAGGCCCATCTGGACTTCCTCGTCGACGACCTCGACGAGGTGGAACGCCGGGTCGTCGGCCTCGGCGGGCGGCCGCTGGAGACCAAGGGCGCCCCCGGCCCGCACGAGGAGCGCGGCTACGCCGACCCGGCCGGCCACTCCTTCACCCTGCGCCTGGAACCCTCCACCGCGCCGAAGCAGGGCTGACCCGCTTCCGGCCGCGGTCACGCCGACGCGGCACCTCGGCGTGACCGCGGCCGGACCGACCCACACCGCGGCCGGACCGACCCACACCGCGGCAGGACCGGCGCACGGCCCGGCCGCGGAACGGGCGCGGAACGGGCGCCCGGTCCGGGGCGTCACCGGCAGCCGGCCCGGCGCCGCCCGGCGTGAAAACCGGGCGGCGCCGGGCCGGGCGAACGCGGACGCGGGCGGACGTGCGCCGTCCGGGCTCAGTCCCGGCCGGTCTTCTCCTTGGCGGGCCAGACGCCGGTGGACCGTTCGATCGCCTTGGCGCCGGTGCGGTCCGCGGCGCTGCGCGCCGCCGCGAAGATCGCGCCCTGGACCGCCGCCGCCAGCAGCACCTCGCCCCAGCCGCGGTCCCGGTCCAGGGCGTCGGGGGCGTCGTCCTCGTGCCGGATCGCCTTCCACGCCTTGCGGAACGCGAGGCCCGCCAGGGCGCCGCTCGCCCAGCCCAGCGCGAAGCCCACGGGCTGGTAGACGAGAGGCAGTTTCCTCTTCTTGGACACGTCGGTCTCTCCTTGTGTGAGGGATACGGGGCCTCAGGGCCGTCCCCGTTGCGGAACCTGTTCCCCGGCGCGCACCGGCCCGGGGGGAGTCCCGTCGCCGAACGGCCGGCCGCCCAGCTCCTCGCGGTGGTGCGGGGAGCGCCAGCCGGCCAGGTCGGGCCCGAGGGGGACGATCCGGGTCGGGTTGATGCCGGTGTGCACCTGGTAGTAGTGGCGCTTGATGTGGTCGAAGTCGACGGTGTCGCCGAAGCCGGGCGTCTGGAACAGATCACGGGCGTACGCCCACAGCACCTGGTTCTCGGTCAGCTTCCAGCGGTTGCACTTGAAGTGACCGTGATAGACGGCGTCGAAACGCACCAGAGTGGTGAACAGCCGGATGTCCGCCTCGGTGATCGTGTCGCCGACCAGGTACCGCTGACCGGTCAGCCGCGACGCCAGCAGCTCCAGACGCCGGAAGACGCCCGCGCACGCCTCCTCGTACTCCTTCTGCCCGGTCGCGAAACCCGCCCGGTACACGCCGTTGTTGACGTCCTCGTACACCCCGGCCATCACCGTGTCGATCTGGTCGCGCAGCTGTTCGGGGTACAGATCGGGGGCGCCCGGGCGGTGCAGGGCCGTCCACTCGGCGGCGAGGTCGAGGGTGAGCTGCTGGTAGTCGTTGGTGACGAGCTTCCCGCTGGGCACGTCCACCAGGGCGGGCACGCTGACCCCGCCCGGCGGATCGCTCTCGTGCCGTTCGTAGGCCTCGCTCAGGTACCGGATGCCGAGCACCGGGTCACGGCCGTCCGGGTCGAGGGTGAAGCGCCAGCTGCGGTCGTCCTGGATCGGGTCGGCGATCGCCATCGACAGCGCGTCCTCCAGGCCGAGGAGCCGCCGCGAGATCACCGCCCGGCTCGCCCACGGGCAGGCGCGGCTGACGACCAGCCGGTACCTGCCGGCCTCCACCGGCCAGCCGTCGCGGCCGTCGGCCGTGACCCGGTCCGTGAAACGGCTCGCGGACCGGTCGAACGACTTGTGCCCGTACGCGCTGTTGCCGCCGTCCCCGTCGCCCATGCTTCCTCCCGATGCCGGTGCGTTCCCTGCTCACCGCGTTCCCCGATTTCCGCCGACGGCACGGTGTGAGCCGCACCCGCCGGGGCAGTCGGCGAACGTGAGCGGGACATCTTCAACACGGAACGCCGAACGCACAGGCGAACGGACGACCCCGGAGAAAGGCGATCGCGGTGCCGAAGGGAACGCCGACCGCAACACACGCGTCACGGTCCTGGTGGCCCTCGCCGCCAACCTGATCATCGCGGCGGCGAAAGCGGTCGGCGGCCTGCTCGCGGGCTCGCCCGCGCTGCTGTCGGAGGCCGCGCACTCCGTGGCCGACAGCCTGAACGAGGTCTTCCTCCTCGCCGCGCTGCGCCGCAGCCGCCGCCCCGCCGACCGCCGGCACCCCTTCGGCTACGGCAAGGAGCGGTTCTTCTGGTCGCTGCTCGCCGCCGTCGGGATCTTCGTCATGGGCGGCTGCTTCTCCTTCTTCCAGGGCGTCGAGGCCCTGCGGTCGGGCGCGGACGAGAAGACGAGCGGTTACGTGGCCGGTCTCGTCGTGCTCGGCGTCTCCTTCCTGGCGGAGGGCGCCTCGCTGCTGCGGGCGCTGCACCAGGTGCGCGGACAGGGCGGCGCGGTCGCGGGACTGCGCGACCCGGCCCTGCGCACGGTCGTCGCCGAGGACGGCACGGCGGTGCTCGGCGTCACCCTGGCCGCGGCCGGGATGGCCCTGCACATGGTCACCGGGCAGGTCGTGTGGGAGGCGTCCGCGTCGCTGGCGATCGGCGCGCTGCTCGTCTTCGTCGCCTACCGGCTCGGCCGCGAGGCCCGCGACCAGCTCATCGGCGAGGCCGCCGACCCCGAGACCGGTTCGCGCATCCGCGCGCTGCTCGACGCCCAGCCCGAGATCGACAGCGTGGAGGCCCTCTTCACGATGAAGATGGGCCTGGAGTCGGCCCTGGTGGCCGCCCGCATCGACCTCGTGCCGGGTCTGGACAGCGAGCGGGTGGAGGAGGTCGCCGTCCGCATCAAGCGCTCGATCGCCGGCGTGGTCCCCGAGGCCGACCAGATCTTCCTCGACGTGACCGACCGCCTCGCCCGCGAGGCAGGGGAGAGCCCCGCCGCGACGGGGGAGCGCGGCGGGGCCTGACACCCGGCTGCCCGGTGCGGACGCGTTCATGCGGCCGCCGCCGGAATCTCTTCCCAGCGCGGCAGATCGGCGCGCAAGGCCCTTCGCAGGCCGGGTCCACAGGGAAGGGCCCTCCGCCTGGCGGAGGGCCCTTCCGCGCCCCGAGGGGCCGGTGTGCCTCGTGCGGGTCAGCCGGCGCGGTCCGGCTCCACGACGAACACGGGGATCTCCCGGTCCGTCTTCTTCTGGTAGTCCGCGTACGGGGGATAGGCGGCGACGGCCCGCTCCCACCACTCGGCCTTCTCCGCGCCGGTGACCTCACGGGCCGTCATGTCCTGCTTGCGCGGCCCGTCCTGGAGCTCGACGTGCGGCTCGGCCTTGACGTTGTGGTACCAGACCGGATGCTTCGGCGCGCCGCCCTGGGAGGCGACCAGGGCGTACCGGCCGTCGTGCTCGACCCGCATCAGCGGCGTCTTGCGCAGCTTCCCGCTCTTCGCGCCCCGGGTCGTCAGGAGGATGACGGGCAGCCCCGTGTCCCGCAGGGTCGTTCCCTCCTTGCCGCCGGAGCGTTCGTACTGCTCCACCTGGTCGCGCACCCACTGCTCCGGGCTGGGCTCGTACTCGCCTTCGAGAGGCATGGCTTCCTTTCCCCTTCGTCGTCTTCGCGGGTCCCGCGTGCGCCGGCACCGCGTGCGTGCGGTCCGGCGTACGCCGGTCGCCTGCGCCGGCCCGGCCCGCGCCGGTCCGGCCGCATCGGTTCCGCGTACGTCCGTTCCTCGTGGATCCGTTCCTCGCGCACCGGCCGGGCACACGTCCTCCCGCGTCGTGCTTCACCACCGGTACCCGCCCGTTTCATCCGTACGGCCGCGGACCTACGCCACCATGCGCACCGCGAGCGCCGTCATCACCGCGCTCGACACGAGCGCCGTCGCCAGCCGGCCGCGGTGACCGGTCAGGGCGCGGCCCAGCAGCGCCCCGCCCGCGGCGAGCAGCACCTGCCAGCTCGCCGACGCGGCGAACGCCGCCAGCACGAACACGCCCTGCTGCATGGGACGTACGGCGTCGTCGGCGCCGTTGCCCAGGACCAGCGCGGCGAAGTAGATCACGGTCGTCGGGTTGAGGAGGGTGATGCCGAGCAGGCTCAGGAAGGCCCGGGCCGGGCTCGGCGGGGGCGGGGCGGAACGGGTGCTGAGCCGGTGCGCCCGGTACTGCCGCACCGCTGTGGCCGCGCCCCGGGCCGCCAGCACGAGCAGCACCAGGGCCGAGGCCCAGCGCAGGGGCGTCAGCACCGGCCGCAGCACGGCGGCGACGGCGGCGCCCCCGACCGTGGCGACCAGGGCGTACAGCCCGTCGGCGGCGGCGACGCCGAGCGCGGCGCACACGCCGGTGCGCAGGGAGGTGCGGGCGGTGAGGGAGACGAGGTAGGTCGCGACCGCGCCGACGGGTACGGCGATGCCGTATCCCGCGACCAGGCCCGCGACCAGCGCGGCCGTCACGTGGCGGCGGGGCCGGGCCTCCGGGGGACGCCGGGCTGCTGCTGGACCGGGGCCGGGGAGACGGCGGCGGACATCGGCAGCGGCAGGGTTTCGTCGAGGGACATGGCCGGATGGTGCGGGTGGCGACCGGCCGGCGGCAACTGTTTTTCCCCGGGCGTCCGTCGGCGCCGCCGCCGAGAACGCCTGATCCGCCGTCCGGGCGGAACACCGGAGCGAACGATTCCGGCCTTATCGCCCGATTCGTCGATCTGGCCGAACTCCGCGTCGCCTTATAGGTGCCCGGGGCATCTAATGAAGATCGGCAGGACGCACCCCTCGTCTGCGAGGTCACCATGACGGACACCCAGGTCACCACGGACACCCAGGTCACGACGGACGCGGAGACCGCCGCGGACGCCGCGGACGCCCCGGACGCCACGGACAGCCGGATGCCCGCCCGCACCGGCGCCGACCCGGCCGGCGCGCCCGCCGGGGAGCCGGTCCCCGTGGCCTTCCCCCAGGACCGCACCTGCCCCTACCGGCCCCCGGCCGCCTACGACCCCCTGCGCGCCTCCCGCCCCCTCGCGCGCGTCACCCTCTACGACGGCAGCACCGCCTGGCTGGTCACCGGGCACGAGGCGGCCCGCGCCCTGCTCTCCGACTCCCGGCTGTCGACCGACCGCACCCGCCCCGGCTACCCGGCGACCTCGCCCCGGCTGCGGGCCCTGCCCGACCGCAAGGCCGCCCTGCTCAACGTGGACGACCCCGAGCACCACGCCCAGCGCCGGCTCGTGCTGGCGAACTTCACCCTCAAGCGCGCCACGGCCATGCGCCCGGCCATCCAGCGCGTCGTCGACGAGCGGATCGACGCGATGCTCGCCCAGGGGCCGCCCGCGGAACTGGTGAGCGCCTTCGCGCTGCCCGTTCCGTCCACGGTGATCTGCGAACTGCTCGGTGTGCCGTACGCCGACCACGAGTTCTTCGAGGAGCAGTCGCGGCGTCTGCTGCGCAGCCGGGTGCAGCAGGAGGTGCGCGACGCACGCGACCGCCTCGACGCCTACCTCGGCGCGCTGATCGACCGCAAGCTGGAGGACCCGTCCGGCGACGGCGTCCTCGACGCCCTGGTGGACCAGCAGGTGCGCGAAGGCACGGTCGACCGCCGGGAGGCCGTCGCGCTGGCCACGATCCTGCTGGTCGCCGGACACGAGACGACCGCCAACATGATCTCCCTCGGCGTCTACACCCTGCTCCAGCACCCGGAGCGGCTGGCCGAGCTGCGCGCCGACCCGACGCTGCTGCCGGCGGCCGTCGAGGAGCTGATGCGGATGCTGTCCATCGCGGACGGACTGCTGCGGCAGGCCACCGAGGACATCGAGGTGGACGGGACGACGATCCGGGCCGGCGAGGGCGTGGTCTTCGCGACCTCCGTCATCAACCGCGACGAGAGCGCCTTCCCCTCGCCGGACGCCCTCGACTGGAGCCGCTCCGCCCGCCACCACGTGGCCTTCGGGTTCGGGATCCACCAGTGCCTGGGCCAGAACCTGGCACGCGCCGAACTGGAGATCGCCCTCGGCACGCTCCTCGCCCGACTGCCCGCACTGCGCCTGGCCGTCCCGGCCGAAGAGGCCCGGTTCAAGCCCGGCGACACGATCCAGGGGATGCTGGAACTCCCCGTGACCTGGTGAGGGGCCGGACCATGGACATCCACATCGACACGGACGTCTGCATCGGCGCCGGCCAGTGCGCCCTCGCCGCCCCGGGCGTCTTCACCCAGGACGACGACGGCTTCAGCACCGTCCTGCCCGGCCGCGAGGACGCCGGGCGCGACCCGATGCTCCACGAGGCGGTACGCGCCTGCCCGGTCGGCGCGATCACCTTGTCCGTTCCGCCGGAATGACGCCCGCAGGGCTCACGGACGCCTGTCGGGCCGACGGCGGGCGGGCTGACGCCTGTCGGGCCGAGGTCGGGCGGGCGCTGACGCCGACCGGGAACCGGTCGACCGGGGGGACCGCTCCTCGACGGCCGGGACACCGGGAGTGGCCGGGTGCGGTTGGCCGAGCAGTCGGCGGCGGACGCGTCGAGGCCGGCCCGGCGCACGGCGAGCATCACGGGCAGCCCTCCGTCACCTCCCGGAGCGCCTCCGTCGAACACCCCCGTCGAGCCACAGGGGGCGACGTCTCAGTAGGGTTCGCCAGTGATCGCACAGGACGAACAGCAGTCGTTCCTCTACCTCGTCGTCTGCGCCGCGGGCGTCGCCGCGGACGTCGGCGAACTGATCGCCGCCGCGCAGGGGCGGGGGTGGAAGGTCGGAGTGATCGCCACCCCGACGGCCGTGAACGGCTTCTTCGACGTCGACGCCGTGGAGGCGCAAACCGGGCGCCCCATCCGGTCCGCCTGGCGGCGGCCCGGCGATCCGCGGCCCTTCCCCGATCCCGACGCGGTCGTGGTGGCGCCGGCCACCTTCAACACCGTCAACAAGTGGGCGGCGGGGGTGGCCGACACGCTCGCGCTGGGCACTCTGTGCGAGACCGTCGGACTCGGCGTCCCCGTCGTCGTGCTGCCCTGCGTCAACGAGACCCTCGCCCGTCATCCCGCCTACCGGGAGAGCCTGACGCGGTTGCGCGGGATGGGCGTGCGGTTCGGCTCCGCCCAGGATCCCGCCGGGGGCCACGGGTTCGGATGGGAGCGGGCGCTGGACCTGCTCGACCGCCCCGCCCCGACAGAGCCCGGTCCGCCCGGAACCGACGGGCTCGGAGCCGACCGGCCTGGAGCCGACCGGCCTGGAGCCGACCGGCCCGGAGCCGACGGAGGCCGGGGACGGAAACGCGTCGGCCCATTCCCGCCGGAAACCTGTTGAAAGCGCGTCGAAAGCCTCGTCGAAAAGTCTCGCCGAAAGGGGCCAAAGGGGCGTCGATACCGGCGCTGCCCCAACCCGCCATCCCTTATTGACGTTTCGTCAAGACCTCCGGACCGGCGGGGAATGCGGGAAACCGCGTGATCTCTTGTTCCTCCTGGTCCGGCTGTGCGAAGGTGTGCCTTGTCGGCGCACGGACAATGTCTTCTGCACTGTGCGCGCGAGACGCCTCCCGTCCACACCCCCCGCGCTCCAAAAGAGCCGTCCCCCGCGGACGTTCGGATGCGTCGAACCCTGTGCGAGCCGATCCCGCTTCCCCGGCGGGGTCGCCTACCCGATGGTATGGACTTTATGCCGCATGCCTCCGGAAGGAATGCAGACCGTGAATGACGCAGGCCTGTCGAATTCCCCTTCGGCGCGCCGCTTCGACGCGACGGACGAACAACTGAGCGCGGAGCTGAAGAAGTGGACGGGGGCGTCACCCGCGCTGCATCCCGTCGGCGAACTGCTGGACCGGCACTGGGAGGCGGCCTTCGCCTACGCGCGGCTGTGCACCGACGGTGAACGCGCGGCCGGGATGCTCACCACGGCCGCCTTCACCCGGCTGTTCGGCGAGACCCTGCGGCAGAACGGGCCGACGGCCGCGTGGCGCCCGCATCTGCTGGTCACCGTGCGCCGCGTCGCCGCCGAATGGGACGCCGACGGCCGCCGCGACCTGCTCCACCCCGCGCTGCGTTCCGAGGCGGAGGCGGACGGCGCCGACGACGGCCTGGGCGGCGGCCGCGCGGCCGCCATCATGCTGCCGCCCGTGCACCGGCGCCTGCTGTCCCGCGCGTTCCAGCGTCTGCCCGAGGCGGCCCGCTGCATGCTCTGGCACGCCGAGGTCGAAGCCGAGCCCCTGGCGGTGCCGGGCGGTCTGCTGGGGCTGGAGGAGGACGGCGCGCGCGTCGAACTGCGCCGGGCCCGTGAGCGGCTGCGCGAGGAGTGCCTCCAGGTGCACCGCGAACTCGCCACCGAGGACGAGTGCCACCGCTACCACCGCCTGCTGGACGTCACCTGCCGCCGCGGCGGCGCCGACCTCGACCCCGATCTACGCGCCCACCTCGAACGCTGCCGGCACTGCGCCCACACCGCCGACCAGCTCCGGCAGTTCGAGGGACTGCTCGGCGCCGCCCTCGCCGAGGGCGTCCTGGGCTGGGCGGCCGCCGCCTACGTCGAGATCAGGATGGCCGGCGACGGCCAGGGGTCCGACGCTCCCGTCGAACGGCCCCGCGGGTACGCGGGCGAGGCCTTCACCGACGGAGACCCCGCGCACCCGCAGGACGACCCCGCGTCCGCCGTCGGCGCGCGGCCGGCAGCCACCGACCGCCGTGCCGGGTCGCGGGCCGGCGCGCTGTCCCGGATCGGGGCGCGGGCCGCGGGCCTCGCCGGCCGGTCGGACGCTGTGGCCGACGCGGGAGCGGGCCCCGGGAGGAGCCGCTCCGCCCAGAAGGCGGCCCGCCGCGCCCGCCGCCGCAACCTGACCGCCGCCGTGCTGACGGTGAGCGGGATCGTCGTCCTGCCGCTCGTGGTGTGGGCCGCCCTCGGCTCCGGGGAGGACACCGGCTCGGTCGTGGACAACGAGGCGGTCAAGGCCCCGGCCACGGGCGCCGGCAAGGCCACCGGCGGCCCCTCCTGGGCCGGCTCCGGCGACGACGCCCAGGGCGCGATGCGCGGCCGGCTGCACAACGTCGCGTCCGGGCTGTGCATCGGGATCGCCGGGGGCAAGCCCGCCGACGACGCCGAGGCCGTGCTCGCCGCCTGCTCCTCGGCGCCCGGCCAGCAGTGGTCGTACGAGCCGGACGGGCTGCTGCGCAGCGCCGCCGACGCCGGTCTGTGCCTGGACTCGCGCCTCGGCTACTCGGTCCGGCTGGGCCCGTGCGCCGGCGCCGGCCAGCCGCAACCGGAGAACGTGCGCTACGACTTCACCCTTCAGGGCACGCTCGTGCCGCGCTCGGGACAGAACCTCGCGCTGGCCCCGGCCGCCACGGACGGCTCGGGCGCCCTCGTGCTGAAGAACCGGGCGGACAGCGCCGCACAGCGCTGGGTGATCGACACCTCGAAGCCCGACCCGCAGATGGAGTTCGTCAACTGGGGCGCAGACAGCACCGCGTCCGCGGCCCCGGACCGGGCCGCCGTCCCGAAGGCCGCGAAGTCCGCCGCGCCCGCCCCGGCCCCCACGGCCGGCCCGACCGCCGGTCCCGCGCCCACGCCGTCCGGCTCCTCGTCCGGCCCGGACGACTCGTCCTGCTCGCGCGCCAACCCGTCCGCCTGCCACTGGGGCGGCGGGCCGGGCGGCGGCTACGGCTACGGCGGCTATGGGGGCTACGGGTACGGCGGATACGGCGGATACGGCGGGTACGGCTACGGGGGTTACGGCTCCGGCGACCGACGGAACTGACGACCCACGGGACGGACGACGGCGGCGGGACTGACGACCGGCGGAACGGACGGCGGTCGTCCCGCACGCCGCGCCCGGCCGGTCAGGCGCCGATGACCTGGAGCGACGCCCACAGCGCGGCGACCGCCGCGATCAGCGCGGCCGGCGTGGTGAGCAGTCCCAGGCGGGTGAACTCGCCCGTGCCGACCCGCTCCTCGCGCTCCTGCACCACGCGCCGCCACAGCAGCGTCGCCAGGGATCCCGCGTAGGTCAGGTTGGGGCCGATGTTCACCCCGAGCAGCACCGCGAGCACCGCCCCGGCCCCGGCCGGGGCGGCGAGCGGCACGAGCACCAGCACCGCGGGCAGGTTGTTGATCAGGTTCGCCAGGACGGCGGCCAGCGCGGCCACGCCCAGCAGCGCGAGCGGCCCCGAGCCGCCGGGCAGGGCGTGGCGCAGCGCGCCGGCCAGCCCGTTGTCGACCACGGCCCGCACGACGATCCCGAGCGCCAGCACGAACGCCAGGAAGCCCGGCGCGGCGGCCCGCACGACGGCGACCGGAGTCGCCCGCCGCCGCACCAGCGCCCGTACGGCCATGACCAGGGCCCCCGCGAACGCCGCCCACGCCGGTTCCATCCCGACCGCCGAGGCGACGACGAACCCGGCGAGCGTGCAGGCGACGGTGACCAGCGCGAACAGGGGCAGCTCGGGTGCGGGACCGTCGTCGGAGCCGCCGCCGGCATCGGGCAGGTCGTCGGCGAAGAACCGCCGGAAGACCAGGTACTCGGCGCCGATCGCGACGACCCACGGCAGCGCCATCAGCGCGGCGAACCGGGTGAAGCTCAGCCCGCTCGCCTCGAAGGCCAGCAGGTTGGTGAGGTTGGAGACCGGAAGGAGCAGCGAGGCCGTGTTCGACAGATGCGCGCACGCGTAGACGTGCGGCCGGGAACGGACGCCCATCCGGGCGGCGGTCGCGAACACCACCGGCGTGAGCAGCACCACGGTCGCGTCCAGGCTCAGCACGGCCGTCACCACGGAGGCCAGCGCGAACACCGAGACCAGCAGCCGCCGGGGCCGGCCGGCGGCCCTGCGGGCCATCCACGCCCCGCACGCGGTGAACAGTCCCTCGACGTCGCACAGGTGGGCCAGGACCAGCACCGCCGCTAGGAAGCCGACGACCGGCCCGAGCCGTTCGGCCTCGGCCAGCGCGTGCTGCGGGGAGACCGCCCCGAGGGCGACCGCAACGGCGGCGGCGGGAACGGCGATCAGCGCCTCGGACCGTCCCGCGGGACGCAGCACGGCCCACACCAGGGAGGCGGCGAGCAGGCAGATCGACAGGGTTTCGGCGAGCGGGGTGTTCAGAGCGGTACTCCGGAGGCGGGGACGCGGTCGGGCCCGCCCATCGAACTGGTCCGGGTGCCCGTCCATGTAAACATGCCCGGGTAAACGCTTTCTCAAGGAGTAGCGCCCGTCACACCGCCCGGGGCGGGCCTCCGTGACACCGGCCGGGGCGGGCGGCGGGTCACCGTGCCGCGTCGGCCGGGACGGACGGCGGGGAGCGGCGGGCAGCGGCCGGAGGTCGGCGATCGGGGAGCGGGGGAGCGGGGGCCCGCTCAGGCCTCGTCGAGCAGGCTCAGCTCGGCCCAGATCGTCTTGCCCTCGGGGGTGTGCCGGCTGCCCCAGCGCTGGGTGAGCTGGGCGACCAGGAGCAGGCCGCGGCCGCCCTCGTCGAAGGTCCTCGCCCGGCGCAGGTGCGGGGCCGTGTGACTGTTGTCGGACACCTCGCAGATCAGCGTCGACGCGTCGTGGATCAGCCGCAGCCGGATCGGGCGGGAACCGTACCGGATGGCGTTGGTGACCAGCTCGCTCACCACCAGTTCCGTCGTGAACGACGCCTCGCTCAGCTCCCAGCGCGCCAACTGCGCCACGACCTGTTTGCGGATCGGCGCGACCAGCGAGGGATCGGCCGGGATGTCCCAGGTCGCGACCTGGGCGGCGGGCAGCCCGCGGGTGCGGGCGAGCAGCAGCGCCACGTCGTCGGCGGCGCCGCCCGGCGGGAGCAGGGCGTGCAGGATCCGGTCGCAGGTCTCGTCCAGGGAGTCCGTGTGCGCCGCGAGCGCCTCGCCCAGCAGCCGGTGGCCGGTCGCCGCGTCGCGCTCGCGGGACGCGGTCAGCCCGTCGGTGTAGAAGGCGAGCACGCTGCCCTCGGGGACCTCCACGACGGCCGACTCGAACGGCAGGCCGCCCACGCCCAGCGGGGGACCGGCGGGCAGCTCGACCCGCCTGGACACGCCGTCCGGGCGGAGCACCACGGGCGCGGGATGCCCGGCCCGCGCGAGCGTGCAGCGCCGGGACACGGGGTCGTAGACCGCGTACAGGCAGGTCGCGCCGACCTCGCCGGGACTGCCCTCGTTCCCGGCCTCTTCGGACAGGCGGACGACCAGGTCGTCGAGGTGGGTGAGCAGCTCGTCGGGGGCCAGGTCGATGTCGGCGAGGGTGCGGACCGCGGTGCGCAGCCTGCCCATCGTCGCCGAGGCCTGGATGCCGTGTCCGACGACGTCGCCGACGACCATGGCCACGCGCATCCCGGACAGCGGGATCACGTCGAACCAGTCCCCGCCGACCCCGGCGCGGGCGGCCGGCAGATAGCGGGAGGCGGCGTCCACGGCGGCGGTGCGCGGCAGGGTGCGCGGGAGGAGGCTGCGCTGGAGGGCGAGGGCGGTCTCCCGCTCGCGCGAGAAGCGGCGGGCGTTGTCGATGCAGACGGCGGCGCGCGCCGTGATCTCCTCGGCGAGCAGCACGTCGTCCGGGGTGAACGGGTCGGGCCGGCGGAACCGGGTGAGGACGGCGACGCCGAGGGTCACGCCACGCGCCTGGATCGGCACGGACATAGTCGAGTGGATCCCCAGCTCCCGTACCCGGGCCCCGCGCACCGGGTCCCAGGTCAGCCAGGCGTCCAGTTGGCCGCCGGGCACGGTGCCGACGATGGTGCGCCCGGCGACGAGCGAGTCGGCCTGGGGCGATCCGGCCGGGTAGCCCTGCGCCTCGCCGGGTTTGGTCACGGCCTCGGGGGTGCCCGCGTTGACGGAGCAGTGCGCGGTGCGGCGCAGGCTCAGCGGCGGCGTGAAGCGGGCCGGGAGGTCCCCGCCGTCCTGCGGGTCGAGCAGGTCGACGCTGACGAAGTCGGCGAGCGCGGGCACGCACACCTCGGCCAGCTCCTGTGCCGTCCGGGTGACGTCGAGGGTGGTGCCGACGCGCACGCTCGCCTCGTTGACCAGCTGGAGCCGTTCGCGGGCGAGGTAGTTGTCGGTGAAGTCGTGGGCGGCCAGGCACACGCCCCGCACCCGGCCCGCCGCGTCGGTGATCGGGGCCATCCGGGCCAGCCAGGCGTGCGCCCGGTTCTCGCCGCCGGTGCGGGTGTACATCTGCACGTCCTGGGCGCGACCGCTGGCGAGGACCCGCAGCATGTGGTGCTCCAGCTCGGTGCTCTGCGGCCGGCCGCCGATCTCCGACAGCCGCAGCCCCCGGATCCGCCCCTCGGGCAGTCCGATCACCTCGCCCATCGCTTCGTTGATCCGGCGCAGCCGCAGACGCTCGTCGTAGACGGCCACGGCGCACGGGGACTGGACGAGCGCCGCCGAGGCGAGGGGGTCGTCCGCGGGGAGCGCGCCGTCGGGCCCGGCCACGGGGGTGACGACGAGCCACCGTCCCGGGCCGTCGTCCGGGTCCTCGCAGCGGTGGGCGAGCAGCCACAGCCGGACCGGCGTGCCGTCACGATGGCGCAAAACGACCGTCCCGTCCCAGCGCGGGCCGGTGGGCGCGGGGGCCGGTCCGGCCAGCAGCTCCGCGGCGGGCCGGCCCACGACCTCGGAGCTCTCCCAGCCGAGCAGGGCGCGGGCCCCGTCGTTCCATCCGACGAGCGTTCCGGCGTCGTCGACGACCGCCCGGGCCGTCGCAGCCTCGTCGAACGGATACTCCGGGCTCATCTCGCCACTCCATCGCGGACACTCACCGTGAACAGGCACGTCACTTGCGTTCCAGCCTAGTGTGTTCCGTCCGGGCGCGGACGAGAACCCCCTGGGGCCGGACGGACAGCGGGTTCCCCACCGGGTCAAGAGCCAAAACAGGACGTTCCGCCGGGACGGGTTGTGAGGGGCCCCCGGGCACTCGACGGCCGCGTCGCCCGCGCGACGGCCGGCACCCCGCGTCGGCCGGACCGGACGGGACCCGCCGACCCCGCCGCCCCGTCCGCGGACGCCGCCGCCTCCGGCTACGACGACTCGGGCCGGGCGCGAGGTGGCCGGCCCGCACGACCGGAGCATGGGGGAGCGGGCCCCCGCCCCCGAGCACGGCACGACCGGCGGCGCGGGCCTCTTTCCGTGCGGCTCAGTTCGCCGGGGCCGTTCCGGTCGGTTCGAACGTGACCTTCGCCGTGTCCACCGTGCCCGCGCTGCGGCCGGGCGCGCTCTGCCACGACCAGTACATGTTGGTGTGGGCTATGACCTGCTCCGGAGCGGGCGCCCCGTACGCGGTGAGGTCCTCCGTGGTGTGCGCGTCGCCGACCAGCGTCACGTCGTAGCCCCGGACGAAGGCGCCGTGCAGGGTGGAGCGGATGCACGCGTCCGTCTGCGCGCCCGCGACGACGAGCCGGCCCACCCCGCGCCGCGCCAGCTCCGACTCCAGTTCCGTGTCCTCGAAGGAGTCGGAGTAGATCTTGTGCACCAGCGGTTCCGACTCCAGGCGGACCAGCTCGTCGACATAGCGCCAGTCCTCGCCGCCGGACACCAGCTGGTCGTCCGAGTGCTGCACCCAGACGACCGGCACGTCCTGTGCGCGGGCCGCGTCGACGAGGGCGCCGATGTTGGCGATCACCTCATCCCGGCGGGGCGCGCCCGCCACCACGCCGTTCTGGACGTCGACGACGAGCAGGGCGGTGCGGGGCCGGTCGGGCAGCGTGGTCATCATGACCTCCTGTTCGGCGGATGCGCGGTGCGCCTCCGCGGGCGCGGGTCCTCCTGCGACCCACCCTAGGACGCACCACCGACAACGACCCGGCCCGAGCCCCGGCCCCCGCGCACCGCCCGTCCCACCGGGAAACAGGAAAGTCCGGAGAAAGGGGAAAGCCCGGAGACCGGAATCCCGGGAACCCCCGACTGCTCGAAAGCCGGCAATCCCGAGAACCCGCGGAAGTCGGGAAAACCGGAAAGCGGCGAGCGGGGAGAGCGGGAAATCGGTAAGGCAGGAAGTGGCGCGCCGGAAACCTGACGGGGCGGGAATCCGCAGGCCGTCGCGGTGACGTGCTCGCTCCGTGACCGCGCGGTCACCCTTCCTTTCCGTCCGGGAGGTTCTGTCCTTTCGCGAGTGAGCGCGAATTCGGCGCGCCGGACGCATTCGTCGTCCCCGCCGGCCCGGCCGCCGAGGTGCACGGTCGACGGGCCCCCTCCCGAGCCCTGTGTAGTGCGGGCCCGCCCAACTCCGTCGCGCGTCCCACTCCCGTCGCGCGTCCACGTCCCGCGCGTCCGCGTCCCGTGCGTCCGCGTCCCGGACGTGAGTGTCCCGCGGGCCTGCGCCCGGCTCCCGCTCCGCACATTCGTCATAGAGCTTCGCTCCGTCAACTACCCACGGGCGCGCCGCGGTTATATCCTGCGAACCCGTTTTGGGAGCGCTCCCACGCGATGCGTACGGACCTCGCGCGGAGTGTCCCGCCCCCCACCGAGGAGCCTGGACGTGAAACGACGCAGAACGGCCCTGCTGTCCCTCGCGACCCTGTTGGGCGCGGCGCTCACCGCGCTGCCCGTGCAGAGCGCCGGGGCCGACGAGGCCGAGCAGGTCAGGAACGGCGGGTTCGACACGACCGCCGACCCCTGGTGGACCAGCAACGTCAGCGCCGCCCTCACCGGGGGCCAGTTGTGCGCGGACGTGCCCGGGGGCACCGCCAACCGCTGGGACTCCGCCATCGGCCAGAACGACATCACCCTGGTCAAGGGCACGACGTACCGCTTCTCGTTCCGCGCCTCCGGGGTGCCCGAGGGACACGCGGTGCGGGCGATCGTGGGACTCGCGGTCGCCCCGTACGACACCTGGCAGGAGGCGAGCCCGGTGCTGGACCCGGCCGGCGACGCGTACTCCTACACGTTCACCGCGCCGGTGGACAGCACTCAGGCGCAGGTCGCCTTCCAGGTCGGCGGGAGCGCCGAACCGTGGCGCTTCTGCGTGGACGACGTCTCGCTGCTGGGCGGGGTGCCGCCGGAGGTGTACGAGCCCGACACCGGGCCCCGCGTGCGCGTCAACCAGGTCGCCTATCTGCCCGCCGGACCGAAGAACGCCACCCTCGTCACCGACGCCGCCGCGAAGCTGCCCTGGCAGCTGAAGAACAGCGCGGGGGCGACGGTCGCGCACGGCTGGAGCGTGCCGCGCGGACTCGACGCCTCGTCCGGGCAGAACGTCCACACCATCGACTTCGGCGGCTACCGCAAGCGCGGCGCCGGGTTCACGCTGGTCGCCGACGGCGAGACCAGCCGGCCGTTCGACATCGGCGCGGCCGCCTACGAGCAGCTGCGCCTGGACGCGGTGAAGTACTACTACACGCAGCGCAGCGGCATCGCGATCCGCGACGACCTGCGGCCCGGCTACGGCAGGGCGGCCGGTCACGTGGGCGTCGCCCCCAACCTGGGCGACACGAGCGTCCCCTGCCGGACGGGCGAGTGCGACTACCGTCTCGACGTCTCGGGCGGCTGGTACGACGCCGGAGACCACGGCAAGTACGTCGTCAACGGCGGGATCGCCGCCTGGGAACTGCTCAGCACCTACGAACGCTCCCTCGTCGCCCGCACCGGCCGTCCGGCGAAGCTCGGCGACGGAACGCTCGCCCTGCCCGAGAGCGGCAACCGCGTGCCCGACGTCCTCGACGAGGCCCGCTGGGAGCTGGACTTCCTGCTGAGGATGCAGGTGCCGGACGGGCAGCCGCTCGCCGGCATGGCCCACCACAAGATCCACGACGCGCAGTGGACCGGTCTGCCCCTGCTGCCCGCCGACGACCCGCAGCAGCGCGAACTGCACCCGCCGACCACCGCGGCGACCCTCAACCTGGCCGCGACGGCGGCGCAGGCGGCCCGGCTCTACCGGCCCTACGACAAGGCCTTCGCCGCGAAGGCGCTGTCGGCCGCCCGCAAGGCCTGGACCGCGGCCCTCGCCCACCCGGACGTGTACGCGGACGCGGCCGACGGCACCGGCGGCGGCGCCTACAACGACGACGACGTCACCGACGAGTTCTACTGGGCGGCGGCCGAGCTGTATCTGACGACCGGTGAGAAGCGGTACGCCGACCACGTGCTGAACTCGCCGCAGCACACCGCCGACGTCTTCGGCGCCTACGGGTTCGACTGGTCCCGCACGGCGGCCGCCGGGCGTCTCGACCTCGCGCTCGTCCCGAGCAAGCTTCCCGGGCGCGACAAGGTGCGCCGCTCGGTGGTGCGCGGGGCCGACGCGTACCTGGCGGCCCTGGCCTCGCAGCCGTACGGCATGCCCTACGCGCCGGTCGGCAACCGCTACGACTGGGGCTCCAGCCACCAGGTGCTGAACAACGCGGTGGTCCTCGCGACGGCCTACGACGTGACCGGCGCCTCGAAGTACCGTGACGCAGCCGTGCAGGGGATGGACTACATCCTCGGCCGCAACGCGCTGAACATCTCGTACGTCACCGGCTACGGAGAGGTCAACGCCCAGCACGAGCACAGCCGTTGGTACGCCCACCAGCTCGACCCGAAGCTGCCGTCGCCGCCGGCGGGGACCCTGGCCGGCGGAGCCAACTCGGACATCCAGGACCCCTACGCCCAGTCCAAGCTCCAGGGCTGCGTCGGGCAGTTCTGCTACATCGACGACATCCAGTCGTGGTCGACCAACGAGACCGCGATCAACTGGAACGCGGCCCTGGCCCGGATGGCGTCCTTCGTGGCCGACCAGGGTTGACCCCGCCCGTCCGGGCCCGCCCGAAAGGCACGGGCCCGGACGGCGCGGCCCGGACGGGCCGGTGCGACCCCCTTGCGGTACCGCGCGGTCACCGGCGTGACCTGGCGATATTTACGGGTAAGTACCCGCGCGGTACCGTGAAGGACATGCCAGCCCTCAATGTGGAATTCAGCGATCGCGAGCTGGAGGACCTGCGGCAGATCGCCAAGGAACGCGGCACGTCGATGAAGGCGCTCGTACGGGAGGCCGCCGCGGCCGACATAGCGCGGCACCGGGCGCTTCAGGAGGGCGCGGAGGCGTTCCGCAGGTTCTTCGCCTCCCACGCCGACGAATTCGCCGCCGCCTTCCCGGACGACGAACGTTCCGTCCGGAGCGAGGGGCGGGTCGCCTGACCGATGACGCCCGTCATCCACATCGACGTGCCCTGGCTGCTCCAGCGCCACGAAGAGGTGCTGCCCGAGCAGCCCACCGTCAACGACTTCTCCGCTCTGGTCGCCGCCGTGGCCCGGCACCGGGTCGACCCGCCCCGGCTCGGCGTGGACTCCGACCCGGCCTGGCGGGCCGCCGCCCTGCTGCACACGCTCACCCTGCTCAGACCGCTGCCCTCGGCCAACGCCCGCTTCGCCTGCGCGACGGCGGTGGCGTACATGTTCACCAGCGGCGCCGGCATCGACCCGCCGTACGGCGCGCTCGTCGACCTCGCCCGTGACCTGCTCGACGGCAAGACCGACGTCTACGGAGCGGCCGACCGTCTGAGGTCCTGGCAGATATAGCCGAGGCACGGCCGGGAGACGTTCGCCCGCCGGAGGCGCGCGACCTGCCTCTCGGGCCGCCGGCCCAGGGCGGGAGGAACAGGGCCGGCGGCCGTTTCGCGCAGGAGAGCCGCCGTCCTGCGCGGGGCCTCCGAGGAAGTGGCCGGTTCCAGCCAACTACGCGGGCCGGTGCGCCGGGAGCGTGCGAGGCCCCTCGCCGGGTGCGCGTGATTCACACGGGGCGCGGGGCGGAATTCGGCCGGGCCGCACCGATACGCCCAAAGGCGCGTGGCACGGCCCTGAGCAGGTTTTTGCTTATCGACATTCCATCAATAAGCGTGGCTTCAGTGGCCGCCTTGTTGTGCCCGACTTGGTTGTGCAAAGGTGAAGCACCCGTGCGGGGGGTCAAGGCCGGGCCCCCTGCGTTCGTCGGCGGAGGCGAATTCCCGCTCCCTGCCGCACCGAACAGGTACGTACCAAAGGAATTCGCTCAGTGCCCACCCCTCAGCCTCCCCTTCCGCCCTACCCCCCGCCCGGTGGGGGACCCGGAGAATCCGACGAGACTCTCGCCGCCGGGACACGCGGCGGCGCGGACAGCGAGGTGGCCCAGTCCACCGCCATGCTGATCGCCCGGCACTGGCGGCCGGTGCACGACTACGCGGTCATCTGCCTAGCCTCCTCCGGGAGCGCCGCGTCCATGCTCACCACGGCCGTCTTCCACCAGGTCTTCGACCGGCTCAAGCTGGGCGAGCCGGGCACCGCGCTGCGCCCCCGGCTGCTGGTGACGGTGCGGGACACGGCCCGGCTGTGGTCCGCCGACGAGGCGCTGTCGGGCGTCCTGCCCGTGCTGCGCAAGCCCGCGGGCGCCCGGGGCATGCGCACCTCGCAGTCCATGACCCCGGACAACCGGGTGCTGGCGGAGCGCTCCTTCCAGGGGCTTCCCGCGGTGGCCCGCTGCGTCCTGTGGCACGTGGAGGTCGAGGCCGAGCCGGTCACCGTCGCCGCCGGGCTGCTCGGCATGGACGCCGACACCGTGGCCGCCGTCCTCGACGAGGCGCGGGACAAGCTCCGCGAGGGCGTGGTGCGCGCCCACCGCGAACTCGCCCCGAGCAAGGACTGCCGCTTCTACAACCGGCTCCTCGACGTCCCCATCCGCCGCGGCGGCGAACTGCTGCCGGACGTGCGGCAGCACCTGGACGAGTGCCGCTACTGCCGTTCCGCCGCCGAGCAGCTCGGCCACTTCGAGAGCGGCCTCGGCGTGCTGCTCGCCGAGGCCGTGCTCGGCTGGGGAGCCCGCCGCTACCACGACACCCGCCCCGGGCGGGCCGGGCAGCAGACCGTCCGGCTCAAGGGCTCCGCCCGCCATCGTGGCGGCGGCGGCACGCGCGGCCGGGGCGGCGGTCTGCTCGCCCGCATTCCCTCGCCGCGCCGCCGGGCGTCCGGAGCGGGACCCTCGCCGCGGGCGCTGTTCACCGGCGTCGGCCTGGCCTCGGCCGGACTGCTGACGACGCTGCTCGCCGCCGGCATGTGGTCGGACGACGGCGGCGCCGACCCCGCCGCCTCCACCAGCGGCAGCGCCCCCGGAACCGACTCGCAGGCGGCCAGCGCCTCGCCGGGAGCCCCGGGCACCGCCCAGCTGCCGGCTCCGCCCCGGCAGACCAGGCTGCGCAGCGCGGCCACCGACCTGTGCCTGGACATCCGGGGCGAGGCGCGGACCGGGGCCGCCGTCCAGATGGCGGCCTGCTCGTCCGAGGAGACGCAGGCGTGGTCGTACGGCGACGACGGGCAACTGCGCAGCGCGGCCCGTTCCGACCTGTGCGTGGACTCGCACGCGGACGCCGGGGTCGTGATCCTCGGCGCGTGCGCCGACGCCTCCGACGCCCGCGGTGAGGACGTCCGCTACGACCTCACCGTGCAGGGCGAGTTGCTGCCCCGCTGGGACGACGCGCTGGCGCTCGCCCCGGCCGGCGAGGAGGCGGGCGCCGACGTCGTCGTCAAGGTGCGCGACCACTCCACCGCCCAGCGCTGGCTGACCGACGTCGCCTCCGCGGCTCCCGGTTCGCTCGCCGTCACCGGCACGGACGCCCCGCCGTCGGCCCGACCGGTCGGTCTCCCGGACGGCACGGCCTGACCGCTGGACGGTGGCGTTCGAGCCGCGACCGGCACGGAGGCCCCGCCGTCGGCCCGCCCGGTCGGCCTCCCTGATGGCACGGCCTGACGGCCGGGCGGTGGCGCGACCGGGTCCGGCTGGCGGCGCGGGGGAGGACGGCGAGGGGGGTTTGCGCCCTGACCGGCATGATCGTGTCGGCGTCGGCCCGACCGGTCGGTCTCCCGGACGGCACGGCCTGACCGCTGGACGGTGGCGTTCGAGCCGCGACCGGCACGGAGGCCCCGCCGTCGGCCCGACCGGTCGGTCTCCCGGACGGCACGGCCTGACCGCTGGACGGTGGGGCTCGAGCCGCGACTGGCACGGAGGCCCCGCCGTCGGCCCGCCCGGTCGCCCTCCCGGACGGTACGGCCTGACGGCCGGGCGGGGGCGCGACGGCGTCCGGTCTGCGGGCCGGGTGTCGGGGAGGCTGCGGCGGGGGGCTGTCCGGTGTCAGGCGGAGGGCTCGGCCAGGTCGGCCGGGCTCACTGTCGCCGGGGTGGCGTGTCCGGACAGGGCGAGGGTGAGGTCGAACTCGGCGAGCAGGCAGCGGATCACGTGCTCGACGCCGGCCTGTCCGTCCAGGCCGAGCCCGTACGCGTAGGGGCGGCCCAGCAGCACCGCCCGCGCGCCGAGCGCGAGCGCCTTGAAGACGTCCGCGCCGGTGCGCACCCCGCTGTCGAACAGCACGGTCAGCCGGTCGCCGACCGCCCGCACCACCTCCGGCAGCGCGTCGGCCGCCGCGATCGAGCCGGCCACCTGGCGGCCGCCGTGGTTGGAGACGACGACGCCGTCCATCCCCGCGTCGGCCGCCAGCCGGGCGTCGTCGGGATGCAGCACGCCCTTGAGGACGATGGGGCCGTCCCAGTTCTCCCGCAGGAACGCGAGGTCCGGCCAGGTCTTTCCGGGGTCGGCGAACAGCCCGACGAAGCGCAGGACGGCCGCGTCCAGGTCCTCGTGCACCGGTTTGGCCAGGCCCGCCAGGAAGGCCGGGTCGGTGAAGTAGTTGGCGGTGCCCACGCCGTGCAGGAACGGCAGATACGCCTGGTCCAGGTCGCGGGGCCGCCAGGCAAGCAGCGGGGTGTCCAGGGTGACGACGAGCACGCGGAACCCGCTCGCCTTCGCCCGGGAGAGGAAACTCCGGGTCACCTCGCGGTCCTTGGACCAGTACAGCTGGAACCAGCGCTCGGCGTCCCCCATGACCTCGGCGACCTGTTCGATCGGCGTGCTGGACGCGGACGACAGGATGAAGGGCACGCCCTGCGCGGCGGCCGCCCGGGCCGCGGCGGACTCCGCCTCGGGGTGCATGATCGACAGCACGCCGACCGGTGCGAGCGCCAGCGGCGCGGGCAGCGTCCGGCCCAGCACCTCGACCGACAGGTCCCGTTCCCCGACGTCCCGCAGCATGCGCGGCACGATCCGGCGGCGCTCCAGGGCGGCGCGGTTCGCCCGTGCCGTGCTGCCGTCCCCGGCGCTGCCGGCCACGTATCCGACCGGGCCCGGTCCGAGGCGCTGCTCGGTGATCTCCTCCAGCCGGGTCAGGTCGGTGGGCAGCCGGGGGACCGCGCCCGTCGTGCCGTTCAGATAGATCTCGTACTGGAAGTCCGCCCAGTGCCTGGCCATCCGTCCGTGCCGCCTCTCGCCGTCGCGTGGTCGCCCCGCGTCGCAGGGGCAGGGCGACCATACCGGCGGGTACGCGTGCGGCGGGGAGCGGTTGCCGCACTCATCCGCGGTCGGGGGAGCCGCCGTCGGATTCCGCCGCCGCGGCCGGGCCGGGGGCCGCGTCGGGACCCTGGGCCCGCACGCGCTGCACGTGTTCGAGGGAATCGCGCAGCTCGGTGAGCCAGTCGTCAGTGTGACGCTGGACCAGCCGCACGCACCAGGCGAGAGCGTCGCTGCGGCTGCGGGCCACGCCCGCGGCGATGAGGGTGTCGAGCACCTGGCGCTCGGGCTGCCGCAGCCGGGTCATCACGGGTGCCGCGACATGGGTGAACAGGGCCCGCTCCCCGTCGCACACCACGCCCCAGGACACCTTGTGCCGGAAGCGGTGCTCGGCGTCGCGGGCGACGTCCATCCGGGTCTCGCGGGTGCGGTCGCGGAACTCCTGGATGCGGGCGTCGACGGCGGCCTTCCGCTCGGCGTCCGGGGCGTCCTCGGCCAGCCGGGGGGCGGCGATGCGCCCGACGACGGTGATCTCCTCGCGGTCGGCCGTGACCTCGGTCAGTTCTTCGAAGAGGCCGTCGGGCAGCCGGCCCGCGAACCAGCCTCTCAGCTTCGCGTTCTGCTCGCTCGTAATCATGTAATGACGATTACTCCGCTGGTCGGTGAACGCAAGGGGTCGCAAGGAAGTCCGCCGAGGGCGGAACGCGCGGGCGTCGCGCGGGCCGGGAGGCGCGGAGCGGAATGTTTCAGGCCGATTAACGAAGCTATGAAAACCGGTCACCGAGTGGACCGAAGAGATCATGAAGCGCTTGCTTGAGGCGTTGGAACGTTCGAATCCCGTGACTTCACGCCACTGATTCAATACGCAAGGTTACTGAAACCCATGGGGTCGATGTGAGATTCGGCGGCGGACTAGGCAGACTCGCGCTCGCCGCGTCCGGCACCGATCGGGCCGGGCCGGCACACCCCCGAATCGAGCGGAAGGATGCACACAATGCGGAACACCGCGCGCTGGGCAGCGACCCTCGGCCTCACGGCCGTCACCGTCTGCGGATCCCTCACCGGACCCGCGCTCGCCGCCCCGGCCGCAGCGCCCACCTCCCTCTACGCCCCCTCGGCCTTCGTGCTGACGGTGGGCCACGGAGACAGCGCCGCCACCGTCGACGTGGCCCGGGCCGTGACCCTCAACTGCGCCCCGACCCCGTCCGGCACCCACCCCGCCGCCGCCCGTGCCTGCGCCGAACTGCGCGCCGCCGGCGGCGACCTCGACCTGCTGGCGGGTCCTGGCGGCGCCGTGTGCACGAAGCAGTACGACCCGGTGGTCGTCACCGTCAGCGGCGTGTGGCAGGGCAAGCGCGTCGCCTTCGAGCGCGCCTTCGCCAACGAATGCGTGAAGAACGCTGCGGTGAGCAGCCTCTTCGCGTTCTGAGACCGGGATCACGCGGTCCCCGTGGACGCCGAGAGAGGCTCGTGAAGTGGGGAGTGCGAGCCCCTTACGCGAGGGACCGCAGTGATCTCGTACCCGGAGGCCGGACGGGCGGAGTGGGGCCCCCGGCCGGCCTCCGGGATCAACGCGTTGCCGCCCCGGGGCCGACTGGCCGGCCCCGGGGCGGCGCCGTGCGTGCCGGGCCCGTGGACCGGATCGGCGCCCAGGGCGTTCACGCGGGACGGCCGCGCAGCCGTCCCGCCGTTCCGCTGCCGGTGAGCGGTGCGTCGGGGGGCGGGCCGTCAGGCGGTCAGGACGGCTTGCGCTCGCGGTCCCGGTGGCTCGTGTCGCACCAGGGATAGCGGCGGCTGCGGCGGCAGGTGCACAGGGCGACCCGGAAGCGGTCGGAGGAGACGGTGGTGCCGTCCTCCAGCTCCACCTCGACCGGGCCCTCGACGAGCAGGGGGCCCCGGCGCTGGACGCTGATGCGGCACGGCCTGTCAGCAGGGGAGTTCGGCACGGACGACCACCACCAGTTCCTCGTTCTCGTCGGATGTCGGGCGCTCAGCGCACATGGGCCGCTTCGGGTTCGGGGCGGAGGGCGTTCCCCCCGCCCATGGGCTCGTCCGGCGCGGGGCGCAGCGAGGACTCGCCGGCGCGCCAGGCCGCGAGCAGGCGGTCGGCGAGACGGTCCTCCAGGAACCCCGTGACGTCGAGTCCGAAGACGACGTCGGCCGCCAGATGCGGCTCGTCGGCGAGCAGCCCGCCGATCACCTCGTGGCGTACGACCTGCTCGTGCACGGCGTCGGCCTCGACGTGCTCGTCGTAGAAGTGCACCGCGGCGGGGCCGGCGTCCGTCCGGCGCATCGCCTCGGCGAGCCGTCGCGAGCCGGGCGACGAGGTGATCTCCACCGCCGCGAAGTGGCCCACGAGGGCGCCCCTGAGGGACCGGTGCAGCCCGAGCAGGGACATCAGGTTGACCGTGGCCAGCGTCTCGGCGCACGCCACGTCCAGATAGCGGCCGTACGTGGTGTCCAGGCCGAGGTCCGTCATGAGGTCGGCGAACAGCCGGGCGTGGACCCGGTCGGCCCGGCCGCCGCCCCACTCGTCGAACTCCACCGCCGCCATCGCCGCCTTGGCCCGGCCCGACAGCCGCGGCAGCACCCAGGCGTGCGGGTCGGCCTCCTTGAGGTGGTACAGCGAGCGCTGCACCGCGTACTCGCGCACCTGCCACCGCTCGCCCTCGCCCGCCAGGAAGTGGCTGACGCCGGCGCCGTCGACGGGCTCGACCAGGAGATCCGCGAGCGCCTCGTCGACGCCCGCGTGCACCGGCGTGTCCTCGCGCAGGGCGGTCAGGAAGAGGTGCTCCAGCGCGGCCCGCACGCGCAGCAGCTCCGGATCCCACTCGCGGTCCGGGGCCACGCCCGCGAAGCCGCGGTAGTGGAGTTCGTAGCAGAGATACAGCGCCAGCTGGAGATCGTCGCCGTAGGGGGACGCGGCGGCGACCGTCTCGGCGGCCGGGAGCGGGCCCGTGTCCGTCAGATACGCGCGGACCGCTGCGGAGACCGGGCCGCGGGCGGCCGGCAGCCGTGGTCCTTGGGGGTCGTGTGCCATGCGGGCCGGGTACCCCGCACCCGCACGGCCACCCCTGCGACGTGCGGCGCACCCGTCCCAGGGGGTCCGGCGGGCCCCGCCCGCGGCGCAGCCGCCCCCGGGGCCCGGGCTCAGTCGCCCTCGGACTCCTCCTGGGCCCGCCGGTTGGTGGTGAGGGCGTCGGCGGCCTCGCCCATGCCGTGCCCGTGGTCCTCGCCGTCGGGCTCGTCGGGGTGGGTCTCGGCGTCCTCTATCTCGCGCAGGACCTCCTCCAGCGCGGTCCTGGGACGTTCCTGGCCGTCGTCGTGCTGCTGCTGTTCGTGCTCGGTCATGGCCCGCGAGTACCCAGGCCCGGACCGCTCCACGCCGCATGTGCGCACCCGGCGCGCAGCCGCCTGCGTCCCGCCCGCTCCGGATCCTCGGGGCGGGCGGGCCGGGACACGCGGCGGGGCCGCCGTCCCCGGTGGACGGCGGCCCCTCTCGTGCCTGGTTCGGCCCGGATCCCCGGAACCCGTCACATGTGGACCACCGGGGCCGCGTCCGCGTCCTGCTCCGGGACGCCGCGGCGGAACAGCAGAAACGCGATGACCGCGCCGGCCGCGAAGAAGCCGGCGGACCACCAGAAGGCCGTGGTGTAGCTCTCGATGGTGGCGTGCGCCTGGACCAGTTTGTCCGTCGGGTCCTTGCCGGCCAGGTAGTCGGTCGCGGCGCTCGCGGCGAGGGTGTTCAGCAGCGCGGTGCCGATCGAACCGCCCACCTGCTGCATGGCGTTGACGGTCGCGGAGGCCACGCCCGCGTCCTCGGCCGCCACTCCGCCGGTGGCCATCTGCATGGCGGGCGGCATGACCAGGCCGAGACCGAGGCCGGTGATGATCAGCTGCGGCAGCACCGCGCTCAGGTAGTGCGAGCCGACGTCGATCCCGGTGAGCCAGGCCATGCCGACTCCGGCGACGGCGAAGCCCAGCGGGATGACCGCCTTCGGACCCACCCGCGGCACCAGGAGCGTCGTGCCGAGCTGCGCCGCCACCATCAGCGCGGCGACCATCGGCAGGAAGGCGACGCCCGTCTTCGTCGGGCTGAAGCCGAGGTTGAGCTGGAGGTAGTAGGTGAGGAAGAGGAACACGCCGAACATGCCGGCGCCGGAGATCAGCACGGCGAAGAAGGAGGCGGCGCGGTTGCGGTCGAAGAGGATGCGCAGCGGCAGCAGCGGGTGCGCGGCGCGCGTCTGCCACCACGAGAAGGCCGCGAGCAGCAGTCCGCCGGCGATGAGGAAGCCCCAGGTCAGCGGTGAACCCCAGTCGTGCGTCTCGGCGTTGGAGAAGCCGTAGACCACGGCGAACAGTCCGGAGGCGACCAGGACGGTGCCGGGCACGTCGAGCTTGGAGTTGGCGGCGTCGCGGTGGTTGGAGAGCAGGACCCAGCCGCCCGCGAAGGCGACGACGGCGATCGCGACGTTCACGTAGAGCGTCCAGCGCCAGTCGAGCGCGTCGGTCAGCACACCGCCGAGCAGCAGGCCCACCGCGCCGCCGGCGCCGGCGATGGCGCCGTAGACGCTGAACGCCTTGGCCCGCTCCTTGGCGTCGGTGAACGTGGTGTTGAGCAGCGACAGGGCGGCCGGTGCGAGAAGCGCGCCGAAGGCGCCCTGGAGGGCGCGGGCGGTGACCAGCATCTCGAAGTTGGTGGCCGCGCCGCCGAGCGCGGAGACGGCGGCGAAGCCGACGACGCCGACGAGGAAGGCCGTCTTGCGGCCGAAGAGGTCCGCTATCCGGCCGCCGAGCAGCAGCAGGGAGGCGAAGGCCAGCGCGTACGCGGTGACGATCCACTGCCGGTTGCCGTCGGAGAAGCCGAGGTCGGCCTGGGCGGACGGCAGGGCGATGTTCACGATGGTGGCGTCCAGCACCACCATGAGCTGGGCGAGTGCGACGACCGCGAGGATCCACCACTTTCTGGTGGACGCCGTGGACGGCTCCTGTGCGGCGCCCGTGCGGGTGCCGTCCGTCAAGGTCTTCGAAGGCATGGGGAACCACTCCAGGAACGCGGGGCGGAGAACTTGAACGAAACTGTTTCGTACACATCGAGATTAGACCAGTTCCAGCGAAACGGCAAAGTTTCGTTAGTGGCCCCGGCCGGCGCGCGCGGAGCCGCCCCGGCCGGACGGGTCCGTGTGCCGGGGCGGCGGGGGAGGGCGTCGCGCGGCGGCCGCCGGACCGGCGCCGGGAACGGCGTCGACCGCGCGCCCGACCGGGCGGGAGCCGCTCAGGCCAGCTGTCGCCGCACCAGTTCGTGCAGGCGCCCGCCGGTGTCCGCGAGGAGCTGGGCAGGCGGGCCCTGCTGGGCGACCCTGCCGTTCTCCATCACGATGACGCGGTCGGCGTCCAGCACCGTCGACAGGCGGTGCGCGATGACCACCCTCGTGGCGTTCAGCTTGCGGGTGCTCTCGATGACCGTGCGCTGCGTCTCGTTGTCCAGGGCGCTGGTCGCCTCGTCGAAGAACAGGATCCGCGGCCGCCGGATCAGCGCCTGGGCGATCATCAGGCGCTGGCGCTGGCCGCCCGAGACCGAGCCGCCGCCCGAGACGATCGTGTGCAGCCCCATCGGCATGCGCGCGATGTCCTCGGCGAGACCCGCCATCTCGGCCGCCGCCATCGCCTCCTCGGGCGTGTAGGCCCCCGTGCCGCAGATGACGTCCAGCAGGGAGCCGGTGAACGGCTGGGCGTGCTGGAGCACCACCCCGCACTGGCGGCGCACCGCCGACTGGTCGAGCGCGGCCAGGTCCTGGCCGTCGTACAGCACACTGCCCGACACCGGCCGGTCGAAGCCGATGAGCAGCCGCAGCAGCGTCGACTTGCCGCAGCCGCTCGGGCCGACGATCGCCACGAACTCGCCCGGCCGCACCGCGAAGGAGACGTCGTCGAGGACCAGGGGACCGTCGTCGGAGTAGCGGAACGACAGGCGGCGGGCCTCGAGCGCGCCCGTCAGCCGGCCCGGCCGGGTGTTCGCCGTGCGGACCTCGGGGGCCGCCTCCAGCACCGGCCGGATCTCCTCGAACAGCGGCAGCGCCGCCACCGCCGACACGAACGCGCCGGTCAGCGACGTCACCGAGGTGAGCAGCATCGTCATCGACGTGTTGAAGGTGAGGAAGTCCGCCGCGGACAGCGCGCCGCGGGCCGGGCCGGCCAGCAGCATGAACATCAGCAGCGAGCACAGCGGCAGGTACACCGCGCCCAGCACCGTGCTGAGGTTCCTGATCCGGCCGAGCCGCTGCTGAAGCTCACGGCTGCGCGCGAACTGCGCCGCCCAGGCCGCGTACGCGTAGTTCTCGGCCGCCGCCACCCGCAGCTTCGGCAGCCCGCGCAGCGTCTGGAACGCCTGGTTGTTCAGCTTGTTGGAGAGCACCACGAGCCGTCGCTGCCAGCGCACCTGCCACAGCCCGAGGCCCAGGAACACCGCGGCCACGACGGTCAGCATCCCGATCGCCGCCAGCGCCATCGGCACGCTGTACCAGAGCAGCAGCCCCAGGTTCATGGCGCCCACGGTGACCGACTGCGCCACCGACGGGCCGAGCCCCGCCAGCAGTCGGCGGATCGCACTGACGCCCATGGCGGCGCTCGCCAGCTCGCCCGTGGAACGCTCGGCGAAGAACTTCGTCGGCAGCCTCAGCAGCCGGTCCCACACGGCGGGCTGGAGCGTCGCCTCGATCCGGCCCTCCATGCGCAGCATGGTCAGGTTCTGCAGCAGCATGAACGCCGCCGCCACCACACCGCTGACCATCACGGCCAGACACACCTGCACGATCGGCTCCCGCTGGGCCCTCGGCACGTACTCGCCGAGCACCTTGCCCGTGGCGATCGGCACCAGCGCCCCGATCGCCACCGTCACCAACCCGCTGACCAGCAGGTTCCTCAGGTCCGAGCCCGTACCGCGCATGCTGAACCGCAGCAGGCCGAGCGGGCCGGGGCTTCGCTCGGGCAGCGGCCGGTAGAACATCACGGCCCGCGGCTCGAACTCCGCCGCGTTGGCCTTCTCGACCGGCGTCTCCCGCCCGGTCGCCGGATGGACGGCGACATAGCCGCCGCGCCGCCACAGCAGCGCGACCGGCGCCCCGGACAGCGCCCGGCGCCCGACCAGCGGACCCAGGTCGTCCCGCCACCAGCGGCCGTCGAGGCGGACGGCGCGGGCACGCACCCGGGACGCCAGGGCGACCCGCTCGACCGGATCGAGCCGGTCGCCGTCGGCGCCCGTCACGGACGGCTCGGTCAGGGTGATCCCGGCGGCCCGGCCCACCAGCCGGCAGGCCGCGAAGGTGGCGTCGGCGTCGGCGGACGTCGTGCGCCGGTCCGCCTTCCCGCCGATCGACGCGAGCAGAGTCCGGTCGGCCTGGGCACGGACCGTCTCGCCCGCCTTGATCCCGGCGGCCGTACGCGTCTCGTGGCTGCGCTCCCGCTGTTCGATCCAGCGGTCCAGCGCCGTCAGCAGCCGGTACTGCTGGTCGACCACCGACTGCCACACACCGGGGTCCATCAGCAGGTCGGCGGCCGCCTCCGCGCCGTACAGCGAGCCGTACCGCACGCTGCCCGGCGGCACCTGCATCCAGAACACCTCGTCGTCGTCGCCCGTGCCGCCGGGCGCCCGCGCCGGGACGCCCCCGCCGTCGGCGGCCCGCTCGGCGGCCATCGGCGCCTGGAAGAGGACCGACAGACCGCGGCCCACGCCGAGGGCGAGCGCGTACTCCAGGGGGCTCGACGCGGGCGGCACGTACCGGGGGTTGCCGTACTCGTCGTAGGACCAGGTCTGCGTGCCCGCCGGCTCGTACAGCTCGCGCAGCCCGACGCGGTGCACCGCGCAGTCGCGCGACGGACGGGCGACGAGCGTGTGCCGGGGGCCGGTCACCGGGCCCAGCAGCAGGGACCCCGCCTCCAGACGGCCCAGGTGATGCCAGTGGCCCTGCTGCTCCGCGTCCACCGCGAACAGGTCGAGCGCGCCCGCCGCGACCAGCCACAGCACCTGCGGACCCTCCAGGTCCAGGCGGCCGAGACCGGCGCAGTCGATCCGCACCCCCAGCTGTCCCAGCGCGCCGACGACGACGTCGTCCACGGATCCGGCCGTCATCTCACCGCTCCCTGACCAGGGCCGCGTACGCACCGCCGCGCGCCACCAGTTCCTCGTGCCGGCCGCGCTCCACGACCGCGCCGTGCTGGAGCACGACGATCTCGTCGCTGTCGCGCACCGTGCTGAGCCGGTGGGCGATCACCACGCAGGCGCAGCCGCGCCGCCGCAGGTTGTCCATCACCGTCTGCTCCGTCTCCGCGTCCAGCGCGCTGGTCACCTCGTCCAGGACCAGGACGCTGGGCCCGCGCACCAGCGCCCGCGCGATCTCCAGCCGCTGGCGCTGCCCGCCGGAGAAGTTGCGCCCGTCCTGCTCCACCCTGCTGTGGACGCCGCCGGGCCGGCGCTGGACGACGTCCCAGACGGCCGCGTCCCGGAGCGCGTCGACGACGGCCTCGTCCGGGATCGACGGGTCCCACAGCGCCACGTTGTCGCGGACCGTGCCCTCGAACAGGAACACCTCCTGGTCGACGAAGGAGACGGAAGAGGCCAGCGCCCCGCGCGAAATGTCCTCCAGGCGCTGCCCGTCGATGCGGATCACGCCCTCCCACGGCGTGTAGAGCCCCGAGATCAGCCGGGACACCGTCGACTTGCCGCTGCCGGAGCCGCCCACCAGCGCCACCTGCCGCCCCGGCCCCACCGTCAGGTCGAAGCCGGTCAGCAGGGGCTTGTCCAGCGGGCTGTAGCCGAAGGCGATGTTCTCCAGCTCGACGTGACCGCGCAGCCGCCGGGTGGAGTCGGAGCCGGCGCGGCGGTCGTAGAGCGGATCGGAGCGGAAGTTCTCCACGTCCTTCAGCCGGGCCACGTCCGCCGCGAAGTCCTGGATCCGCCCCGCGACGCCGTTCAGCCGCGTCAGCGGCGCGGTGAACCGGGTGACCAGCGCCTGGAACGCGACCAGCAGACCCACCGAGATGTGGCCCTCTATCGCCCGCATGCCGCCGATCCACAGGATCAGCGCGCTGTTGAGCGTGGCGAGCGTCGGCGCGACCACGCCCAGCCACGCGCTCGGCACCCCGAGGCGCTGCTGCTCCTCCAGCGTCGTGGCGTGCTGACCGGCCCACTTGCGGAAGTACCCGTCCTCGCCGCCGGTCGCCTTCATCGTCTCGATCAACTGGAGCCCGGTGTAGGCCGTGTTGGTCAGCCGCGCGTTGTCCGCGCGCAGCTTCGCCGTCCGCGTCGCCCGCATCCGGACGACGATCCGCATCGCGACGACGTTGAGCAGCGCCACGCCGACGCCGACGTACGTCAGCTGCGGGTCGTAGGTGTAGAGGAGGAGCGCGTACAGGACGACGACCACCGCGTCCACTCCCGCCGAGGCGAGGTCGCGGGCCAGCGTCTCGGCGACGGCGTCGTTGGACTGGAGGCGCTGGACGAGGTCCGCCGGACTGCGCTGGGAGAAGAAGGTCACCGGCAGCCGCAGCAGATGGCGCAGGAAGCGGGCGCTGGACAGCGTCGAGGAGATGATCCGGCCGTGGTGCAGATTGGCCTGCTGGAGCCAGGTGAGGGCGACCGTGAGCGCCACACAGGCGCCCATCGACGTGAACAGCACCGTCAGCAGGGAGGTCTGGCCGCCGATCAGGAACATGTCGATGTAGGTCCGGCTGAGCGCCGGCACCGCCGCGCCCACCAGCACCAGCAGCAGGCTCGCCAGCACGGCCGCCGGCATCGTGCCCGCCGTCCCGCGCAGCCGGGCCGGCATCGCGCCCAGCACGCCCGGCCTGCGTCCGCCCCGCTCGAAGCCCTCGCCCGGCTCCAGGACCAGCACGACTCCGGTGAAGCTGCCGTCGAAGTCCTCCATCGGCACGAACCGCCGCCCCTTGCCGGGGTCGTTGACGTAGACGCCCCGGCGGCCGAAGCGCCGGCCGAGACCCTCGTAGACGACGTAGTGGTTGAACTCCCAGAACAGGATGGCCGGGGCTTTCACCTGGGCGAGGGCCGCCAGGTCCATCTGCATGCCCTTGGCCGTCAGTCCGTAACCGCGGGCCGCCTTGAGCAGGTTGCTCGCGCGCGAGCCGTCGCGCGAGACGCCGCACGCGATGCGCAGCTCCTCCAGCGGGACGTGCCGGCCGTAGTGGCCGAGGACCATCGCGAGCGAGGCCGCCCCGCACTCCACGGCCTCCATCTGGAGCACGGTGGGCGTGCGGACCGTCCTCGCCGAGGGCTTGGGGACCGTGCGCCGGGGCGGCGCGGCCCGGCGCCGGCCGCGGGTGCGCTCGTCGGTGCTCATGGCAGCAGCCAGTCGACGGGACGCTGGTCGGCCAGCCGTATCGAACCCGTGGCCATGGTCATGGAGGCGAGGCCGTACGGCGGGCCCTGCGCCGACGACCACCGGTAGCCGCTCTTCGTCGAAGCGGACCGGTCCAGACGCACCAGCACCGCCACCGGCCGGCCGTCCTCGGTGAACTGCTCGCCCAGCTGGCTGTCACCGAGGAAGGCGGAGATCTGCCGCGCCGACTGCGCCTCGCGGTCCACCGACTTCACATGGCCGCGCAGCACGCCGAACTCCTGGGACGGAACGGTCTGCACGGTGAGGTCGACGGGCGCGCCGACCGGGACGGAGGCCGCGTTCGGCGCGGGGACGTACACCGTCGCGTACAGCGGGTCGTCGGCGTCGGCGACCTTCTCCACGGCGGCGACGTTCGCGCCGGTGGAGACGATCTGCCCGATCGTGGCGGCGAGGGCGGTGACCCGGCCGGCGGCGACCGTGCGCACCACGGTGTCGCCGTCCGCCGTGCGCACCTTCAGCACGGGGGCGCCGGCGGGCAGCCGGCGGCCCTCCGTCGCGAGCACCGCCGTGACCTGGCCGGCCACCGGGCTCTGGAGGATGTAACTGCCCTCGCCGTGGGTGAGGACGGCGGGCGCGCTCACCGTGGAGGCGACCGAACCGGTCACCGCCCACACGGACGCGGCCGCGACGACGACCACGGTCACGGCCAGCACCAGCCAGCCCTGAGGGCGCGCGAAACGCACCGGCAGGTCGAGTTCCTCCGGTGACTGGAGCTTGGCGAGGGCCTGTTGGCGGAACTGCACGGACTTCCCCCGGGAGGGTCAGGACGCCGACGAGCCCCGGAGCCGGGTGAGGGCTCCGGGACTCGCGGGGGTCACACAGGGCGCGATCAGAGACCGGCGACCAGGTTGGTGACCGGGGCCGTGCTCAGGCCGGTGACACCCTCGACCGTGCCGACGACCGTGTTGACCAGGCCGGAGACCGGGGCAACGCCGTCCACCAGGCCGGTGACGGTGCCGACGGCGTTCAGGGACAGACCGCCGGAGACGTTGTCCAGCTCGGCGTCGGAGATCTCGACGGTCTCAACCTGGGGGGTGGAGTTCATGGGGGAACTTCCCTTCACATGGATATCTCATAAGGGGGGAGCGGCCCCCTCTGGGGACAGACGGCCGCAACCGCGGGGCCCGGACCTCCCGTCTCCGGGAGACCGCTGCGGCCCTGCGATGCGATGGATCAAAGCAGGTCCACGGCCGGCGCTTCCAATCAAACCCACGTCTCACCTGGGCACTTGCGTCACAGGAGCGAGAAACGGTGCAGGCGCGCCCACGCCTTGTCGGCGACATCTTCACACCACGGGCCGGGTTCGCCCGGATGAGCGCGGGCCGCTCTCGCGGCGAATCGGACACTCGCGCACCTATGGCACGGCGGCCGCCGCGCACTTGTGCAGAACCCCCGCTCGCCGTGACCTGATTGGGCATTCGCTGTGCAGATTCCCTGAAGCGGGGATTCCGCTTCGGATCGTCGACGGAACGTGTCCGGACGGACACGAAGGGTCCCGGAAGTTGTTTCCGAGCCCGTCGGCGGCCGACGGCCGGGGCGCGGAGGGAACGTGGCGGGGACCTGGCGGGGACGTGGCGGGAACGCGGACGGCGGCCACCGCACGGATTCGGACGGCCGGACCGCCCGGTTGCGCGCCCCCGGGCCGGAATCCACCGCTCCGGACCTTCGCCCGGCGCGGCCGAATCGGTGGTGTGCAAAGGAAGTTGGCAAACGCGATTGAACGCGCCGCGCGCCGGCCGCGTACTGATGGCCAACCAGGCGCCGCTGTACGGAGCTGCCGAACCCCGGCAGCCAGACCCCGTCCCCCCAGGAGGTCGAGTTTTTTGAGTCACAAGCGAGTTACGAAGCGCAAGGCCATCGTCGCGGCAGGCGGTGTGGCGGCGCTCGGAGCGGCGGCCATCCTCCTTCCCCAGGCCAACGCCTCTCAGGACGGCGGTTCCGGTGGCGCCGCCTCGGTGAAGACCCTGAAGGCGGGCAACGCCTCGGACCTCGCCTCCCAGCTGCAGAAGCAGCTCGGCGACGCCTTCGCCGGCTCCTACTACGACGCCGCCGCCAAGCAGCTGGTCGTCAACGTCGTGAACGTCTCCGGCACGGGGAACAACGTCCTGGCGCAGGCCGAGCAGGCCGGCGCCAGGATCCGGCAGGTCGACAACAGCACGGCCGAACTCAAGGCGGCCGCGCGGACGCTGAAGACCCGGGCGACCATCCCGGGCACCTCCTGGGCCGTCGACCCGAAGACGAACAAGATCCTCGTCACCGCCGACTCGACCGTCACCGGCGCCAAGTGGAGCCGCATCGAGTCCACCGTCAAGAGCCTCGGCTCCGGCATGGCGACGATCCGCAAGTCCTCCGGCGCCCTCAAGCCGTTCGTCTCCGGCGGCGACGCGATATTCGGCGGCGGAGCGCGCTGCTCCCTCGGCTTCAACGTGACGGCGGGCGACGGCTCCCCCGCCTTCCTGACGGCCGGTCACTGCGGGGTCGCGGCCAAGCAGTGGTCCGACTCCCAGAACGGCCAGCCGATCGCCACGGTCGACCAGGCCACCTTCCCCGGCGACGGCGACTTCGCGCTTGTGAAGTACGACGACCCGAACACCCAGGCGCCCAGCGAGGTCGACACCGGTCAGCAGACCGTCGCGATCAACCAGGCCGGCGAGGCCACGGTCGGCACGCAGGTCTTCCGGATGGGCAGCACCACCGGCCTGCACGACGGCCAGGTCCTCGGCCTCGACGCCACCGTCAACTACCCCGAGGGCACCGTCACGGGCCTCATCCAGACGGACGTCTGCGCCGAGCCCGGTGACAGCGGCGGCTCGCTCTTCACCCAGGACGGCCAGGCCGTCGGCCTGACCTCGGGCGGCAGCGGCGACTGCACCGCGGGCGGCGAGACCTTCTTCCAGCCGGTGACCACCGCGCTGGCCGCGGTCGGCGCCACCCTCGGCGACGGCGGCGCGGGCAACGCCGGCGGCGCGGGTGCCGGCGGTGCGGGCAACGGCGGTGCGGTCGACGAGAACGGCGACGGCATCGACGACCAGACCGGCGAGGCCATTCAGGACGGCGGCCAGGGCGCGGGCGCCGGCGGCGCGGTCGACGAGAACGGTGACGGCATCGACGACCAGACCGGTGAGGCCGTTCAGGGTGGCGGCGAGGCCGCCGGCGGCGGTGCGGTCGACGAGAACGGCGACGGCATCGACGACCAGACCGGCGAGGCCGTTCAGGACGGCGGGCAGGGCGCGGGCGCCGGCGGCGCGGTCGACGAGAACGGCGACGCGCAGAACCAGACGGGCGACGGCGGGCACCAGAACGGGAACCAGAACCAGTCCGGCGGCGGTCAGCAGGACGGCTCGGCTGTGAACCGCTCGCACTGACCCGGCGTCACCGAACGGTCCGGCCCTCGGCGGAGGGCCGGACCGTTCGTGCGCCGGAGCCCGGCCAGGCCCTCGCCCGAGGTCAGTCCGCCCGCGGCCGCAGCAACAGCAGCGCCACGTCGTCGATCCGCTCCTCCGCCGCCGCGTAGTGCCCCACCAGCTCGTCGGCCAGCTCCTCCAGCGGACGGTCCCCGGCCGCGCCGAGCCGCCGCCCCAGATCCACGACCGCGTCCTCGATGTCCACCCCCGGCGTCTCGATGAGCCCGTCCGTGTAGAGGGCGAGGACGCAGTCGGGGCTCAGCTCGACCTCCGTCGTCGGATACGTCGCCGCGTCGTCGATGCCCAGCAGCGGGCCGCCCGCGAGGTCCAGGACGCGCACCCGCCCGTCCGGCCGGCGCAACAGCGGCGGGGGATGCCCGGCGCGGGCCATGACCGCCCGGCCGCGGGCGGGGTCCAGGCGCAGGTACAGACAACTGGCGAGCAGCTCGGAGCCGAGGTCGATCAGCAGCCGGTTCGTGCTGCGCATGACCTCGCCGGGCCCCTGCCCCACCGTCGTGTAGGCGCGCACGGCGGTGCGGATCTGCCCCATCAGCCCGGCCGCGGTCACGTTGTGCCCCTGCACGTCCCCGATCACCGCCGCCGCCAGCGGGGGCGACGGCACCAGGTCGTAGAAGTCGCCGCCGATCTCCATGCCCCGCGTGGCGGGCAGATAGCGGGCGGTCGCCTCCAGGCCGGCCAGCGACGGCAGCGAGGGCGGCAGCAGCGCCGCCTGGAGCCCGTGGGCGAGCTGGTGCTTGACGTCGTACAGCAGCGCCCGGTCCAGGGCCTGGGCGATCAGCCCCGCCAGGCTCGCCAGCACCGCGCGCTCGTGCGTGGAGAACCGCCGCGGTTCGGCGTAGGCCAGCACACAGGCGCCCACCGGACGGCCGGAGGCGATCAACGGCAGGTAGGCCCAGGCGGCGAAGCCGTCCGGCGTGGCGTGCCGCGCCGGGTACAGGCGCTCCAGGTGCTCGCGGGAGTCGAAGAACGCGGGCACCCCGTGGGCGACGGCGCGGGCCCCCGGGGTCGCGGCGGTGAGCGGCATCCCGCCGAACTGTTCCACGGTCGCCGGGTCGGGATACCCGTGGTGTCCGAGCACATGCAGCCGCCCGGCCTGCGCGCCGAGCAGGGCCAGGGCCCGGCAGCCCACCGCCGGCGCGATCTCGTCCGCGACCAGCGCCACCACGTCCTGCACACTCACCGTCTCGGTGAGCGCCCCGGCCATGCTCAGCGCCTGCGACATCGACACGAGCCGGGTCGGCGCGTCCCCCGGGCGGGGGCCGGCGGGCCGTATCTCCGACACGGCCCGGGCCCGGCTGATCCGGACGCTGATCCCGGTGGTGCTCGGGTACAGCCGGAACGACAGCCAGTCGGAGGGCGGCCGCAGCGCCACGAACGAGGTGGCGTCCTGACTGATCAGCGCGGCCCGGTAGCGCTCCTCGTACATCGGGTCGTTGAGCCACGGCACGCTCGCCCACAACTGCGACCCGAGCAGCCCGTGCACGGGGACGCCGAGCATCTCGGAAGCGGCGGCGTTGGCGAAGCCCACCCGCCCGCTCAGATCCAGCGAGCACATCCCGTACGGCAGCCGGGCCACCATCCGGGCCGCCTCCAGCGAGCCCAGCGTCTGCGAGGCGCCGCCCACCGGCCCGGCGTCCAGGACGTCCGCCTCGGCGAGCACGGCACGGTGGTGGGCCGCCGCCCGCTCCAGCCGCAGCGCCAGCCGCTCACAGGCGGACGTCAGCTCGCGGCGCTCGAGGTCCGACAGATCCGGGGGGTGCGAGCCGGGCCAGGTGAGGAAGACGGCGCCGTACACCCGGGAGCCGGTCGCCACCGGCAGCGCGGCCAGCGCGAACGGATAGGGCAGCACGACGGCGATCCGGGGATAGCGCCGGGCCATGTCCTCCTGCCCGCCCACCCACACCAGCCGCCGCTCGCGCACCGCCTCGGCCACCGGGATGGGCGCGCTCAGCCCCACCCGCTCCCAGGGCGCGGCGAAGGACCGCGGCAGGCCGGCCATCACCGCCATCGCCAGCACCGGCTCGTCGCCCGGACGCAGGTACACCGCGCCGGAGTGCGCGCCGACGGCGTCCATCATCGACGTCAGCGCCAGCGAGAGCAGCGGCCGGCCGACCGGGGCCGACGAGGCGGCCGGCGCCTGGCCGGACGTCTGCTCGGGCACGGCGACCACCTCCTCGCCCGCCGCCGCGCGGGTCAGGCCTCAAATCTGCCCCCTGGCGACGCGACGCGCACGGCGAGCGGCGCGCCCGCCGGGTGCCGTCTCGTACCCCGTCGGCCCGTTGTCATGCCCCCCAAGCCGAAGCGCGCACAGGGGTACGACCGCCGCGCGTGCGCCCCCGCGCACCCTGATGGCCGGATCTTCGCGCTCAGGATCGGTCCCGAAGCCCGAACAATGGGCACGCGCTGAACACCGAGAAAACCTGTGTACGGCTAGTCGAAGGGGCGGCAGTGATCCGGGTACTTCTGGTGCACGACGCATGTCTGGTCAGATCGGTCCTCGCACAGTGGTTGTCCAGGGAGCCGGACCTGCGGGTGGACGACGTCCCGTGGCGCGGCGCGGCCGGCCGGGTGCGGGCGGTGCGGCCGGACGTGTGCGCGGCCGACCTCGACTGCTCCGACACGTACGGCATCCCGCCCCTGGGCGATCTCAGCGCGCGCAGCGTCGGACTCGCGCCGCCGCGGCTGCTCGTGCTTGCCGGAGCGAACAGGCCGGGCCTGCTGAAACGGGCGCTGGAGGCGGGGGCGCTCGGCTACGTCGACCGGGCCGGCACACCGGAGCAGTTACTGCGCGGGATCCGGAGAGTCGCCCAGGGGGAACGTTTCGTCACCGACTCACTGGGCTTCGGATTCCTCAAGGCCGCCGAGATGCCCCTGACCCGCCGGGAACTGAGCGTGCTGACCCTCGCCGCCGAGGGCGCCTCCATCGCGGAGATCGCGGGGAGCCTCCACCTGTCCCACGGGACGGTGCGCAACTACATGGCGGCGATCACCCGCAAGACCGGCGCCCGCAACCGCGTGGACGCCATCCGCATCTCCCAGGGGCAGGGCTGGCTGTGACCCGACCCGCCCCGCGTCCCCGCTCTCCCCGGCTGTCCCCGCTCCGCAGCCCTCGTCGGCCTCCCGGGGCGTCCATGAGCCGACCAGGTCGCGGTAGAGGGCGGAGCGGCGCACCATCTCCCCGTGCGTCCCGCAGATCGTGCGGGGCCCGTCCATGACCAGCACCCGCCCGGCGCGCCGGGCGGAGCTGACGCGGTGCGCCACGACGAGCAGCGTGCCGCCCGGCCGGGCCGCGAACGCCTGCTCGGCGCGGGCCTCCGCCTCCGGGTCCAGGTGGCACGTCGCCTCGTCGAGCAGGGCCAGCGGGGCCCGCGACAGGTACGCGCGCGTGAGCGCGATCAGCTGGCGCTCGCCCGCCGACAGCGCCGTAGGGTCCACGGCCGCCCCCAGGCCGCCCAGGGAGTCGAGCAGCGGGGTCAGTCCGACGGCCTCGGCGGCGGCGAGCGCCTCCTCCTCGGGCACGGGATCGGGCCGCAGATGCGCCAGGTTCTCGCCCAGGGTGCCGCTGAACACGTACGCCTCCTGCGGGATGAGGACGCGCAGGGCCGCGGCGTCGTCTCCCGGCACCGGCCGGCCGCAGACCCGGATCTCGCCGCGCACCGGTTCCAGCAGGCCGGCCACCAGCCCGGTCAGGGTCGACTTCCCGACCCCGCTGGGGCCCACGACGGCCAAGTGCCCCCCGGCGGGCAGCGTGAGCGTGAGGCCGTCGACGACGGGCGAGGAGGCGGGACCGTAGGCGAACGCGAGTGCGGTCAGGGAGAGGGCGGGGGGCGGTGCGCCGGCGTCCTGGGGGAGTGGGCGGGGCCGCTTCTCGTCTCCGTCCGGGAGTGGGCGGGCCCGCTTCTCGTCTCCGTCCGGGAGTGGGCGGCCGCGCTCCTGGCCTCCCTCCGGGAGTGGGCGGGCCCGCTTCTCGTCTCCGTCCGGGAGTGGGCGGCCGCGCTCCTGGCCTCCCTCCGGGAGTGGGCGGGCCCGCTCCTCGTCTCCGTCCGGGAGCCGGTCGTCCCGGTCCTCGCCGCCGGTCGCGCGGGGCGGCGCCGGGGCGGGCGGGGTCAGCCGGCGCAGCACCACCGTCAGCCGGGACCCGCTGGTGCCCAGGCCGTGGATGAGACCGCTCAGCGCCGGGAGCAGCGACTGGCTGACGTAGGCCAGGGCGCCGACCAGCGCCCCCGGTGTGACGCCGTGCGCCAGCAGCCAGGGGGCGCCGGCCAGCAGCAGCACCAGCGGCAGGTGACCGCCCAGCGCGAGGCACGCCACCCGCGTCACGCCCCAGCGGGCCAGCGCGCGGGCCGCCCGCAGCTCCGAGTCCACGAGGACGCCGGTGTCCGCGGCGATCCGGTCCTCCGCGCCGGCCGCCGTGACGTCCCGCAGCCCCGGGCACACGGCGCCCAGGTCCTGCGCCAGCGCCTCGTCGGCGGTGAGGAACGCCTCCTGCCGCCCGGCCAGCGGGCGCAGGGTCGCCGCGAACAGGGCCACCCCCGCGGCGAGCGGCGGCACGACGACGAGGAGCAGCGGCGGGGCCAGCGAGCACAGACCGGCCAGCGCCCCGGCGGACGTGAAGACGAACGAACGCGAGACCATCACCAGCCCCGCGAAGGTGTCGCGGGCGATCTCCACCTGCTGGGTGAGCCCGGACAGCGCACCCGCGTCCGCCTCGCGCACCCCGCGGTCCACCACCCGCACGACCAGCCGGTCCCGCAGCGGTTCCACCAGCGCGGCCACCGCCGCGTACACCCGCCCGGTCCCGTAGGCGCCCAGCAGCACCCCGAGCGCGGCCGGTGCGAGCCATCCGAGTCCCACGGCCGCGCGCCCGGCCAGGAAGCCGTCGTCCAGGGCCCGCGCCAGCGCGTATCCGAGCAGGAAGGTCTGCCCGGACTCCAGCACCGACCAGCCCGCCAGCCGCGCCAGCGCCCCCCGGTGCTCCTTGAGGAACCGCAGTCCCCGCGCCCCGAGCCGGTGCGGGCCGACGCGGCTCACCGCGGCTCACCTCCGGACCCCGCCCCTCCGGACCCGGCCGCGCCGAACACGGCCCGGTAACCGGGCGAGCGCCACAGCTCCCGGTGCGTCCCCACCGCCCGCACGCGCCCCCCGTCCAGCCAGGCCACGGCGTCCGCGCGGGCGGCCGTGGCGGCGCGGTGGGCCACGACGAGCCGGGTGGCGGTCGTCGAGCTGCCGAACACGACGTCGGTGACCTGCCGTTCGGTGACCGTGTCCAGGCTGGAGAGGGCGTCGTCCAGGATGAGCAGCCGGCCGCCGTGGGCGAACGCGCGGGCCAGGCCGAGGCGTTGGGCCTCGCCCCCGGAGTGCGGGGCGTGCGCGCACCGGGTGGCGTAGCCGTGGGGCAGACGGCGGACGAAGTCGTCGGCGCGGGCGGTGCGGGCGGCCTCCCGGACGCGGGCGGGGGAGGGGGCGCGGCCCGGCGGCCCGAGCGCGATCGTGCCCTCCACCGTGCCGCCCAGCAGGGCCGGGCGGTCGAAGGCCTGGGCGATCGCCGCGCGCAGTTCGTCCCGGCGCAGCGCGGCGAGCGGCACGCCGTCCAGCAGGACCTCTCCCGCGTCCGGGTCGGCGAGCCGGCCGGCCAGGGCGGCCAGCAGCGACTTGCCCGCGCCGGAGCGGCCCACCAGGGCCAGCGTCCGCCCGCCGGGCACCACCAGGTCGACGCCGTCCAGCACGGTGCGCCCGCAGCGCCGGGCGGTGACCCCGCGCAGTTCCAGCCGGCCCGTGCCGTCCGGCGGCAGACGGCGGTCGCCGTGCGCGGGCGCGGGCTGGTCCAGGACCTCGCCCAGGCGGGCGGCGGCGGCGCGGGACCGCACCAGCCCGGAGAGCCGTCCGACCAGCACGCCGACGCCGGTGGCGAGCACCGCGTAGCGCGAGGCGGCGAGGACGTCGCCCGCGGTCAGGCGGTGCCGGGTGAGCAGGACGCCCGCGACGGCGACGACCGCGAGGTGCAGCAGCGGCGCCACGGCGACCGCCTGCGCGGCGGCCCGGCCCTGGACCCGCCACATGCGGACCCCGGCCCGCGACAGCTCGGGCAGCGGCCGCAGGACGCGGGCGGTGTCGCGGCCGGCCGTGCCGGCGGCGCGGATGGTGCGGGCCCCGGCCACCGCCTCGGCGAGCGCGGCCGCGATCCGCCCCTGCGCCCGCTGGTAGTCCGCCACGCAGGTCGAGGTGTCCCGGGCGAGGGTGCGCAGCAGGAGGGTCAGGACCGGCGCCCCGGCCAGGAGGACGGCGGCGAGCCGCCAGTCGACGAGGGCCAGCGCCGCCACGGCGCCGACGGGCCCGGCGAGCGCGGCCAGCAGCGCGGCGCGGGCCGCGGGCGCGGTTCCGGCCTGGGCCGCGTTGCCGACGACGCGGGCGACGAGGTCCCCGGCGCCGAAACGGTCGGCGGCGCGCGGGCCCGCGGCCAGGACGTGCCCGGTGACGCGGCGGCGCAGGAACGCGGTGGTCCGTGCGTCCGTGGTCCCGGCGAGCACCGTCTCCAGGGCGTCCAGCAGCGTCAGCAGCGCGACGAGGGCCGCGCAGTACAGCACCCAGCGCGTCGCGGGCGTCTGGGCGATCAGCAGGTCGAGGGTGCGGCCGAGGGCCGCCGGCAGCAGCAGGCTCGCGCCCGTCGCCGTCACGCTCACCAGGCACAGGGCGACGCAGCGTCCGGCGCTGTGCCGGGCGGCCGCGCGCAGCAGCTCACCGGTCGTCCGGTCCATCGGCATCGTGGTCCCGCGCTTCCTTCGAGGTCTCAGGGGGCGGCAGGACCCCGGGCGGCCCTCTCCCGCAGGAGCGGACCGCCCGGGGCCTTCAGCACGACGTGCGGATCACAGACAGAGGATGACGCTCGCCGCGCTGACGCAGGACAGCAGGCTGACGGTGCTGTTGCCGCCGCCCCCGTTGTAGTCGTCGGATTCCATCGTCTGAAGGTCGAGAAGGGCCATGGTGTGTCCTTTCGTCGGTTGGATGTTCGTCCCGTGGGGACGGGGTTGCGTCACGACTCCGCCGTTGCCGCGGAGCCGCGTCTTCAGGGCCGCCGGTGCGGCGGCGGAAGGAACGGCAACCGGGCGCCGGCGCCCGTGCCGTCGGGGTCGAGGGCGGCGGCCAGCGCGAGCAGACAGCCCGCCGTGCCGGTGCCGAGGTCCATGGACAGCCGCATCATCTGGTGGCCGGGGAAGGCGAGTTGGCCCTGGTAGGGCATCGCGAACCAGCCGAGTGCGGCGATCTGCTCGTCGAGCCGCGCCCGGGTCGCGCCCTCGGCGGTGGTGCGGGCCAGGTGCAGGATCATCCCCGCGCGGCCCTGGAAGAGGCCGGGCTGCGCGTAGAAGCGGGACGTGGCGGCGGTCAGGACGCCGGCCCGGGCCCGTGCGAACTCCCCGTCCGGGTCGGGGAGATGGACCACGGCGTCGTCGAGGACCGCGCCCACTCCCACGCTGCCGTCGCCGAGGTAGGGCAGGGTCCGCCAGCCCTCGTCGACCTCCAGCGAGCCGCCCTCGCGTTCCACGCAGGCCGCCAGGTCCCGGCGCAGGGCGACGTCCGCCGCCGCGAGCAGCGCGCTCTCGCCGGTCGCCTCGTACTGGCGCAGCAGGAACAGCGCCGGTCCGCTCGCGCCCCGCAGCAGCCCGGCCCGCCGCCGGGGCGCGTCCGGCACGGGTTCGGCCAGGCGTCGCACGACGACGTCGGCGGCCTCGGCGGCCCGTGCGCGCAGCTCAGGCTCGCCGGTCCGGTGCGCCAGGTCGGCGAGGACGAGCCCGAGCCCGGCCAGACCGCCGTGCAGGTCGGAGGACAGGTTCTGCCACCGCTCGCGCAGGATGCCGTCGACCAGGTCGAGCGCGCGCTGCCGGTGGCCGAGCAGCTCCAGTACGTGGGCGACGCCGGCGAGGCCGTCGTAGAGGCCGAGCGGGGTGCCCGTCGGCGGCGGGGCGGTGTGGTCCAGAAGCCAGCGCTCGCCCTCCTCGTGGCGCTCGGCGCCGGTGGCCCTCAGCGCGTACAGGACGCCGGCCGCGCCGTGCGCCAGACCCAGCCCGCCGCCGTCGGAGAACTGGGCGACGTCTCCGGGGTAGAGCCGGTCGTCGCGCTCCGGGGTCGCCGAGGCGAGGATCGCCTTGACCATCGAGTCACGGCTGTGCGGCCAGTCGGCGGGTTCCACGCGCGGGGCGGGCGCCGCCGCCACGCGCGCGGGGCGCGACCGACCGGCGGGCGAGGCGCCGGGCGGGGCCTGTGCGACGTCACCGGCGTCACGGGTGATCTCGGCGACCGCCTCGTCGAGGAACGCGCGCGGCACGTCCGGGAACTGCTCGGCGATCACCTCCGCCAGGTGGGCCGCCTTGCCCCGGTCGACCACGAACAACGTCGTGACGGGCAGGAACAGGGCGAGCCGCAGGCACGCGAGCGCGTACCGGTCGACGTCGGCGCCCCGGCGGTCCGGCGGGGCGAAGAAGCCCGGGTGCGCCACGACCTGGCGGCCGTTCTCCCCGGCCGGGGCCGCCGCCTCGAAGTCGATCAGGTGCACCGACTCCTCGTCGGGCGCGACCATGATGTTGAAGACGTGCAGGTCGTTGAAGACGATGCCGCGCGCGTGCACCCGCTCCACGGCCTGCTCCACCGCCCGGTGGATGCGCACCGCCCACGCCGTGTACGCGGCGACGGCGGCCGGATCCGGGTCGGGGCACAGCAGGGGGTGCCGCTCGGCGAAGAACGAGTTCAGCGGCCGCCCCGGTACGAGGTCCATCACCAGGAAGCGGTGGTCGCCGAGCAGGAACCAGTCGCGCACCTCCGGCACCACCCCGGTGCCGGACACCGCCTCCAGCGCCCGCTTCTCGCGCTCCAGCCGGACGATCGCGTCCGCCCCGTCGGAGGCCAGACCGGCGTGCGGCCTGCCCTCCTTCAGCACCACCTTGCGCCCGTCGCGGGTGTCGGTGCCCGCGTACACCCCGCCGCCGTTGGAGAAGTGCAGCGCCTTCTCGATGCGGTAGGGCAGCTCGCCCACCGTCGTGGTGTTGCGGGCCGCGAGGTGCGGCTCCAGGAACGCGGGCAGCGTCACCCACGGCGGCACCTGGAAGGACGGCGCCCGCCGGTCCGGCACGAGGCCGCCCTCGCCGTCGCGCACCGCCGGCACCAGCGAGCCCCGGTCGTCGACGACGAACATCCGCGCGAACGCGCCGTAGCGGACGTAGAGCGGACCCTCGTTCCAGCGCAGGTCGGTGAGGATGTACGGGCCCTCGAAGCCCTCCAGCAGCGCGCCCAGTTCGCGCAGGACCGTGTGCAGCTGCTCCTCGTCCGCCGGGTAGACGGTGACGAACTTGCCGCTCGTGTCGCGGCCCGCGTACTTGGTGTTGCGCAGGTGCAGCAGGTGCGGGCCCGGGACGAACTTGAAGGGGATGCGGCGCCCGACGCAGTAGTCCCACACGATGGCGGCGATCCGCTCCGCGTTCGTCCGGGTGGCCGAGGCGTGGATCTTCCACCCCTGGGCCGGTCCCGCCGCCGGCCGGCCGTCCGCGTCGAGCGGCGTCAGCGTCAGCCAGTCGCCGATCCGCGCCGAGGTCCATCCCTCCGGGACCGGCCGGCGCGCCGTGCCGTACAGCGGGGCGCTCCCCGTGCCGCCGGCGTTCAGCCGGTCGGGCGTCTCGTAGAAGTGCGTGTCCGCCAGCGCGTACACCTCGTACCGCTTGTCCATGCGTCCCCCTCCGTGGACCCGGGAAGAGCCTCGCAAGCCGCAGGGGGCCGCGGACAGTCACGCCTGTCACGAGCTCACCGTGCGGAACGCACGGGTAAAGACCTGTTCGGTCCGTTCGAAACACGGACCGCCGCCCGACCCGCCGACGGCCGACCCGCCGACCGGCTGACGGGCCCACTCGCCGACCGCCCCGCTCACCGACCGCCGGTCAAACCCGGCCCTCCCGCGCCCGCGCCCGCCCCCGGCGCTCCGCCCGCCGCCCGGCCGCCGGACCCGCGCGGCGGCCCTCCCGACCCCGCTCCTCGCGTCGTCCCGTCGTCCTCCTGGACCCGAAACGGGCACAGGGGCTGCGCGCGGACCCCGATGGCGCTGTAATTGCGGTCGTGGTCAGTGAGGGTGCCGCAGCGCGCAGAACGGGACCTTCGCGCGCCGAAATCGCCCTCAAGACGATCACGGCCGACCTCGCCGCGCCGGAACGGGTGCGCCGCACCCTCGAACAGGCGCTCGTCTTCGCGGGCGCGTCCCTCGCCGCCGTGTACACGCCCGGGGACGGCGGCGAGCTGCTGTGCCTGGCCGAGTCGGCCGGTGTCCCGCGGACCCTGTACGGGCTGCGCGAGAGCTATCCGCTGGACGGCCGCTCGCCGGCCGCCGACGCCCACCGCACCGGCCGCCCGGTGTGGCTCGGCCCCGCCGAGTTGGCCGACTGCCCCGAGGCACGGCGGATGCCGGCCCGCGACGTCCATCTGGCCGCGCTGCCCCTGCCCGACGGCGCGGGCTGTCTGCTCGCCCTCGGGGAGCGCCCCGGCGGCTTCGACGCCGACGACCGGGCCTGTCTGGAGCTGGTGGCCGAGGTCGTCGCCTTCCCCGCGGCGGGCGCTCCCGCCGAGGGCGAGGAACTGCGCGCGGGTGACTTCAGCCTCGCCATGGACACCGGCCGGGTCGAGGTCGGCGACGAGATCCTGGAACTGTTCCGCATGCCCCGCGCCGAGTTCGACGGCCGGGTCGAGACCCTGCTCGGGCGCGCGGTCCCCGAGGACCTGCCCTCGCTGATGTCCGTCGTCGAGGCCGACCACATGTCGATCGGCGACCGCGAGCTGGAGTTCCGCGTGCTCCAGCCCACCGGGCCGCCGAAATGGCTGCGGCTGCGCGGCCGGCTGCTGCCCGGCGGCGACGGCCGCCCGGCCCGGCTGGTCGGCACCGTCGCCGACGCGTCGGCCCTGCGCGACGAGGTCACCGACGTGGCGCGCGTGCAGCGGCTGGCCGCCGCCCTCGCCACCGCCGGCACCGTCCGCGACGTCAGCCAGGCCGTCGTCGCCGCCCTGCGCGAGCCGCTGCGGGCCGACCGCATCGCCCTCGCCGAGCTGGAGGGAGAGCGGCTCGTCGTCACCGTCCTCGACCCTCCCGAGCCGCAGTCCTGGCCCGCGCTGTGGCGGCTGGAGTGGCGCACCGAGTGGCCGGACGCCTCCGTGCGCGCCATGCCGACCCTCGCCGCCGCCCTGCGCGAGGGACGCGCCCGGATCTGGCCCGCGGGCACCGCGCTGGAACCGGCGCTGGCCGGGGTCGGTCCGGGCGGTCTCGCCGTCCTGCCGCTGTCCGCGGGCGGTCGCACGACGGGCGCCTGCCTCATCGGCTGGGACCGGCCGCACCACTTCGGGCCCGACGAGCGCGCCCTGCTCACCGCCTCCGCGGGCCTCGCCGGGCAGGCCCTGATGCGCGCCCACGCCTTCGACGCCGAGCACGAGCTCGTCGCCATGCTCCAGCGCCAGCTGCTGCCCCGCCGGCTGCCGGCACTGCCCGGCGCCGTCGCCGTCGCCCGCTACCTGCCCGCCACCGCGGGCCTGGAGGTCGGCGGCGACTGGTACGACGTCATCCCGCTGGCCGACCACCACGTGGCCCTCGTCATCGGCGACGTCCAGGGCCACAGCGCGGCCGCCGCCACCCTCATGGGGCAGATGCGCACGGCCCTGCGCGCCTACGCCGCCGAGGGCCATCCGCCGGACGTGGTCGTCGCCCACGCCAACCGGCTCCTGCTGGAACTGGAGACCGACCTCTTCGTCACCTGCTGCTACGTCGACGTCGGCATGGAGGACGGCACGGCCTGGTGCGTGCGGGCCGGACACCCGCCGCCCGTCGTGCGCCACCCGGACGGCTCGACCGAAGTCGCCGAGACCGACGGCGGCCCGCCGCTGGGCGTACTGGCCCAGGCCGAGTTCCCGATGACCCCGCTGCGGCTGTCGCCGGGCGCCGTCGTCGCCCTGACCACGGACGGCCTCGTGGAGTCCGCCGACCTGGACATCGACACCGGCCTGGCCCGGCTCGCCCGCACCCTGTCCGCGTCCGATCCCGCCCACCTCGGTCTCGTCGCCGACGCCCTGCTCGGCGACGCCCACCGCGGGGACGACGTCGCCCTTCTCCTCATGCGCTACGACGGCATGGCCGTCAAACCCCTGCGCGAGGGCTGGACGGTGTGGAGGGTACCCGAGGCGTCCCGGCACGCCCGCCGCTTCACCCGGCGCACGCTGCGCGCCTGGGGCATCGCCGAGACCGCGATGGACGCCGCCCTCCTGGTCGTGTCCGAGCTGGTCACCAACGCCCTGGTGCACACCGGCGGCCCGGTCCGCCTGGACCTCACCCTGATCGGCAGCAGGCTGCGCATCGCCGTCACCGACGGCTCGCCGCGCACGCCCGTCAAGCCGACCGACCCGGGCTGGGAGGCCACCGGCGGCCGGGGCATCCTCCTCGTCGCCGCGATGTCCGACGCCTGGGGGAGCGTGCCGGTGAGCGGCGGCAAGCAGGTGTGGAGCGAGGTGGTCCTGCGCGGCTGAACCGCCCGCGCCCACCACCGGGGGCGGTGCGGGGCCCTGCCGGCCCGCCGGCCAGGTGTCCGCGGGCCGGGCGCGGGTACCCGGCGGCCATGGACATCATCGCCTCGGCCCATCTCGCGGCATCCGGAAGATCAGCCCTGGCCACCGTCGCCTTCATCGTCGTAGGACTCGTACTCGTGGGCGGCCTGATCTGGGCCTTCCGGCTAGGCCACAAGATCCGCACGCGCGAGCCCGCGCCGCCGAAGCCGCACGAGCAACCGCGGATGCCCGCTTCCGGCCGGACCCACGAGAGCCGGACCCGCGAACCGAACGAGATGCCGCGGTCCACGGACGGCGAGCGTCTCACGCCCCACGAACTGCGGACCACCGGCAGCCGGGAGAGCGCCGACCAGCGCCGCCCGCGCTGGGAGCAGGGCTCCGGCGGCTCGTTCGGCAGCGGCGGCCCGGGAGCGGGCTGAGCCGCGGAACCGGCCCCGTCGCCGACGGGGCCTCGAAGGAACAGAAGGGTGTTGAACCGTCGTGACCGCGCAGACCACCGCCGTGACCGCGCCGACCGAGGAGAAACCCGCGGCCCGCAGGGCCGAGACGGGTTGGGCCAGGGCCCGTCGCGTGCGCCGCGCCCCGGCGGCGCCGCGCACCTGCCTGGCGGCGGTGGCGGCGCCCGGCGCCCAGCCCGGCCCGGAGGACAACATCATCCGCGGCGAGGACTGACCGCCCCGAGACCCGGACCGGCTGGGGGCCCCGGCCGCCCCCGAGACTCAGAAGGACAGGCCCGAGTCCCGGACCGTCACGTGGCCAGCACCGTCCCGGACCGGCCCGCGCGAACGCCGGTCCGCCGGACGACCACGACCGTGCGGGGAGCACGCCTGATGGTGCCGCCACGGTGTAGGCATGCCGCGAGGGCGGACGCCCCGAGCCGCGGTGAGCCCGCGCCGGGCCCTCCCGCTCGCCCGGTCACGCCCCCGGCCTCTTATGACGCGCCGCCCAAGCGCAGGCGTACCGCGAGGGCGGACGCCCGAGCCCGCGGTGAGCCCGCGCCGCGCCGTCCTGGTCACGCCCTCTGCCCCTCCCTGACGCGCCCCCGACGGCGCAGGCGTACCGCAAGGGCGGACGTCCCTGAGCCTGCGTGACTCCCGCGCCGGGCCCTCCAACCGTCCTGGTTACGCCCCCTGGCCCCCCATGACGCGCCGCCCCCGACGGCGCAGGCGCGTACCGCAAGGGCGGACGTCCCTGAGCCTGCGTGACTCCCGCGCCGGGCCCTCCAACCGTCCTGGTTACGCCCCCTGGCCCCCTATGACGCGACCCCCGACGGCGCAGGCGTACCGCGAGGGCGGACGTCCCTGAGCCCGCGTGACTCCCGCGCCGGGCCCTCGGGAACCCCGACGGGCCCTCCCGCTCGCCCAGTCACGCCCCCCGCGCCTCATGGCGCGCCCCCGCCCCGGCCGACGCGGAGTCACCCGCCGTGCGGCGTCCCCCTTCCGAGCACCCGGTAGAGCGTGCGGCGCATCTTGCGGGCCAGGTGGCGCGCGCCGCCCGGCTGCGGCGCGGGAACGACCAGCACACCGTCCTGGTCGACGTGCAGCGCGAAGGGCAGCGGGTGGAAGCGCGTCCCGTCCGTGTCGGGGGACAGGCACACCGACGCCGACCAGGTCCCGCCCCTGAGGCCGTCGACCGGCAGGCCGGCCGTCAGCCGTCCGCCCGGGCCCAGCTCGGCAATCACCTCCCAGGTGTCGCCCGGTTTCCCCGGCACGAGCCGGAGCACGGCGTCGGCGCTCTCCGGGACGTGCAGGGGAAGGTCCACGTGCAGCCAGCCGTCCTCGACGCCCACGTCCCCGGCCGCCACCCGGCCCAGGCCGAGCCGCGTCGTGGCGTGGCCGACGTCCAGCGCGAGACTCGCGTACCGCTCCGTCCAGTACGGCAGCACCACCCGGCCCGCCACCACCGCGGCGGGCGGGACGGGCCGCCCGTGACGCGCCGCCGGGCCCAGCCGCACCTCCCCGGTCCACCCGCCCAGGCTCACGCGCACCCATATGTCCCACAGGCCCTCGCCGGGCGCGTCGCCGCTGACGGCGGTGGCCGGATCGAGGACGGCCGCGGCCCGCAGGACGAGCCGCACCCTCTCGCCGTCGCCGTCGCCGTCGCCGTCGCCGTCGCCGTCGCCGTCGCTGTCGCCGTCGCTGTCGCCGCCGTCGGCCGGCACGGTCTCCCGGACGACCGCCACCGGCTGTAGGTGCTGCGCCGCGCCGGTCCGCTCGCGCAGCAGCAGGTCGGGAACGGCGTGCTCGAACTGCTCGACGGTGTCCGCGCCCACCCGGCGGACCGCATCGGCGAGGTCCCGCGGCGGCCCGCCCGGAGAGCGGGCGGCGGACGGGAAGGCCATGGGTCCGCCGTCGTGCGTCAGCTCGGCGGTGAAGGCGATCCGCAGCACGCCGTCGCGCCAGGCGACGTCCTCGGGGCGGACGGCGAGCGCGACGCCGGTCTCCCACCGCGCGAACGCGACGACGTCGTCGTAGCGGCCCTCGGCGGCCAGCGCGGCGACGACCCGCTGCGCGGCCCGCAGCGAGGCCCCCGCCCCGGACCCGAACCGCTCGACGATCACCGCGTGGACCTGCGTGAACAGCTCCCGTCGGCGCTCCTCGGGCAGATCCAGGAAGCGCCGGCCGCGCAGCGGCTCGACCAGCCCCACGCGCAGCCAGCGCCGGAACAGGCTGTCGCGCAGCGGGCCCGGCGCGGTGTACCGCTCGACGACGTCGAGGGCCTCGCGCACGCTCGTGAGATCGACGTCCGCCGGGCCGGTCCGCCGCGGGTCCGGGGGCCGGGCGTCGTCGCGTCGCACCTGGTGACAGCACACGTAGTCGGCGAGCACGCAGACGTTGTCCGCGCGCAGATAGGCCTCGGTGACGAAGACCTCGTCCCCCGCGCGGTGACGCCCCTCGGCGAAGCGCAGGCCGGTCCGTTCCAGGAACGCCCGGCGGAACATCTGGTGCGGGGTGAGGCTGTCGAGGAGCGGCGCGTCCGCCAGGCCGGCGCGCGGGCGGTTCGCGCGGAACAGCTCCACCGGCGCAGCGCGTCCCGGCGCGGCCGTTCTGCCGACGACGACGTCCGCGTCGTTCGCGACGCCGTAGGAGTGCATCCGCTCCAGGGCCTCGGCGCCGAGCCGGTCGCCGTCGTCGACGAACATCACGTACTCGCCGCGAGCGGCGTCGATGCCCGCGTTGCGGGGCTCTCCCGGTCCGCCGGAGTCCTCCCGGCCGACGACGCGGACCCGTGCGTCCCGGGCGGCGAGCGCGTAGAGCGGGGCGGGGGCGGTGTCGCCGGAGCCGTCGTCGACGAAGACGACCTCGTACTCGTCCGGTGCGAGCGACTGGCCGAGCAGCGAGGCCACGCACGCCTCGGTCCGAGGACCCGGGTCGTGGACGGGGACGATGACGCTGACCTTGACCGGCATCGGGATCCTGGCCCCCTTTGCTGGATCGCTTCGCCGCGCGCGGGACGGCGGGGGTGCGCGTGGCCCGATGCTAACCCGGCCGCCGGCGCCCCACCTGTCCTGATCCGTCCCCCCGGCGCCGGTCGTATCCTGACGCCGTGCGCCTCCTGCTGATGTCCGACACCCACCTGCCCAAGCGCGCCAAGACGCTCCCCGCCGAGCTGCTGGAGGAGCTCCCGCGGGCGGACGTGGTGATCCACGCCGGGGACTGGGTCGACACGGCCACCCTCGACCTGCTGGAGAGTCGCAGCCGCGCGCTGGTGGGCGTGTACGGCAACAACGACGGCCCCGAGCTGCGGGAGCGGCTGCCCGAGGTGGCCCGCGCGGAGCTGGGCGGCCTGCGTTTCGGGGTGGTCCACGAGACCGGCCCGGCCCAGGGCCGCGAGGCCCGCTGCGCCGCCCGCTTCCCGGACCTGGACGTCCTCGTCTTCGGCCACAGCCACATCCCGTGGGACACCACCGCCCCGGGCGGACTCCGTCTGCTGAACCCGGGCTCGCCGACGGACCGCCGCCGCCAGCCGCACTGCACCTACCTCACCGTCACGGCGTCCGGCGGCCGCCTCACGGACCTCGTGCTGCACCGGCTGCCGCCGCGCTGACCAGGGGGTCTCGCCGGGCCGGACACCGAGCCGGACAGAGGATCGGGCCGCTCCCGGCCGAGCAGGTCGGGGGCGGCCCGGTACTTGCGGGTGTGCGTTGCTTCAACGGACCTCCTTCCTTCGCTGGACGAAGGGCAGAGGACGTTCATCCCTGTCCGTGCTGGTCGCCTACCCACCCCAGGAGACCCTGTAACGGACCAATCATATGTTTTCAGGATTAATGTCGCGCGTTCCCGCATCACGCCCGGAAAGGGAGCGCCGTGCCCCGGACGACGGACATCCAAGGGGCGCGGTGCGTGCTGGAGGGCGCCGTGCCCGCCGCCCGGGTGCACCGCCTCGAACAGCGGCTCCCCGCGCTGGCCCGGGGGGAGTGCGAGCGGAGAGCGGCTTCGGTCACTACGCACGCGCGGCCCCCGGCGCACCCGCCGGGCTGCCGCGCACCGACGGCAATCCGCTCAACCGCGAGGAGTACCTGATGCGCGTGATGGGCCGGGTGGCCAACTGAGCTGACTGACAAGGAACTTACTCGTGGGTCAGAAGGTATTGACGGTGTCCGGAAATCACCGGACTGTAGTGGACATGCCGAATATCCGGGCTCGTCTGCTCGCTGTTCTGGTTGTCCTCTGTGGACTCTGCGGCTTCCTGACGGTGGCGGGCCCCACGGCCGCCACCGCCACGGCCGCCACCACGATCCCCGACTCCCTCCCCTTCGACGGCACGGCGCTCACCGTGTCGGGCGGCCGCTTCGTCGACGCCCACGGCCGCGAGGTCGTGCTGCGCGGCTACAACGTCTCCGGCGAGACCAAGCTCGCCGAGAACAGGGGCCTGCCCTTCGCCTCCGTCGCCGACGCCAGGAAGTCGGCGACCGCCCTGCGCGCCCTCGGCGGCGGCAACTCCGTGCGCTTTCTGCTCTCCTGGGCCTACGCCGAACCGGTGCGCGGCCAGGTCGACACCGCCTACCTGGCCGCCGCCACCGACCAGATGCGCGCCTTCCTCGACGCCGGCGTCCGCGTCTACCCCGACTTCCACCAGGACCTCTACTCCCGCTGGCTGTTCAACCCGGGCAGCTGGTACACCGGCGACGGCGCGCCCAAGTGGGCCGTGGAGCTGGGCGGTTACCCGAACGAGTCCTGCGGCATCTGCCTGCTCTGGGGGCAGAACATCACCCAGAACGGCGCGGTCAAGGCCGCCCAGCACGACTTCTGGCACAACGACCACGGCCTCCAGGACTCCTTCCTGGACACCGCCGAGAAGACCATGGCGTACGTCAGGGCGAACCTCACCGCCGAGGAGTTCGCCGGCATCGTCGGCTTCGACCCCTACAACGAGCCCTACGCCGGCGCCTACGACTCCGGGCAGGCCAGCCGCATGTGGGAACGCGATCTGCTGTGGCCCTTCTACGTGCGCTTCCGGGCCCGGATGGACGCCGCCGGGTGGACCGGCAAACCCGCCCTCGTGGAGCCCAACCTCTTCTGGAACGGCAACGTCAGCAAGGAGGAGGGCGGACTCCTGGACGCGGGCACGCTCGGCTCCCGCTACGTCTTCAACACCCACTTCTACGACCAGAAGGCCATCTCCGGCATCCTCATGTGGGGCAACGCGGCGGACGGCCAGTACGTGAGCGACCTCGGCACGGTCCGCGACCGCGCCGCCGCGGCCGGTACGGCGGCGCTCGTCAGCGAGTTCGGCCACCCGCTGAACGGCAGTACCGCCGGAAAGGCGCCGACCGTCCTGAAGGCGATGTACCAGGGCCTCGACTCCCGCGTGAAGGGCGCCGACTGGTGGACCTCGCGGGCCGCCTCCGGACCGGTGCTGTCCGGCTCCCAGTGGCAGTGGGACATCTACAACGGCCGCCACCACGAGCTGATGAACGACAACCCCGACAAGGTGCGCACGACCGGCGACGCCTGGAACGACGAGGACCTCTCCGCCGTACGCCTGGACGACGGCGGGGCGGTGACACTCCGTCAGGACGCCCGGCTGCTGGACCGGGTCTACCCGAGCGCCACCTCCGGCACCACCGTCGCCTTCACCTACGAGGACCGCTCCCGCGACGGCTCCGCCACGCTCACCTGGAACCCCGTGCCCAGCTCCCTGCCCCACACGAAACAGCTCGTCGGCTCCGGCCAGTACGGGCTGCTGGTGTGGCGTTCGAACGGCGGCGCCGCGCCCACCGAGTTGCATCTGCCGGCCTCCTTCCCGACCGCCACGACCACCGTCGTCTCCGACCTCGGCGCCGTGTACGCCCCGCCCGCGTACTCCACGGGCGCGAGGATCGCCGCGGCGGCCGAGCCCGGCGGCACGGGCAGCCGACGCCTGCTGCTCGACGCGCCCGACTCGGGCGTCCTGCACTACGCGCTGGTGACCAACGGAGCCTCTGCCGCACCGTCCGCGGCCCTGCTGGCCGCCGCCCGCACGGAACTGTCGGCGTGGGCGGCGACGAAGGCGGGGTGAGAGCGCCGGACACCACGAAGGGGTGGGCCGCGGTGACCGCCGCCCACCCCTTCGCCGTGCCGGAGACCTTGTGCCGGGAGGCCGTCAGCCGCCGATGCCGGTCCAGTCCGCCGCCACGTGGCCGAGCCGGACCCGCTGCGGGTGGTCGCCCACCGCCACCGAGACGACCTTCTTGCCGGTGGCGAAGTCGATCGCCGTGATCTGGTCGGCGCCGCTCTCGGAGATGACGCAGTCCTTGCCGTCGCCGCTGACCGTGGCCCAGTAGGGCTTGGAGGCGGTGACCAGCGGGCCTTCCTGGAGGGTGGCGCGGTCGACGACCGTCGCGTAGTCGTCCATCGTGCCGGCCACGCACAGCTTGCCGCCGTCCGGGCTCATCGAGAGGCCGTGATGGCGCGAGTCGTTGACGAAGGTGGTGCGGTCGTCGCTGGTCGCCGGGTTCTTCGGCAGGGTCTTCGTCCGGGTGATCCGGTCCGAGGCGAGGTCGTACTCGAAGAACCCGTTGAAGAACGAGACCTGGAAGTACAGCTTGGACTCGTCCGGCGAGAACACCGCGGGACGCACCGCGTCGGAGTAGTCCTTGAGCCCGATCGCGTCCAGCCGCTGGCGCATGTCGATGACCTTGACCTGCTGGTACGTCGTCGCGTCGACGACGGTGATGCGCCGGTCGCCCTTGGTGAAGTCCTGCCAGGGCGCGTCCATCGAGGTGTTCACGTCCCCGATCGACATGTTGTAGATGTACTTGCCGTCCTTGGTGAAGATGTTCTCGTGCGGCTTGTCGCCGGTCTTGAAGGAGCCGACCTGCTTGCCGGTGGCGATGTCCAGGACATGCACGGTGTTCGAGATCGACGCCGAGACCGCGACCCGCTTGCCGTCGGGAGACACGGCCATGTGGTCCGAGCGGTAACCGGACACCGGGAAGCGCCAGTTGATCTTCCCGGTGGCCAGGTCGAGGGAGACGACGTCGGCGAAGCTCGGCCGGGAGACGACCACCGACGCGCCGTCCGGCGTGGTGTACATGTCGTCGACGAACTGGTCGTGACCCTCGCCGACCCCGTTGCGGATGGCCATGAAGTAGATCCACTTGATGGGGTCGGCGTTGATCGCCGCCATCCGCGCGTCCTTGTCGGGGATGACGTTGATCCGCCCGATCTTCGCGAAGTCCCCGCTGGACTTGACGACGTCCGCGGTCCCCTCCCAGTTGTTGCCGACGAAGAACACCTCGCGCAGGGCGGCGGCGGTCGATGCGTCCGAGTCGGCGGAAGCGGCGGAAGCGGCGGTCGCCGGGGCGGCGACGGTCAGGACGAGGGCGGCGGCTACGGAGCAAAGGTGCCTGGATCTGAAGGCAGGCATGCTGCTCTCTCCTCTGGGTGGCTGAAGCGTGGGGGCAGGGCGGAAGGGCCGCCCGAATCTGAACACCGATGCGTTCAGAGTTGACTTACTGGAAAGTAAGGAAGGGGTGCCCTTCGCCACAAGACTCCGTGCACGACAAAATTGGCGGAGGGGGAGCACGAAGCGACGAGGGAGGGCCAGTGACGGGCAGGCTCAGAGCGCCGACCGGCCGTTACGGCGGCAAGTCCGCCGAGCAGCGGCAGGCCGAACGCCGGGGACGATTCCTGGAGGCGGCCCTGCGGCTGTTCGGCGGCGGGCCCGGCTACCGCGGCACCACCGTCGCGTCGCTCAGCGAGGCCGCCGGCCTGTCGACGCGCCAGTTCTACGAGGAGTTCCGCACCCTCGAGGACGTCCTCGCGGCGCTGCACCTCCAGGTCAACGACTGGGCCGAGCAGGCGGTCCTGGCCGCCTTCGCCGAGGCCCAGGGCCTTCCGCTCGCCGAGCGCGTCACCGCGATCTTCCGCGCCTACGCGGCCGACGTCACCACCGACCCGCACCGGATCCGGATCACCTTCGTCGAGATCGTCGGCGTCAGCCCCCGCCTGGAGGAGCAGCGCCTGGCCAGGCGCGCCCGCTGGGTCGACCTGATCTGCGCCGAGGCGACCGCCGCCGCCGAGCGCGGCGAGGCGGCCCCCCGCGACTACCGCCTGGCCGCCGCCGCCTTCATCGGCAGCGTCAACGGCCTGCTGCACGACTGGAGCGCGGGCTGGGTGGACGCGACGCTGGACGAGGTGGTCGACGAACTGGTCCGCCAGCTGCTGGGCACCTTGCGCCCGCCGGGATGGCCGGGCCCGCCACGGTAGGAGGACCGGAGCACACGGGACCGGACCGGGGCCGGGCGGGGCGGGGCGGGGCAGATGACGACGACGAGGACGGGGCGGGGGCGCGTTGCGGAACGTTGGGAACGGCCGGAACGGCGGGGACGACGGGAACCCCGGGAATGACGGGAACGGCGGGGACGACGGGGACGGCCGGGTGCGGACCGGTGTCGACCGTGCGCAGGAGATCGCCTACGAACAGGCCCTCGACCGCACCCTGAGGGACCCCGAGGTCGCCTGCCGTCTGGGTCACCGCCCCGGCACCCTCCCGGAGAACGTCAGATCCGCGATGCTCCGCCCGGAGAACGTCGCCCGGGTGCGTCGGGCGCTCCGGCAGGACGCGCGGCGCGCCTGCGAGGAAGCGTGGCGGGCCTGCGAGGAGGCGTGCGAAGCGTGGAACCGGGCGCAGGACCGGATCACCCGCTTGCGGCCCCGGCTGTCCTGGGACCTCCCCGCGGCGGCGGTCCTGGCGGCGGCCGCCCCGGTCGTGCTGTGGGCGGCCGGGGCCGGCCCGTGGCCCGCCGTCGCCGCTTTCGCCGGGGCCCATGCATGGCTCCTGAGCCGGCCCGCCGCGCGGAACCGGGCGGGCGCCGCCCTGGGGCTGCTCGCCGCCCTCGTGGCCAGGGCGGCGCGGTCGCGCGCGGTACGGCGTCGGACCGGTGACCTCGCCGAGGCCATGACACGGGACGTCATGCCCGCCGTCGTGCGGAGCGTCGTGTCCGAACTCCTCGGCGAGGACCACGACTGCCTCCTCGTCGCCACCCGCTACGAGGGCATCAGGGACCACCGGGACCGCAACTACACGGTGGACAACCAGGCCAGGGCGGAGATCGCGCTGAAGCTCGACTCCCTGGTCGACGGAACCATCGCCGTCTGCGGGCCGCGCGGCTCGGGCAAGACCACCCTGCTGGAGACCTGCGCCCCGGGCGATCTGAAGGTCGGGGTCCAGGCCCCCGCTTCGTACGCGCCCCTGGAGTTCCTCACCTCGCTGTTCGTCGACCTGTGCGAGACGTACATGGCGGATCGCGGGGCCCGCTTCCCGGAGTTCCGCCGGCTGAGCCCGCTGCGCTCCGGGTTGCGCAGGATCGGCGCGGCCGTCCGGGCGGGCGCGCGGTCGTTCCTGTGGAACCTGCTCGCGCTGGGACTGTTCGTGCTGGGCGTCTTCGCCGCCGCGCGCGGCTTCGCCGAGGACCTCGGCGGGGCCTTCGCCCGTGCCGGCGACGACGGGGCGCGGCACCTGCGCGACGCCGTGACAGCGGTCGCGCGGGGGACGCGCCCGTGGTGGGCGCTGGGCGCGGTGGTGCTGGCCGTCGTCGTCCACAGGTACGCCGGACGGTGGCGGCTGGCCGACGTCTCGCACCTGGCGCGCGAGACGTTCCTGCTGCCCGCCGGCACGCTGCTGGTCGTGCTGGCGCCGGCGACCCTGTGGTCGCCGCACCCGGTGGTCGCGTGGTTCGGCGACTGGCGGCGCGACGACCCGGTGCTGTTCTACCCGACCGTGGCGGTCGTGGGGGCGCTCGGGTTCGTCGCCGTGTGGGTCGCGGTCACCCCGTTCTGGGAGTACTTCCGGGACGCCGCACAACGGATGGCGCTGCTGGTCCTCGTCGTCGGTCTCGGATGGACGTTCCTCGACGACCGGCCGCGGCAGGCGGCCCTGGGCTGGGATCTGTCCGAGCGGGTGGTCGTCGTGGCCGTGGGCGTCATCCTGGTCAGGGCGTCCCGCTGGACGCGCGGGCAGCGCGAGCCGGCCCTCGTCCGGCGCTGCCGCGACCACCTCTACCGGCTGCAGACCGTCCAGAGCGTCAGCTACGGGACCAGCGGGGCCCCGACCGGCGGCCTGCTCGGTCTCGGCTCCTCCTACGGCACGTCCTTCACCGCGTCGCCCCTCACCCTGCCCGAACTCGTCCAGCGGCTCAGACGCGCCCTGGCCGACGTCGCCGAGGAACTGCGGCCGCGACGCCGGCGCCTGGTGGTCACCATCGACGAGATCGACCGGCTCGGATCCACCGCCGAGGCCCTGGAGTTCCTCGGGGAGATCAAGGCCATCCTCGGCGTCCCCGGCGTCCACTTCCTGATCTCGGTGTCGGAGGACGTGGGGGCGTCGTTCGTTCGCCGGGGACTGCCCGGACGCGACGTGGCGGACAGCACCTTCGACGACGTGGTCCATGTGCGGCCCTGCTCCCTGGAGGAGTCGAAGGCGATACTGCACCGGCGCGCCGAAGGGTTCTCGGAGCCGTTCGTGGCACTCGCGCACGCCCTGGCCGGCGGCGTGCCCCGCGACCTGATCCGGTTCTCCCGCGAGATGGTGTCACTGCGCACGGCCCGCGGGGAGGTCGAACTGCGCAACGTGGGCGCCTGGTTGATCATCCGGGCGATGCGGGAGACGGTGGACGCCTTCCGGGGCGGGGTGAAGGAGGGCACGCTGCCCACCCGGAGCATCGACGTGGTGTTCGGAGCGACGCGGCGGCTCGCGGAGCTGCTGCACGCCGACTGCCTGTGCGAGCTGGGGAGGATGAGGGAGCAGATCGGACGGTTCGCGCGCTGGGCCGACGGTCCCGGCACCGCCGAGCTGACGGCGGAACTGCCCTCCGACGTCCTGGAGCGACTGGAGGAGGTCGCCGCCTACGCGTACTTCTGCGTCACCCTCCTCGACGTGTTCTCGGCCCCCGGGTTCGGGCGCCGCCGCATCCAGGCGCAGGTGAACCGGCCGAACGGAAGCCTGGAACGGCTGGCCGTCGTGCGGGCGGAGCTGTCGGTCTCACCGCCCAGTGCCCGGCGGCTGATCGAGGACACCAGAGCGGCATGGGGACTGCCGGAGGTACCCGCGCCCGACCTGCCGGAGATCGTCGACGCCGTCCGCATGACCTGTCGGCACTACACCGAGTGACATCCGGTGAGTGGCGTTTGGCGGGTGACAACCGGTGGCACCCGGCCGGTGGCACCCGGCCTCATCGGCCCGCCCAGCGGCCCACCGCCTCCAGCACGGGTCCCGTGCCGTCCTCCGCGCGTACCAGGGTCCCCAGTGCGCGGGCGCGCTCGCGGTGTGCGGGGGTGCGGGTGGCGCGGATCAGCGCGGCGGTGAGGGCGTCGGCGGTCAGGCGGCGCAGGGGGAGTGCGGCCGGGGCCACGCCGAGCGCGACCAGGCGGCCGGCCCAGAAGGCCTCGTCGAACTGGATCGGCACGGGCACCGCCGGCACCCCGGCCCGTACGCCGGCCGCCGTGGTGCCCGCCCCGCAGTGATGGACCACCGCGGCCGTCTCCGGGAAGAGCAGCGCGTGCGGGACGTCGTCGACCGTCAGCATGTCGTCGCCGTCGGCCGCGAGGCCGGCCCAGCCCCGCTGGATGACCCCGCGCAGCCCCGCCCGCCGCAGCGCGCGGACGATCTCGGCGCTGAGCCGCCGCGGGTCGGGCACGGTCGCGCTGCCCAGGCCGACGAAGACCGGCGGCGGTCCGGCGTCGAGGAACTCCCGGAGCGCGGCCGGCAGGCGCGTCGCGCGGTCGTACGGCCACCAGTACCCGGTGACGTCCAGTTCCCTGCGCCAGTCCAGGGGGCGGGGGACCACCAGCGGGCTGAAGCCGTGCAGGGCGGGCCTGGCCGTCCGGCGCCGGGCCCACGGGACGCGGGGCGCGGCGGGCAGGCCCAGCCGGGCCCGCACCGCCGGCACGACCGGGGCGAAGATCTGCTCGACGGCCAGGCCGACGCCGTGCGCGGCCAGTCTGTTGCCGACCGGCCCCCAGGAGCCTCCGCCCAGCATCGGCGGCGCGAACTCACGGGTCGGGGCGAAGGGCTGGAGGCAGAGCTCGAGGCCGGGCAGGGACAGGCCCTCGGCGATGGTGTGCCCCAGCGGGGCCAGCGAGGCGGACACCAGCAGGGCGTCGCCGCCGTGGGCGGCGGTGAGCAGGTCGTCGGTCATCGCGCCGACCAGCGACCGGGCCATCCGGCCGACCCGCAGCAGCTTGCCGATGCCGGTCGCGCTGCGGTGCAGTCCCCGGCCCCGCTCGGACTCCAGCTCGGCGCGCGGATCCAGCGGCAGCGCGTGGAAGTCCACCCCCGAGCCGGACACCAGCGGCGCGAACCGCGCATGGGTGACCAGGGTGACCTGGTGGCCGGCGCGCACCAGCGCATGGCCCAGCCCCGTGAAGGGGGCCACGTCGCCCCGGGATCCCGCCGTCATGATGACCAGTCGCACGTCGGACAGTATGGCGGCGCGAAGCCGCCGTGGACCGCGACATCCGGCGAATGCCCGCTCGGGGAGCCCGATCTGATGGCGCGTCACTTCTGTCGCACCGGTTGACTTCACTCTCGGGCGGCCCTACTTTCGGCCCGCACTATGTTCGGTTAGCCGATCCTCGTTCGATATATCGAAGCTTGACGACGGAGTCGCCGCATGTTTCCCCCACCCCGCTCCCGCCTCCTCCCACGCGTCCGGTCCGCCCTCGCGCGGGTCCTCGCCCTCCTGTTGACGGCGACCGCCGCCCTGCTGTTCGCCCAGCCCGGCCCGGCGCAGGCCGCGACCTCCCGCCAGATCGCCGTGCCGGCCGCCCCGATGGGCTGGGCCTCCTGGAACAGCTTCGCCGCGAAGATCGACTACAACGTCATCAAACGGCAGGTCGACGCCTTCGTCGCCTCGGGCCTGCCGGCGGCCGGATACCGGTACGTGAACATCGACGAGGGCTGGTGGCAGGGCACCCGCGACAGCGCCGGCAACATCACCGTCGACGAGTCCGAGTGGCCCGGCGGCATGAAGGCCATCGCCGACTACATCCACGGCAAGGGCCTGAAGGCCGGCATCTACACCGACGCCGGCAAGGACGGCTGCGGCTACTACTACCCGACCGGCCGCCCCGCCGCCCCGGGCAGCGGCAGCGAGGGCCACTACGACCAGGACATGCTCCGCTTCTCGCAGTGGGGCTTCGACTTCGTCAAGGTCGACTGGTGCGGCGGCGACGCCGAGAAGCTCGACGCGGCGACGACGTACCGGGCCATCAGCGACGCGATCGCGACGGCCACGGCCGCCACCGGCCGCCCGATGACCCTCTCGCTGTGCAACTGGGGCCGGCAGAACCCGTGGAACTGGGCGCCGGGACAGGGGGCGATGTGGCGGACCAACGACGACATCATCCTGTTCGGCAACAAGCCCTCCATGACCAACCTGCTGACCAACTACGACCGCAACGTGCACCCCACCGCCCAGCACACCGGCTACTACAACGACCCGGACATGCTGATGGTCGGCATGGACGGCTTCACCGCCGCCCAGAACCGCACCCACATGAACCTGTGGGCGATCTCCGGCGCGCCGCTCCTCGCCGGCAACGACCTCACCACGATGACGGCGCAGACGGCGGACATCCTGAAGAACCCCGAGGTCGTCGCCGTCGACCAGGACGCCCGCGGTCTCCAGGGAGTCAAGGTCGCCGAGGACGCCGGCGGGCTCCAGGTCTACGGCAAGGTCCTCGCCGGTTCCGGCAGACGAGCCGTCGTGCTGCTCAACCGCACCTCCGCCGCCGCGAACATCACCGCCCGCTGGACCGACCTGGGCCTGACCGCCGCCTCCGCCGCCGTCCGCGACCCGTGGGCCCGCGCCGACGTCGGCTCGTACGCCACGGGGTACACGGCCAACGTGCCGGCGGGCGGTTCGGTCCTGCTCACCGTGAGCGGCGGCACGGAGGCGTCCGGCAGCACCTACACCGGCACGTCGGCCTTCTCCGGCGTGGTCGCCGGCAGCACCGGCCTGAAGGTCGTCGACGTCGCCTACACCAACACCGCCGCCACCCCCCGCACCGCGACCCTGAAGGTCAACGGCCAGACCGCGACGACCGTCTCGTTCCCGCCGACGGGATCCGCCCAGGGCACGATCTCCGTGCAGGTCGCCCTGTCCAAGGGCTCGGCCAACACGCTCGCCTTCACCGGCGCGCCCGCCCTCGCGGACATCACGGTCAGGCCCCTGCCCGGCGCGAACGGCAGCCTCGTCGTCGGCAAGCAGTCCGGCCGCTGCCTGGACATGTTCGACTCCACCATCGCCAACGGCACGCAGGCCGAGATCTGGGACTGCAACGGCGGCTCCAACCAGGCCTGGACGTACACCTCCCGCAAGGAACTCGTGGTGTACGGCAACAAGTGCCTCGACGCCTACGACCACGGCACCGCCAACGGCACCAAGGTCGTGATCTGGGACTGCACCGGGCAGAGCAACCAGAAGTGGAACGTCAACGGCGACGGCACGATCACCAACGTCAACGCCGGTCTGTGCCTCGACGCGAACGGGGCGGCCACGGCCAACCGCACGCCCATCGTGCTGTGGTCGTGCGCCGGCGCCGACAACCAGAAGTGGACCCTCGGCTGAACCCCGCCTGAAGCGGGGCGAGGCGGGGCTGCGCGGCTCAGCGGCGGCGGCCGCGGCGCGCCCGGACGGCGCGCGGGGACGCGGCAGGCGCACAACGCCGGTGGCGCGCCGCCCGCAACGCCGTCCACAGCAGGACGGCGCCGACGCGCCGGCCCGCCGCCGAAGCCGCCGAAGCCACCGCAACCGGGGCGGGCGGCCGCGAGCCGGCCGCGCGCGACCTCCCCAGCCGCGCCGTCGCCGAAAAGGTCCAGGTCAGCCGAGAGGTGACCTGGACCGTCGCGGTCTTCCTCCCTACTCGTCCCATGCCTGGATCATCGTCTGCTCGACGATCTTGCCGTCCCGCAGCGTGATCATCGACTCGGACAGCACACGCACGCCGTCCGCGTACCGGCAGGACTCGCTGTAGGCGGCCCGGTCGCCCTGGACGACGCAGTCCTCCAGCTTGTGGGTCATGTCCCGGCTGTAGACGTCGTCGAGCATGCGGGCGATCTCGTCCCGGCCGTGCAGCGTCCTGGGGTGGCTCGGTTGCGCCTGGTGGTCGACGACGCGGATCTCCGCGTCGTCGGCGTAGAGCGACAGCAATGTCGTCGGGGTCCGTCCTTCGATGCCCCTGCGCAGGGTCTCGGTGTCGAAGGCGGAGCCTGCCGCGGTGCCCATGGTGACCTCCTCCGAGGGCCGTGGCCCGGGTGGAAGGGGCGGACCGCCGGACCCTCACCTTCGAGACTCCTCCCGCCCGCCGGGCTCGGCAAGCGGGGCCGGGCGTCTGCGCCTGTCGGGTGAGCGCGCGCCCCCGCCCGTGACCCCGACGGCCTCCACGCCGTTGCTGAGGGCATGATCTCCACTCGACGCATCGCCGCAATCGCCGCCCTCGCCGCAGGAGTCACGGGCCTCGCGGCGCCCATGGCGAGCGCGGCCGACGCCCCGGCCGCCGGACAGCTCAACCCGATGACCGTGCTCGACACGGTCGTCGCGGACCAGATCCCGGCGGAGCACCGGGCCGAACTCCCGCCGGTCTCCCGCCAGCTCGGCGAACTGAACAAGGTGACCCAGCTCCAGCAGCTGAACGAACTGCACCAGGTCACCGACCTCGTCGCCCCGGTGACCGGGCTGCTGACCTGAGCGACGCACCTCCCCGCGGGGGCCGTCCGGACCACCGGACGGCCCCCGCACCCGTTCCCCCGCAGGCCCGCGCGGCGCCGCCCGCGCACCGCGCGCGGCCGCTCCCGCCACGTCGCCCGTGCCCGGAACGATCCCGCACGCGTAGGGTCGGCACCGGGACGGACGTCCGACGAAGAAAGGGCTGAAGCATGCCGCAGGAAGTGCGCGGAGTGATCGCGCCGGGCCGGGACGAGCCGGTGCGCGTGGAGACGATCGTGATCCCGGACCCCGGTCCGGGCGAGGCCGTGGTGAAGATCCAGGCCTGCGGGGTGTGCCACACCGACCTGCACTACAAGCAGGGCGGGATCAACGACGAGTTCCCCTTCCTGCTCGGTCATGAGGCGGCCGGGGTCGTGGAGTCGGTCGGCGACGGCGTCACCGACGTCGCGCCCGGGGACTTCGTCGTCCTCAACTGGCGTGCCGTGTGCGGGCGGTGCCGGGCGTGCCTGCGAGGGCGTCCCTGGTACTGCTTCGACACCCACAACGCCGAACAGCGGATGACGCTCGTCGACGGCACGGAGCTGTCACCGGCGCTGGGCATCGGCGCGTTCGCGGAGAAGACGCTCGTGGCGGCGGGGCAGTGCACCAAGGTGGACGCGTCGGTGTCGCCGGCGGTGGCGGGTCTGCTGGGCTGCGGGGTGATGGCCGGGATCGGTGCGGCGATCAACACCGGCAACGTCGGCCGGGGCGACTCGGTCGCGGTCATCGGCTGCGGCGGTGTGGGCGACGCGGCGATCGCGGGGTCACGGCTGGCGGGTGCGGCGAGGATCATCGCCGTGGACGTCGACGACCGCAAGCTGGAGACGGCGCGCGCCATGGGCGCCACGCACACCGTGAACTCGCGGTCGGCGGACGCGGTCGAGGCGATCCGCGAGCTGACCGGCGGGTTCGGCGCGGACGTGGTGATCGAGGCGGTGGGCCGCCCGGAGACCTACAAACAGGCCTTCTACGCCCGCGACCTCGCCGGAACGGTCGTCCTGGTGGGCGTGCCCACCCCGGAGATGAAGCTCGAACTGCCCCTGCTGGACGTGTTCGGGCGCGGCGGTGCGCTGAAGTCGTCCTGGTACGGCGACTGCCTGCCCTCCCGCGACTTCCCGATGCTGATCGACCTGCATCTCCAGGGCCGTCTGCCCCTGGACGCGTTCGTCACCGAGACGATCGCCCTGGACGAGATCGAGAAGGCGTTCGAGCGGATGCACCGGGGAGACGTCCTGCGCTCGGTGGTGGTGCTGTGATGGCCGCGCGCATCGAACGTCTCGTCACCTCGGGCCGGTTCACCCTCGACGGCGGCACCTGGGACGTGGACAACAACGTCTGGATCGTCGGCGACGACCACGAGGCCGTCGTCATCGACGCCGCCCACGACGCCGCCGCCATCGCCGAGGCCGTGGGCGACCGGCGGCTGACCGCCATCGTCTGCACCCACGCCCACAACGACCACGTCGGCGCGGCGCCCGCCCTCGCGGACCTGACCGGCGCGACCATCTGGCTGCACCCCGACGACCTCCCGCTGTGGAAGCTCACCCACCCCGACCGGGAGCCGGACGCCCACCTCGCCGACGGCCAGGTCATCGAGGCGGCCGGCGCCGACCTCACCGTCCTGCACACGCCCGGGCACGCGCCCGGCGCGGTGTGCCTGTACGACCCGGGACTGGGGGTCCTGTTCAGCGGCGACACCCTGTTCCAGGGCGGCCCCGGCGCCACCGGCCGCTCCTACTCCCACTTCCCGACGATCATCACGTCCATCAGGGAGCGGCTGCTCGCCCTCCCGCCCGAGACGCGCGTGCTGACCGGACACGGGGACGAGACCACCGTCGGGGCCGAGGCGCCGCACCTGGACGAGTGGATCGCCCGGGGGCACTGACCCACGGCGCGCCACGCGGCCCGTGCCCGACCGGGTGAGCGCCGCGAAAGGCGACAGAAGACGTCCGGCTTTCCCTGGACCATCGAGGCGACACCACTGCCGCGAGGACACGGGAACAGGGAGGCCGGACATGTCTGGGCCGCTGCAAGGCAAGGTCGCACTGGTGGCGGGGGCCACCCGGGGTGCGGGACGGGGCATCGCCGTGGAACTGGGGGCGGCCGGCGCCACCGTGTACGTCACCGGCCGCACCACCCGCGAGAGGCGCTCGGAGTACGACCGCCCCGAGACGATCGAGGACACCGCCGACCTGGTCACCGAGGCGGGCGGCCGGGGCGTCGCCGTCCCCACCGACCACCTCGACCCCGTCCGGGTCCGCGCCCTCGTCGACCGCATCGCCCGGGAACAGGACCGCCTCGACGTCCTCGTCAACGACATCTGGGGCGCCGAGCACCTCTTCGAGTGGGACACCCCGGTCTGGGAGCACGACCTCGACAACGGACTGCGGCTGCTCCGCCTCGCCGTGGAGACCCACGCCGTCACCAGCCACCACGCGCTCCCGCTGCTGCTGCGCCGGCCGGGCGGCCTGGTGGTCGAGATGACCGACGGCACCGCCGAGTACAACCGCGACACCTACCGCGTGAACCTCTTCTACGACCTCGCCAAGACGTCCGTCCTGCGCATGGCGTTCGCCCTCGCCCACGAGATCGGGCCGCGCGAGGCCACCGCCGTCGCGCTCACGCCGGGCTGGATGCGCTCGGAGCTGATGCTCGACCACTTCGGCGTCCGCGAGGACAACTGGCCCGACGCCCTCGACCGCGTCCCCCACTTCGCGATCTCCGAGACGCCCCGCTTCGTCGGCCGGGCCGTCGCCGCCCTCGCCGCCGACCCCGGTGTCGCCCGGTTCAACGGGCGCTCCCTCTCCAGCGGCGGCCTCGCGCGGGAGTACGGCTTCACCGATCTCGACGGGAGCCGCCCGGACGCCTGGCGCTATCTGGTCGAGGTCCAGGACGCGGGGAAGCCGGCGGACGTCACCGGCTACCGCTGACGCCGTCCGAGCCGTCCTAGCCGCCGGGGGCCCGGCGGTGACGGCGGCGGGGGCCCGCCGTAGGCTGCGCGGCGGACGCGGTACGCAGCCGCGCCGGCAGGCGGGGCGGGGCAGAGGCGGCAGGCGCGGCGGGGCGGGGCGGGGTGGGGCGGGGTGGTGAAGTTCACCGTTTCGTCACAGCCGGCGCCGGCGTACAACCGCCGCCCGCGCACGGCTGTCTACGACTGCGAGAACGACACACCATGCCAGGGAGAGGGCAGCCATGGGGGACATACGCAGACGAGGGATCGTCGCGCTGGGGGTCACGGGACTCGTAGCGCCGCTCACGCTCGCGCTGGGCGCGGCGCCGGCGCAGGCCGCGAGCTGTACGACGCAGGCCGGGCCGTACCAGAAGCAGGTGGAGAAGTTCCTCGGCCGGCCCGTCGACGGCAAGCAGTCCGGCGCCGACTGCAGTGCCGTCCGCGCCTTCCAGAACAAGCACGGCATCACGCCCAACATCGGCTACGCCGGGCCGGTCACCTGGGGCGTGATGAACCTCATGAACAAGCAGAAGGCGGTCGGCAACAAGCCCAACAAGGCGGGCGCCTGCCCGACCAACAAGGGCCGAATCGCCTGTGTGAACCTCACCCTGCAGATCAGCTGGATCCAGGACGGCAGCCGGCTCGTCTACGGGCCCGTCCCCGTCCGCACCGGCCGCGACGGGTACGAGACGCGCACCGGTCTGAAGAAGATCTACTGGCGCCACCTCAACCACGTGTCGACCATCTACAACGTGTCGATGCCGTACAGCCAGTTCTTCGACGGCGGACAGGCCTTCCACTCGGTCGGCGTGAGCATGTGGAACCCGCCGGGCTCCCACGGCTGCGTCAACATGACGTCGACGGCCGCCAAGAAGTACTGGTCCCTGCTGAAGACCGGCGACGACGTCTTCGTCTACGGCCGCAAGCCGGGAACCTGACAGCGCGGGCGCTCCCGCGGCGGCCCGGGCGCCACGGCGACCCGGACCGCCGCGGCGCGGGTGGCGCCGGGCGGCGCATGCGTGGGGCGGGCCAGTCGTCCGGACCACGTACGGATAACTGCGCTCAAGGGGTTGACAGATGGGGACGTGATCAGTAACACGTCCGATTTGTCCGGTTCGTTCGGGATAACTCACGTGGCCTTCACGCCGGACGCCCTAAGATTCACACCATGTCCACCACTGTTGAAACCCGCTCCGAGCGATCGGCGGCCGAGGTCAACGAGGAGATCCGGGCCCTGTGGTTCCGGTCGGGCGGGACACTGAGCGTCGAGCAGCGCGAGGAGTACCAGCGGCTCGTCCTGGAGTGGGCCGCCGCTCCCCAGTCCGCCGAAGCGGCCTGACGGCCGATCCCTCGGGCCGGCCCGGCCGCCCGACCGCGGGGCCCCTCCTCGCGACCACGCCCTGAACGAATCCCCCGGGAACCCGTCCCCGGGAACGAACCCGGACCCGCGAGCGCCCCTCGCATCGGCCCCGCCCGTGACTGTGGCGGGGCTCACCCGTTTTTACCCCCAGGTCGCCGAGTAGTAGCGCTGGTAGGCCTTGCGGTCCTGCTCGGCGCGGAAGTACCGGGTCGCGACGAGGGCGACCATGCTGCCGGCGATGACCAGCAGCCCCGGACCGATGTTCCTCGGATCCGTCAGCCGCGCGGCCAGGGACACGGCGCCCGCGCCGCCCGTCACCGGCGTCGTCGTGCCGGGAGAGGCGGAACCCGGCGCGATCGCCGCCTGGGTGGGGGAGGAGGCGGGCGAGGGACCGCCCGCCGGCGCCTGGTTGCCGCCCTGGGCCCCCGCGGAGGGCGCGGCCACGATCAGCTGGACGCCGCCGAGCTGGGCCAGCGCGTTCGTGACCGGCTGGAAGAACGTCGTGCCGCCCGTCCGGCAGTCGCCGCTGCCGCCGGAGGTGACGCCGAGGGCGATGCCGTCGGAGAACATCGGGCCGCCGCTGTCGCCCGGTTCGGCGCACACGTTGGTCTCGATGAGCCCGCCGACCGTGCCCTCCGGGTAGTTCACCGTCGCGTCCAGGCCGGTGACCTGACCGTCGTGCAGCCCGCTGGTGCTGCCGCTGCGGAACACCCGCTGGCCCACGGCCGCGTCACCGGCGCCCGTGATGCGCACCCCGTTGCCGTTGCCGATGGCCACGACGTCCGCGCCGTCGCCCGCCTTGCCGTTCGCGTACTGCACCAGGGAGAAGTCGCTGCCGGGGAAGTTCGAGTTCACCGTCCGGCCCACCTGCCGCTCGGCCTGGTTGTCGGCGAACCAGGTCGAACCGGTGGGCCCGCAGTGCCCGGCGGTGAGGATGTAGTCGCTCTTGCCGTCCGTCACGTTGAAGCCGGCCGAGCAGCGTCCGCCGGTCGACAGGATGGGCTGCGCGCCGTTGATCCGGGTGGTGAACGTGCCGGCGGTGCGCTCCATGCGCACGAAACTGCCGATGCCGGCGGCCGTGTCCGTCAGCCGCGACCAGTCGGCGGCCGACACCGTGCTGTCGGCCCGCACGACGACCTGGTTGGTCCGGTAGTCCATCACCCAGGCGGTGCCCGGCACCTTGGGCGCGGACCGCAGGGTCGCCGTGGCCGACTTGAGCTCGTTCATGCTGTGCGCGACGACCTTCGCCTCGACGCCCGCCGCGCGGACCGCGTCCGCCGTCTCCTTGTCGGTGACCGCGACCACCGGCCGTCCGTCGTCCGCGATCCAGGTTCCCGCGGTGCGCGCGGTGCCGAGCTTGCCGACGAGCGCCGCCCCCGGATTGCTGACGACGGGCTCGGCGGCGCTGCGCACCGTCGCCGTGGCGGCGGGCGGTTCGCTCGCCATGGCCGCCTGCGTGACCATGGCCCCTCCCAGGAGGAGTCCGCCGACCGCCGCCAGCCGGGTCACTCGCCGGACGGTCCGTCGTCGTACGTGCCTCATGCATGGCTCCCGAAACCCTCAACGCGCGGTCTCAACACCGCGGGGCACTCCGGTCGTTGAGCGCCCTCACCCTGGATACGTGCCGGGTCGGCGCAGCGTTCAGCGGGGAAGCGATCACCTCGCGCCTACACTGCGGGCATGGACGACAAGGCGATCGAGCGGCTGGCCGCGGGCAAGTACCTGCTGATCACCAGCTACCGGAAGAACGGCACCGGGGTCGCCACCCCCGTGTGGGTGGTGCGCGACGGCGACGCCCTCGGGGCCTGGTCGGCCGCCGACGCCTGGAAGGTCAAGCGCATCCGGGCCCGCGGCGACGTGCTGGTCGGCCCGTGCGACGTCCGCGGGCGGCCCACCGGCGAACAGGTGCCGGGGCGGGCGGAGATCTGCGACGCGCACACCACCGCCCGCTACCGCACCCTGCTGGCCCGCAAGTACGGCGTCGTGGGCCGGCTCACCCTGTTCGGCAGCCGGCTGCGCCGCGGCGCGGACGGGACCGTGGGCATCCGCATCACGCTGTGAGACGCGCGCGGGGGGCACGGACCACGCGGCCCGTGCCCCCCGCGCCCCTGCGCCGCCGCCCTGTGTGCGGGCGGTGTGCGCGGGCGGTGTGCGTTACGGCGCGTCCACGACCGTTCCGGTCGCGGTCGGGGCGTCCGGCAGCGGCTCGCCCGACTCGTCCGTCAGCGTCAGGCGCACCGACTCCTCGGGTTCGGCGACCTGGTCCCGCACCGTCGGAACGGTGAACTCCGCGCTCGTGGCGCCGGCCGGCAGATCGGGCCCGGTGTACAACTCCACCTGGGACAGCGGGAGTTCGGGGTCGGGCCGGTGTCCGGAGACGTCCTCCAGCCAGCGCGGGTCCACGTCCTTGGTGGACAGCTCGGCCCCGTTTACGACGGGCAGGAGCCGTACCGGATACCACAGGGGGACCTCGGCGGGCGCGGAGAGCGAGACCCGCCAGGTCAGCGGCTCGCCCTCGGCCGCCAGGACGGCGGGCGTCAGGGTCACCGCCGGCGCCGGGTCGTCGTTGCGCGCCGTGACCCCGCCCCGGTGGGAGCCGACGACCGTGCCGCGCACGGCCTTCACCAGCAGGTTGTGCTCCTCGTCGGCCCCGAAGAGCGTGTCGCCCCGCACCTCGACCCGCACGTCGACGGCAGTGGCGCCGGGCCGGACCCTCACCACCTTCTCCGTCGCCGTGCCGGTCAGGGGATCGACCACGTAGAAGCGGGCCGTGCCGGCGCCGTGCCCGGAGACCCGGACCGGCACGTGGTAGGCGCGGGCGCCGGAGTCGCCCTCACGCACCGTGAGCCGCCCGACATCGATGCGCGGCAGCGCCGCCGCCTTCACCGCGGGCGTGCCGGGAGCCCAGCCCCAGGCGTCCATGAACCACGCCTGCCCGGACGCGGAACGCGGCGTGAGGGACAGCGACCTGACGTGCCGCAGGTCGAGCCCGGCGCGGGTCGCGGCGGTCAGCGGCACCCGCAGTTCACGCGCCCAGTACGAGGCCGTACGGGACGAGCCGGGCAGCCCGTCGGCGGTGATCCGGCCGAGGTCGGCGCGGCGGCCGGAGGCGTCGGTGACGGCCACGTCCAGCGCGGTGCCGACGCTGTTCGGCGGCACGAACACGCGCAGCGCCAGGCTCTTCGCGCCCGCGAGGGAGACCGGGGCGGCGGGCGTGATCCTCGTCGGCCCGCCCGGCGCGGACCAGCGCAGGGCGACCGCGCGCTTGGCGCTGTCCGTCTCCAGGTCCCACCACCCGAAGTGGGGGGACATGCCCAGGGCGTCCTCGCCCAGACAGGCTTTCGCCGGGTCGGAGTCGGCCCGGCACACGCGTGCGCCCGTCACCTTCACCCCGTCGTCGGGCAGGAAGCCGCCCGTGCGCCGGGCGCCGACCGCGTGCGTCAGGACGCGGGCCGGTCCCGCGGAGGGCGCGCTCCGTCCGGTGCCGTCCAGCAAGGGCCGCACCCGGTCGTCGCCGCCGACGAACAGCCGGGCGGCGGCCGCGATGTAGGTCGCGCCGGCCTGGTGCTGCGCGTCGGCGCTCAGCCGGGTCGGGGCACCCGCCGAGCAGACCGGGTCCGGGGAATCCGGCTCGTCGTAGAAGTCGTCCGAGGCCGGGGCCTCGGACTGTCCGGGGGTCCACTCGCTGTTGAAGAAGTTGTGGTTGGCGCCGACCACGTAGACGGCGCTGTGCAGGGCGGTTCCCCGGCTGACGCCGCGCGTCCCGTCGAGGTAGGTCTCGCCCTCGAGGTCGGAGACGTCGCCGTCGCAGCCGGGCAGGATGGTCGTCGAGGGGACGTCGGCGACCGGATTCTGGCCGAAGATCGTCGGTCCGATGAGCACCGTCCCGCGGATCTTCCAGCGGACCGGGCCGCGGTAGCCGTCCTGGGCGGGCGGCGGCGGGTACAGGCTGTCCATGGCCGCCCGGTTGACGCCCTCGCCGCCGCGCGAGTGCCCGACGAGCAGCACCCTGGAGAGGTCGGCCCGGGGTGCTTCGCGCACCACGGCCGGGGCCTTGCCCGGGTGGGCGGCCCAGTCGGCCCAGCGGGCGAGATGACGGCGGACCAGGGAGGAACGGCCCTGCGCGCCGGCGTCCTCGGCCGCCCAGTCCTGCCCGTTGACGCCGTTGGCCGAGATCGAGACGGTGACGTACCCCTGGGAGGCGAGCAGCCGCTGGTCCTTGAGATAGCCCTTGTGGCTGGGGATCTCCTTCGTTCCCGCGGGGCAGGGCCAGTCGATGTTCACGTCGTCCTCGGCGCCCGGCTTGTAGCAGGTCGCGTGACGGCCGTGCAGGAACAGCGCGAGCGGCCGCCTGCCGGTGGCGCCCTTCGGCGCGACGACGACGGCCCGCATCTCGACGGGCCGGTCGTAGCCCGGCAGCCGCACCGGGGCCAGGTCGTACTCGCCGGACAGCGTGCGGTACGGGCCCGGTCTGCCGGGGTCCACGGCGTTCGCCGCGGGCCGGGCGGGGAGCCGCGGCGCGGTGCGCGAACGCCGGTGCCCGGGGGCGGCCTCGGCGGCGGGCGCGTCCAGCCGTCGTCCGCTCGCGAGCACCCGCAGGTCCTTCAGGGGGGCGCCGCCGGCCGCGTCGAGCGGCAGCCGGAACGTGCGGCCGTCGCTGCCCGGCCGCGGAGCCCCGAGCAGCCTGCCGCCCGCATGGAACTCCACCCGGGCGTCGCCGGGCGGCACGGGCCGGGGCGAGCGCCACACCAGCTGACGGGCGGCGCCTTCGCCGGCCACGCGCCAGCCCGGGGGCAGCGCACTGTCGGCGGGCGCGGCGGGCGGCCTCGCCTGGGACGGTGGTCGGGCTTGTGCCAGTCCGGGTGTTCCCGCCAGGGCCGCGAGCGCGGCCACGGCGGTGACGCCTATTCGCCGGGCACGGTTCAAGGTCCACTCCTCACCACTCGGAGCGCGGGAGCCCCGTCCGTACCGGGAGCCCCTCGCGGTTCGGAGGAAGTGAAGCGGGACCTGGGGGTTGCCTGTGACGACGGATTCCGCCCGCGTCAGGACACGGATCCGGACATCCGGAGAACGGGACACCGGGAAGTCTGCGAGGACATGAGGCCGTGACCGACGTGTGGCCGTGAGGCCGGGGAGGCTAGTGCCAGGCTCGGTACGGCTCGTCGAGGAGCTGGAAGACCGGCTCGCCGCGCACCGGGTCCTTGACGGTCGACAGGCGGACGCGGTCGCCGCTGTGGATGCCGATGAGCGGGCCCATGACCCGGCCGCGGACGACGAACCCCTCGGCCATCTCGACGAGCGACACGTTGCGCGCGGCGGGGGTGTTGCGGTGCACCACGGTGGCGTGGCGCACCGTGCCGGTGCCCTCGCTGCGCTCCGTGCGCAGGTCGCTGCCCTGGCAGACCGGACACAGGAGACGGTGGTACATGGCGGTGCCGCACCAGGTGCAGCGCTGGAAGAGGATCGTGTCGCCGTCCGCGCTCGCGCGGTCGAGGAGGCCCGCCGCGGAGCCGGCGGCCTGCTGGACGACGTTTCCTGAGTGGTGGTACACGCGGGTCAACTCCCTGCACTCGGCCGGAATCCACGTGCGCGGCTCACCCGTGCACGGACGTGCCCGGTCGGCCGTGCCGCCGTGCACGCCCCACAGAGTATGGCACTCAGTGCCACTCGTAAAGGCACTGCGTACCCCCAAAAAATGAGGGGATCGAGGGAGGTCAGTCGCGTCGCAGGGCCGTCTCGATCTCCTGCACCACCCGCCACAGCGGGGCCCCGCGCCGCGAGACGACGACCACGACGTCGTCGGGGCGTTCGACGGCGCACCGGGCGGGATCGCCGTGCTCTTCCGGCCGTTCGTCGGTGAGCGGGGACGGTGCCGGTGCCGGAGCCGGAGCCGGGTCCGGGCCGAACGCGGCCCGCACGTACGCCAGCGCGTGGTCCACGGTGGCGGTCGCCTCGCCCTGGCCGTCCGAACGCAGCCAGGAGCGCAGCGCGTTGTTGTGGGCGGCGACGACCGCGGCGGCGATCACGTCGGCCCGCAGGTCGCCGTCGGGCCGTCCGGAGAAGCGGCCCCGCAGGTACTCGGCGAGGGCGCGCTCGTACCGCCAGACCACCGACAGCTCATAGGCGCGCAGCCCGGGCACCTGCTTGGTGAGCCGGTAGCGCTGCACCGAGAACGAGGGGTTCTCCGCGTACATGAGCAGGACCAGCCGGGCGGCGTCGCACACGCGGCGCACCGGCTCGTGCCGGGGCCCGCTCGCGGCGAGGAAGGCGGTCATGTCGGCCAGGCAACGCTCGTGGTCGGGGAAGACCACGTCCTCCTTGGAGGGGAAGTAGCGGAAGAACGACCGCCGGCCGACCCCCGCGAGCGTCACGATGTCCTCGACGGTGGTCTGCTCGTAGCCCCGCTCCAGGAACAGCCGGAAGGCCGCCGCGATCAGGGCGTCCCGCATCGGCGGCTTGGTCTCCGCCTTCTCAGTGGCGCTCATGCACGGAACGTAACACCCGCGCCGGCGCCATGGCACTCGGTTCCCTCCGGGGGGAACCGAGTGCCTGCCGGTTCACGGCCCTGCCCGTGGGGCCGGGCCGTGAGCATCAGCCGCGCTCCGCCGCCTCGACGACGTTGGTCAGCAGCATCGCCCGGGTCATCGGTCCGACCCCGCCGATCGGCGGGGCGAACGACCCGGCGACGTCGCTCACGTCGGGATGCACGTCGCCGAGGATGCCCTCGACCGTGCGGGTCAGGCCCACGCTCAGCACCGTCGCGCCCGGCTTGATCCAGTCGGGCCTGACCAGGTGCGCGACGCCGGCTGCGGCCACCACGACGTCCGCCTCCCGGGCGTGCGCGGCCGTGTCCTGGGTGGCCTCGTGGCACAGGGTCACCGTGGCGTGCTCGGTGCTGCGGGTCAGCATCAGGCCCAGCGGCCGGCCCACGGTCACCCCGCAGCCGATGACGCAGAACTGCTGGCCGGTGATCGGCACGTGGTTGCGGCGCAGCAGGTCGATGATCCCGCGCGGGGTGCAGGGCAGCGGGCCGGGGCTGCCCAGCACCAGCCGGCCCAGGTTCGTCGGGTGGAGGCCGTCCGCGTCCTTGACCGGGTCGATCAGCTCCAGCACGGCATGGGTGTCGATGTGGCCGGGCAGCGGGAGCTGCACGATGAAGCCGGTGCACGCCGGGTCGGCGTTCAGCCGCAGCACGGCGGCCTCCACATCGGCCTGAGAGGCGTCGGCCGGCAGCTCGACCCGGAGGGAGGCGATGCCGACCTGCGCGCAGTCGCGGTGCTTGCCGCCGACGTAGGACCGGCTGCCCGCGTCGTCGCCGACCAGGATGGTGCCGAGCCCCGGGGTGATCCCGCGCTCCTTCAACGCCTGCACGCGCAGGGCGAGTTCGCTCTTGATGTCGGCCGCGGCGGCCTTGCCGTCGAGAAGTGTTGCGGTGGTCACGGGAGTCGACGAGCCCTTCGGGAGAAGACGACGGTCCTTTCATCGTACGGCCCGCCCGCCCCCGGCCGGTCAGGAGTCCCGTCCGCCGCGGCCGCCCCGCCCGGACCGCCGGCACCCCCTGACGTAACCTTTCCGCACCGTTTCGCAGCCCCTCAGGAGACCCGCCCATGCCCGCCGCCCGCTCCCGTCTCCTCTATGTCACCGACCTCGCCTACCGGGCACGCGGGCGCCGCTACGGCGACGAGGACGTGTTCCTCGCCTCCCGGCTGCGCGAGGAGTTCGATCTCGCCCTGTGCCACCCGCTGGACGCGGCCGCGCTGATGGGCGCCTTCGACGGCGTGATCGTCCGCAACAGCGGCCCGGTCCTCGGCTACCGGGCCCAGTACGACGCCTTCCGGGAGCGGGCGCTGCGCGAGGGCGTACGCGTGTACAACCCGCTGACCGGCCGCGCCGACATGCTCGGCAAGCAGTACCTCCTCGACCTGAGCGCCGAGGGCCACCCGGTGATACCGACGGTCGACCGCGCCGAGGACCTCCACCTGCTGCCCCCGGCCGACCGGTACGTGGTCAAGCCCAAGCTGGGCGCCGACTCGCTGGGCCTGCGGATCGTCGGCGCCGACGACCTGCCCGCGCTCGCCGACGGCGCCACGCTCGTCCAGCCGTGCGTCGACTTCCGCTACGAGGTCTCCTTCACCTACGTCGACCACGACTTCCAGTACGCCCTGTACGCGCCGGACCCGGACCGCCGCTGGCAGCTCGAACCGTACGAGCCGACCGTGCGGGACCTGGAGTTCGCCCACCGCTTCGTCGACTGGAACGACCTCGCCCACGGCATCCAGCGCGTCGACGCCTGCCGCGCCCCCGACGGGGAGCTGCTCCTGGTGGAGCTGGAGGACCTCAACCCGTATCTGTCGCTGGACGCCCTCGACGACGCCGGACGCGACGCCTTCGTCGCCGCGACGATCCGCTCCCTGCGCCGCTTCCTCGCCGGGTGAGCGCCGTCGGCCGGGTGCGGGCGGGGAACGGGCCGGGGCGTCGCCGCGTCCGGTGAACTACGGGGCGCGTCCGCCCGTATCCCTTCCGGGGGACCCACGGGAGGAGAAGAGCGTGCCGACACCGGAGGAAACCGGGCAGCCGCACGAACGCCCGGTCCTGGAACCCATCCGGGTCCTGCGACCGCGCAACACCGACGCCCTCGCGGAGCTGATCCGCGAGATGGCCGGGCCGGGCCGGGACGCCGACGCCTATGAGGCGGTCCCGCTGCCGCCGGCCGGGGACGGGGCGCGGACGGAGGAACTCCCGCCCGTCGCCCCGGCCGCCGCGCGCACGACGGCCGCGACAGGGCCCCCGGGCGGCTCGGACTGGACGAGTGAGCGCGACCGCCCGGGTCCCCTGCCCGCCGGCGCCCGGAGGGGAACCGGCGTCCGGCGCGGACCGGACGGCCGGGGCGCGGGCCCGGCGGCACGGGGGCGGAGCGCGCCGGGAGCCGCCGCGGCGGCGGGCGGCGGACGGGCACGCGCCCGTCCCGCCGGGGCGGGCTCCGACGAGGGGCTGCGGCGCGGCGCGATCGCGGTGGGCGTGTGCGCGGCGGCCCTGGTGGGTTTCGCGGGCGCGCTCCTGCTGCCGGGCCGGGGCGGCGAGGCCGCCGCCGAGACGCCCCCGCCGGCGGCCGCGGCCCCGCCCGTTCCCTCGGCCGCCGCGACCGCCTCCGCCGACCCCGACGGCGCGGGCACGCTGCGGGAGGGCGACAGCGGTCCCGCGGTGACCGACCTCCAGCGGCGGCTGCTGCGCATCCCCGACGTCTACGGCCACGGCACGGCCGACGGCCGCTACGACACCGCCCTCGCCGCGGCCGTGGCGCGGTTCCAGCTCTGGTACGGCATCCGCGGCGACGAGAGCGGGGTCTACGGCGACGACACCCGCCGCGACCTGGAGTCGCGCACCGCCTCGCCCGCCGGATGACCCCGGCCTCCGGCCGCCGGAGCGCGGACGGCGGACGCGGGTCCGGCGAGCCGCGCGTCGTCCTACGGTGCGTCGTCGCCGGGGACCTGGATGTCGCACACGCAGACGTCGTCGCGGCCGTCGGGTTCCAGCAGCGCGCCGAGCAGGCGCTCCAGCGGGGCCGGTACCGGGGAGCCGTCCGGACCGGCCGCGCCGGCCAGCCGCTCCAGGCCCCGGTCGATGCTCTCCCCGGGCCGTTCGACCAGGCCGTCGGTGTAGAGGAGCAGCCGGTCGCCCGGCCGCAGGACGACCTCCGCCTCCTCGTAGCGGGGCGTGTCGGTCGCGCCGAGGAGCATGCCGTAGGGCCGCTCCAGGTAGCGCGCCTTGCCGTCGCGCACCAGCAGCGGCGGCGGATGCCCGGCCTGCGCCCACAACAGCCGGTGCTCGCGCGGGCTGTAGCGGGCCAGGACCATGGTCGCCGAGCCGTGCGGGTCGCGGGAGTGCAGCAGCAGGGCGTTGAGCCGGGAGAGCGCTCCGGTCAGCGAGGACCCGGTGATGATCATGCCCTTGGCGGTGAAGCGCAGCAGGGCCATCGCGGCGACGGCGCCCATGCCGTGCCCGGCCACGTCGCCCACCACGAACAGGGCGTCGCCGTCGGGCAGTTCGATGGCGCTGAACCAGTCGCCGCCGACGTTGAGGCCCGCCTGCGCCGGGAGGTAGGTGATGTCGACGCGCAGCCCGGCCAGCTCGACGGGCTGTTTGGGCAGGGGGAGCAGCGCGTCCTGGAGGCGGGCGGCCACGGTGCGTTCGGCCTGGAGCGCACCGTGCTGGGTGAGCATCGCCCGCTCGCTGGCGATCAGCGCGAGTTCGGCGTTGCGCTGTGCGGTGAGGTCCTGCACGAAGCAGTGCACCTCGGCGGGGACGCCCTGGGCGTCCGGCATCGCCTCGGCGACCATCCGCAGATGGCGGACGCCCTCCCGGGTGGCGATCCGGAACGGGACGTCGCAGGGCCGGCCGTGGCGCATCAGCTCGCCGACCGCGCGGGCCAGCACGGGCACGTCCTCGGACAGGCCGAGGCGGGGGAGCGCCTGCAACGGGACGACGCCCTCGGCGGGATCGCGGTCGAGGATGGCGAAGACCTGCGAGGACCAGTCGCCCTCGCCGGTGACCAGGTTCCAGGTCGCCCAGCCGAGGTTGCCCAGCCGCTGTACGTCGGCGAGGCGCTGCTGCTGCCGGTCGGAGGGGTCGTAGCGGGCCCAGCTGACGACCAGGCCGTCCCCGAGCCGCGCCGCCCGGGCCGTGTGGACGGCCAGTTCGCTGGAGCCGGCCACGAGCTGCTGCCCGGCGAACGGCTCGCTCTCGTAGGCTTCCTCGCCGCCGAGGGCACGCAGGCAGCCCTGCCACAGCGGTTCGGCGGCGAACTCCGGCCAGCACTCCAGGAAGCGCAGTCCGACCAGGTCGCGTCCGCTGCGGCCCAGGGCGTCGACGGCCCCGCCGGTCGCGGCGTCGATCCGGAAGTCCTCCACGCCCTCCGCGTCGTCGCAGATCTGCGGGGCGAGCAGCACCGCGGCGACGGACAGCCGGTCGAACACGCTCTGCACGGCGTCGGCGTCGGCGACGGTGCCGAGGGCGGGGGCCCTGCGGGCCACGAAGGCGCGCAGCGGGCCCGCGCACAGCTGGGCGACGGCGAGGAGGTGTTCGCGCACCCGCGGGGTGAAGGCGCCCTCGGACCGGCGCAGGACGCCGAGTGCGACGTCCGCTGAGCCGCCGGTCCGCACCGGCAGCCAGGCCCGCGACTGCCAGAGCTGCGGCCGGCCGCCGATGAGCAGGTACCGCTCGGCGTCCTTGCGCGGGTCCTCCAGCCAGCGGGGCTCGTCGGCGCGCAGGGCGTCGAGCGCGGCGAGCCCGCTCATGGGGGGCACCCGGCTCCACTGGTCGGCCACGGCGGCGTCGACGCAGGCGTGCCCGAGGAGCTCGAGTCCGCCGCTGGAGGTGCGGGCGTAGATCATCACGGCGTCGGCGCCCACGTCGGGGGAGAGGTGGGCCAGCAGGCGCAGGGCGAGGTCCTGCGGGGTGCCGACCCGGACCAGGGAGCGGTTCAGCCGGCCCAGGGCGGTGGCGTCGACCTCGTCGGCGAACGGTGTGGCCGCAGCGGGCCCCGGCGTGGGGGAGCCGGACGCAGCGGGGGCGTCGGACGGCGTGGAGTTCTGGGGCGACGCGGGGTTCCCGGTCGGGGCGTCGGCCGCCGCGGGGGCCGGTTCGGCGCCGGGCGGGCAGGCGAGGGCTCCGAGGGTGATCCAGCACTCCTCCAGCAGCGTGCGCCGGCCGGCTCTGGCCCGCCGCTGCAGTTCCTCCTGGGCGGCGTCCGGCGTGCAGCCGCGCTGCGCCATCAGCGCGCCCTTGGCGCGCTCCATCACGGCCGAGGCCGCCGCCAGTTCCTGTAGGCGGTCCATCTCCGCGCGCTGGCGTGCCACCACCCGGGTCAGCGCGGCCACGTCGGGCGCCCCGCCGGACTCCGGCGGCAGGGCGGGTTCGCTCGTCACGCCTCGAGCATGGCACACGGACGTGGATTCGATCGGGGTCTTGCGGCAACGCCCCCGCCTGGAGCGATGTGTCCCCGGCGGGGGAGCGGACGGCCCTGCTCAGCGGCCGTTCTGGTCGACCAGGGCCTGGGTGACGGCGCGGACGCTGCGGGCGATGTGCTGCAACTGCATCACCTCGGCGGCGTACATCTTGATGGTGTGCTCGATCACCGATTCGGGCAAGCCCAGCCGGGGCAGGTCGGCTCGGGCCGTCTGGAGGGCGGTGCGGGCCACCCGGACCTCGTTCTGGACCTGGATCTGCGCGTGGCGGGCGAGCAGGACCGGGTGGCGCAGCAGCGCGGGGTAGCTCGCGTAGCGCGCGGGCACCAGCTCGCGCAGCCACTTGGCGGCCGAGCGTTCCCAGTCGTAGCTGCCGGGGGTCTTCACCTGGCACGGCCAGTCCGAGCCGATGCGCGTCGTCGTCAGGGTCATGATCATCGCTTCCGGGTGTGTGGCGTCGTGACGGTGGTCCGACGGTTCGGGGCGGCCCCGGTCCAGGGGAAGACCGGGGCCGCCGCGGGCGCTCGCGCAAGCGATGCCCCGAACACCCTGGGCGCCGACGTGGGTAGGGGACGGCGGCTTTCGGGTGCCCGTACAGGAGCCCTTGGCGGGCGGGTGCGGCCGTCTGCAGTATTTATATATGCCGTCTCCTTTGCAAGACGTATGAAAACATTCATGCGCGAAATGTCCGCAGTGATCCCTTTGGTGTTTTTCTTGACAGGGGGGGTGGTCGCGCTTGGTCTCGGGTGACCGCGGGCGATCAGCCGGGGTGCGGGACTCGCAGGGGGCGCCGGGGGTGTCGGGCGGTCATTCCCTCGGTGTTCCCTCGGTCATTCCCTCAGGAAGAACTGGTGCTGCTCGGCGATCTGCTCGTACTCCTCCAGCCGGGCCTGGGTGCGCTCCGGGCCCGCGTCCGTCATGGCCTGGAGCAGGGCGGCCGCCATCACGCCGGGCGCGGCGTAGGAGTCGAAGACCAGCCGGGAGCCGGTCCCGGTGGCGAACGTGGCGTCGGCCTCGTCGGCCATCGGCCCCAGCGCCAGGTCCGTGACCAGCGCGACCTTGAGACCCGCGCTGTGCGCGACCCGCACCGCCGTCAGCGTCTCCTGCGCGTGCCGGGGCATCGAGAACGCCAGCACCCAGGTGCCGCCCGCCTCCCGGGACTGGAGCAGCGCGTCGTAGGCGACGCTGCCGCCCCGGGTCACCAGCCGGACGTCCGGATGGACCCGGCGGGCGGCATAGGCGAAGTACTCGGCCAGCGAGGCCGAGATGCGCAGCCCCAGCACGGTCAGCGGCGTCGACCGGGACAACTGGCGGCCCATGTCGATGACCCGGTCCGGGTCGGCGAAGTCGCGCCGCAGGTTCTCCAGGTTCTCGATCTCGGCGTCCACCGCCGCCTGAAGCTCGTTGCTCCGGTTCACCTCGGCCGCCGCAGGGCCGCCGGCCAGCGCGCCCAGGGCGATCGACTGGAGCCTCTCGCGCAGCGCGGGGTACCCGCTGAACCCGACCGCCGCGGCGAACCGGGTCACCGAGGGCTGGCTGACGCCGACCCGCTCCGCGAGGTCGGTGATCGACAGGAACGCCGCCTCGGTGATGTTCTCGATCAGGTACTGGGCGATCCGCCGTTGTCCCGGAGACAGCCGCGGGCCGTCGAAGAGGGTCCTGAGCCGGGAGGTCGGGGACACCTCCGTCTGCGGACCGGTTCTGCCCGAGGTGATCGCTGACGCCTGTGCGCGTGCCTGCTGCGGCGATGGCACCGGTGCGCCTCCTTTGTCTTCCACGAGGCTCAACATAGCTCAGCGCGCGAGCCCGGCAGGGAGGACGAAGTCGCCCTCCGCGCACCCCCGCTGAACGCGGCTTACCGCCGGTACAGGGTGATCGAGTGCCCGACCTCGTCGACCGCCGTGCTGGAGCGGAGCAGCGCCGCCAGCCGGCCCCGCGCCGTGGCGGCGGCCGAGTCCGAGACGACCAGCAGTCCGTGCACCTCGCGCGCGGGCGCCCGGCGCGGATCGGAGGCCTCGATGCCGTAGTGGCCGGGCAGCCCGCTGCCCTTGTACACGAGCCACACCCGCTCGCCCGGATACCGCTCGCGCAGCCGGTCCGCCAGCCGTCCCAGGTCCTGGCCCCAGTCCACGTTGGAGTCGTGCAGCCGCAGATGCGTCCCGGCCGGCCCGCCGAACGCCTCGTTGGAGTACGGCAGGTAGTAGGGAAACGTCCGCAGGGAACTGACGGCGACGAACGCGACCAGGGCCGCCGTCGCCGCCGTCGCCGCCGTCGCCGCCGGCGTCCACCGCCGGCGCACCGTCGGGACGCAGCCCGCGGCCACCGCGAGGAACATCGGCAGGAAGACGGCGTACCGGGTGCCCAGGTCCCGGGAGCCGGACATGGCCGAGGCGAGCAGCACGGCGGCCGGCGCCAGCACGTACGGCGCCGCGGGCCGCAGCCGGCGCACCGCGACCGTCGCGACGGCCCCGGCCGCCCACAGGGCGAGCATGCCGAGCGGGGTCTTCACGACGAGCGCGACCGGCAGGTAGTACCACCGGGCCCCGGAGTACAGGCGCCCGAACAGGAAGCCCTGCCAGGCCTGGTTCTCCAGGCCGAACTGGACCCGCATGCCGTCCCGGTACGCCGCCGGGAACGGCAGCGCCCGGACGACGAGCCCGCGCACGCCGTGCACCACGGGCACGTGCGTCGCGTGCGGGTCCCACCGCAGCCGCGGGTCCACCGCGAGGTACGCCGCCCAGACGACGGCCACCGCGGCCACCGTCACGACCCCCGCCCCCAGCAGGGCCCTGCGGACGTCGCGCGGGCGGCGGGCCCACACCGACAGCGCCGCCAGGGCGGCCAGCACCGGGACCGCGGGCAGGGTGCTCATCTTCGTGGCCAGCGCCGCGCCCAACGCGACGCCCGCCGCCGCGAGGCACAGGCGCGGCCTGCCGTGCCGGGCCCGCCACAGGAGCCACGCCGAGGTCAGCAGGAAGCCCGCGGCGGGCACGTCCAGCGTGGCCAGCGAGCCGTGGGCGACGACGTCGGGGGAGAGGGTGTACAGGGCGAGCGCGGTGAGCGCCGCGACGGGGCTGGCCAGGTCGCGGGCGAAGGCGAACACCACCAGGCCGAACGCCAGGGTCAGGGCGATCACGGGCAGTCTGGCCCACAGCATCAGCCGTCCGGGATCGTTGCCTGACTCGTACAGCAGACGGCGGCCCGCGTCCTCCTGGGCGCCGGTGAAGGGGGCGCCGACGTGCGGGCGGGCGAGGGCGACGCCCGCCGCGACGACGAGCTTGCCGAGCGGCGGGTGCTCAGGGTTGTGGCGCACCCGGTGCTCGTGCAGGTACTCGGCCGCCGTGGCCACGTACACCGGTTCGTCGACGGTCGGCGTCTGCTGTACCGCGGCCGTGACCATCGCGAACGCCATCTGGGCGAGCAGCACGGCCGCGAGGAGCGGGACGAGCAGCCGTCGGCGGCCCGCCGGCGCGGGCGGCCTCGCCCTCGCGCCGGACGTGCTCTCCTCGTCCCTGTGCGGTGCGTGTGTGCGCGCCATCGTCCGCCCCGCGGTCGCACCGCCGGGCGGCGGCGGGAGCGCCGCCCGGCGGGCCCGCCGGGGCCCGCCGCACGCCGGCTCCCGCCGCGCGGGGCGTCACCGCTTCAGAAGTCGTACCGACAGACCGTCCGCCGTGTACACGGGTACGGCCCGCAGCCGGTCGGAGTTCAGCTCAACACGGTCGAACTGCCCGCGCAACGCCGAGGCGGCGATCACCGGGACGAGCGTTCCCGCGGCCGGGGGCCGTTCGTCGTCCAGCCGCAGCGACAGCACCGCGCCGCGGTCCAGCCGCACCCGGCCGGAGACGGTGACGGCGGGCCCGTGGTGTCCGCGCAGCGTCAGGTCCAGCACCGCGCCGGCCTCCTGCACCCACGCGCCGCACGCCCGCACGGGCGTCTGCGCGCGCAGCGTGCCGCCGGTGAGCCGCACATCGCCCTGGCCGAGCGCGTTCGGGTGCCCGGCGACGAGCACGCCCGCCTCCAGCACGGTGCCGCCGTGGTAGCGGTTGTGGCCGGTCAGGGTGAGCGTGCCGGACCCGCGCTTGGTCAGACCGCCCCGGCCGTCGATGTCGTTGCGCCAGGCGTCGGCCGCGTGGAAGCCGCCCCGGGCCGCGTCCAGGGTGACCGTCACGTCGCGCTCGAAGGAGCCGTAGCCGTCGGCCGCCGCGAACAGGTCGAGCCGCCCCCACTGCTCGAAGCCGTCCAGCAGGACGTAGCCGGAGGGCAGCGCCGTCGTGCGCAGCACGTCACGGCGCTGGGCCGCGCTGAGGTAGGGCTGCCGCGTCTCCAGCAGCACCTCGGCGCCCTTGGGCACGGTCAGGGGCTCCTTGCGTCCCTCCCGCGGCAGGACGTAGGTGAGCCGGGGCGCGATCGCGCGGGCGTTGGCCTCGCGGTCGCCGTACTCGTCCCCGGCGTCGGAGTGCCCATAAGCGAACAGGGTGTCCGGGGTCGTGCCGGTCGTCCGCGTGAAGTAGGCCAGGGCCTGGGCCCGCGCGGCCGCCTTCAGTTCGGCGTTGGCCGGGTCGGCGAGCGCGGCGGCGGCCAGCGCGGTGGCCATGACGCGCCCGCCCAGCACGTCGACGGTCGAGTGCATGCCGGAGACGATCCGGGTGTGGCTGAGGTGCAGGGCGCGCGTCACCAGCTCCTGGAACCGCTCGGGGACGGCGTACGCGTAGGCCAGCGACGCCAGGTGGAAGGCGTTGGTGTGCCCGCTCGGGAAACCGCCGTCGTCGGCGGGGGAGGTGCCGCGCTGGCGCAGCAGCTGCGGGACGACGACCACCTGGGAGTCGTAGACGGGGTAGCCGAGCGCGTCCGTCCTGCCGGTGTCGACGACCTGGCTGTGCTCGTTCATGCGCCACGGCCGCGGGTACTGGTAGGCGTACTTGCTCGGGTTGCCCGAGGCGAAGCTGCCCCGCACGGTGTCCACGAGCTTGGCCACCAGGCCGAGTTCGGAGTCGTACGAGCCGGCGCCCAGCGCGGAGCCGGCGGGCGCGTCGGCGGGCACGGCGTCGTCGATCTTGGTGGCGGGGACGGTGTCCGGCGCGCGGGTGATGGACGTGACCGCCTTGGCGCCGGTCCGGTAGAGGTCCGCCAGCGGGCCCAGGCCGCCGATCATCGCGTAGCTCTGGTGCTGGCGGTCGTAGACGAAGGCCTCCCTGCCCTGCGCCTCGGTGCGGGCCCGCGTGACCGCGACGCAGTAGCGCACGTTGGCGCGCAGGATGTCGGGCCGCAGGGGCGTGCCCGTGTTCCAGGCGGAGCCGGTCTTCCACACCCGCGCGAAGCCGCCGAGGGCGCGCACCACGGCGTTGGTCTCGGGCGTGAGGTTGGCGGAGACGTTCGTCTTGTAGTCGTCGACGAACGCGAGCGGGGCGGTGGCGGCCTTGGCGTCGGCGGCTCCCAGCCACGACACCAGCGTCGGGGCGGCGACCAGGGCCGCCGAGCCTCCCAGGGAGGTCTTCAGAAAGCGCCTGCGGTTCACGGCCGAGGGGGTGGGGAGCCCGGCGGAGGACGGCATGGATGTGCCTCTCTCGAGTTCTCCGGCCGCGCGGCCGGAGGAAGGAGGTGCGCGCGTGCGCCCGTCCGGCCGGTGCCGGCCGGTGAGCCGCATGACGCGCCTGAGCGAAGATCTACGGCCGGGTCGCGTCGCCTGCGCGAGGACCCGGCGACCGGTGCGTGTCGCCGAGGTGAACGTGCGGATGTCCGCTCACAGCAGCGAACGGGCCAGCGCCACCGCGCCCTCGACGGGCGGCGCGGTCAGCGGCCGGGGCCGTGCTCCCGGCAGGGCGTCGGCGAGGGCCGCGCTGAACGCGTCGTACAGTGCGGGCCGGCCGAGGACGGTGCCGCCCGCCACGACCACGTCGTCGACCGGGACCCCGCGCGCGGCGAGTCCGGCGACGAGCGCGGCGAGCGCACGGGCGGCGTCGCCGATCACGGCGGCGGCGAGCGCGGAGCCCTCGGCGGCCGCCGTGAAGACGACGGGAGCGTGCCGCCCCCACTCGGCGGAGACGTCCGTGGCGCTCTCCAGCGCCGCGCCCAGCGCCGGCACCTCGGGCACGCCGAACGAGTCGAGCAGGCCGAGCGCGAGGGCGTCGGGTTCCTCGCCCCGGTCGTGCGCGGCCCACACGGCGCGGGCCGCCTCGCGGACGAGACCGGCGCCGCCGCCCTCGTCGCCGAGGACCGCGCCCCAGCCGCCCACCTGGACGACCGTGCCGTCGGGCAGCGTGCCCACCGCCACCGAACCGGTGCCGGCCACCAGGCCGACGCCCTTGTCCAGGCCCGCGGCCGGAACGAGCAGCTCGGCGTCGCCCACGACCCGCACGGGGACCCCGAGCCGTTCCCTCAGCGCGACGCGGAGCCGCGCGCACTGCGGGGGCGTCTCACAGGCGTGCGCCCCCACCGCGACCGCCGAGGGGAGCACGCCCGGGGGAAGGACCTCGCGGACGAGAGCGGCCAGCCGGTCCGCCGCGGCCGCCGGCTCGTGCGGCCGCCAGCCGCTGGTGGCGCGGACGTGGTCGGCCACGACGTCGACGCCCGTGACGGCGCGCAGACGCGTCTTGGTGCCGCCCACGTCGATGCCGACCACGAGGGGGCCCGAAGGGGGAGAGTCCTGCACGGATCCTCTTTCGTCGATACGCCGGAAAGCTGCGACGGCGGGCGAACCGTGACCACGCGGGAGTGACCTGAACTGCTGACCTGATGAACTAGGGAAGCCCCGGGACGGGCCTCTGACGAAGCACGGCAGGCGTATACCGTGAAGTTCGTTAGGAAGTTAACTAACGAAGTACAGTGCGTCAAGAGGAATCGCGCGCTCGACCACCGGGCAGCCTTACGCGGCGGCCGCGGGGCGGGAACGCGCGACGTCGGTGCATCCCATCGCCGCCGGCCCGCCGAGACCCTCGGCCGGGCGCGCGGCCCCGTACCCGCTGGGGGAATCTGTGGAACTCGACGTGGTTGAAGCCCCCCGCCTGACCGAGAGCGCGAGCGCCGTGTTCGCCGTGCTGGCCCAGGCGGGCAGCGCGACCCGGCCCCAGCTCGCGAGCCTGGCGGGACTGTCCAAACCGACGGTGTCCTCCGCCGTCGCCGAGCTGGAGGGCGCCCGGCTCGCCGCCCACTCCGGCACCGCCTCCAGCGGCACCGGCCGCTCCGCCGCCGTCTACTGCCTCGGCCCGGCCGCCGGCGCCGTGCTCGCCGTCGACCTCGGTCCCGCCCTCACCCGGGTCCGGGGCAGCGCCCTGGACGGAACCCCCCTCGCCGAGGCCACGGCCTCCCGCGAGGACGCCGCCGACGCCGTGCGCGAGGCTCTCGGCGCGCTGCCCGAGGGCGTTCCGCTGCGCTCCATCGTCGTCGCGGTGGGCGACGTCCTCGCGCCCGACCGGCGGGGCAGCGGCATGCGGCCCGCCACCGCCAAGGCGGGACCGGTCTTCGACGCCATGGCCGTGGCGCTGCCGCCCGGCGTCCCCGTCCATCTGGAGAACAACGTCAACTGCGCGGCGCTCGCGGAACTGCACGAGGGCGCCGCCCGGGGCCGCCACACGTTCGGCTATCTGCGGATCGGCGTCGGCGTCGGTCTGGGCATCGTCGTCGCGGGGCAGGTGCTGCGCGGCTCCAACGGCGCCGCCGGCGAGCTGGCGCGGCTGCCCTACCCCTGGGACGACGGCCGTGAACCGCGCCAGGAGGCCCTGGAGGAGTACATCGGCGCCCGCTCCCTGCTGCGCCGGGCCGGCGCGGCCTGGCAGCCCTCCGACGGCCCCTGCCCGCGCACCACCGACCGGCTGTTCGCCCTCGCCGGACAGGGTGTGCGGCCGGCCCGTGACGTGGTCGCGCGGCACGCGGTGGACGTCGGCCGGCTGGCCGCCGCCGTGACCGCCGTGCTGGACCCCGGACTGATCGTGCTGGGGGGCTCCACCGGCGCGGATCCCCAGCTCCTGCCCGGGGTGCGGACCGAACTGGCACGGCTGAGCTGGCCCACCGAGGTGGTCAGCAGCACGGTCGGGGATTCCGGCACCGTGGCGGGCGCGGCACGGCTCGCGGTCGCCCGGGGAGTCCAAACCGTGACCCAGACCGCGCGGGCTGAGGATTGACGGTTTCCGACTCGGTCTGCCAATGTCCGGACAAGCGCTTTCTAAGTCGGTCGGGACACCGGCTTGGGGTGAGCGTCCCGCCCGTGCCCCATGAGGCACGGCAGCCGCACGAGGGCGTGCTCGTACGGTGACGGCCCGCAGGCCGGGGAACGCACCCGCACAGGCGACGCGGCCGGGCGAGGCCGCGCCCCCGGAGAGCGAACCTCCTGCACAATGCACCCGTGCCGCTGGGTCGGCGCCGTGCTCCGTCCCCTATGACGAAAAAAAGGGATCGAAGATGACCATTGTGGGTGTGCGGCGCTCCCGCCGACTCGGCCGCGGCGGCATACGCCGCCTTGTCCCCCTCGCTGCCGTGGCCTCGGCAGGAGCCCTGCTGCTGACCGCCTGCGGTTCGGACGGCGGCTCCGGCGGCACCTCCAAGTCGCTGACGTTCTGGATCTCCACGGTTCCGGGACAGGACGCGGGCTGGAAGAAGATGGTGGCGCAGTACAAGAAGGAAGCCGGCGTCGACGTCAAGCTGGTCAACATCCCCTACGACGGCTACACGACGAAGCTGAAGAACGCCGCCCAGGCCAACTCCCTGCCCGACGTGGCGGCCGTGCCGGCGCTGGACCCCATCTGGTCGTCCAAGCTCATCGACCTCAGCTCCATCGCCGGCGACAAGACCAACAAGATCAACGCCAACTTCCTCGCCAAGGACTCCTCCGGCAAGGTGCTGGCCATCCCCTCGGACGTCACCGCGTCCGGCATGTTCATCAACAAGTCGCTGTTCGAGAAGGCCAAGGTGCCCTTCCCGACGTCGCCCTCGAAGACCTGGACCTGGACCGAGTTCATCGCTGCGGCCAACAAGGTCCGCGAGAAGACCGGCGCCAAGTACTCCCTCACCTTCGACCAGTCGCCCTCCCGGCTGCGCGCCATGGTGTACGAGATGGGCGGCAAGTACGTCCACGCCGACGACTCCGGCAAGTTCTCGGTGGACGAGCCGACCAAGAAGGCCGTGAACTACTTCGTCGGGCTGAACGACGACAAGACCATGCCGAAGTCGGTGTGGACCAGCGGCGCCGACCCGTCGGCCATGTTCCAGAGCGGTGACGTGGTCGCCTTCTGGTCCGGCGTGTGGCAGGTCGCCAACTTCGCGGACGGCATCAAGAAGTTCGACTGGGCCAGCGTCCCGACCCCCGCGCAGCCCGTGCAGGCCAGCGACGTCAACAGCGGCGGCATGATGGTCGGCTTCAACAACAACGGCGACGCCGCGACCGCCGCGACCAAGTTCATGTCCTGGCTGTACGAGCCGGACCACTACCGCGCGCTGTGCGAGACGTCCGGCTTCCTGCCCGTCGAGAGCGGACTGAACCCGAAGTACCCCTTCACCTCCGAGGCGGCGCAGGCGGCGTTCAAGCTGTACAACGAGGAGATCCCGCTCTACGCCCCGATCTCCGGCTACTTCAACGGCGCGCAGACCAACTGGGTGCTGAAGGGCAAGAGCCTCACCGAGGACCCGACCAAGACGGAACTCGGCAAGGCGATCAACGGCCAGCAGTCGGCCGACAAGGCCCTGGAGAACATCGTGGCCGGCTACAACCAGCAGGTCGGCGGCGGATCGTAGGCCGCGGGGCCGGGCGGCGGGATCGAACCGCCGCCGCCCCGGCCCCGGCGCCTGCCTGATGCCGGGCTCACCGCACGAGCCCACCGAGATCCCTCCCACCAGCACGGAGTCAGGAAGATGACCAAACGCGCCCCGGACGTGTCCGTGAGCCCGCCCAGGCGACGACGCGGCACCTACGTCTTCGCGCCGCTCGTCCTCATCGCGGCCAACGTCGTGCTCTTCTCGCTGTTCTTCGTCTGGCCGGCGGCGATCGGGCTCGTCTACTCCTTCACGAACTACACGGGCGTCGGAGCGTTCCAGTTCACCGGACTGGACAACTACCAGCACCTCATCGAGGACTCCGCCTTCTACGGCGCGCTCACCCGGACCCTGCTGTACGCCGTGCTCTTCGTGCCGCTGAACTTCGGGCTGTCGCTGCTCGCCGCCAACCTGGTGGTGAACAAGCACGCCAAGGGCGCGTCCGTGGCGCGCGTCGTCTTCTTCGTCCCGTGGCTGCTGTCGCCCATCGTCGTCGGCGTCCTGTGGCGCTGGCTCTTCGGCGAGAACTTCGGCCTGGTCAACTACGTCATCGAGAAGCTCGGCGGCAGCGCCGTCCCCTGGCAGTCAAACGCGGACCTGTCGCTGATCGTGGTGGTGATGGCGGCCTCCTGGGCCTGGACCGGCTTCTCGATGCTGCTGTTCATCGCGGCGATCAAGAACGTGCCGGTGTCGTACTACGAGGCTGCCGCGCTCGACGGCGCCGGCCCGTGGCGCCAGTTCGTCAGCATCACGCTGCCGAGCATCGCGCCCACCTCGTTCATCGTGATCCTGCTCAACACGATCAACGCGATGAAGGAGTACCCGGTGTTCGTCGCCCTCAACAACGGCGGGCCCGGAACGTCCAACAACCTCCTCGTCCAGTACATCTACGAGACCGGCTTCAAGCGTGGCCAGATCGGCTACGCGAGCGCCGCGTCGTTCGTGCTCATGCTCATCCTGATGACCGTCGCGCTGGTCCAGCTCTTCGTCAACCGGCGGGTGGAGAACCGATGACAACCACAGACACGCCCCGCCCGGTCGGCTCCGATCCCGGACCGTCCGTCTCCAAGGACAGGAAGCGGCCGCGCACACCGGGCAGCGGCGGGCTCCGGCGCGCGGTGCCCGCGACGACACTGCTGTGGATCCTGGCCTGCCTGTACGGGCTGCCGGTGCTGTGGTTCATCCTCAGTTCCCTCAAGCCCGCCAGCGAACTGTTCTCCTATCCGCTCACGCTCGTCCCGCACGACCCCACCCTGTCGGGATTCAAGGCCGCGTGGGAGAGCGCCAACTTCTCCCAGTACTTCATCAACACCGCCCTCGTGTGCGTGATCACCACGATCCTCACGGTGGGAGTCAGCTGCTGCACCGGCTACGCCCTGGCCAAGTACGACAACCGGTGGCTCAAGGCGTTCTTCCTCTGCATCCTGGCCACCACGATGCTGCCGAGCGAGGTCATGCTCGCCCCCGAGTTCCTGGTCGTGCGCAACCTCGGCCTCTACAACTCCTTCGCCGGCATCATCCTCCCGGCCGTGCTCACCGCCACCGGATGCTTCATGTTCCGCCAGTTCTTCCTGACGGTTCCCGACGAACTCGTGGAGGCCGCGCGCATCGACGGCGCCCGCGAACTGTCCATCTTCCTGCGGATCATGGTGCCGCTGTCCCGGCCCATCATGCTGACCCTCGCCATCCTGTCCTTCCAGTGGCGGTGGAACGACTACATCTGGCCGCTGCTCATGCTCAACGACCCCGACAAGTTCACCGTGCAGATCGGCATCCAGAGCATCGTCGGCGCGCAGAACATCAACTGGTCGGTGCTCCTGGGCGCCTCCGTCATCTCCATGATCCCGCTGATCGCCGTCTTCCTGGTCTTCCAGCGCTACGTCATGGGCGCCGACATCAACGCCGGACTGAAGGACTGACCGTGTCCACAGCCCTCGACCGCGAGTTCGCCCGCGCGGCGGCCCGCGCCGCCGACCGGACGGCCGCCCCCCTCGCGGCCGCCCCCCTGGCGGCCGGCCCCGACGACGCGCCCGCCGGCGTCACCCACCGCGTGCTGGCGCGCCGGGTGAAGACCCTGGTGGCGGCCTACCGCTCCCCGGACTCGGCCCTGCACGGCAGCCCGTGGGCAGCCGCCGCCGCGACCGCCCACCTGCGCGCCCTGCGGGCCGCGCAGACCGCCACCGGCCTCTTCGCCGGCGGCGACAACGTGCAGTCGCCGCCGGACTCCGCGTTCACCGTCAACGACGTGTGCGACGCGCACGTCCTCGCCGTCGGCGCGGGACCGGGACTGCGCGACGTCACGGCCGCGCTCGCCGACATCGCCGACGCGGCCCGCGCGCCCCTCCTCACGGGCGGCGTGCACACCCCGAACCACCGGTGGGAACTGTGCGCGGCCCTGGCCCGGCTGCACCGGTCGTTCCCCGACGACCGGCTGCTCGCCCGCATCGAGCAGTGGCTCGCCGAGGGCGTCGACATCGACCCGGACGGCCTGTACGCGGAACGCAGCGCCAACTACGCGGCCCACGTGTCCAACCCCTCGCTTCTCCTGCTGGCCGAGGTGCTGGGCCGCACCGATCTCGGCGACGCCGTCGAACGCCATCTCACCGCCACCCTGGACCTCATCGGGCCGGACGGCACGGTGGAGACCGTCCACTCGCGCCGGCAGGACCAGCACGGCCCGTTCCCGCTGGCCCCCTACCTGCCGCACTACCGGCTCCTGGCGGTCCGCACCGGCCGCGGCGACTTCAGCCGGGCGGCCCGTCTCGCGCAGGCCGGCGGCATCGACCCCGACCTGCTCGCCGAGACGCTCCTCACCCCGGACCTGTGCCGCGTCCTGCCCGAGCCGGTCCCGCAGACGCTGCCGCGCGCCCGCTACCTCACCACCGCGCGCCTCGCCGCGCACACCTCGGCCACCGCGCGCACGGTCGTGTACGGCGGCTCCGACGTGCCCGGCCACCGGCGCGTCCGCTCCGGCCTCGCCTGCAACCCCACCTTCCTGCGGCTCTTCGCGGGCGAGGCGGTCCTCGACGCGGTCCGCCTCTCACGCGGGTTCTTCGACCTGGGCCCGTTCCGCGCCGCCGCCGTGGAACGGCCCGCGGCCGACCGGTACCTGCTCACCGAGACCCTCACGGCCGCCTACTACCAGCCGCTGCCACCGGACCGGCGATGCGACGACGGCGACTACCGCATGGGGGACGAGGGACGCTTCTCCGCCGCGATGGCCTTCCCGGACCGCCCCCGTGACGAGGTCACCCACACGACCCGCGTCGCGGTGGACGTCCGGGAGGACGGCGCCGACCTGCTGATCGAAATCGGCGGACCACCGGTCCCGTGGGCCCTCGAACTGGCCTTCCGGCCGGGCGGCGTGCCGCAGGGAGCCGTGCCGATCGGCGACGGGCGCTGGTGCCTGACGAGCGGAACGGCGGCCTACCGGGCCGGCGACGACGAGATCGGGATCGAGGTCCGGGTCGAGGCGGGCGAACCGCTCGCCGGGCCGGACCGCGGCGACGTGCTGCGCTACGACCCGGGCCAGGACCACACCGTGGTGCGCGGCACCGACGCGACGACCGGCAACCGCGTCTACCTCGGCGGACTGGGCCCGCACACCCTGACCGTCGCCCTCCGCGCCCGCCGGCCCGCACCCCCCGCGTGACTCCCGCTACGGCTACGGCGACGATCACCGGGACCCGGGCGAGGGCCGCCACCTGGTCGGTGACCTGTACGCCTTCGCGGTGCGCCACGGATCCGAGGAGCCGTTCACCGCGTCGGCGGAACACGGCGCCGCAGGCCTGACCGTGCGCCCGGACGCCTTCACCGCCGTCCCCGGACCGGACGACGCCCGCGGCGAGCCGGAGCCGGAGCCGGAGCTGCGCGCCGCACCCCGCCGAACGCCGTCAGCGGCCGGGGGCCGCGGGGGAGCGGCGGACCGCCGCCCGCACCACACCGGCCGCCGCGGGCGCGGCCCGCCCGTCACAGGGGCAGCGGCACCACCAGGTCCGCCCGCTCTCGCGTCGCCGCCACCAGCTCGGCGTTGCGCTGGTCGCTCCGCAGCACCCAGGCCACCGCCTCCTCGTGCGCCTTGCCGAACTCCTCGTGCCGGGCGACCAGCCGCCGCACCCGCTCCGTCTCGTCGCTCTCGCAGAACCACACCTCGTCCAGCGCGGCCCGCACCCGCCGCCACGCGCCCGTGCCCAGCAGAAGGTAGTTGCCCTCGGTCACCACCAGCCGGACGGCGGGGGCGACGGGCACCGCCCCCGCGAGCGGCTGCTCCAGCACCCGCTCGAAACCCGGCGCGTACACGGTGTCCTCGCCGCCCGCCTCCTCCCGCAGCCGCCGCAGCAGCGCCGCGTACCCGGCCGCGTCGAAGGTGTCCGGCGCCCCCTTGCGGTCCCGCAGGCCGAGCCGGTCCAGCTCGGCGTCGGCCAGGTGGAACCCGTCCATCGGGACCTGCACGGCCCACGGCTCGCCCGTCCCGTTCAGCTCCCGCACCAGACGCCGCGCCAGGGTCGTCTTGCCCGCGCCGGGACTGCCCGCGACGCCGAGCAGAGCGCGTCCGCCTCCCCCGGCGAGAGAACGGGCCCGGCACAGCAGATCATCGAAAGTGAGCACACACCGAAGTGTCGCAGTCTCCCCGGAGGAGACCCGCAGGGAGAGGAGGACGCACCTTTGCCCGACGACGAGACGCAGATCCGCACCCTGATCGACCGCTGGGCCGACGCCGTCCGCCGCGGAGACCTCGAGACCGTCCTCGCCGGCCACGCCGACGACCTGGTCCTGTACTACGTGCCGCCCCCGCACGCCGGACTGCGGGGCCTGGCCGCCTACCGCGCGCTGTGGCCGCCCTTCTTCGCCTGGCAGGCCCAGGGCGCGCGCTTCGACATCGACACCCTCGACGTCACCGCCGGACACGACGTCGCCTACGCCCACGCGCTGTTGCGCTGCGGCACTCCCGAGGAACTGGCCGAGAACCCCACGCTGCGGCTGCGCCTCACCTTCGGACTGCGCAAGGAGGGCGGCCGCTGGCTCATCGCGCACGAGCACCACTCGTTCCCGCACGAGTGAGCAACCCCAACGGTGTGGCGGGCGCCACACTGTTGAGGGAGGCGATCGCGGGGAACCGGCCCTGTATGACGACGACGCTCGGGCTCCCCGAAGCCATCCAGGCCTGTCTCTTCGACCTCGACGGGGTCGTCACCCGCACGGCCGTCGTCCACGCGGCCGCCTGGAAGGAGATGTTCGACGCCTTCCTGCGCGAACGCGACGGGGACGGCTACCGGCCGTTCGACGCGGGCGACGACTACGACGAGTACGTCGACGGCCGCCCGCGCGCGGACGGCGTGCGCGCCTTCCTGGCCTCCCGGGACATCCGCCTGCCGGAGGGCGGCCCCGACGACCCGCCCGACGCACCGACCGTCCACGGCCTCGGCAACCGCAAGAACGAACTGCTCCTGGAGAAGATCCGCACGCAGGGCGTCCAGGCCTACGACGGCACGCTGCGCTACCTCGAAGCCGCCCGCGCGCGGGGCCTGCGCACGGCGATCGTCTCCTCCAGCGCCAACGCACGCGACGTGCTGCGCTCGATCGGCGCCGAGGACCTCTTCGACGTACGCGTCGACGGCGTCGTCGCCGCGGAGCGGGACCTGCCCGGCAAGCCGCACCCCGACACCTTCCTCGCCGCCGCCCGCGACCTGGACGTCGACCCGGCGGCCGCGGCCGTCTTCGAGGACGCGCTGGCCGGGATGGACGCGGGCCGCTCCGGGAACTTCGGCTACGTGGTCGGCGTTGACCGGGTCGGACAGACCGACGCGCTGTACGCGCACGGCGCGGACGTCGTGGTGAAGGATCTCGAGGACCTCCTCGGGCAGGGAGGGCGCGCGTGATCACCCAACGGTCCTACGCCGTCGAACCGTGGTGCGTGCGCGAGACGGAGCTGAACCTCGACGTCCTCGCCCAGAGCGAGTCGGTGTTCGCGCTGTCCAACGGGCACGTCGGCTGGCGCGGCAACCTCGACGAGGGCGAGCCGCACGGCCTGCCCGGCGCCTACCTCAACGGCGTCCACGAACTGCACCCGCTGCCCTACGCCGAGGCCGGCTACGGCTACCCGGAGTCCGGGCAGACGGTCATCAACGTCACCAACGGCAAGATCCTGCGGCTGCTGGTCGACGACGAGCCGTTCGACCTGCGCTACGGACGGCTCGTCAGCCACGAGCGCGTGCTCGACCTGCGCCGGGGCGTCCTGGAGCGGACCTGCGAGTGGACCTCCCCGGCCGGATCCACCGTGCGGGTCCGCTCGACGCGGCTGGTCTCGCTCTCCCAGCGGGCCGTCGCCGCCGTCGCCTACGAGGTGGAGGCCGTCGGCAGCCGCTCCCGGGTGGTGATCCAGTCCGAACTGGTCACCAACGAGAGCCTGCCCGACCCGAACGGCGACCCGCGCGCGGCCCGCGCCCTGAGGTCCCCCCTGGAGCCGGAGGAGGACGTGGCGGTCGACCGCCGCCTGCGGCTCGTGCACCGCACGAAGCGCAGCGGACTGCGGGTGGCCGTCGCCGCCGACCACACCGTCACCGGCCCGGAGCGCACCACCCTCAGCGCCGAGAGCAACGTCGACGTCGCCCGGCTCACCGTCACCTCCGTGCTGGAGCCCGGCGAACGGCTGCGCGTGGAGAAGCTGGTCGCCCACGGCTGGTCCGGCGCCCGCTCGCGGCCGGCGATGAGCGACCAGGTGGAGGCGGCCCTCGCCGCGGCCGGGCACAGCGGCTGGGACGGCCTGCTCGACGAACAGCGCGCCTACCTCGACGACTTCTGGTCCCGCGCGGACGTCGAGGTCGACGGCGACGAGGAGATCCAGCAGGCCGTCCGCTTCGCCCTCTTCCACGTGTTGCAGGCCGGGGCCCGCGCCGAGCAGCGGGCCATCCCCGCCAAGGGCCTGACCGGTTCCGGATACGACGGCCACGCCTTCTGGGACACCGAGACGTTCGTCCTGCCGCTGCTCACGTACACCGCCCCCCACGCCGTCGCGGAAGCCCTGCGCTGGCGTCAGAACACGCTGCCCGCCGCCCGCGAGCGGGCCGTCCAGCTCGGGCTGCGCGGCGCCGCGTTCCCCTGGCGCACGATCGAGGGGTCGGAGGGCTCGGCGTACTGGCCGGCCGGGACCGCCGCCTTCCACGTCAACGCCGACATCGCCCACGCCGTGGTGGGCTACGTCGCGGCGACCGGCGACACCGACTTCGAGCGCTCCACCGGCGTCGAACTGCTCGTGGAGACCGCCCGGTTGTGGCGCTCGCTCGGCCACCACGACGCACACGGCGCGTTCCACATCGACGGCGTCACCGGGCCCGACGAGTACAGCGCGGTCGCCGACGACAACACGTACACCAACCTCATGGCCCGGGCGAACCTCCTCGCCGCCGCCGACGCCGTCGAACGCCATCCGGAGGAGGCGGGCCGCCTCGGCGTCGACGAGGAGGAGAGCGCGGCCTGGCGCGACGCCGCGCAGGCGGTGCACCTGCCCTACAACCGGGACCTCGGCGTCCACGAGCAGCACGCCGGCTTCACCCGCTACCAGCAGTGGGACTTCTCCGGCACCCGGGCCGACCAGTACCCCCTGCTCCTGCACTTCCCCTACTTCGACCTGTACCGCAAGCAGGTCGTCAAGCAGGCCGACCTGGTGCTGGCGATGTACACCTGCGCCAGCCACTTCGACGACGAGCAGGTCGCCCGCAACTTCGCCTACTACGAGCCGCTGACGGTCCGCGACTCCTCCCTCTCGGCGTGCTGCCAGGCCGTGATCGCCGCCCAGGCCGGCCATCTCGACCTGGCCTTCGACTACACGACCGAGGCGGCGCTGATGGACCTGGCCGACCTGGAGCACAACACCCGCGACGGACTGCACATCGCCTCGCTGGCCGGCACCTGGACGGCCCTGGTCGCGGGGTTCGGCGGGCTGCGCCGCGACGCCGAAGGCCTGCGCTTCGCGCCCCGGCTGCCGCAGCGGCTGAGCCGGCTGGCCTTCAGCGTCCAGTTCCTCGGCCGCCGCCTGCACGTGGAGATAGGGCCCGACAAGGCCACCTACACCCTGCTGTCCGGACCGCCGCTGACACTCCATCACCACGGCGAGCCGCTACGGGTGAACGGCGACGGACCCGTCGTGCGGGCCCTGCCGCCCGTCCCGGTGCGCACCACGCCCCGCCAGCCCCTGCACCGCGCGCCCCACACCCGGTCCTAGCCGGGTCCTGGCCCCGCCCCCGCCCCGCGCGCGCCGCGGGCTCGGTCGCGGACGTCCCGCTCCCCGCGCCACCGCACGATCCGCCGGCCGGATCGTGCGGGGCGCGACCAGGGAGCGGCCGAGGCGCGTCGCCCTCCGTTCGACCGTGCCCGACAGCGGCGCAAACAGCGGCGGCAGCAGCCGCACCGGCGCCGACACGTCCCCGTCGCCCGCCGGCGGGACCCACGGCGTCCGGGTCTGCCCGCGGTCGCACCGAGTGTGCGAGTGGCTACGGTCCGAAGCCCGAGCGGGCGAGGTGCGCCCTCGTTCGCGCAGGTGAGATGTGTCGCGATTGGACCGGGCCGCACGGGAAACGCGGACGGGGAACACAGTGGCCCGACCAGCGAGGAGGCACCATGGGCACGGAGTCCGAGGCGATGGGCGACGACGTCTACCAGCCCACCGGATCCAACGAGGAGCAGGAGGACGGCGCACCGCTCGACCTCCAGGACGCCCTCGACGAACGCACCTACGACGACACCCTCGACGAGGGCTACTCCCCGCCGGAGAAGCCGCTCGGGGTGACCAAGTACGGCACCACCGCCGCCGAGCAGCACGAGGGCGAGAGCCTGGACCAGCGGCTCGCCCAGGAGGCCCCGGACACGACCGCGCCGGCCGGCGACGGCGTAGGGGACCTTCCCGGCGGCGAGGGCGAGCCCCTCGACCCCGAGGCGGGCGACCGGCGCGCGGGCCGGCTCGTCGCCCCCGACGAGGGCGCCCACCCCGACGCCGTCAAGGAGGAGGTGGCCCGGGACGTGGGCGTGGACGGCGGGGCGGCGGGCGCCGAGGAGGCCGCCGTCCACATCGTCGAGGAGTGAGTCGGGGAGTGAGACCGTCGAGGAGTGAGCGGCCCGTCCCCGGAGGGCCGGTCAGTCCCCGATCCGGTCCAACTGCCGTAGCCGGTTGGTGGCGTCGAGCGCGGCGACCTTGTACGACTCCGCGAGCGTCGGGTAGTTGAACACGGCGTCCACGAGGTAGTCCACGGTGCCGCCGCAGCCCATCACGGACTGCCCGATGTGGATCAGCTCGGTCGCCCCGCTGCCGAAGCAGTGCACGCCCAGCAGCGTGCGGTCCTCGGGCGAGACCAGCAGTTTGAGCATGCCGTGCGCGTCGCCGATGATCTGCCCGCGGGCCAGCTCGCGGTAGCGGGCCACACCCACCTCGAACGGCACGCGCTCCTCGGTGAGCTGGTCCTCGGTGCGCCCCACGAAGCTGATCTCCGGGATCGTGTAGATCCCGATCGGCTGGAGGTGGTGCATCTGCCCGACGGGCTCGCCGCAGGCGTGGTAGGCGGCGGCGCGGCCCTGCTCCATCGCCGTCGCCGCGAGCGCCGGGAAGCCGATGACGTCACCGACGGCGTAGATGTGCCCGACCGGCGTGCGGTAGTGCTCGTCCACCTCGATGCGCCCGCGCCGGTCGGCCGTCAGCCCGGCCTTGTCGAGGTCGAGTCCGTCGGTCAGGCCCTGGCGGCCCGCCGAGTACATCACCGCGTCGGCCGGGATCTTCTTGCCGCTCTCCAGCACGGTCAGCGTGCCCCGCGGATGCCGCTCCACGGCCGCCACGGTCTCCCCGAAGCGGAACGCCACCGCGAGATCGCGCAGGTGGTACTTGAGCGACTCGACGATCTCGACGTCGCACATGTCGAGCATCCCGGCCCGCTTCTCCACCACCGTCACCTTGCTGCCGAGCGCGGCGAACATGCTGGCGTACTCCATGCCGATCACGCCGGCGCCGACGATGACCATCGACTGCGGCACCCGCTCGACGGTCAGCACGTTGTCGGAGTCGAGGATGGTCCGCCCGTCGAACTCCACGCTGTCCGGCCGGGCCGGCCGGGTCCCGGTGGCGATCACGATGTGCTCGGCGCTGATCAGCCGCTCCTGCCCGGTGATCTCGCGCAGGGCGATCGTGTGGTCGTCGACGAAGCGCCCGGTGCCGGCGAACAGGGCGACGTGGTTGCGGGTCAACTGGCTGCGGATGACGTCGATCTCGCGCCCGACCACGTGCTGGGTGCGCGCGGTCAGGTCGGCGACGGTGATGTTCTCCTTGAGCCGGTAGCTCTGTCCGTACAGGTCGCGCTGCGTGAGGCCGGTGAGATAGAGCACCGCCTCGCGCAAGGTCTTGGAGGGAATGGTTCCGGTGTGGAGGGAGACCCCGCCGACCATGTCGGGGCGGTCGACAACGGCCACCCGCCGGCCCAGTTTGGCCGCGGCTATGGCGGCCTTCTGGCCGCCGGGACCTGATCCGATGACGAGCATGTCGAAGTCGGGCACCCTCCGCAGTCTGGCAGGGCGGGGGCGGCCGGGAAAGGGCGGCGACAGCTACGGCAGCAGCTTCTCGATCGCGCCGGGCCCCTCCTCGTCCAGTTTGCGCCGCGCCCACGCGAGCGTGCGCGGCGTCAGGTCGCGTCCCGTGGCGAGGACCATGTCCTCCGCGGAGACCTCGGTGCCGGTGCGGGTGTGGAGCAGGTCGTCCGGGGTGGCGCGGTCGTCCGGGGAGGGTCGGGCGGCGCCGGGCTGTGACGTCGGCATGGTGTCGGCTCCTCGCGTCCGAAGGAATGTACTAACACCATTCATCCTGGAGCCGCACCCCGCAATCGCGATCACCGGCCGGCCGAGATGCCGCGATGATCGGTCAGGGGTGTAATGAGCTGTGTCGGGGCGTCCCCACCCCTGTGCGACGGTCCCGCCGCACGGCAGGAAGGCCCAGCTCATGGAACCCACCGCTGCCGGGAAGCCCTCTCGCGGGGGACTGCGCAGGCTCGGCGCCTGGTGTGCCCGTCACTTCCTCCTCGTCATCCTGGCCTGGCTGGTCGCCCTCGTGGCGCTCCAGGTCACCGACCGCGCCGTCGGCGGCATGTTCGAGGACGACTTCGCGCTGTCGGACACCCAGTCGCAGAAGGGCCTGGACGTCCTCCAGGAGCACGACCCGCAGGCCGGCGGCTACAGCGCCCAGATCGTCATGCGCGACGACCAGAAGGCCTTGAGCGCGCTGAGTTCGCAGATGTCCACCACCGTCGGCGACCTCCAGAAGCTGCCCCACGTGCTGTCGGTGCAGAACCCCCTCTCGCAGAGCCCGACGAAGGTCGGCCCGGTGTCGAACGACGGCAAGACGGGCTACATCACCATCCGCTTCGACGAGCAGCCCAACACCCTCGGCGACGCCTACCTGGACGGCGTCGACCAGGCCGTCCAGCCGCTGCGGGCGGCGGGCGCCGACGTCGAGTACGGCGGCTCGCTCGGCGAACTCGCCCGGCCCAAGGCCAACGACTTGATCAGCGAGGCAATCGGATTCGCGGTCGCGATCGTCGTCCTGCTCATCGGCTTCGGCAGTGTCATCGCCGCCGGACTTCCCCTGGTCACCGCCCTGATCGGGGTCGTCGGCGGGCTGGCGATCCTCGGGCTGCTCGCCGCCGCGTTCACCTTCGCGACCGTCTCGCCGACCCTCGCCACCATGATCGGCCTCGGCGTCGGCATCGACTACGCGCTGTTCCTGATCACCCGGCACCGGCAGAACCTGGTCGACGGCGCCGATCCCGCCGAGGCGGCCGGCCACGCCACCGCCACCAGCGGCCGCGCCGTCCTGGTCTCCGGCACCACCGTGATCATCGCGCTGGCCGGCCTGTACGCGTCCGGGGTGTCCTTCATCGGCAAACTCGGCGTCGCCGCCGCCGTCACCGTCGTCTCCGCCGTCGCCGCCGCCCTCACCCTCGTGCCCGCCATGCTCGGACTCATCGGGCGCGGCATCGACCGCTGGCACGTGCGCAGACCCGTCGCCGAGACCGACGCCGCACCGGGCGCCACCCCGCACGGCACCTGGCACCGCTACGCCAAACGCGTCGAACGCAGGCCCTGGCAGTACCTCGCCGGCGGAGTCGCCGTCATCGCGATCCTCGCCATCCCCGTCTTCTCCATCCAGCTCGGCCACATCGGCGACGGCGCCGACCCGACCTCCTTCACCGACCGGCGCGCCTACGACCTGATGACCGACGCCTTCGGCCCCGGCTCCAACGGACCCCTCACCGTCGTCGTCGACCAGACGTCCGTCCCCACCGACAAACGCTCCGACCTGCAGTCCCAGGCGCAGAAGACGCTGAACGGCGTGTCCGGCGCGGCCACCGTCACCCCGCTGACGGCCACCCAGGACGGCGACGTGCTGATCGGCACCGTCTACTCCGCGCGGGCCCCGCAGGACGCCACCACCACGAACCTGGTGAACCGGCTCAAGGACACCACCCTGCCCGACGCCGTCTCCGGCTACGACGCCAAGGGCTACGTCACCGGCACCACGGCCGCCCAGGTCGACTTCCGCGACATCGTCGCCGCCCGGCTCCCGCTGATCATCTGCGTGGTCGTCGGCCTCGCGTTCCTGATCATCCTCGCCGTCTTCCGCGGCCTCCTCGTCGCCGTCAAGGCCGCCGTCCTCAACGTCCTGTCCATCACCGCCTCCTACGGCGTCGTCGTCGCCGTCTTCCAGTGGGGCTGGGGCGGGCCCGCACTCGGCGTCAACGGCGACGTGCCCATCGAGAGCTATGTGCCGATGATGATGTTCGCGATCATCTTCGGCCTCAGCATGGACTACGAGATCTTCCTGCTCTCCCGCGTCCACGAGGCGTGGCTGCGCACCGGCGACGCCAAGGACTCCGTCGCCCACGCCCTGGAGATCACCGCCCGCGTCATCACCTGCGCGGCCCTGATCATGGTGAGCGTGTTCTCGGCGTTCATCATCAGCGACAGCATCGTCGTCAAGATGCTCGGCCTGGGCCTCGCGGTCAGCGTGCTGATCGACGCGACGGTCGTCCGGCTCCTCATGGTGCCCGCCGTGATGACGCTGCTGGGCTCCCACGCCTGGTGGACGCCCCGGTGGCTGGACCGGATCCTGCCGCACATCGACGCCGAGGGCGACGCGGAGGACCTCAGCGGCCCTCGCGACGGTCCGCCGCGCTCAGCGGGGCCAGGACCAGCATCGTGACGTCGTCGCGGATCGCGGGGGCGTACCGCCGCACGTCCGCCCAGACCCGGTCCGCGGTCGCCGCCGGACCGGCGCCGGCGGCGAGCGCGGGCAGCCGCTCCAGCAAGGGGTAGAACACACCGCCGGCGTCCCGCGCCTCCGAGACGCCGTCCGAGGCGAGGAACAGCCGGTCGCCGGGGCGCAGCGCCAGCCGGACGGCGGTCGGCGCGGCCCCCGGCAGACCCAGCCCCAGCGGCGTCCACGGCACCGCGTCCACCTCCGTGGCCGCGCCGTCGCGCAGCAGCACCGGCGGCGGATGCCCGCAGACGACGATGCGCACCGCGCCGGCGTCGGGCGTGAACTCCACCAGGACGGCCGTCGCGAACAGCTCGGCGACCGCGTCCCGCGCCGAGTCGACCACCAGCCGCCGGTCCAGACGGCCCGCCACCGCCTCCAGGTCCGCCTGGTCCAGCACCGCCTCCCGGAACGCTCCGAGCAGCGAGGACACCGTCGCCACCGCCGCCAGCCCGTGCCCCTGCACGTCCCCCAGCACCGCCCGCACCCCGTGGGGGCTCTCGCGCACGTCGAAGAAGTCGCCGCCGACCAGCGTCCCGCGCTGCGCCGCCCGGTACAGACCCGCGCACCGCAGCGGCCCGACCCGCTCCGGCACCGGCGGCGCCACGGCCCGCTGCGCCGCCTCGGCGACCGTGCGCTCGAGGTCCAGCTGCTGGTCGCGCCGGTGGCGCACGAACGCCACGAACACGCTCAGCAGCGCCACGAACGACACCGTCAGCACATCGGTCTGGCCCGGCCGGTCGAGCTGGAACGCGGGCACGTTCAGCATCACGACGACGGCCACGCCCAGCACCGCGGTGACCGCCGGACCGTACGACAGCACGGCCAGCGGCGGGATCGCGCCCAGCAGGAAGCCGATGTCCAGCGGCTCGGGACTGACCAGCGCGGCCACGCAGACGCCCGCCGCCAGCGCGAGGGGCAGCGCCCGCACCCAGGGCGGCGGCGGCGCGCCCCGCAGCCAGCCCCGCCGTTCGCCGTCCGGTCGTCCCACACCCCCACGCTCCACCCCGGCGCGGGCCGGCGCACGCCGGGACGTCCGGCCGGGGCGGGGCTCAGCCGCCGGGCCGGCGCGTTCCCTCGTCCAGCACGGCCTCGACGTCGGCCAGCACCTCCGTGACGCGCAGCCCGAAGGCGGCGTCGCAGGGGTGCGGGCGGCCGTCGCGGGCCGAGGCGAGCAACTCGTCCGCGGCGCGGGCGAGGGCGTCGGCGGCGTCCGCCCTGCCGTGCGGCAGCCGCGTCACCCCGGCGGCGCCGCGCAGCTCGACGGCCGCCCCGGCCGCCGCGGGCGGGGCCGTCAGGCTGAGCGTCAGCGTGCTGGAGGCGCCGTTCGCGTGGTCCAGGACCGCCAGGACGGTGTCGCCGGGACCGTGGGCCGCGGCCGTCACCCGGCGGACGTCGCCGAGCACCGGCAGCAGCACGGACAGGGCGTGCGGGCCCACGTCCCACAGGGCCCCCTTCTCCCCGCGCCAGGGTGTGGCGAACGGGCTGTCGCTCTCCTCGTGGAAGACGTCCCCGAGCCACTGGGCGTGCGCCGTGAACCAGCCCCCGGCCTCCGCCTGTTCGACGATCCAGGCCCGGGGCCCGGACACGAAACGGGTGGTGAAGAAGACGACCGAGGCCACCCGCGCCTCCCGGACGGCCCGCGCCACGGCCCCCGCGCCCGTCACCGTCGCGGCGACGGGCTTGTCCAGCAGGAGGTGACGGCCGGCCTCGGCGGCGCGCACCGCGAGGCGCGCCTGCACGTCCGGCGGCAGGGCGACGGCCACCGCGTCGACGTCCGCGAGGAGGGCGTCGACGTCGTCGTAGGCGCGCGTGCCGTGGCGGTCCGCCAGTTCCCCGGCGGCCTGCGGGCGACGGCCCCAGACGCCGACGAAGTCGAGCTCCTCGTGGGAGGCGAGGACGGGTGCGTGCACCATGCCCGCCCAGGGTCCGGTGCCGAGCAGACCGATGCGCATACCGCTGACTCTCCCTGCCGTTGCCGACCGACGCCCCCCGGCGAGCCTCGCACACCGGGAGCGGCGCGTACATCCCGTCCGGCTCTCAGGCCGCCCGGACCTCTTCCGCCGCCGCCGGGTCCTTCGCCGCGTCGCGCGCCCGGACGGCCTTCGCGTCCGCGGCGCCGCCGGGGATCAGCCGCAGATGCCGTCGGCGGCCCGCGTGACGGCGCTTGGCCGTGACCGGGGTGAGCAGGCGCTCCTCCACCCGGTCCATGAAGACCAGCAGGACGGACACCAGCGGCAGCAGAAGTACGGCGACCCAGAGCACGGCGTTCTCTTTTCGTCAGGCTCTCTCCGTCAGGCGACAGCCTGCCGAGTGCTCCGAATCGGCCGGCTGATGCATGTCCCGGCTGATGCCGGCGCGCGGCCCGTGCACACCGCGGCGGGGGAGCCCGGGGCAGGGGCCGAAGACCGGTGACTTCGCCGGTCCCCGAAGAGCCGTCCCGGCCGGACAGTTGACTCCGCCGGCCCGCGCCCCGGACCGGCACACCCCACGCGCCAGGCGGAGCGGAGCCCGCCCCGACGGACCCCACACCGCCGGCCGGCCGGCAGACCGGCCAACCGGCGGCAGACCTCCGACGGACCTCGGACGGCCCCCTCGCCGACCCTGGCAGACCCGAGAGAGGACGACTCCTCGTGCAGCAGTCAGCAGACACCGGTGCGGTCCGGCCCCGTGCGGGCCGGACCGCCGCCGCCACCGGCGGCCCCCACCGCCGGCCCGGCCGCCTCGCCGCCCTCACCACCGCGGTCGCGGCCGTCGTCGGACTCACCGCCCTCGGCGGCCCCGGAGCGCACGCGGCGGACAACCCCTACGAACGCGGCCCCGCGCCGACCACGGCGAGCATCGAAGCGGTGCGCGGCCCCTACGCCGTCTCCCGGACCACCGTCTCCCCGCTCGCCGTCACCGGCTTCGGCGGCGGCACGATCTACTACCCGACCAGCACCGCCGACGGCGCCTTCGGCGCGGTCGCCGTCGCGCCCGGCTACACCGGCACCCAGTCCTCCATCGCCTGGCTCGGCCCGCGGCTGGCCTCGCAGGGCTTCGTCGTCTTCACCATCGACACCCTCACCACACTGGACCAGCCCGACTCGCGCGGACGCCAACTGCTCGCCGCCCTGGACCACCTCACGCGGGTCAGCTCCGTGCGCAACCGCGTCGACAGCGGCCGGCTCGGGGTCATGGGCCACTCGATGGGCGGCGGCGGCACCCTGGAGGCCGCCAAGAGCCGTCCCTCGCTGCGGGCCGCGATCCCGCTCACCCCGTGGAACCTCGACAAGACCTGGCCCGAGGTCAGGACGCCGACCCTGGTCTTCGGCGCCGACGGCGACACGATCGCCCCCGTCGCCACCCACGCCGAGCCGTTCTACTCCACCCTGCCGTCCTCCCTGGACCGGGCGTACCTGGAACTGAACAACGCCACCCACTTCACCCCCAACTCGTCCAACACGACGATCGCGAAGTACAGCGTGTCGTGGCTGAAGCGCTTCATCGACGACGACACCCGCTACGAGCAGTTCCTGTGCCCGCTGCCGCGGCCGGGCCTGACGATCGAGGAGTACCGGGGCAACTGCCCGCACACGTCCTGAACGGGCGGCCGCCGCTGTGCCGGTGCCCGCGGCACGGCGGCGGCCGTTGGGCGCGCGCACAGGGAGACTTCCGGCCGTCGAGGGCGAAACGCCTGGTCGCGGGCGCGAACGGCCCACGCCGGCCCGGCAGTCGGCGCCGTCACGGCCCTTCCGCCGTACGGTGCGCGTCCGTAACGTCCCGGCAATGACCGCAGACACGGGCACGGGCGGCGGGGCGTGGGTGGTGACCGGCGAACCCGGCGGCGGCCGTACGTCCTTCCTGGAGAACGCCGCCCGCGCCGCCCGCGCCGCCCGCTCGTCCCCGGCCCCGGCCGTGGTCCGCGTCGCGGGCGACCCGGCGGCGTCGGCCGCGCCGCTGAGCGGGCTGCGCGCACTGCTGCGGGCCCTCGGCGCACCGGCCGAAGGGCGTCCGGACGCGGACGCCCCGGACGCGCCCGGCGCGGTCCTCCTCACGGCGTTGCGCGCCGCGTCGGCCGAAGCGCCCCTGCTGGTGTGCGCCGACGACGCGCATCTGTGGGACGCGGCCACCCGTGCCGCGGTGGGTCGTGCCGCCCGACGCCTGCGCGCCGACGGCCCGGTCCGCGTGCTGCTCAGCGTGGCGGGACACCGTGCCGTCGACGCAGAGTTCGCCGGACTGCCGGTGGTCCGCGTCGCCCCGCTCCCGCCGGCGGAGGCGGCCGCCCTGGTGGAGGAGGCCGCGGGCGGGGCCGTCGACCGCGCGGTCCGCGACGCACTCGTGGACGCCGCGGACGGGAACCCGGCGCTGCTGCTGGCCATGGTCCGGCGGCTGTCGCCCGCCCGGCTGCGCGGCCACGGCGCGCCGCTGCCCCCGCCGGCCGACGCCGAACTGCTGGGCGGCCCGGTGGGCGACCTGCTGACCCGCTGCCCGCCCGACCAGGAGGACCTGCTCCTCACGGTCGCGGCGGCCCTGCGCGACGGGGACGCGGACGATCCCCGCGACGCCCGCGTCGACATCACCCTCGCTCTGCGGGCGGCGGAACGCCTCGCGACCACGACGCCCGGCCGGGACGGCACACCGCCGCACACCGCGCCGCCCGGAAGACGCGCGCTGCCCGAGGCGCTCGTCCTGGCCGACGGCGAAGTCGGTTTCCACAGCGGCCTGTTGCGCCGCGCCGTGTACGCCGCCGCGCGGCCGGAGCGGCGACGCGCCGCGCACCGCGCGCTGGCCGGGGCGCTGGCGGACGCGGGATACGCCGGGCTGCCCGTGCTGCTCCACCGCGCGCGTGGCACTCCCGCGCCCCGGCCCGCGACGGCCCTGCGGCTGGCCCTCGCCGCCGGTGATCCGGTGCGCGCGGCCTCGCCCGGCCTGCGCGGCGCGGCGTTCGCCCGCGCCGCGGAACTGGCCGGGGACCAGGTGCGGCGCGCCGAGTGGTGCACGGCCGCCGCGGAACAGGCCCTGCTCGGCGGACGCACCCACCGGGCCCTGCGACTGCTCGACTCGGCCTTCCTCGCTCCGGGCCCGCCCGGCTCAGGCCCTCTCGACCCGTGCCCTCTCGACCCGTGCCCGGACCACCCGTGCCCGGACGGGGCGGCGGCCGCGGCGGTGCGCGGGCGCGTCGAGTACGTGCGCGGCATGACGCTGCTGTGCGACGGGCCGGTGGACGAGGCCCGGGCGTCCCTGCTGCTGGCCGCCCGCCTCCTGGCCGCGACGGACCCTCGGCAGGCGCAGAACGCGCTGCTGGCCGCCTCGGACGCCGCGTGGGCCGCGGGCGACGCCGTCGGCTGCCTGCACGCGTTGAGCGGGGGCGGGGAGAGCGCCGTCCGCGCTGACCCGTTCGCCCCGAACAGCCCCTGCGCGCAACCGGTTTCGGCCGGGCGCAGGACGCTGGTCCGGCTCGGGGGAGGGCGGACGGCCGGAATCGCGGGCGCGGCCGCGGGATCCGGCCTGTCCGCGCACCGGGGCGAGGACGAGGGCGCCCTGCTGCCGGTGTACCGCGCCGGACTGGGGGCCCTGCTCGAAGGACGGTTCGCGGAGGCGGCGGGACCGTTGCGGCGTCTGGTGTCGGGCGCCGACCACGCGCGGACGGCCGACGACGCGGAAACGGCCCTGCGCGCGGCTGCCGCGGCGCTGCTGCTGGGCGACCTCGGGGCCGCACGCCGTACCGGCGCGCGAGCCCTGACCGTCGCCCGGACCGTCGGCGCAACCACGGCGCTCGCACGGGCGCGGGAGTATCTCGCCTACGCCGAACTGCGCTCCGGACGGCACGCGTTGGCCAGGACCTACGCCGAGGAGGGGCTGCGGACGGCCCTGCGGACCGGACAGGGCAACAAGGCCGCCCAGTACCGCGCGGTGCTGGCCCTGGCGGCCTCCATCGAGTCCGGGCCGGACCTCGTCGCCCGGTACGCGGGCGACGCGCTGGAGACCGCCCGGCAGCACGGCCTGGTCCAGGCCGCGACGATGGCCGAGTGGGCGACGGCCCGGGCCGACCTGGCCCGCGGCCGGCCCCGTGAGGCCGCCGACCGGCTCGCACCGCTGGTGCGCCCCGGGACGCGCCGGGGGCACTTCGCGGTGTGGATGCTCGCGGTTCCCTGCTTCGTCGAGGCGGTGGCGGCCACCGCGGGCCGGCCGCTCGCCGGGCCGCCCGCCGCCGACGGGACCGGGCACGTCCCCGCAGCCGGCGACGCGACCGGCACGCCCGGCGCGTCCGAGGCCGTCGCGGTCGCCGCCGCCGTCGTGGAGGAGTTCGCCCGCTGGGCCGGGTTCGGCGCCGACCCCCAGGCCCCCGCCCAACTGCTGCGCTGCCGTGCCCTGCTGGCCCCGGCGGACCGGGCCGACGCCCTCTACCGTGCCGCCGTCGACCTGCACGACGCGACCGGCGGCGGCGACTTCGAACGCGCCCGCACCGAACTGCTCCACGGCAAATGGCTCCGTCGGCGCCGCCGCCTGCGCGAGGCCCGCGACCGTCTCGGGGCCGCACTGGTGGGGTTCGAGCGCTGCGGCGCCCGCGTGTGGGCCGACCAGGCGCGCGCCGAACTGCGGGCGGGAGGCGCGGCCCCCGCGGGCCGGGCGGGCGCCGGGGCCCTGTCCGCGCTGACGCCGCAGCAACTGCGGATCGCCCACTTCGTCGCCGACGGCGCGACCAACCGTGAGGTGGCCCTCACCCTCTCCGTCAGCACCCGCACCGTGGACTACCACCTGCGGAAGGTCTTCGCGGCGCTGGGCGTGCGCTCCCGCGTCGAACTGGCGCGCCTGGTCGACAGGGCACGCTAGACGCGACGTCCGGCTCACCCCCTTCCCCCCGCGCGCCGACGAAGCGGGCACCCGTACGCCGGCCCGACCGTCACGCCTCACAGGGACGTGCCCCGTGCCCAGGACGTGCCCTGGACGCGTCCGAGAGCCGTCCAGGACGCACCCCGGACCCGGCCGCTCGGGCCGCTCCGGCCCGGCCGCGGCCGCGCGGCGGAGCGTTCGCGCCGAAATCAATCGTGCTCACCCCCTGGGGACCGACCGGACGGTATGCCATCCTTCGGGGCAGGACGAGCCGACGGCGGGACACAGCCCCGGGGGAGGACCCGCGATGCATCACGCCCTACGGTCACGGACCGCGTTCCGTCCCGCACCGGCCGCGCCGTCGGCGCCCGCCCTGCGGCAGCACCCGCGGCCCGGCCGCTCGCTGATCGACGCCGACGCCCTGCGGGTCCTGCACCGCGCGGCCCGCGTGCTCCTGGCGGACCTGCCCGACCTCACCGACCGGCTGGTCGCCGCGCTCCAGGAGCAGGAGCCCGCCTACCGCGCGACCGTGACCAGCGATCCGGGAGCGACCTGGCAGGAGGTGCACCGCTCGCTGCGGCACAGCGTGTCCTCGCTCCTCGACCCGCGCGGCAGCCGGGACGCCGCCCGCCGCTGTTCGTGGAAGATCGGCGCGACCCGCGCGGAGCAGGGGCTTCCGCTGGACGCCCTGCTGCACGCGTTCCGGCTCGGCGGGTCCCTGGTGTGGCAGGGCCTCATCGAGGAGACCTCCCGCTCCGCTCCCGAGGACGTACGGCTGCTCGTCCACGTCGCCTCCGACGTGTGGGACTTCGTCGACGAGCACTGCGCCCTCGTCGCCGACGCCTACCGGCAGACCGAGCGGCAGCTCGCCTGGCGGCGGGAGAACCGGCTGCGGCTGCTCGCGGGCGCGCTCCTCGACGGCGCCTGCCGGATCGCCGACCTGCCGGACACCTCCCACGCGCTGGACCTGCCCGAAGAGGGCCGGTACACGGTCGTGGCGGTCACCGGCGGCGACCCCTCCGCCGCGGCGGCCGCCCGGGCCGCCCTGGCCCGCGGCCGCCGGGTGTACTGGCACACCGGCGTGGAGGTGGACTACGGCATCGTGCTGCTCGCCGGGCACGAGACCACCGACTCCGACGCCGACGACTCCGACATCGACGCCGACGCCCACGTCACTGCCGAGGGGACTTCCGGGGGCGTGGGTGTGGGCGTGGGCGGGGCCGGCGGGCCGGGCGGGGGCGCCCGGGCGGGTGTCAGCACCGCGGTGTCCGGCCTGGCCGCCGTCGGCGACGCCCGCCGTCTCGCCGACGTCGCGCTGCGCATGTGCCCGGACGGCGGCGGCGTCGTCCGGCTGACGGACCGTCTTCCCGCCGCGCTGGTCCTCTCCGCCCCCGACCTGGGCGCGGCGCTGGTCCAGCGGGTACTCGGGCCGCTCGGCGCACTGGAACCGGCCGACGAGGCCCTCCTCCTCGACACCCTGGCGGCCTGGCTCGCCTGCGACGGCTCCGCCCAGCGGGCGGGGGAGCGGCTGTACTGCCACCGCAACACCGTCCTGAACCGGCTGCGCCGCTACGAGCAGCTCACGGGACGTTCCCTGTCCCGGCCGGCCGACCTGGTCGAGATCAGCCTCGCCCTGACGGCCCGCGGCCTGCCCACCGGCTGAGAGACGCCCCCGCCCGAACCGGTCTCCGGCAGCACCGGTCCCCGTATGTGCCGGCCCCCGGCCGGTCCGTTGCCCACCCGGCCGGTCCGTTGCCCACCCGCCCGCGCCGGTTCCCACCCGCCCGCGCCGGTTCCCGCCCGCCCGCGCCGGTTCCCGCCGGTCCCAGGCCGGGCCGTCGCCCGGCCCTCCCGCCGCCCACCCGCCCGCGCCGGCCCCGCCCATCCGCCGCCCACTTGCCCGCGCCGCCCACCTGCCGCGCCGCCCACCTGCCTGCGCCGCCCATCCGCCCGCGCCGGCCCCGCCCATCCGCCGCCCGCCGCCCGCTTGCCCGCGCCGCCCACCTGCCGCGCCGCCCACCTGCCTGCGCCGCCCACCCGCCCGCGCCGGCCCCGCCCATCCGCCGCCCGCCGCCCGCCGCCCGCTTGCCCGCGCCGCCCACCTGCCGCGCCGCCCACCTGCCTGCGCCGCCCACCCGCCCGCGCCGGCCCCGCCCATCCGCCGCCCGCCGCCCGCTTGCCCGCGCCGCCCACCTGCCGCGCCGCCCACCTGCCTGCGCCGCCCACCCGCCCGCGCCGGCCCCGCCCATCCGCCGCCCGCCGCCCGCTTGCCCGCGCCGCCCGCTTGCCCGCGCCGCCCACCTGCCGCGCCGCCCACCTGCCTGCGCCGCCCATCCGCCCGCGCCGGTTCCCGCCCGCGCCGGCCCCCGCCGGGCCGTCGCCCGACCCTCCCGCCGCCCACCCGCCCGCGCCCGCCCCCGGCCGGGCCGTCGCCCGGCCCTCCCGCCGTCCACCCGCCCCCGCGTGGCGTCTGGGCAGCCGCACAAGCCGTCCGACCTCCCGTTGGGGCGGCGCAGCGACCCCGGCTCCGTGCCTGTACCGGCGGGCGCCGCCCGTGCTGTCGTGGGCTCCCTTCCCCCGAAACGCCGTGCCCGTCGGCACGGCCCCGAGGAGCCGCGATGCCCGAAGCACCCCCACAGGAGCGGCCCGCGCTGCACGTCGAAGGTCTCGACGTGACGTACGGGAGGGCCTTGTCGGCCCTGCGTTCCGTGTCCCTGAGCGTCCCGCACGGCGCGGTGGTGGCGCTGCTCGGCGCCAACGGCGCCGGCAAGTCCACGCTGCTGCGGGCGGTGTCGGGCACCCTGCGTCTGCACCGCGGCGCCGTCACCGCCGGCCTCGTCCGCTACGGGGAGACCGTCCTGGACGGCCGCGACCCGGTCGCGGCGGTGCGGGCCGGCGTCGTCCAGGTCCCGGAAGGGCGCCGTGTCTTCGCCGGTCTGACCGTCGAGGAGAACCTGCGCTCCGGCGGACTCGGCCTCGGACGGCGGGCCCCCGCGCAGGTCCGCGAGGCCCGGGACCGCGTGTACACGCTCTTCCCCGTGCTCGCCGAGCGCGGACGCCAGCAGGCGGGGCTGCTGTCCGGCGGCGAGCAGCAGATGCTCGCCATCGGCCGGGCCCTGATGGCGGCGCCCCGGCTGCTGCTGCTCGACGAGCCCTCCCTGGGCCTCGCGCCGCGCATGGTGTTCCGGATCGCCGAGGTGATCCGCGAGATCAACGCCCAGGGCACGGCCGTCCTGCTGGTCGAGCAGAACGCGGGCATGGCCCTGTCGCTCGCCAGCCACGCCCACGTCCTGGAGGTGGGGGAGATCCGGCTCTCCGGACCGGCCGACGACCTCGCCCGCACCGACGCGGTACGCCGCCTCTACCTCGGCGACCCGGCCGGCGACCAGGGGGCCGCGTGAAGCTCCGCGCCGCCGCCGGTCCCACCACCCGCCCTGCCGCCGGTCCCGCTCCCGGACGCCCGCAGGGGCCGCCGCCCGAACTGAGCGTGCGGGACGTGACCGTGCGCTTCGCCGGCCTGACCGCCCTGGACACGGTGTCCTTCACCGTCGCCCCGGGTACCGTGCACGCCCTGATCGGCCCCAACGGCGCGGGCAAGTCCACCTGCTTCAACGTCCTGTCGGGCCTGTACCGCCCGGCGTCCGGCCAGGTCACGCTCGGCGGCACCCCCCTCACCGGGCTCGCACCCCACCGCGTCGCCGCCCTCGGCGTGGCCCGCACCTTCCAGAACATCGTCACCACCGAGGGCACCGTGGCCGACAACCTGATGCTCGGCCGGCACGTCCTGTCCCGTGCGGGCTTCGCGGCGAGCGCGCTGCGCCTGCCCGGCGTCTCGCGCGAGCAGCGCGCCCACCGCGAGCGGGCCCGCGAGATCGCCGAACTCACCGGCCTCGGGGGCCACTTCGACACCCCCGTCGGCCTGCTCTCGTACGGCGACCGCAAGCGCGTCGAACTCGCCCGCGCCCTGTGCCTGGAGCCGCGCGTCCTGCTGCTCGACGAGCCCGTCGCCGGCATGAACGGCGCCGAACGCGCCCGCACCGCAGAGACGGTGGACGCCGTGCGCGCCGAACTCGGCCTGTCCGTCGTGCTGGTCGAGCACGACATGGGACTGGTGATGCGCCTCGCCGACGAGGTCACCGTCCTCGACTTCGGCCGCCGCATCGCCCACGGCGCCCCCGACGAGATCCGCCGCCATCCCGACGTGCTGCGCGCCTACCTCGGCACGCCCGGAGAGGACCCCGCATGACCGCCCTCCTCGACAGCGTCCTCGCCGGCCTGGCCCTGGGCGCGGTGTACGCCCTGGTCGCGCTCGGCTTCGTCGTCATCTTCAAGGCGTCCGGGGTGCTCGACTTCGCCCACGGCTCGCTGCTGCTGTTCGGCGGCTACCTGATCGCCGTCCTCCACGACGACCTCGGCTTCGCGGGCGCCCTCGCGGTGTCCGTCCTGGCGACCGCCGCCCTCGCCGGCGCCCTGGACCGGCTGCTGCTGCAACGCGGCGACCCCGACCCCAGGGCCGCCCACGTCCAGACGATCGTCACCATCGGCGTGGACATCGTGCTGCTCACCGACCTGTCCCGGCGCATCGGCGGCGACCTGCTCACCCTCGGCGACCCCTGGGGCGACTCGGTGACCCGGCTGGGACCCGTGACCGTCGCCGACAGCCGGCTCGCCGCGATCGCCGTCGCCGCACTCGCCATCGCGGCCGTGTTCGCCCTGTTCCGGTTCACGCCCTGGGGCCTGGCGCTGCGCGCCGCCGCCGAGGACCGGGAAGCGGCCGCCCTCATGGGGGTGCGGCTGAGCCGGGTGCGGATGCTCGCCTGGTGCCTGGCCGGCGCCCTCGCCGCACTGGCCGCCGTGTTCCTCGCCGCGTTCCCGGCTCCCGGACTGGAGCGCACCACCGGGCAGATCGCCCTCAAGGCCTTCCCCGCGGCGATCCTCGGCGGCCTCGCCTCCCCGCCCGGCGCCCTGGCGGGCAGCCTGATCATCGGCCTGACCGAAGCCCTCGCGGCGGGCTACCAGTCCGAACTGCACGTCCTGGGCGACGGGTTCGGCGACGTGGCCCCCTACGCGGTGATGGTGGCCGTGTTGCTGGTGCGGCCCACCGGGCTGTTCGGCGCGAAGGAGGCCACCCGTGTCTGACCGCACCCCCGAGCGCGCCGCACCCCTGCGCGCCCTGCCCAGGAGCGGCCTCCCCGCCGGCGCGGTCCGCAGGGGGGCGGCGGCCCTGCTGACCGCGCTCCTGCTCTGCGCGCCGCCCTTCTACCTGGACGCCTTCTGGCTGCGCACCGGCCTGTTCGCCATGGCCGCCGCGATCGGCGCCGTCGGCCTCGGCCTCCTCGCGGGCACCGCGGGCCAGCTCTCCCTCGGGCACGCCTTCTTCCTCGCCGTGGGCGCCTACGGCTACACGTGGCTGGCGGGAGAGCCCGGGCCCGGCCTCCCGCCCGCGCTCGCGGCCCTCCTCGCCGTGCTGCTCGCCGGAGCGGCCGGCGGGCTGTTCAGCCCCGTCGCCGGGCGGGTGCGCGGCATCTACCTGGGCGTCGCGACCCTCGCCCTGGTCTTCCTGGGCCACCATGTGCTGCTCACCGCCGACTCCGTCACCGGCGGCTTCAACGGCCGCTCGGTGCCGCCGCTGACCGTCGGCGGGTTCTCCTTCGCCGCCGACGCCCCGCCCCTCGCCGTCCTCGGAGTGCCGTTCGGCGCGGAGGAACGCCTGTGGTTCCTGGGCCTGGCCCTGGTGGCGGCCACCTGGTGGACCGCCCGCGGACTGCTGCGCGGACGCCCCGGCCGCGCCCTGGCCGCGCTCCGCGACAGCGAGACCGCGGCCTCCGTCATGGGCGTCGACGTCGCCCGGTACCGGTCGGCGGCCTTCGTGGTGTCGTCGATGTACGCCGGCCTGGCCGGAGTGCTGCTCGCGCTGGTCTTCCGCCGGGTCGTGCCCGACTACTTCGGACTGGCGCTCTCCGTCGACTACCTGGCCATGATCGTCATCGGCGGTCTGGGCTCGGTCGCCGGAGCCGTCGCCGGCGCCGCCTTCGTCACCGCGCTGCCCCTGCTCATGACCCGCTACGCCGACCAACTGCCCCTGGTCACCGCGCCAGGGGCCGCCGACGCCGGGGTCGGACCCACCGAGGCGGCCCGCTACCTCTACGGCGCGGCGATCGTCCTGGTCCTGCTGTACGCCCCCGACGGACTGCACGGTCTCGTGCGCCGGCTGGGCGCGCGCCTGCGCCCGGCCTCCCCGCCCGTCCCGCCGAACCCGAGCCCCTCCGCCTCAGCCTCCGCCGTCCGAGCCAAGGAGCCCACCCCGTGAACCGCACGCACCACCGACACCGCACCCCCGCCGTCCTCGCCGCCGCGCTCGCGGCCCTGCTCGTCACGGCCACCGGCTGTAGCTCCAAGGCGGACGGCGGCGGCGCCTCCGAGGACGCCGACGGCGTCAGGACCGGCCCCGGCGTCACCGCGAAGACCCTCAGACTCGGCGCCCTCACCGACCTCACCGGCCCCTACGCCACCCTCGGCAAGTCCATCGTGCAGGCGCAGCAGATGTGGGCCGACGAGACCAACGCCGCCGGCGGCGTCTGCGGACGCAAGGTCGAGATCGTGGTCAAGGACCACGGCTACGACGTCCAGAAGGCGGTCACCGCCTACGCCGACCTCGCCCCCGACGTGGTGGCGCTGCCGCAGGTCATCGGATCGCCCGTGGTCGCGGCCCTCCTCGACGACATCGAGCGCGACCACCTGCTGACCTTCCCGCAGGCCTGGGCGGCCTCCCTGCTGGGCCACGACTCCGTCCAGGTCATCGGCACCACCTACGACGTCGACATGATCGCCGCCGTCGACTTCCTCACCCGGACCAAGGGGCTCGCCGCGGGCGACGCGGTCGGGCACGTCTACTTCGAGGGCGACTACGGCGCCAACGCCCTCCAGGGCTCCACCTGGGCGGCCCAGCGCGCCGGCCTGAAGATCGTCCCGCAGAAGATCAAGGCGACCGACACCGACCTCACCGCGCAGGTGTCGGCGTTGCGCAAGGCGGGCGTGAAGGCCGTCCTGATCAGCGCGGGCCCCGCCCAGACCGCCTCCCTGGTCGGCGTCGCCGCCTCACGGGGCCTGCGCGTGCCCGTGGTCAGCAGCGCGCCCGGCTTCGCGCCGCAGCTGATGAAGACCCCCGCCGCGCCGGCGCTGGCCGCCATGCTGGACGTGGTCAGCGCGGCCCCCGCCGTCAGCTCGGACCTGCCCGGCGTCAAGGCGATGGCCGCCGCGTACGCGAAGAAGTACCCCGGCTCCCCGGTCGACTCGGGCGTGCTGTCCGGCTACAACGCCGCCGAACTGCTGGGCGCCGACCTGAAGAAGGCCTGCGCGGCGGGCAGCCTCGCGCGCGAGGACGTGGTGAAGGCGCACCGCTCGCAGAAGAGCGCCGACACCGGGCTCGGCTCCCCGCAGGACTTCTCCGACGTCGACCGGCCCGCCGCCCTGGCGTCCTACGTCCTCAAGCCGGACGCGAAGGCGGTCGGCGGCCTGGTCGGCGTCGAGGACGCGCACCGGGCGCCGGGCGTCACGGAGTACCTGGCGAACCGCTCCTGATCCGCCCGCGGACGGGCCGGCCGCCCCCCGCGCGGCCGGCCCGGACCGCGTTCGGCGGGCGCGCCCCGGCCGCCTTCGCCCGCCCCGCCGCCCGCCCCGCACCGCGGGCGGATCCCGCGGACGGTCATGGCCGGATTCCGACCCCGGCGAGTGACATGAGCCACCGACAGGCATGAACCGCCCAGGTCCGGGCACACGCAGCGCAATACAGGAGAGAGGGGCGCTCGTGATCGTTCCGGACCCGAAGGTCGCCAGGACGCTGCTGACCCGCTACGCCACGCTGAGGATCGCTCAGGCGGAGCGGGAGACGCCACAGGCGGCTCGAGAGCTTCAGGACGTGACATACACCTTGTGCGTGCTGATGGGCACGCCCGACGTCCGGGAGGCGGTCGCCGCGGCGGACGCCCTGCTGGAGTCGGCGGCGGCGACGCCCGCGCAGGAAGCCGAGCACGCCGACGCCACCGCGAACGCCGGGAACGGACTGTCCCTGGCGGTGTGACCGCGGCACGCGGACGACGCGACGCCGCCAGGCGTCGACCGGCCCGGGCGCGGCGATGCTCGATTTCGGGCCAACGCCGCGCCCGGGTCCGTCACGAGACGGTCGAGCCGCACCGGTCGGCGTGCCGGCGGCCGGGCTCCGCGGGCGGCCCGGACAGCCACTGCGCGATGGCGCGGGCGATCGGCTGGCCGGTGTCCACCTCCACGAAGCCGAACTGCCCCGACTGGTTGCACTCCAGGAACCACCACATGCCGTCGGCGTCCTCCGCGAAGTCGAAGGCGCCGTAAGCCAGTTCCGCCTCCCGCAGATATCTGTGCACGCCTTCCGCGAGCCGCGGCGGGACCTCGACGGGGCGCCAGGGCGTGGTCGACGGCGAGAAGCGCACGTCCACCACGTCGGGATCGCCGCCGGGGACCGTCTCCTTGCGGGCGGCCAGCAGCCGGTCGCCGACGGCCGTCAGCCGTATGTCGGCCCGCTTGGCCACCCGGCGCTGGAGCAGCGTCGGGCCGTAGGCCACGGCGGCGAAGTCCGCGCCCGGCGGCACCCGGGTGGTGGGCACCGCGCGGGGCGGATCCTGCGGATGCGCCCCGGACACCGGCTTGACCACCAGATCCGGGTAGCGGTCCGCGAACTCGCGCGCCGCCTGCGGGAACGTGGTGATGAGCGTGGCGGGCACCGGAAGGCCGCTGCGCTGCGCCAGCCGGAGCTGCCAGGGCTTGTGCCGGGCGCGCAGCGACGCGTCCGGGTGGTTCATCCAGCGCGCCCCGGTACCTCGGAGCATGCCGTAGAGCGCCTGTGAGGACTCCTCCGTGAGCCACGCCGACGGCTCGGGCGCCCGGGACGCGGGGACGCCGGGCCGGCGCACCCACACCGACCTGAGCCCCTCGAGGCTCAGCAGCCGGCCGGCGGACGACAGGTGGCCGCGGAAGGCCCCGTGCACGAACTCGCCGGACAGCGCGACGGAATGGGTCAGGTCGGCGGGGTCGAACCGGACGACCGGGACGCCGGCGGCGTTCAGGTGCACGACCACCATGTCCGCCGTGACGTCTTCTTCACAGGTCAGAATGAGCACGGTCATTTCGCTTCGGCCCGTGTTCAGTCGTCGAAGTGGGTCTTGGAGCCCGCCGTCGAGGTCGTGGTCCCGAGTTCTCTCAGAAGGGCGTGGTCGCGCGCGGCGATCCGACCGTCGAAGAGTACGTTCAACTGCAGTCCGTGATCGTAGGCGTACGGAGTGGCGAACTCCAACTCCGCCGCAGGGCGTGCGTAGTTGAGCGTGAACGGTTTCATCGTCTCTCCCTCGTCGGTACTGCTTCGATCAAGCGGTGCCGCTGTGCGACGTCACTCGGGCCCGCTGCGTGGTGCTGGATACGTGCGACCTTCAGTCACTTATACGAATCGAACGGGTGGTTGGTTTCCTTACTCTCCGTGTTCATCGGGGAGTTGGGCGCCGAGCAGGGCGCGGAGCAGGGGAGATCGGGTCGAGCGGGGGTGAAAACGTCTTCCCGGACGGTCAGTCGGCGAGCTGTTCGGGGCTGTTCCCGGGCGCGCGGCGCAGGGTGCGCAGGGCCAGCAGGAGGACGCCGATGTCGTCGAGGTACACGGGGTCCGGGAGGAGGTCGGTGGGGAGCACGAAGTACAGGACCGCCCCCCAGAAGACCCAGCGCGGGCCGGTGGGCAGTCCCGCCCGCCTCAGGCCGCGTCGGGCCCGGACCAGGCGCACCAGCACCGTGGCGGCCACGGCGAACAGGGCCGCGGCGGCCACCGCCGCGACGACGACGAGCGTGGTTGGCGCATCCACGGGCCCTCCCGGTGGTCCGTCGCGCGGCGTCTGCTCTCTTTGTCCTGCTCTGTCGGACCTTGGCGCGTGGTCCCTGAGAGTCGGATTCCCCGCTTTCCGTTCCCGGATTCCCGCTGCGGCCGGGATTACCGCATCGGACGCGTCCCGCAGGGCGCGCGTCCCGCACGGGCGCGCCGGGACGGCCTCTCCGTCGCGGTGCTCGCCGCGGCGTCGGCCGCGGCCGGCCCGTGCCTGCCGTCGGCGCTGCCGCTGGTCCGCCGGCCCGCCCTGGTCCCGCTCATGGCGGCGGTGCCGGTGCCGGCGGCCCTGGCGGGCGCCCAGCTGCTCGCCGCCGCGCATCGGCGTGGCGGAACTGTCCAGAGCCACGGAGGGGACCCTGGCCCCGACGTGGCTGGCCCCCCGGCGGCGGGGCCGCCGTGCTGACGCTGTTCGCCGCCCTCTTCGTAGGCCTCGCCCGACCGCTGGGCGACCCTCGCCCGGCCCCGGGAACACCTCCGGACCCGACGACCGCCCCGGCTCACACCTCCGCCCCGTCCCACCCCGGCCACTCCTCGCACACGGCGGGCTGAGCGGCGCCCGGCCGGTCCCGCGCGGCCCGGCCCGGCCGGGGCGACCGCGGCCGGGCCGCCCCGGCGCGGACAGGGCGTCGGACGCTCGTCAGGCGGTGCCGGGGCGGCCGGGCTCCAGCAGGGCTGTCAGGACGCGGTCGGGGGTCAGGGGCAGTTCGCGGAAGCGGACGCCCGTGGCGTGGTGCACGGCGTTGCCGACGGCGGCCGCCGTGCCCACGATGCCGATCTCGCCGATGCCCTTGCCGCCCACGGGGTTGAGGTGCGGATCGTGTTCGTCGATCCAGTGCGCCTCGATGTCGGGCACGTCGGCGTGCGCGGGCACGTGATAGCCGGCGAGGTCGGACTCGGGGAAGTCGCCGAAGGCGGCGTCCATGGTGCTGCCCTCGGTCAGCGCCATGCCCAGGCCCATGGTCATGCCGCCGACGAACTGGGAGCGCGCCGTGCGCGGGTTGAGGATGCGCCCGGCCGCGTACACGCCGAGCAGCCTGCGCACCCGCACCTCACCCGTCACCGTGTCCACGGCGGCCTCGGCGAAGTGCGCGCCGAAGGCGTGCCGTGCGAAATCGCTCTCGGCGTCGGCCGTCCCCTCGGTGTCGGCGCGTTCCCGCAGCCCCTGCTCGGGCAACGGGCCCCCGTGCGCGGCGAGTCGGGCGGCGAGCCGGGCGCAGGCCTCGTGGACGGCCCAGCCCCAGGAGGCGGTGCCCGAGGAGCCGCCCGCCACCGGCGCCGACGGCAGGTCGCTGCTGCCCACCCGGATCCGCACCCGGTCCAGGGGCGCGTCCAGGGCGTCGGCCGCGACCTGCGCCAGGACCGTGCGGGCGCCGGTGCCGATGTCGGCGGCGTTCACCTCGACGAGGAAGGATCCGTCGGGCAGCGCCCGCGCGGCGGCGGTCGACGGGTACACCTGCACGGGATAGGTGGCGGCGGCCACGCCCGTCCCGAGCAGCCACGGCCCGTCGGCGCGCGCCCGGGGCCGGGGGTCGCGGCCCTCCCAGCCGAACCGGCGGGCGCCCTCGCGCAGGCATTCGACGAGATGACGGCTGCTGAACGGTCTGCCGCTGTCGGGTTCGGCGTCCGGCTCGTTGCGCACGCGTAGTTCGACCGGGTCCATGCCCAGCGCGTCGGCCAGTTCGTCCATGGCCGACTCCAGGGCGTACATGCCGGGCGCCTCGCCGGGAGCGCGCATCCACGACGGCGTCGGGACGTCCAGGCGGACCACGCGGTGCACGGTGTGCCGGTGCGGGGCGGCGTACATGACGCCGGCGGGGACGGCCGCGTACTCGACGAACTCCTTGATCCGCGACGTGTGCGTGGTCACCTCGTGGGTGAGGGACGTCAGCCGGCCGTCGTGGTCCGCGCCCAGCCGCAGCCGGTGCAGCGTGGGCGCCCGGTGGCCGACGGAGGTGGGCATCACCCGCCGGGGCAGCACGACGGTGACCGGGCGGCCGGTGTGCCGCGAGGCCAGCGCGGCGAGCACCACGTCCGGCCGGGGCGTGCCCTTGGAGCCGAAGCCGCCGCCGACGTGCTCGGCGGTCACCGTGACCCGCTCCTGCGCGAGCCCGAACATCCGGGCGAGCGTGGCGCGCACGGCGGTGGTCCCCTGGCTGGAGGTGTGGACGGTGAGCCGCTCGCCGTCCCAGTGCGCGGTGCTGGCGTGCGGCTCCATGGGGTGGTTGTGCAGCGGCGGCACCCGGTAGCCGACGTCGACCCGTACGTCCGCGGCGGCGAACGCGCCCTCCGCGTCGCCCTTGCGGCGCTCGCCCGGATACGTGCCGTTCAGCTCCTCCGGGACGTACGCGCGCGGGTGCCCCTCGCGCAGCACGACGTCGTGGGCCTCCACCGCGTAGTCCACGCGGACCGCGCCGGCCCCGGCCCGCGCCGCCTCCGGGCTGTCGGCCACCACCAGGGCGACGAACCAGCCCCGGTGCGGCACCTCCCGGTCCTGGAGCACGGTGAGGGTGGCGTCGTCCGGGTCGGCCAGCCGGGGGGCGTCGTCGGGCGTGAGGACGGCGACGACGCCGGGCAGCGCCAGCGCCGCCGAGACGTCGAAGCCGGTCACCCGGCCGCGCGCCACCGTCGCGGGCACCGGACGGGCGAACAGCCGCCCGGGCAGGTGGTGTTCGGCGGCGTAGCGGGCGGCGCCGGTGACCTTGTCCGGGCCTTCGCGCCGCTCGGCCGGGGCGCCCAGGGCGGTCATGCGGCCTCCTCCTCGGCGGGGACGAGCCGCGACAGGACGTCGATGGCCAGGTTGCGGGCCAGCGGCAGTTTGTAGGCGTTGTCGCGCAGCGGCCGGGCCTCGGCCAGCTCCAGGTCGGCGGCCCGCTCGAACGCGGCCCGCGTGGGCGCCGCGCCCAGCAGCGCCTCCTCGGCCAGCCTCGCCCGCCAGGGCCGGTGGGCCAGCGCCCCGAAGGCGATCCCGACCCGCGCGACGACGCCGTCCGCGACCTCCAGAACGGCCGCGACGGAGGCCAGCGCGAAGGCGTACGAGGCCCGGTCGCGGGCCTTGCGGTACGCGGACGGCACACCGGCCGACGCGGCCGGCAGCAGGACGGCGGTGACCAGCTCGCCCGGCTCGATCACGGTGTCCCGCTCCGGTTGCGCGCCGGGCAGCCGGTGGAAGTCGGCCGCCGCCACCCTGCGCACCCCGGCCGTGCCGTACAGCTCGACCTCGGCGTCCAGCGCGGCGAGGGCCACGGCCATGTCCGACGGATGGGTGGCGATGCACTGGTCGGAGTGCCCGAGCACCGCGTGGTCGCGGTGGACGCCGTCGCGGGCGCCGCAGCCGCTGCCCGGCCGCCGTTTGTTGCACGGCTTGGACACGTCCTGGAAGTACGGGCAGCGGGTGCGCTGGAGCAGGTTGCCGCCGGTGGTGGCGGCGTTGCGCAGCTGGCCCGACGCGCCCGCCAGCAGCGACTGGGACAGGGCCGGCCAGCCGTCACGGACGCGCGGGTGGGCCGCCAGGTCGCTGTTGCGCACCAGGGCCCCGACGCGCAGCGAGCCGTCCGGCAGCTCCGTGACGCCGTCCAGCGGGAGCCGGGTGACGTCGACGAGCGCGGTGGGGCGTTCCACCCCGAGCTTCATCAGGTCGACGAGGTTGGTGCCGCCGCCGAGATAGCGCGCGCCGGGGTGTTCGGCGAAGGCCTCGGCGGCCTCCGCGAGACTGCCGGCCCGTACGTAGGCGAAGGATTCCACCGGATCACGTCCTCGGGTGGTGGCCGGCCGGGTTCACGTCCTCGACCGCGTCGACGATGCGGGGGTACGCGCCGCACCGGCACAGGTTGCCGCTGAGCCGCTCGCGGATCTCGTCGCGGTCCAGGGGGACGGGCCGGCCGGACGGCGCGGACGGGTGCGTGACGCGGGAGGGGTGCCCGGCCTCCGCCTCGGCGAGCATGCCGACCGCCGAGCAGATCTGTCCGGGCGTGCAGTAGCCGCACTGGAAGGCGTCGCGTTCCAGGAAGGCCCGTTGCAGCGGGTGAGGGCCCTCGCCGTCCCCGGAGAGGCCCTCGACGGTCGTCACGTCGCAGCCGTCCAGGGTGACGGCGAGCAGCAGGCAGCTGTTGACGCGGCGGCCGTCGACGAGGACCGTGCAGGCGCCGCACTGCCCGTGGTCGCAGCCCTTCTTCGCCCCGGTGAGGTCGAGGTCCTCGCGCAGCAGGTCCAGCAGGACGCGCCGGTGGTCGACGGAGAGGGTGTGGGGCTTGCCGTTGACGCGCAGCGTCGTGTCGGAGCGGTGGGGCGATGACCGGGGGCCGTGCTCGGTGCCCATGTCCTGGTCCCTTCCGGGCGGTGCGTATGCCGTGGGGACCGCGTATCCACAGCGGCGCGCCTGACACGTGCGGACGGACGGCGATTCGCGCGGGACCCCCGCGCCCGCTTCCCGCGCCCGCCCGCCGCGGGCGCCCGCGGCGGCCCCTATCGGGCGTTCCCGCCGGAGCCGCCCTCCTCGTCCCCGGAGCGGTCCCCGCGCGGTTCCGCGGACAGGGCGCCGGGCTCCGCGGGGGACGCGGACCCCGTCGGCGACGGGCGCAGACTCCTGGTCGACTCCCTGAAGCGTTCCAGCGTGCGGCCCAGCTGCTGGAAGGGCGAGCCGGAGCGCCGGGCCGGCGCCGGGCGGGACTCCCCGGCCTCCCCCGCCTCGGCGGCCGCCTCCCGGTACGCCGCCAGCGCCTCGTGGGCGTGCTCGGCAGCCTCCCGGTACAGGTCGCGGGACTGCGTCATCGCCTCCAGCGCCTCCTTGTACATGGCGACGAGCCCGCGTTCCCGGGCCAGCTCCTCCTCCAGCGTCAGCAGCTGCCACTGCTCGCGCAGGGCGGTGAGGGCTTCCTCGGCGCCCTCCGGGAGCGGCCGGGGCAGCGCGGCGAAGCGCTGGATCGCGTCGAGCAGCTCGGTGGGGTGCGTCCCGTCCAGGAACACGGTGCGCACCGAGAAGTCGGCGGCGTCGTAGTCCGCCGGGGCGGGCGAGCCGGGCAGCACCAGAGCGCCTCCGCGCGGCACCTCCACCCCCGTCTCCTTGAGGGCCCAGTTCAGGGTGCGCAGCTGGTGCGGGGCGGCCCGGTGCTCGACGACCCGGTGCAGCAGACCGGGCGGGAGCAGGGGCACCAGCGAACGCCGGCCGCGCTCGTCGGGCGTCATGGCCTCGTGGACGACGACGTGCACCGTCCAGGTGTCCCGCAGGGCGTTGCGCAGCGTGCGCCGCAGCTCCTTGTCGTCCGCGGGCAGCGGGTTGACGTCGAGGTAGTGCTCGCCGGTGACGGTCTCGTGCCCCCACAGGGCGTCCGCCTCCCACGGCCAGAACATGGCGGCGGGCGACGGCCAGCGCAGGTCCCAGGGCCGCTCCGCCTCCGCCGTCAGCGTCCACTCCTGTCCCCGGCCCGACCACTCGGCGAGGGTGAGCCGGGCGCGGACGGTCACGTCCTCGTCCACCGGCCAGCGGGCCTCGAAGGCCAGCTCCGCCCCGGGGGCGCCGGCGTCGGTGAGCTCCTTGAAGTCCTGGAGGATCCCGGCGTCCTTGCGCGCCTGGAGGTTCTTGCGCAGGACGTCGGGCGCGGCGGGGCCGGTGTGGCGGCCACGGGACTGCCACACCGTGGAGGCGGTCGTGGGTGGAACGGTCGCGGAGATGTGCGTGACTCCATTCATGAGGGCGAGCGACGACAGGTCCTGGATGCGAAGGCCAGTATCGCCCGCCGCGGGGGGTGCGCGATCAAGCGGGCGGCGCGGAAGCGGCACCGCCTGTGCCGGGGGTGCGCCTTCCCCACCGCGCGACGCGTCACGCGTCCGGATCCGGGCGACCGCGCGCGGGGTGTGCGGCGACCGTGCCGGGAGTGCGCCGCGCACCACGGCCGACGGCCCCGCACCCATGGGCGCGCGGGGCCCGGCCCCCGCAGAATCGCATCCTGTGGACAGGGCCCGCCCATCCATCCGCGTAGGGGCGAGCCCTGTCCGCGCGCCCCCGACCGGAATACGCGCGGGCGCACACGGCGCCGCACGCGGGCGCGCACGGCGTCGGCCCGCACGACCGTGCACCGCGATGCGCGGCCACGCCACGCACACCGCAGCGCGCGGCCGGGCGCGGTTCGTGGCCGAGACCGCACTTCCGCCGGAGCGGGCCGGGCCGGAGCGGAGGCCGGGGCCGGTCCCCGGCCGGGACGGATCCACGAAGCCGTCGGTCTCGCGCCCCTGGGGGCCGGTGCCTCACTCCTGCCGCTCCTGTCGCCCGCCCGACGAACCCTCGGGCCCGGGGATGGGCATGCCAGGGGAAAATGCCGAAGCCATCGCTTTCGGCCGCAGGTTTCCGTAGCCTCAGGGGAACCTGAACCACCTTGCGCCGCACCGCACTTGATCCGCTTCCGTCGTCAACGCGCCGAGTCAACGCGCCGAAGGGACAACGGTCATGGCCGTCGAGACCGAGGTTCTGAACGAACTGCACCGGCTGCGCGCCCGGGTGCCGCAGCTGACGGGGGCGCTGGCGGCGAGCACCGACGGTCTGGTCCTCGCCCAGGACATGCCTGACGTGCAGCCCGAAGGGCTGGCCGCGCTCACCGCCGCGGCGCTCGGCGTCGGACGCCGCATGGTCGACCTCTCGGTCGGCGGCGAGTTCTGCGAACTCCTGGTGCGCGGGGCCGGGGGGTGCCTCGCGACCTACGCGGCGGGTCCGTCCGCCGTCCTGACGCTGGTCGCCGGCGACCGCGTCAACGTCGGGCGCCTGCATCTGGAGGGACGGCGCAGCGGCGCGCGCATCGGCGCGCTCATGGCGACCCGGACCACCGGCGAGCGATCCCCGGGCGGCGGCGGAAAGCCGAACGGGCGTCCGCCCGGGGCGCGCGGACCCGGCGCGCTGCCGGTCCGCATCCCACCGCAGTCCCGTCACCGCCCTTGACGCCTGCCGCGGCCCCAAGGCCCGCCGCGCCCTGAGGCCCGCCACCGTTCCGAAGCCCACGGCCGCTGAAATCTGCCGCCGCGAGCGGGGGGGGGCTCCGCCGTTCCGTAACGGCGGCCCGGCGGAGCCCCGGCCTCAACGGCGGCCAGGCGGGACGCGGCGGGCCGGGGCACACTCAGCCGCTCCCGGTCTCCCTGCGTCCGCGCCCCCGCCGGCTGCCGGGACCGCGCCGACGGGCGTCGGCGCGGTCCGGCCCCGTGCCCGGCGAAGGCGCGCTGAAGCCGCCCGGGACCAGTCGCGACGGTCCCGCGGTCGGGAGCGGCGGTCCGGACGGCGCCGGGCGTCCGACGGCCTCCAGGCCCGCACCCGCACCCGGACCCGCACCCGCACCCGCGCCCGCACCCGCCCCCTCGTGGAGCCCTGCGCCGTGGCCCGCGCTGCGGGGCGGCGGAGGGGCCGCCGCCGACCGGCTCAGCACGCGTGCGTGCGGCAGCAACGAGGCGCACGCGGCGCAGACTTCGGTGAGGGTCCACACCTGGCCGACCGCCGGGTCGTGCCGCAGGACGAGGACGACCGACCCCGCGCAGGCGACCCGGGTGTCCTCGTGCAGCGCGCACCGCTGACGGCGGCACCAGCAGGCGGCGTCGTGGTGCACCGCCGCGGCCCTGGCGTGCGCGGCCGCGTGGGCCTCCGCGAAGCGCCGCAGGGCCGCGAGGTCCCGGGAGCGCGGCGGCATCGCGCACGGCGACGAGCAGGTGACCGACGCCGTGCGGTCCCGGTGTCCGACCACACGGATGGTCCAGCAGCGGCCCGGGCGTCGGGACGACGGGGCGTCAGGGGGCATGAGAACCACGGCACATGTCCTTCGCGGGAAGAGCGGCAGGGCGAGAGGGCGACGGGGTGAGAGGGCGACCGGCCGATCGGGCGACCGGGCCGGAGACGAGGGAGGGCGGGGACAGTCAGGGGGACGGGAGGTGGAAGGCGGTCCCTGGGCGGGTCCCGTGCGGTCCGCTACGGCTCGCCGGAAGTGACCTCGCTCACAGCATGCCCGTCGCTCCGCCGGTCATTCGCGCTGTGCCCCTCCGGTCGGCGCACCCGCGGTCGGCCGGTGCTCCTGCGCTCCCCCCCCATGAGCACTGGGGAACCCCACAGACGGGTCCTCGCGCTGCGGCTCGGCGCGCTGTTTCCGTGGCGCGGGATGCCCATGCCCGCCGGCATCCTGGTCGCCTTCGTCCTCCAGGGCACGGCCGCGCTGCCGCTGACGGCGGCCCTCGCCGTCGGCCGGGACCTCGCCCCCCGCTGAAGTGCATAACGCGGGGAGAGGGGCCCGGCGGACGTCCGCCGAACCCCTCTCCCCGCGCTTCGTGCGCTTGCCCGTGCTCACGCGCCGCTTGCGCGCAGCATGTCCTCACGCTCGACGATCTTCACGCGCTCGCGGTCCTGCGGCTCGCCCAGCGCCTTCTCGGCGGCGTCCAGCCGGTACCAGCCCTCCCAGGTGGTGAAGCGGACCTCGCGCTCGGCGAGGAACGCGTCCACGGCCTCGGGCTCGGGGGCGACGGGCGTGTGCAGACGGCCGTTCGCGTGGTCGTCCAGCAGGTTGGCCACCGTCTCGTTGGCGTCGCCCTTGGTGTGGCCGATCAGGCCGATGGGGCCGCGCCGGATCCAGCCCGTCACGTACGTGGACTGAAGGTGGCGGCCCGACTCCTCGATGACGCGGCCGCCCTCGTCCGGGACCGTGCCCGAGTCGAGGTCCCACGGCAGCTTCGGCAGCTTGTCGGAGAGGTAGCCGACCGCACGGTAGACCGCGCTGACGTCCCAGTCCTTGAACTCGCCGGTGCCCTTGACGTTGCCCGTGCCGTCCAGGGCGGTGCGCTCGGTGCGCAGCCCGACGACCCTGCCGTCCGCGCCGAGGATCTCGGCCGGCGACTCGAAGAAGTGCAGGAACAGCTTGTGCGGGCGCTCGCCCACGTCGCGGATCGCCCAGTTCTCCAGCGTCTTGGCGACCATGTCGGCCTGCTTGTTGCCGCGCCGGGTCGCGATCGAGCCCTCGTCGTAGTCGATGTCCTCGGGGTCGACGATGACCTCGATGGTGGGGGAGTGGTCCAGTTCCCGCAGCTCCATCGGGGAGAACTTCGCCTGCGCCGGGCCGCGCCGGCCGAACACGTGGATCTCCCGCGCCCTGTTGGCCTTCAGGCCCTCGTGGACGTTGGGCGGGATCTCCGTCGGCAGCAGCTCTTCCGCCGTCTTGGCCAGGATCCGGGCCACGTCGAGGGCGACGTTGCCGACGCCCAGGACCGCCACCTTCTCGGCCTCCAGCGGCCAGGTGCGCGGCACGTCCGGGTGGCCGTCGTACCAGGAGACGAAGTCGGCGGCGCCGTACGAGCCGTCCAGGTCGATGCCGGGGACCGACATCTCGCGGTCGGCCGTCGCGCCGGTCGAGAAGATCACCGCGTCGTAGAAGGCGCGCAGGTCGTCCAGGCTGATGTCGCCCGGGTAGTCGACGTTGCCGAAGAGGCGGATCTGCGGCTTGTCGAGGACCTGGTGCAGGGCCGTGATGATGCCCTTGATGCGCGGGTGGTCCGGGGCGACGCCGTAGCGGATCAGGCCGAACGGGGCGGGCATGCGCTCGAAGAGGTCGACGGAGACACCCGGGTCGGCGGCCACAGCGGACTTGAGCAGCGCGTCGGCGGCGTAGATCCCGGCGGGGCCGGCTCCGACAATGGCTACCCGCAGGGGGCGGGGCATGATCAGGTTCCCTTCGAGTGGCGGTGGATCGACTCGGGGGAAGCCTAAACTGAGGTATGCCTAACCCGGTACGCGGGTCCGGTCTATGGACTCATAAGCATCCCTTATGAGCGGTGCGGTCGCCGCCTCGACGGCCGACCGCCCTCACGGCAGGGGCTGTTCGGCCCAGATGACCTTGCCCTTGGGCGTGTAGCGGGTGCCCCAGCGGTCGGTGAGCTGCGCCACCAGGAACAGCCCGCGCCCGCCCTCGTCCGTCATGGCCGCGTACCGCAGATGCGGCGAGGTGCTGCTGCTGTCGGAGACCTCGCAGATCAGGGTGCGGTCGCGCAGCAGCCGCACGCCCACCGGCGCGCTGCCGTAACGGATCGCGTTCGTCACCAGCTCGCTGAGGATCAGTTCCGTCGTGAAGGACAGTTCCTCCAGGTCCCAGCGCGCCAGCTGCCGGACCACCGCGGCGCGCACCTCGCCGACCGCCGCCGGATCCAGCGGCACGTCCCACTCCGCGACCCGGTCGGCGCCCAGCTCCCGGGTGCGCGCGACGATCAGCGCGATGTCGTCGCTGGGGCGGGCCGGCAGCAGCTCGTCCAGGACGCCCCGGCAGATCTGCTCCGGCGATCCCCCGGCGCCCCGCTCCAAAGAGGCGCGCAACAGCTCCAGCCCCGCGTCGATGTCCCGTTCCCGGTCCTCGACCAGCCCGTCCGTGTACAGCACCAGCCGGCTGCCCTCGGCCAGTTCCAGGTCCACCGTCTCGAACGGCAGCCCGCCCAGCCCCAGCGGCAGCCCGGCCGGGACCTCGACGTACTCCACCCGCCCGTCGGGGTGGACCAGCGCGGGCGGCGGATGGCCGGCCCGGGCGATCGTGCAGCGCCGGGAGACCGGATCGTAGATGGCGTACAGACAGGTCGCCCCCGTCACCGGCGCGTTGGCGCTGTCGTCCGACTCGTCCTGGTCGATGCGCGCCACCAACTCGTCCAGCAGCCCGAGGAGTTCCTCCGGGTCCAGGTCCAGGGCGGAGAAGTTGTGGACCGCGGTGCGCAGCCGGCCCATGGTCGCCGCCGCGTGCAGCCCGTGACCCACCACGTCGCCCACCACCAGCGCCACCCGGGCCCCCGACAGCGGCAGCACGTCGAACCAGTCGCCGCCCACCCCCGCCTGCGCGGGCAGATACCGGTAGGCGATGTCCAGGGCGTTCTGCTCCGGCAGGGTGCGCGGCAGCAGACTGCGCTGCAACGTGACCGCCATGCCGTGCTCACGCGTGAAGCGGCGCGCGTTGTCGATGGAGATCGCGGCCCGCGCCACCAGCTCCTCGGCGAGCACCAGCTCGTCCGGGTCGAACGGGTCCGGCCGCTCCGAGCGCCAGAAACTGACCACGCCCAGGATCAGGGCCCCGGTCCGCACGGGCACGGTGATCAGCGAGTGGATGCCGAACTCCACGACCTGCTCGGTGCGTTCCAGGTCCTGGGCGCGCCAGCCCGGCGCATGGGCGAGACGGGCCTCCAGGACGGCGCGCGCCTCGCGCAGACTGCGGCCCTGCGGCGAACTGTCCACGAACCGGATCCGCTCGCCCACCGCGTACAGCGGCGCCCCCTTGCGGATCGCGCTGACCGCCGTGCGCCGCAGGGCGCCCCGCGCCTCCGGCTCCTCGCCCTCCAGCACGGCGTCGAAGAGGTCGACGGTCGCGAAGTCCGCGAACCTCGGCACGGCCAGCTCCGTCAGCTCCTCGGCGGTACGGGTCACGTCCAGGCTCGTGCCGATGCCGACCCCGGCCGCGTACAGCATGTCGAGGCGCTCGCGGGCCGCCTCCGCCCGGCCCGACAGGGCGCGCAGTTCGGTGGAGTCGCGCAGGGTGGCCACGCTGCCCGCCGGGCCGCCCGCGAGGTCGGTGGGCCGCTGGTTGATGGCCAGCAGCCGCTCGCCGACCAGATGCACCTCGTCGGTCACCATCCGCCCGGAGGCGAGCAGTTCCGCGGTGTCGCGGTCCAGCCCCAGGTCGAGGACCTGCCGGCGCTCGGCGTCCGGGGGCAGGTCGAGCAGGCGCTGCGCCTCGTCGTTGGCGAGCAGCAGGTCGCCCTCGCCGCCGACGATGATGACGCCCTCGCGCACGGCGTGCAGCACCGCGTCGTGGTGCTCGTACATGCGGGTCATCTCGCGCGGCCCGAGGCCGTGGGTCTGGCGCAGCAGCCGCCGGCTGACCAGGGCCGTGCTCGCCGTGGCGAGGGCGAGGGCGGCGGCCGCGCTGGCCAGCAGCAGCGGCAGCTGGCGGTCGGCGGTGCCGCCGACGTGCGCCGTGGTGATGCCGGACGACACCAGCCCGACGACCTTCCCGTCGGGCGCGCGCACCGGAACCACCGCCTGGACCAGCCGGCCGATCGTCCCGTCGACCTCCTCGACCACGACTCCGCCGTCCAGCGCGGGCTGGATGGTCCCGACGAACTTCTTCCCGATGCGGTCCGGCTTGGGATGCGTGTAGCGGATGCCGTCGGTGTTCATGACGACGATGAAGTCCATGTCCGAGGCCTTGCGGGCCGCTTCGGCCCGGGGCTGGAGGACCGCCGTCGGATCGGGGCTGTCCAGGGCCGCGACCATGCCCGGCGAGTTGGCGAACGCCTCGGCGACGGCGAGCGACCGGTTGCGGGCCTCCTGCGTCGTGTCGTGCCGCACCTGGAGCAGCAGCGCGACCACGGCGGCCACCACCAGCAGCAGCACGATGACCACTTGCAGGACGAACACCTGCGCGGCGAGACTGCGCCCGCCGAGCGAGGACTCGGGCGTACGCCGGGTCCCCGGATCCCGGGGACGACGGGCCGGCCGGGCATCCGTGCGCCCCAGGAGTCGGACCATGTGCCATGTCTACACTGCCCGGCCGGATGAGGCGAGAGGCGTCACACAGGGTCACAGGACGCGTCTCTCACACGCGCCGTGGATGATCCTCCGGGCCGTCGCGCCGGGTGGCCAGGAGCAGGGCGATGTCGTCGGGCCGGTCGGCGGTCTGCCGGGCCAGCGCGGTGAGCCGGTCGGCGACGGCCCCGAGCACGCGTCCGGGAGCGCCGTCGGCCGCCGGGCCGGGAGGCCCGTCGAGGGGAGCGCCGCTGCCGGGGACGCCGGACCCGGCGGCCGGGACGGTGCGCGCGGGGCCGGCGGGCCGGGACCGCTCCGCCGGCCCGCCGGCCTCGGCCAGGGCCCTGCGCAGCACGGCGATGCCCTCGTCGATGTCGTGTCCGGGCTGCTCGACCAGCCCGTCCGTGTACAGGGCGAGGATGGCGCCCGGCTCCAACCGCAGCTCCGTGACCGGGTAGTCGGCCCGCGGATCCACTCCGAGGACCACCCCGCCGGGCAGCTCCACGACCTCGGTCCGGCCGTCCGGGTGGCGCAGCAGCGGCGGCAGGTGCCCGGCGCGCGCGGCCCGGGCCAGGCCCGTGGCCGGATCGAGCCGGACGTAGCAGCAGCTCGCGAACTGGCCCGGGTCGAGGTCGATGAGCAGCCGGTTGGTGCCGCCCATGACCTCCTGCGGGGGCCGGTCGGAGAGCGCGAAGGCCCGCACCGCGCTGCGCAGCTGCCCCATGGTGGCCGCCGCCTGCACCCCGTGCCCCTGCACGTCGCCGATGACCAGGGCGAGGCCGTCCCCGGCCTCCACGACGTCGTACCAGTCGCCGCCCACGTCCATGCCCTCGGTGCCCGGCAGGTAGCGGCCGGCGGTCTCCACGCGCGGGTGCTGCGACAGCCGCCGCGGGAGCAGCGCCTGCTGGAGTCCGCGGGCGAGGGCGGCCTCGGTGTCGTAGCGCTGGGCCTTCTCCATCGCGTGGGCGATCAGTCCGGCGAGCGCGGTGAGCACGGTGCGCTCCTCGGAGCTGAAGCCGCGCGAGCGGTCGAAGCCGAGGATGCACGAGCCGACCGGACGGCCGGAGGCGATCAGCGGGAGGAAGGCCCGGGCGCCCTCCTCCGCGTCCAGGGCGATGCCCGGATAGGCGTCCGCCAGCTGCTGCATCGAGTCGAAGAACAGCGGCCGGCCCGTGGTGAGCGTCTCGACCCCCGGCAGCCGGGCGTCCAGGCCCACCCCTTCGAAGGGCGCGAGGAAGCCCTTGGGGAAGCCGGACTCCCAGGCCAGGTACAGGTGGCGCTCCTGGAGCAGGTAGATGGCCAGCATGCGGCTCCCGAACGCCGGCAGCAGCTCCTGCATCACCACCGCCGACACCTGGCGGGCGGTGACCGCCTCCGTCAGCGCGATGGCCAGCACGATGGGCCGGTAGAAGGGGGCGGTCGACGCGGCGATGTCGGGCGCGGGGGCGTCGGTGTCCGCGGGATCGGGAGCCCCGTCGTCCGGCACCCGGTTCGCCGGGATCGCGGTGCAGGTGACGAGGTCGGCGCCGGGATACAGCGAGACGCGCAGCCAGTCCCCCTCGTAGAGGCTTCCCCGCGGTGGCCGGCCGCCGGGGGAGGGGCGGCGCACATGGAAGTGCGCCGGCTCGGGATCCAGCAGGACGCTGCGCAGGTGTTCCTCGCAGGTGGGCTGGTTCAGCCAGGGCGCGGAGTCCCACAGGGACCGGCCGACCAGCACGTCGCGCGGCACGCCCAGGAGCTGCCCGGCGCGCGGGTTGGCGTAGACGACGAACCCCATCCGGTCCAGGCAGAACACGCCCTCCGGGAGCAGGTCGGCGGCTCCGTCGGCGAGGGCGCCGGGACCGGGGTCGAGGAGCACCCCGGCGACGCGCGACGGCGCGGCGACGGTCGCGGCGGGGGCGCCGGCCGGGCCCTCGTCGCCCGCCGCCTCCCACAGCTCCAGCAGCCGCAGACCGCCCTCGACGGTGCGCAGCCGCACCGGCAGCGGCGGCGGGTCGCCCTGCGCCGTGCGGGTGAACAGGCCGGGCAGCCGCAGGGCGTCCGTGGGGTCGACGGCCCGGACCAGCGCTTCCAGCGTGCCGGGGAAGTCGCCGCCGGGCAGCCCGAGGAGCACGCGCGCGTGACGGTCCACGGCGACGGCGCCGGTCGCCGGATCCCAGGAGAACCGCCCGATGCGCCCGGGCGCGGGCCCCGCGGCCGGCGGCCGCACGCACAGCGGCTCGTCGTCCCAGGTGACGGTCCGGCCGTCGGCCGACAGCCGCAGCAGGGCCGCCCCCAGGGCGTCGGCCACCTCCGTCAGCCGCTCGCGCCCGGCCAGCGCCTCGGCCGCGTCCGCGACGGCGGGGCGCAGCACGGTCAGCACTCCGAAGGAGCGCCCGCCCGCGGTGACGGGCACGTGCAGGGAGCCGAACTGGAACGGCAGGCCCGCGGCGAACTGCGGATAGCGGCGCATCGACTCCGCCGCGTTGGCCAGGACCACCGGGACGCCCGTGCGGTGCACCTCGGTCACGGGGAAGGGCCGGTCGACGCTCACCCGCCACCAGGGGCGGAACAGCGGGCCCGGCAGCCCGGTCAGCACGGCCAGCCGCAGCAGGCCGGGCGTGCGGGCGCACAGGTACACGCCCCCGGCGCTGCCCTCCGCCGTCCGCAGCGCCTCCGCCACGGTTCCGGTCAGCAGCGCGGGCGGCGGTCCGGACGGCTTCCGCTCGTCCCCGGCGCTCCCAGTCATCGGCCCTACCTCGTCCGTGCCGCGCGTGGGCGACACAGCAAGAATGCGCCACATCCGGCCGGACGCGCATCCTCGCGCGGGCCGGGAGAACCGCTCCGGGCGGGGTATCCGCCCCGCCATGGGCGAGATTCTGGTGGGCGCGTGCTCGTGGACGGACCGGGCCCTGGTGTCCAGCGGCTGGTATCCCCCCGGCCGGCGTGACGCGGAGGGCCGGTTGCGCCATTACGCCGAACGCTTCCCGGTCGTCGAGGTCGACGCGACCTATTACGCGCTGCCCACGGAGCGCACGAGCGGGCTGTGGGCGCAGCGGACACCGGAGCGCTTCGTGTTCGACGTGAAGGCCTTCTCGCTGCTGACCGGGCACCCCACCCGGTCCGCGGTGCTGCCGCCCGGGCTGCCCGACGACGTGCGCGGCCCGAAGGCGCTGGACGAGGTGTGGCGCAGGTTCGCGGACGGCATCGCCCCGCTGCGGGAGACCGGTCGGCTGGGCGCCGTCCTCTTCCAGTTCCCGCCGTGGTTCCGCCCCGGCGTGCGCGCCCGCGCGTTCCTCGCGCAGTGCGCCGAGCGCACCGCCGGCTGGCCGGTCTGCGTGGAGTTCCGGCATCCGGACTGGTGGCGGGGCGCCGAGCAGCGGCGGATCACCGCCGACCTGCTGCGGTCGCACGGGTTCGCCGCCGTCGCCGTCGACATGGAGCAGTCCCTGGCGTCGGCGATACCGCCCGTCACGCCCGTGACCTGCGAGCGGCTCGCCGTCGTCCGCCTGCACGGCCGCAGCCGGTCGTGGGGCGCCGGCAGCAAGGAGGACCGCTTCCGGCACGAGTACACCGACGCGGAACTGCACGAGTGGACGCCGAGGGTGCACGAGCTGGCCGGGCGGGCCGAGCAGGTGCACGTGCTGTTCAACAACTGCTGCGGCGAGGCGGCCGTGCGCGCCGCGGCGAGGATGCGCACCCTGCTCGACGGCTGACCGGCCCGGCCGGAACCGGCGCCGGCGCCCGTCAGCCGGCGGTGACGCGCAGGGTGCTCTTGGCCAGCCGGTACGCCGGGAGCATCGCCTCGTGCTCCTGGGTGTCCATCCCGCCGAGATGCAGCACCACGGGCCCCCTGGGGGTGGTGACGGCGAGCGCGCGCTCCGTCTTGCTCTCCTCCAGCAGCTCGCTCGTGGTGACGTACTCGACCTCGGCGCCCTTGACGTCACCCGAGGCGAAGGCGCGGTACACGGCCTTGCTCGCCCCCTTCTCGGCTCCGACGAAGCCCTCCAGCACGGTCCGGGCGTCCGCGTCGCCCGGCTCGCCGGTCCACACGCGCAGGAACCCGATCTTCCCCGCGGGCTTGGCGTCGATCTCGCAGGCCATGGTCACGGGCCCCTGGCGCAGCAGCGCGTCCGCCAGTTCGGCCAGGTCGCCGGTGGCGGCGGACGCCTCCTTCGCGTCGACGGCCTTGGCCTTCCAGAACTCGGCGACGTCGAAGGCGACCGGAAGCTCGCAGGCGGACCCCGCGGCCCCCACGGACCCCCCGCGCGCGGCCGTCTTCGCGCCCGCCGCGGCCGACGCCCCCGCGGCGCCCGCCGCCCTGCTCCCGCCCTCCGCGTCCGCACAGCCCGTCAGCAACCCCGTCAACAGGGCCGTCAGCACCAGTCCCCGCCGCACGTTCCGCCCGCTCCGCACGTTCCCCGCCCCACAGCGCACCGCTGAATCTCCTCTCGACGCCGGCGCCACGCCGGCGGAGCACTGTAACCGAGGGGACCGTGGGCCCCGCCACCGGAATTCCGCGTCCGGAACCGGAACCCGCTCGTCCGCCGCCGCCGGGGAATGCGCGGGACACCGCCCGCGTTGAACCGCGTGACTGGCATGCACCGCTCAAAGGTGTGAGCCGGTGAGAGGAGGTCCCCATGGCCCGCAGCACAGCGCGCCCCGTCATCACCCTCAGGTCCACCGCCGGCACCGGCGTCTCCTACGCGACGCGCAAGAACCGCCGCAACGACGCCGACCGTCTGGTCCTGCGCAAGTACGACCCCGTCGCCGGACGGCACGTCTCCTTCCGCGAGGAGAGGTGACGCCCTGACGGCCCACCGGGCCACGGCGGCCGGGGTTCCGCAACGGGACCCCGGCCGGTCCCCGGCGCGGACGAGTGATGTGCCGTCATATTCCCGCCCCACCGGGAACCCATAGCGGCATGAGCAAGACCGCGCTGATCGTCATCGACATGATCAACACCTACGACCATCCCGACGCCGACCTGCTCCTGCCCTCGGCCCGCCGAGTGGTCCCGGTGGCCACCGGACTGCTGGAGCGGGCCCGCCGCGCAGGCGTCCCCGTCGTCTACGTCAACGACAACTTCGGTCAGTGGCGCTCGCACCACGGCGAACTGCTCGACACCGCCCTCGCGGGCCCGCACGCCGACCTCGTCGAGCCGCTGCGCCCCGACGAGGAGTCGCTCTTCGTCGTCAAGGCACGCCACTCGGTCTTCTTCGAGACCCCGCTGTCCTACCTGCTCGACCAGGAGGGCGTCGACCACCTCGTCCTGTGCGGCCAGGTCACCGAGCAGTGCATCCTGTACTCGGCCCTCGACGCCCACATCCGGCACCTGGACGTCACCGTCCCGCGCGACGCCGTCGCCCACATCCACGCCGACCTCGCGGACGCCGCGCTGGAGATGATGGAGCGCAACATGGGCGCCCGGGTGTGCGACAGCTCGGAGCTGTGGACCTGAACGCCCGCGCGCCGCACCGCCGCTGACCCGCACGCGCCGCTCCCCGCCGTCCGCCCCCGCATCCTCGTGAGGCCGGGTTCCGGCGGACGTGCGCGTCACCCGCACCGGCGGCCGCGCACGGGCCCACCGCGGCCCGCACGCGCGCCGCACACGCTTGGACGGCGCTCCACACCCGCACCGGACCGGCGGCGCCGCTCCCCCGCCTGCGTGTCCCCGGCCCGGGCGCGAAGCGAGCAGGCGCCCGCCCGGTGCGGGCACGGGCCCGCTCTCCCATCGGCACCTCCGCGCAGCAAGGGGCACGACACATGGCCGAGTTGACCCGCCGAAGACTGCTGGGCTCGGCCGCGGGCGCGCTGGGCGCCGCGGCCCTCTCCCTCCTCCCGCCGAGCGTCCAGAAGGCCGTCGCCGCCGGACGCCCCGACCGCGGATCCCTCGCCGACGTCGAACACGTCGTCCTGCTGATGCAGGAGAACCGCTCCTTCGACCACTACTTCGGCACCCTGTCCGGGGTGCGCGGCTTCGCCGACCCCCAAGCGCTCACCCTCGACACCGGACGCTCCGTCTTCCACCAGCCCGACCCCCAGAACCCGAAGGGCTACCTCCTCCCCTTCCACCTGGACACCCGTACCTCCAGCGCCCAGGCCATCCCGTCCACCAGCCACGCCTGGTCCGTGCAGCACGAGGCGTGGAACGGGGGCCGGATGGACCGCTGGATGCCGGCCCACCGCACGGCCGACGGCGCCGACGGCCCGTACGTCATGGGCTACTACACGCGCGAGGACATCCCCTTCCAGTTCGCCCTCGCCGAGACCTTCACCGTCTGCGACCACTACTTCTGCTCGGTCCTCGGCCCGACGTGGCCCAACCGCCTGATGTGGATGACCGGCAGCATCGACCCGGACGGCCGGGAGGGCGGCCCGGTCATCCGCAACTCCGCCCCCACGCCGTTCGGCTGGACGACCTACGCGGAACGGCTCCAGGCGGCCGGGGTGAGCTGGAAGGTGTACCAGCAGGAGGACGACTACGGCTGCAACCTGCTGGAGCAGTTCGCCGCGTTCCGGGACGCCCTGCCCGGCTCCGACCTGTACGAGCGCGGCGTCCGGCCCCAGCCGGAGGGCACGTTCGAGGACGACGCCCGCAACGACCGGCTGCCGACGGTGTCCTGGATCATCCCGCCCGGCCACCAGTCGGAGCACCCGGACTTCCTGCCGGCGGCCGGCGCGGCCTTCGTCGCCTCCAAGATCGAGGCGGTCGCCGCCGACCCGGCCGTCTGGGCCAAGACCGCGTTCATCCTGAACTACGACGAGAACGACGGGCTGTTCGACCACGTCCCACCGCCGACCCCGCCGGCCGGCACCCCCGGCGAGTTCGTCGCGGGAGCACCCGTGGGGGGAGGCTTCCGGGTCCCGGCGATCATCGTCTCGCCCTGGACCGTCGGCGGCTGGGTCGCCTCCGAGGCCTTCGACCACACCTCCACCCTGCGATTCCTCGAAACCGTCACGGGCGTCGGGGAGCCCAACATCAGCGCCTGGCGGCGCGGCGCGTTCGGCGACCTCACCTCGGTCTTCCGCTTCGACGCGCCCGAGCCGCTCGCGCCCGCGCTGCCCGACGACACGGCCGAGCAACTGCTCAGGGCGCAGGAAGAGGTCGCCACCCTGCCGAGGCCCGCGCTGCCGGGCGCCGAGCAGAGCTTCCCCGCCCAGGAGCCGGGCCGCCGCCCGCACACCTGAACCGCGCGACCCGACGTCGCGACCCGGCCCGCCCGCGCCGCGCCGCCGCCCGGCTTCCGCAGCGCCACGACGGCACACCCCCGCGACGCGCAGGCGTACGCGGCACGGCCCCCCGTCGCGCGGCGCGACCCGGCCCGCCCGCGCCGCGCCGCCGCCCGGCTTCAGCGCCGTTGCGGGCCTGCCCCGCGCGCCACGCGTAGCGCCGGCCGTACGCGGCACGGCCAGCGCGTGCCCGGCAACGCGCAGGCCGTACGTGGCACGGCCCCGCGTCGCTCGGCGCGGCGGCGCGACTCGGTCGGGCCGCGCCGCCGCCTGGCCTCAGCGCCGCTGCGGCCCGCCCTGCGCGCCCGCGTCGCGCCGACCGCACGCGGCACGGCTCCGCGTGCCCGGCGACGCGCAGGCCGTACGTGGCACGGCCCCGCGTCGCTCGGCGCGGCGGCGCGACCCGGCCCGCCCGCACCGCGCCGCCGCCCGGCTTCCGCAGCGCCACGACGGCCGGCACACCCCGGCGCGTCCCCGCGACGCGCGGCCGTACGCGGGCCCCCGCCGTACGCGGTGCCCGCCGTCCCGGTCGGCGCGCGGGTCAGTCGTTGCCGGCCGAGAGCGGGGGGCTGCGCGCGTAGACAGCGCGGCGCCTCGTGGCAGGAAGAACATGGCGCAGATCCGCAGCGGATCCGGCTCCCGGTTCTCCGCCATGTGCACGCCCTGCGGTCCGACCGGCTCGACGATGCATCCGCCCGCGGGCGTCACGCACTCGGAGCCGTCCGCCAGGGTCCGGGTCAGCACGCCGGCCGTCACCACGGCCACCACCCGGCCCTCGTGGTAGTGCCAGGGCAGCGACCCGCCCGGCGGGATCTCGTAGTCCGTCACGACGACCCTGGTCTCCCGCGGCGCCTCCAGGGCGAGCCGCTCGGTGAGGAGGCCGTCGGCCAGCAGCACGGGCGCCGGGCCGTCACGAGGGCCGGCCTCCGCGCGGTGCGCGGGTCCGGCGGCGGGTCTGGCTTCCGCGGGCGGGCGGCGGGTCACGCGGCGATCGCTCGGGAGAGGGTGGGCGGCCGGGGCGCCGGGGCCGGTCGGGCCCACCGGACGACGTAACCTGGCCGGGGTCATGTTCCGCTGGTCAGTGCGTTCCACGGACGTGACAGTAGCCCACCCGTGTGACAGCGCGGTGACCGGCAGTCAGGCCTCACCGACGGTGCCCGCGCCGCTCCGCTCCGCGATGCGAGAGAGACGCCCGGCACACGAGTAAGCCTCCGGCCACGTCTTTGCGTCCTCCAGAACGTGACTCGCGCGAAGCGTCGCGCGACGAGTGTGTGGGGGAGACCTTGAGCATCCTGCGTCCCGAAGTGGAACGGCCTCGCGACCGCGCCGCGCCCGACCGCGCCCGCGAGGACCGCGCCGGACACCACCGCGCCCCGGAGGACCGCGCCCCGAAGGACCGCGCCCTGGAGGATCGCGCCGGGCGGCGGCCGCGGCGCGGCGGCCGGGACGCGCCGCGCGACGGTGCGCCGTCCCGCGCCGCCCGGTTCGCCGGCCGCACCCTGCGGAACGAGTGGCACGGCATCGTGGCCGGCCCGCTGCGCGAGCTGCGCCGGCGCGGTCCCGGCGCGCTGCTGCTGGCCGTAGTGGCGTGCCTCGGCGTGATCTTCTTCCACGCCCTGGCCCAGCACCCCGCGGGCGCGACGGCCGTGCGCGCCGTCGGCGGCGTCCAGGGCGACGTGCCCCTGTGGCTGGCCCTGCTGCGCACCCCGGTGTCCCTCTACGTGCCCGCGCTCGACCTGCCCGTGTGGGCCGGCCTCACCCAGCTCTTCCTCGCCTTCGCCCTCGCCGAACTCGCCCTCGGCCGCCGCCGGACCCTGCTCGTCGCCTACGCGTCCACCCTGGCGGGCACGCTCTCGGTACGGGTGATGCTCGCGATGGGGCCGGGCTGGTGGGGGTTCGGCCTGCCGCCCGAGGCGGGCCACGTGCTCGACACCGGTCCGTCCGCGGCCGTCGTCGGACTGTTCACCTTCCTCTCGGTCGTGCGCCGCGCGCCCGTCGTCTTCCTGCTCACCGGCGGTTCGATGGTGCTGGAGTCGATCGCCAAGCCGAACCTGGCCGGTCGCGAGCATCTGCTCGCGGTGGCCGCGGCCCTCGTCATGGGCCTGCTGCACGAACGCGCCCGCCGCCGGGGGCGATCGCCGTCCCCGGGCTCCGCCCTGCCTGCGGGGGACGGTCCGGAGGCGGCGGTGAAGGGGCGCGCCGCCGGGCGTGTCTGAGATGTTGCTATGAATGCGTGGTGCGGTTGAACACTTCTGGGTCCGGCCGCGTATTGAGCCGGGGGATTTCCTGTCCATGGCCGCCCACGACGCGTAGGAGCACTCCTTGGTACACAACAGGCGCAGACGCCCGACGGGCGGACGACGCGCGACCTTCCTGGCCGCGGCCCTCATGCTGGGCGGCGGCGGCCTGATGGCGGCGAACGTGTACGCCTCGGCCACCGAGGACGGCTCCGACGGCAACACGACCCGGCGGGCCGGCAACAGCGCCGTCACCGTGGACTGTCCGGACGTGGGCAGCAAACTCACCGACGTGCCCGAAGCGGCGTCCGCCGACGTCGACCGCGAACTCGCCCGGCTCGACGAGCAGATCGCCGCGGCCTACCGCCAACTCCAGGACTCGGCGCAGGCCGTGCAGCAGGATGCCGGCTTCGCCGACAACGCGGTGATGAACCCGCTGAAGGAGAAGCGCGGCGCGACCCTCGAACGCATCGCGGTCGCCATCGACCGCGTCGGCGACCGCCCGGAGGGCCTGGAGTCCCTCGCCGCCTGCACCCTGCGCGCCTCGAACGACCAGGCCGACGGGGGCGCCGACGGCAACGGCGACGAGAACCAGGACGGCGGCCAGAACGGCGACCAGAACGGCGACCAGGGCCAGAACGGCGACGACGGCCAGAACGGCGACGGCCAGCAGGGCGGCGAGGGCCAGCAGGGCAACGGCGGCCAGGCCGGCAACGGGCCGGTGGCCGCGGACTACGCGGACATCAAGTCCGTCCAGCCCTCGCAGACCCCGGACCCGGCGTCCGGCCCCTCCCGCGGCACGTTCACGAGCAACTGCGGAGTCAACGCCAACGGGTTGTTCAACTCGGACAACGTGATCGTCGCGCCGGGCGTCTCCAACGGCGCCCACCACTTCCACGACTACATCGGCAACCAGTCCAACAGCGCCTTCGCCTCCGACGACGATCTGGCGAAGGCCGAGACGAGCTGCGTCGACCAGGGCGACAAGTCGACCTACTACTGGCCCGTCCTGCGCCTGCAGAACGGCGACCAGGAGCGGGACGCGGGCAGCCCCGGCGGCGGGGTCGAGGGCAACGCCGGCAAGATCGTCACCGCCAAGGACGTCACGCTGACCTTCGTCGGCAACCCGCGCTCCCGGGTCACCGCCATGCCCCGGCTGCTGCGCATCATCACCGGCGACGCCAAGGCCTTCGTCAACGGCACGGCCAACGCCAACGCCTCGTGGAGCTGCACCGGGTTCGAGGACCGCCAGCTCAAGGACAAGTACCCGCTCTGCCCGGCCGGCAGCGACGTGGTGCGCACCTTCCGCTTCCAGAGCTGCTGGGACGGCGCCAACATCGACAGCGCCAACCACCGCACCCACGTGGCCTTCGCCGCCGCCGACGGCTCCTGCCCCAACGGTTTCAAGGCGGTGCCGCAGCTGGTCCAGCGCATCGTGTACGACGTCGACGCGCCGAGCCTCCAGGACGGCGGCAGGACGACCCCGCTGTTCGCGGTGGACTCCTTCCCCGAGCAGCTGCACAAGCCGGTGACGGACCACGGCGACTTCATCAACGTCTTCGACGACAAGCTGATGCGGGACATGGTCGACTGCATCAACCAGGGCCGCACCTGCGGCGCCGGCGCGAAGCCGGGCGACGGCGGCGGCAACGGCGGCGACCAGGGCGGCGACAACGGCGCCGGGAACGGCAACGGCGGTGACGACGGGTCCGCGAACGCCGGCACCGGCGACGGCAACGGCGGGAACACCGGGAACGGCGGGAACACCGGGAACGGCGGGAACACCGGCAACGGCGGGAACACCGGCAACGGCGGCAACACCGGAGACAACGGCACCGCCGGCGGCGGCTCCGGGAACGACGGTTCCGCCAACGGCGGCAACGACGGCAACAACGGCTCCGGTGCCGGCAACGGCAGCGGTGACGAGGGTAAGGGGCAGGGGGGCGCGCAGCAGTCCCAGGCTCCCGAGTCGCCCCGAGCGCCCGCGAAGGCGAGCACCGCGCCGCGCGTCTACACCAAGCCCTCGCCCAAGGCGGCCGTCTCGGCCCCCGCGTCGGCGCCCGCCGCGGGCTCGGGCAGTGAGATCGGCGCCCCGGCGACCGCTCCGGAGTCCGCCGCCCCCACGCCCTCGTCCGGCGACTCCACGCCCCCGGCCGACACGGGCTCCGGCTCCGCCGTCGGCGGCACCGAGCCCCAGGCGGTCCAGGGCGGCCTCGCCGAGACCGGCGCCAACCTGTGGCCCGGCGCGCTGGGAGCCCTGCTGGTGATCGGCGGCTTCGTCGTCCTGCGCCGCAGCACCAGGCGCGCCTGACCCCGAAACGCACGAGCAGGGGCCCGTCGGACCGCCGACGGGCCCCTGCTCGTGTGCTTCCGTCCGGGGCGGGCCCGTCGCACCGCCGCACCCGACCGCGGGAGCCCGGTCACACCATGCCGCCCGGCCATGGACAATTGACCGAGATCGTCAGCGCTGTCGACGCACAACGAGGAGCCACGGAGCATGGCGGGCGCACGGTGAACGAGACACGTACGACGAAGTGGGCGCTGGCGCACATCGGCCCGTTGCGGCGGGACGCCGTCGCCCGCGCGCGGGGCTGGGCCCGGCTCGCGCTGTTCCTGGTCACCGGGTGCGCGGCCGTGGTGCTGGCGGGCGCGGGCGCGGGCGGCTGGCTGATCCTGCTCTCCGGGTTCGCGCTGCTCGCCGTGGCCGGGGCCGGCGTGTGGTGGATGCTGGCGCACCGGGGCGGAGCCCGCCTGTTCGGGGCCGTGGTGGCCCTCGCCGCGCCCGTGGGCGTCATGGTGCTGTACGCGCTGTCCGGGCTGTGGCCGGTGGCCGTGGGCGCGCTCGCCCTGTGGGCCGGCGCGCTGGCCTCGGCCCGCGCCTCGCTGCGCAGCGTGCGCCGCCCCAAGGGCACCCACGGCCGCAGGACCCCGCCGCCGCGCCGCCCGGTGCTGATCATGAACGTGCGCTCGGGCGGCGGCAAGGTGGTCAAGCACCGTCTGGTCGAGCGCGCCGAGGCGCTCGGCGCCCGGGTGATCGTGCTCGGGGCCGACGACACCTACACCGATCCGGCGGAGGAGGCCCGCCGGGCCGTCGCCGACGGCGCGGACCTGCTCGGCGTCGCGGGCGGCGACGGCACGCAGGCGCTGGTCGCGGCCGTGGCCGCCGAACACGACGTGCCGTTCCTGGTGGTCGCCGCCGGCACCCGCAACCACTTCGCGATGGACCTCGGCCTCGACCGCACCGATCCCGTGCTCAGCCTGGACGCCCTCACCAGCGGCGTCGAACTGCGCGTGGACCTCGGCGACGTCAGCGGGCGCGCCTTCGTCAACACCGTCTCCTTCGGCGCGTACGCGGAGATAGTGCAGAGCCCCGACTACCGCGACGCCAAGGCCGCGACCGCCCTCGACCATCTGCCGGACCTGCTCCAGGGCGACGCGGCGCCGGTCCTGCACGTCCGCACGGACGACACCGAGCTGCACGCCCCGCAGGCCCTGCTGGTCAGCAACAACGCGTACGCGCGCGCCGATCCGCTGGGCGGCGGCCGCCGCCCCCGGCTGGACGCCGGCCTGCTCGGGGTGATCGGCGTGCGGGTCGAGGGCGCGGCGCAGGCCGCCGAGATCGCGCTGCTGGGCGAGCGGGCGGGCGGCATCACCTCCGTGACCTCCCGGCGCGTCGTCGTCGAGGCCGACCGGGAGCGCATAGCGGTCGCCGTCGACGGCGAGGCCCTCGAACTGGCCACCCCCGTCGTCTGCACGGTACGGCCCGCCGCGCTGCGGGTCAGGGTGCCCCGGCACCGGCCGGGCGCCGCCTACGCTCCCCCCACGGTCGACTGGCGGCGGATCGTCCGCCTGGCCCTCGGCCGTCCCGACCCCCGCACCGTCAAGGAGGCCTACGATGTCTGACCGCCGCCCGAAGCTTTCCGCCCGGAGCCTGGTCACCGACCTCGTCACGCTGGACCAGGCCCTGTACGAGGCGGTCACCGTGACCAGGACGCCCACCCTGGACAGCGCCCTGCGCCGGCTGTCGGCGGCGGCCGACCACTCCAAGCTGTCCTTCGCCGTCGCGACCGCGCTGTCGCTGCGCCGGGGCCGCCCGCGCCGGGCCGCCGTGCTGGGCGTGGCCGCCATCGGCGTGGCCTCGGCGTCCGCCAACCTCCTCGGCAAGAAGCTGGTGCGCCGCCCGCGTCCGCACCGTGCCGAGGACTCACCGTTCCCGGGGCGGCACGTGCCGATGCCGCACTCGGCGTCGTTCCCGTCCGGGCACACGGCGTCGGCCGTGGCGTTCGCGGCCGCCGTGGGCCCCACCCTGCCGGTCGCCGCCGTCCCGCTGGGGCTGCTGGCCTGCGCGGTCGGCTATTCGCGGGTCCACACCGGCGTGCACTACCCCGGTGACGTGGTGGCCGGCGCCCTGCTGGGCACGGGCTCGGCGGCGCTGGTCGTCGGGCTGGCGGCCCGCGCGGCGAGGAGCTGAGCGGCCCCGCCGTCCGGGCCGGCCCGCCGCCCGCTCTTCTGCCCGCCTACCCCGCGGCCGTCTCGGGGCGGCCGCAGTGAAGGAAGAGGTGCGGCTCGGCCACGGCCTCGGGATGGTCGGGGGTGAACAGCACGTTCTCCTCGGCCAGCACGGTCAGACCCGCCCGGGTGACCAGCTCGACGAGCGCCTCGCCCGCGAAGCTGGTCACCCGCACCGGCTGCCCCATGAAGACGGCGTCGACGCCCTCGACGTCGAGCGGCACGGTCGCCAGCACCAGGCTGCCCCCCGGCCGCACGGCCCGCGCCAGCCTGCCGACCAGTTCCGCCTGCTGCGCGCGGTCCAGTTGCAGCAGGGAGAAGTAGACGCAGACGGCGTCCCACGAGTTCTCCGGCAACGGGAGTTCGCGTGCGTCGGCGCAGCGGAACCGCGCCTCGGGCACCTGCCGGGCCGCCAGCTCCACCATGACGGGGGAGACGTCGACGCCCAGCACCTCGTGGCCCGCACGGGCGAGGGTCTCGGCCGTCGGCCGTCCGGTCCCGCTGCCCACGTCCAGCACGCGGCTGCCGGGCGCGAGCCGCCCGAGCAGCCAGTCCAGCGAGGCGCGGTGCGCCCGCGAGTGAGCGAACGCCGTCTCGTAGGCCGGTCCCAGCGCGTCGAACACCCGCGCCGCGCGCCGTCCGTCGTGGTCCGTCAAGTCGGTCCCCCTGTCGTGACGTGCGGTTCCGGTCATGCGTTTTTCACTACCGTAAGTAACATGATCCAATCCTCTTGACGTGGAACCTACTCGCGAGTAGCCACGCCCCGGCACACCGTCGTTCCGTTCGGAGGACCCCCATGACCACTCCCGAGGACGCCCTGCAGGAGTCCCGCGCCGCTTACGAGGAGCACGCGCGCACCTGCCGCCAGTGTCACTTCGACAGGTCGCCCTGCGCCGTGTCCAAACTCCTCCTGCGCGCCTACAACAACGCCAGAAGGGCCCAGGTGCGGGCCGGATCCGCGGTGGGCTGAGCCAGCGGCGCCCGCGTCCTCACGCGGGCCGGACGGCGCCGCGCAGCGCGCCCTCGCCGAACGGGAGGATCGCCTCCTCGCGGATGGACGCGCCCGGGCCCGGTGCGTGGATCATCATGCCGTCGCCCGTGCACAGGCCCGTGTGGCGGAGGTCGTCGAAGAAGAAGACGAGGTCGCCCGGGCGCAGATCGGCCAGGCTGACCCGCGTGAAGGCCTTCGCCTGGTCGATGGCGGACCGCGGCAGGGTCACCCCGGCGGCCCGCCAGGCGGCCTGGGTGAGGCTGGAGCAGTCGTAGGACTCGGGGCCGGTGGCTCCCCACACGCACGGTCTGCCCACCTGGGCGCGGGCGAAGGCGAGCGCCTTGTCCGCCTTCCCCAGGTACGCCGTGCCGGTGGTGCGGGACGTCGCGTCGGCCGGGCCCGCGACCGGCGCCACGGTGGCGGCGAGCGGAACGGCGGGGGCCGCGGGGGTCGCGGGGGTCGCGACGGCGGGGTACCCCGAGCCGACGGTGATCACGTCCCACGCGGGGACGGTGACGCCGGGCCGGTCCATGGTGAGCGCGTCGGCCGCCGGGGCGAAGCCGTACTCGGGTCCCGTCGGCAGGAGTTCGGCCGCGGCCTGGCCCGGCGGGGGCCCGGCGACCACCGGGCCGGCGGCCGGCTGTCCGAAACCGCCCGTCAGCGCATCGGCGACGGACGCCTGGAGACCCGTATTCGCCATGGGGAGACCGAAGTCGGGCACGGGGTAGCCGGACGGGGCGGCGGCGAAGGCCGGTTCGGGGACCGGGTGGCCGTTCGCGACCGCGAGGCCGCCGGTCCCGCCGTCGGGCGTGAGGATGCCGGACTCCCATGCGCGCGGGCCCGGTTCGGGCAGGGCGGCGCCGGTCTGCGCCGCGAAGGACGCCGGTTGCGGCATGAGCGGGTCGGGGCCCGAGGCGGCGGGCGCGACGAGAGCGGCCTCGGACGGGGCGAAATTCGACGCGGGCGCGGCGGCCGGCGCCTGGGCGCCGAAGCCGGGGGCCGGGGCGGCGAAGGCCGGTGCCTGGGTGCCGAAGTCCGCCGTCCGCGCCGGGAAGCCCGACGTCGTGGTGACGGCGGCGAGCGGGCCCGTCGCGGTGAGGAGCGCGTCGGCGCCGGTGGGGTCGGGCGGACCGGCGGCGGGGCGGCCCGCCCACGCGGCCGTGATCTCCGCCCGGAAGGCCTGCTGTTCGGCGGTGTCCCAGGGTTGCTGAACCGGCTGGGCCGCGACCGCTTGGGCGTCGGGCACCGGCAGGACGGCCGTGGGGGCGGCTGCCGGGAGCGGGGCCGGGGCGGCCGCGGGCAGGGCCGGAGCGGGGCGGCCCACGGCGCGGGCCAGGATGTCCCGGGCCGTGGCGAGCTTGCGCCCGTTGCGCTCCTTGGTGCTCTTCAGCGAGGCCTGCCGGTCCGCGGGCGCGGCGGCGGCAGGGGCGGGGGCGGCGGGCCCGGCCGTGAGCGCGGGGAGGGCGGCCGGCGCCGGCGCCTTGGGCTCGCCCTGACGGGGCTCGGGCACCGCGGGCAGGGCGGCGACCGCGCGCCCGGTCAGCTCGGGCGTCCGTCGGACCCCGGCCTCGAGCTCGCGCACGACGGCGCTGTCACCGGGGCGCTCCGCGGCCGGGGCCCGCCGGGGTGCGGGGGTCGGCAGCCGATCGGTCGGCAGCACGGCGGGGACGGTGGGCCCGACCCGGTCGCGGGCCCGGTCGAACCACTGCCTGGCCACCGCGTCGAGCGAAGGATCGCCCGAGCGGCGTCCGTTGCCGGGGGCGGGAGGGGACGCCTTGCGGGAGCGGCCCGACATGGCGCGTGTCGCGTTGTAGGTGCCCGTGTCGCTCTCGGCCCGGTCGTAGAGCGAACTGACCCGCTGCTGGATCTCCGCCCGACTCGGCTCGTCGCTGCTGCCTGGGGAGCGCGGGCTGCGATCCGTCGCCATGGAAGACGTACTCCTTCCGTGCCCGCCGCGGTTGGGCGGCGGAATCGGGGCGACCCCTGTTGCGGGCGCCTCAAGCCCCCTGCCCTGACGGGCAGTCGAACGGCCTGGCGTCAACTTAGCCAACTTGTGTGCCTGGCGTGAAGATTGAGGTCTTAAATGTCCGATACGCAGTCGTGACCTTCGTCTCTCGCCCGCCCTCGCGCCGCTGGTCCGGGCGTCGGGGGCGGGCCCGTCACGACCGTCGGCGGCTCGCCTCGGCCACGGGGCGGCGGTTGCGGGCCGCCTCGTCCCGGGCCAGCAGGGAGAGCAGCGCCGCCACGCTCAGCCCCGCCTCGGCGGGATGGCGCAGCACCCGGTCGGGCTCGATCCGGTAGGTGTTGCCGCGCCCCTCCCGCGTGTGGGAGAGATAGCCGTCCTGCTCCAGGTCCGCGATGATCTTCTGCACGGCGCGTTCGGTGAGCCGGCAGTGCGCGGCGATGTCCCGGATGCGGGCGCTGTTGTCGTCCGCGATGACGGCGAGCACGCGCGCGTGGTTGGTGAGAAACGTCCATCCGTTGTGTGGCTCGGGCACCCCTTCCATGGGGCAATCCTATGTCCATGACTTCACGCATACAAATACCGGAACTATATTTCGTGTATTGGTTGACGTATGACGGGATGGGGAGCGACCCTGGTGGTGACATGTGGAGTGACCGGGGAGGCGGTCATGCCGGAATCAGCCCATGACGCGAACGCCGCAGGCGTGGACGCCCGCACGGCAGCCGGGGCGGACGGCGCCGCCCGCCCCCGTCCGCCGCACGCCGGTGTCGTGATCGGCGTGCGTCCCGCGGGCGGCCGTGTCGTCGTCACCGTGCGCGGAGAGCTCGACCTGGACACGACCGGGCGGCTGGAACGGGCGCTGCACGGAGCGCTCGGCGCCGCGGCCGACGGGATCGACCTCGAACTCGACGCGGTCGCCTTCTGCGACTGCTCCGCCCTGAACGTGCTGCTCGGCGCGCGGGAGGACGGCCTGCGCGAGGGCAAGACGGTCGCCGTGCGCACGGTGAGTCCACCGGTGGCCCGCCTGCTGGACCTGACCGGCACCGCCCCGCTGTTCGACCCCTACGACACCCCCGACACCCCGGACACCGTCCTCCCGCCGCCGTCCGCGCCGGCGGGCCCGAGCGCGCCGCCGACCGACGCCGCCGACCGGACCGGGGCCGGCCCCGTGACCGTCGGGGCCCGGCTGCCGGGCGACGCGACCGGCCGTCGTCCCGGGGCCCGCGGACCTGTGCTCGGGCCATGAGGAGATCTGGGGCGAAGCATGCGGGCGCCGGGGCTTCCCGGCGTTCCCTGTGGTCGAGGGACTCCACGCTGTCGGTCGGCTCGGTCGGCTCGTTCCTGTCGATCGGCTCCGTGGGCAGTTGCCTCTCGATCGGCTCGGTCGGCAGCTTCCTGTCGGTGGGGTCCGTCGGCTCCGCCGCGTCCGTGGCCGCGGTGGGCTCCTGGCTCAGCGCCGGCTCGGTGCTGTCCGCCGCCTCGGTCGGCTCCGTGCTGTCCTGGCGCTCCCGCGGCGGCGTGTGCGCGGCCGGCGCGGCGGCGGCCGCGGTCGCCGGAGCGGTCCTGCTCCGCACGCGCGCGTCGGACCGGAGCCGCACCCCGCGCTGACGCGCCAGCGGCCCGGCCCGGCACGGAGGGCCGACGGCGGCCCACACACCCCGCCCGTCCACCGTTGCGTTCCCGGCACGGGCATGGGCCCCCTGCGGTGGCAGGAGGCCCATGAACCGTGACGCTGACCGCCCGGCGCGCTCACGCGCCGGGGGCTTTCTCAGTGGTGGCCCGGCCCGACCTTGATCACGCCGGCGATCCGGGTCATGACGCCCGTGTCGTGGACGACCTTCCCGTCGGACGTCTTCCAGATCCTGATGTGGAAGGTGTCCGGGTTGTCGGTGGCGGTGACGCGGAAGCCGTATCCGCTCTTGCCGTTGACGGTGCCGGAGCCCTGGAGGAGCGCCTGCTTGCCGGACACGACCAGCCAGTCGAGATGACCGGACCGGAACGTCAGCTTCGCCTGCTTCAGGCTGAAGGTGACCACGCCCGCCGGGGCGGTGGCCCCGGGCAGGTACCCGGCCGAGACGGAGAAGAACGGCTTGCCGCGGGACGCCGACAGGCCCGAGCCCACCACCGGCCCGGCGGCCCGGTCGTACACGACGACCTCGGGCAGCGTCAGCGCGGCCGTGCCGCCGTCGTCGTCCTTGACGGTGATCACCGGACGGAAGAGGCCCGCCCTGGAGTAGACGTGCTCGGCCCGGCAGCCGGACCCCGTGACGACCCCCTTGGCCGGCTTGCCGCCGTCCTTGAAGTCGACCACGCAGGTGTGCGTGTCACGGGCGCCCGCGTCGGAGAACCTGACGGTGACGACCGCCGGCCGTCCGGCCGACACCGGCGACTTGGGGCCGGTGGCCGAGGTGATCGAGGGCGCCGCGTTGGCCACCGTGACGACGGCCGTGTCGGTGCTGCGGCCACCGGTCAGGGTGAGGGTGAACGTGCCGTCGTCGGTGCAGGTGACCGTCGTGCGGGCGGCCGTCGGGGCGGCGACCGTGCAGGGCGCGCCCTTCTCGACCGTCCACTTCGGGCTGCCCGTCCCGGAGAGCGTGCCGTTCAGGGCGATCCGGTCGCCCTCCGCGCCCTTGACGTCCGGGCCGGCGTGCACGACGGCGACCGGGTCGACGCTCGTGAGCGTGGGCACGACCTTCCTGATGAGCCCGTCGGCGTCGAACTCCAGCTTGTCGACGGTGGTCTCACGGTGGGTGCCGTCACCGCCGGGGATCGCGAAGCGGTGGTAGGCGATGTACCAGTCGTCCGTGCCCGGGACCTGGACCACCGAGTGGTGGCCGGTGCCCTTGATGCCCAGGGACAGGTCCTTCTCCAGGATGACGCCCCGCTTGGTCCACGGGCCGCTGGGGGAGGGACCGGTGGCGTAGGCAACCTGGTAGTTCTCGTCCCGGGTGTCGTTCTCCGACCACATGAAGTAGTAGACGCCCCTGCGCTTGACGACGAACGCGCCCTCGTTGTAGCCGCTCGGGGTGATGTCCTGGACCTTCGCGGTGTCGATCGACGTCATGTCGGCGTTCAGCGGGACGACGTACCCGTGGCCGTTGCCGAAGTAGAGGTACGACTGGCCGTCGTCGTCGGTGAAGGCCGCCGGGTCGATCATCTGACCGGGGAACTGGCCCGCCTTCAGCAGGGGCTTGCCGAGGGCGTCCTTGAAGGGACCGGTGGGGGAGTCGGAGACGGCGACGCCGATGTTGGCGTCGGCGCAGAAGTAGAAGTAGTACTTGCCGTTCTTCTCGGCGATGGTCGGCGCCCAGGCCCTGCTGTCCGCCCAGCTCACGTCCGGCCCCAGGTCGAGGATGACGCCGTGGTCGGTCCAGTGCAACAGGTCGGTGGAGGACCAGGCCTTGAACTGCGTGCCGCTCCAGCCGTCGAAGCCGTCGGTGGTCGGGTACATGTAGAAGGTGTCGCCGAAGCGGACGATGTTCGGGTCGGCGTTCAGGCCCGGCAGGACCGGGCTCTTCATGATGAGCGCGGACACCGTCCAGGTGCGCTTCGCGCCGTCGGAGCCGGTCACCTCGTAGGTCTGCGGCTTGCTGAAGTCGCGCAGGGCGCCGGAGGCCGGGGTGATGCCCGCGCCGTGGGCCAGGGTGAACTGCGGGGCCAGGGCGGTGACGTCGCTGCCCTGGGTCAGCGGCAGGACGATCGTGCTGTTCTTGTCGTCGATCAGCGCGTCCACCTTGAGCGCCGGGTGGGTCGCCGCGGCGATGCCGGTGGTGTTGCCGGCGAGTTCCAGGACCTCGGCGGGCGTCAGGGCCCGGTTGTAGATCCGGAAGTCGTCGACCTCGCCCGCGAAGTACGGGTCCGGCGAGTACAGGGACTTGCCGATGTAGCCCGAGGCGTCCTTCGCCGCGTCGTACAGCTCGGACGGCTTGACGGCGACGCCGTTCACGCGGGCGGCTTCGGCGCCGTCCACGTAGAGGACCGCCGTCTGGGTCGCGCCGTCGAGGGTGACGGTGAGGTGCTTCCACTCGCCCGGGGTGAGCTGCGCGCCGCCGATCATCTGCTTCTCACCGGACCAGGTGGCCTTGGTGATCGCGGAGAACAGCTTGCCGCTGCCGTTGGAGGGGGTGGCGAAGAGGTACCTGTCGCTGTCGGGGCCGAGCCCGAACAGCCACTGGAAGTTGTCGCCGCCCTTCCACTTGACGTACGTGGAGACGGTGACGCTGCCGACGTCCTTGAGCACTCCGTTCGGAATCTTCACGTACGGCGAGTCGGAGGTGCTGGAGCCGCCGGACATCTTGAACGAGCCGCCGTCGACGCCGGTCCCGAAGGCGGGCGTGCGGACGTAGGTGCCGTGGTAGCCGTGGCCGCTGGAGTCACGGACGATGCTGCCGCCGCTCTCGTCGAAGCCGTAGTGCAGGAGCAGGTCGGCGGGCACGTCCGGGCCCTCGGCGGAGACCGTCACGTCGGCGTGGACGTCGATCGCCGCGTCGCCCGGCAGGTCGCCCTTCACCGTGAAGGAGCCGGCCTGCGCGTACCGCGACGGGTCGACCTTCTCCCAGGTGACGGTGACGGGCCGCTTCGCGCCGTCGGCGTAGGTGGCGATGACGGTGGCCGGCAGCACCGGCGCCTCGCCGATCCGCGTCTTCACCGGCACGTCCTCGACGGCGGTGACGATCTGGTCCGGCTGGTAGGCGCGCAGCAGTCGGTCGTACTCTGCCTGCGTCACCGGCAGGACGGTCCCGTGGCGCGGCTTCGACGGCAGGTCGTAGCCGGTGGACGGAGTCCAGTTGCCCGAGGCGAGGTCCGTCGTCTCGAACGGGATGTAGCCGCGGCCGCCGAACTCGTCGAGGAAGGCGTACCACTTCTCCTCGCTGTTGGACTTGAACACCAGCGGCCCCTCGGCCGCGTTCATCGCGCCCTTGCCGATGCCCTCGGCGACCGCGGTCCAGGACGGGTTGAGCAGCGAGTCGCTCTTCTCCTCGAAGACGAACTTGCTGTTGGGGGTGGAGGAGCTGTTGTTGCGCTCGTCCTTCGACAGGCGGAAGTAGGTGCCGTCGTGCTGGATGACGGTGGAGTCGATGACCGAGTAGCCGCGGTCGATCCAGACCTTGGGCTCGCTGAAGGTGTAGAAGTCGCGGGTGGTGGCGTACATCATCCGGTTGTAGGTGTCACCGGAGTGCGCGGGGTTGTCGTACAGCTTCGACGCCCAGAACACCACGTACTGGCCGAGCTTGGAGTCGTAGAACGCCTCCGGCGCCCAGGTGTTGCCGGCGCTGTCCGGGGAGACCTTCACCAGGCGCTGGTCCGTCCAGTGCACGAGGTCGGTGGACTCCCACACCATGATGGACTTGCTGCCGGAGCGCTGCGAGCGGTCCCAGTCGCCGTTGCCGTAGATCCTGAGGTCCGTGGCGATCTGGTAGAACTTGTCGCCCTCGGGGGAGCGGATGATGAACGGGTCGCGCAGGCCCTTCTCGCCGAGCGTGGAGGTCAGGACGGGCTTGCCGTCGTTCAGCTCACGCCACTTCAGCGGGTCGTCGCCCTTGCTGAGGGCCGCGTAGAGCTGCTCGCCGTCCGCGGTGCCCTCGCCGGTGAAGTAGCTGAACATGTAGCCCTTGAGGGCTTCCTTCACGGGGAGTTCGGGGACCTTCGCGGTGAACGTGCGGGTGGTCCGCGCCTCGCCCTTGGCGACCGTCGCGGTCAGGGCGGCCGTGGCGGCGCCGGCCCCGTGCGCGGGGCGGTGCACCACGCCGTCGGCGGACACGACGTCCTGCGCGGCGGAGGACCAGGTCACGGTGGTCCCGTACGCGCCCGTCGCGGGAAGGGTGAGGTTGCCGCGCGCGTCGTCCAGGTTGTGGACGGTGAGGGCCTCGGCGGCCTGCTCGGTGGCGCCCTTGTCGTCGAGGGCCGGCAGGACCGTGACGTCGAAGGCCCGGGTGGCGGAGACGGAGCCCTTCTTCAGGGTCGCGGTGAGGGTGGCGTGACCGTCGGGCTCACCCGCGGCCGGGCGGGTCACCTTGCCCGCGTCGGACACCACGCCGGGGTGGTCGCTGGACCAGGTGATGAGGGAGCCGCCGGCCGGGCCGGTCGTCGGCAGGGTCAGGTCGGCGGTGACGGCGCTCGTGTCGCCGAGGGTCAGCGCGGCCTTGTCGTCCGCGACGCCCTGGGTGGCGACCGGCAGGGAGAGCTGCTCGACCTCGCCGGCGTCCAGGGCGCGGTTGTACACGCGGAAGTCGCGCATGCTGCCCTTGAACAGGCGGTCGCCCGAGTAGACGGACTTGCCGACGGCGTTGGCCGTGGTCGTGCCCGAGCCGATCGCGCCGGGGGTGATGGTCACCGACGTGTTGCGGGCGACCTCGACGCCGTCCTCGTACAGCACGCCCGTGGTGCCGGCCTGGGTGTACGTGAGGTGCTTCCACACGCCGCGCGCCAGGTTGTGGGAGTCGGCGGGCTTGATGTTCTGCTCGGTCGACCAGTTGCCGGTCGCGATCGAGGCGCGAAGGGAATTGCCCGTGGCGAACAGGTAGCCGTTGCCGTTGCCGCCGCTGGTGTTGCCGAACCCGTAGAGGAAGTACGGCGTGGCCTGCGCGGTGTCCATCTTCACGTCCATCGCGACGCTGATGGACGTCATGCCCTTCATCACGTCGTTCGGCATCTTGACGTAGGTGTCGGAGCCGTTGAAGGAGAGGCCCTGGCCGGACGAGGAGAAGTCGGCGGTCCCGTTGACCGTGCCGTTCAGTCCGTGGCCCGAGGCGTCGGGGACCGTCGTGCCCGAGGCGCCGTCGAACTTGTACCAGAGGGCCAGACCCTCGGTCACGTCGGCGGCCTCCGTGGCCCCCGCGGGAACCGCCGTGCCGGCCAGGCCCACGAGCAGGGCCACGGCGGTAAGTGCGGCGAGCTGTCCCGTCCCGTGTCGCGTCCGGCCGCGGAGTCGATGTCTGTGCGCCATGGGGGGACCGCCGTTTCAGCCGTGTGACGTGATGTTGCAGGAGTGTCAAACGGTGTACATGCCCGCGTCAATACTTTTCGAACGACGTCCGACAGGCCGAACATTGAGGATCCGTTCGGCCCGTACCGGCGCCGGCCGAAGGAAGGACGCGGGCCCGCCCCGACCGGCCGGTACGGTCCGATCGAGGGGAACATGGCGTGAGTGGCCCGACTCACATGGCCAACACGGTCACCCACCGCCACGATGGGTCCCGTCACCGGCAGGCTGAAGGGGTCCACGATGTTCCGCAAGGTGCTGGTCGCCAACCGTGGTGAGATCGCGATCCGTGCGTTTCGCGCCGGCTATGAGCTGGGCGCGCGCACGGTCGCCGTCTTCCCCCACGAGGACCGCAATTCGCTGCACCGGCTCAAAGCCGACGAGGCGTACGAGATCGGAGAGCCGGGCCATCCCGTCCGGGCGTACCTCTCCGTCGAGGAGATCGTGGCCGCCGCCCGGCGGGCGGGCGCGGACGCCGTCTACCCGGGCTACGGGTTCCTCTCGGAGAACCCCGAACTCGCCCGGGCGTGCGAGGAGGCGGGCATCACCTTCGTGGGCCCCGACGCCCGCACGCTCGAACTGACCGGCAACAAGGCCAGCGCGGTGGCCGCGGCCCGCGCGGCCGGCGTGCCCGTCCTCGGCTCCTCCGCGCCCTCCAACGACGTCGACGAACTCGTCCGGGCCGCCGAGGACATCGGCTTCCCCGTGTTCGTGAAGGCGGTCGCGGGCGGCGGCGGACGCGGCATGCGCCGGGTCGCGGACCCGGCCCAGCTGCGCGAGTCCATCGAGGCGGCCTCCCGCGAGGCGGCCTCCGCGTTCGGCGACCCCACCGTCTTCCTCGAGAAGGCCGTCGTCGACCCCCGCCACATCGAGGTGCAGATCCTCGCCGACGGCGAGGGCGACGTCATCCACCTCTTCGAGCGCGACTGCTCCCTCCAGCGCCGCCATCAGAAGGTCATCGAGATGGCCCCCGCGCCCGACCTCGACCCGGAGCTGCGCGACCGCATCTGCGCCGACGCGGTGCGCTTCGCCCGCCAGATCGGCTACCGCAACGCCGGCACCGTCGAGTTCCTCCTCGACCCCGCCGGCAACCACGTCTTCATCGAGATGAACCCCCGCATCCAGGTCGAGCACACGGTGACCGAGGAGGTCACCGACGTCGACCTCGTCCAGGCCCAGCTGCGCATCGCCGCCGGCGAGACGCTCGCCGACCTCGGCCTGTCGCAGGAGACGGTCACCCTGCACGGCGCGGCCCTTCAGTGCCGTATCACCACCGAGGACCCCGCCAACGGGTTCCGCCCCGACACCGGCCGCATCAGCGCCTACCGCTCCCCGGGCGGCTCCGGCATCCGCCTCGACGGCGGCACCACCCACGCCGGCACGGAGATCAGCGCCCACTTCGACTCCATGCTCGTCAAACTCACCTGCCGGGGCCGCGACTTCCCCACCGCCATCGGCCGGGCCCGGCGCGCCGTCGCCGAGTTCCGCATCCGCGGCGTGGCCACCAACATCCCCTTCCTCCAGGCCGTCCTCGACGACGCCGACTTCCAGGCCGGACGCGTCACCACGTCGTTCATCGAACAGCGGCCCCACCTGCTGACCGCCCGCTCCTCGGCCGACCGCGGCACCAAGCTGCTCACCTACCTCGCCGACGTCACGGTCAACAAGCCCCACGGCGAGCGGCCCGAGCTGATCGACCCGGCCGCCAAGCTGCCCGCGACGCCCGCGGGCGAGCCGCCCGCCGGCTCCCGCCAGCGCCTGGTCCACCTCGGCCCCGAGGGCTTCGCCCGCTGGCTGCGCGAGTCGCCCACCATCGGCGTCACCGACACCACCTTCCGCGACGCCCACCAGTCCCTGCTCGCCACCCGCGTGCGCACCAAGGACCTGCTCGCCTCCGCCCCCCTGGTCGCCCACACCCTGCCCCAGCTGCTGTCCCTGGAATGCTGGGGCGGCGCCACCTACGACGTCGCCCTGCGCTTCCTCGCCGAGGACCCCTGGGAGCGGCTCGCCGCCCTGCGCGAGGCCGTCCCCAACATCTGCCTCCAGATGCTGCTGCGCGGCCGCAACACCGTCGGCTACACGCCCTACCCGACCGAGGTGACCGACGCCTTCGTCCACGAGGCCGCCGCCACCGGCATCGACGTCTTCCGCATCTTCGACGCGCTCAACGACGTCGGCCAGATGCGGCCCGCCATCGACGCCGTCCGGGAGACGGGCACGGCGGTCGCCGAGGTCGCCCTGTGCTACACCTCCGACCTGTCCGACCCGAACGAGCGCCTGTACACCCTCGACTACTACCTGCGGCTCGCCGAGCAGATCGTCGAGGCCGGCGCGCACGTCCTGGCCGTCAAGGACATGGCGGGCCTGCTGCGCGCCCCGGCCGCCGCGAAGCTCGTCTCGGCGCTGCGCCGCGAGTTCGACCTGCCGGTGCACCTGCACACCCACGACACCGCGGGCGGCCAGCTCGCCACCTACCTCGCCGCGATCCAGGCGGGCGCGGACGCCGTCGACGGCGCCGTGGCCTCCATGGCGGGCACGACCTCACAGCCCTCCCTGTCGGCGCTCGTCGCCGCGACCGACCACTCCGAGCGGCCCACCGGCCTCGACCTCCAGGCCGTCGGCGACCTGGAACCGTACTGGGAGGGCGTGCGCCGCATCTACGCGCCCTTCGAGGCGGGCCTCGCCTCCCCGACCGGGCGCGTCTACCACCACGAGATCCCCGGCGGGCAGCTCTCCAACCTGCGCACCCAGGCCGTCGCGCTCGGCCTCGGCGACCGCTTCGAGGACATCGAGGCCATGTACGCCGCCGCCGACCGCATCCTCGGCCACCTGGTCAAGGTCACCCCGTCCTCCAAGGTCGTCGGCGACCTCGCCCTGCACCTGGTCGGCGCCGGAGTCGACCCGCACGACTTCGAGGCGGCGCCCGACCGCTACGACATCCCCGACTCCGTCATCGGCTTCCTGCGCGGCGAACTCGGCACCCCGCCCGGCGGCTGGCCCGAGCCCTTCCGCAGCAAGGCGCTCCAGGGCCGCGCGGACGCCAAGCCCGTCCAGGAGCTGAGCGCCGAGGACCGCGAGGGCCTCGAGAAGACCCCCCGCGCCACCCTCAACCGGCTGCTCTTCCCCGGCCCGACGCGCGACTTCGACAACCACCGCCAGGCCTACGGCGACACCAGCGTCCTCGACAGCAAGGACTTCTTCTACGGTCTGCGCCCGGGCAAGGAGTACGCCGTCGACCTGGAGCCCGGCGTGCGGCTCCTGATCGAGCTCCAGGCCGTCGGCGAGGCCGACGAACGGGGCATGCGCACCGTGATGTCGTCCCTCAACGGCCAGTTGCGGCCCATCCAGGTCCGCGACAAGGCGGCCGCCTCCGACGTGCCGGTCACCGAGAAGGCCGACCGGGGCAACGCCGGGCACGTCGCCGCACCGTTCGCCGGCGTGGTCACCCTGGCGGTCGCCGAGGGCGACGAGGTGGAGGTCGGCGCGACGATCGCCACCATCGAGGCGATGAAGATGGAGGCCACGATCACCGCGCCGAAGGCCGGCCGCGTCGGCCGGCTCGCCATCAACCGCATCCAGCAGGTGGAGGGCGGCGACCTGCTCGTCGTCGTGGACTGAACCGAGCGCCGTCGGCGACCGACCGCCGGCGGCACCGCCCCCTGCCCTGCCGCGGGACTGAACGGACCTGCGCGGGACGGTTGCTGCTCGTGAGCGGCCGTCTCCCGGCCTTCCGGCCGGGCGGGCGGGGCCGGTCCGCGGAGGGCGCCGGTCGTCGGCATGTGCCGTCTCCGCGCCTTCCGTCGCCCCGAACGGGACGCGCCGCGACGGCCGTTGCCCGCAGGGGCAGCAGGTCTGCCCCTGCGGCCGGTGACGGACGGCGGGACCGCGGCTACCGTCCGTTCGTGAACAACCGCACTTTCCCGCAGCGGCCGGTGACACGTCGTCAGGGGCGTGCCGCATGAGCGACGACCAGGCAGTCGAGGCGCCCCCGGAGCAGGTGGCGGGCGCTTCCCGACCGGCCGGCCGCACGGTCGCGCCCGCACCCCGCCGACGCGGGCCCGGCCTCTTCACCGTCGTGGTGCTGCCCGCGCTGCTCACCCTCTCCGCCGTGGCCGGCTTCCTCGCGCTGACCGGCGGACTCCCCGGCGACGAGGACACCGGGGTGACCTCCCAGGACGACGCGGCCGGCGGCGTCAACGCGACCTACGGCCCCTGGCTGCGCACATCCGCCGGAGCCTGCCCGGTCGTCACCCCGTCCCTCCTCGCCGCCCAGATCGACCAGCTCACCGGCTTCAGCGACGAGACCGCCGCCTCCGGCGAACAGGGGATCGCCGCCTTCACCGCCGCCGCCTGGCGCACCTGGGGCAGGGACGACGACGGCAACGGGCGCTCCTCGCCGCACGACCCCGCCGACGCGATCATGGCGCTCGGCCGCCAGGACTGCTCCCTGGCCCGCAGGTTGACCGAACTCAGGACCGACGGCAAGGTCAACGGCGACCTCGCCGACCTCACTCTGGCCGCCTACGCGGTCGGCGCGGACGCCGTGGCCGACGCGGGCAAGGTCCCGGCCGCCGCCAGGACCTACCTCGACGAGGTGACGTCACGGCTCGCGGTCTACGCGGACTTCGACCGGGAGGACCCGAGCGGCGGCGCCCCCGCCCCGGCGAACACGATCCTCGCGGCCCCCACCACCACCCTCACGGTCACCTCGCCCTACGGCTCCCGCACCCACCCGCTCACCGGCGTCACCAAGCTCCACACCGGCGTGGACTTCGGCGCGCCCCGGGGCGCCCGGGCGTCCGCCGCCCGCGACGGCCGGGTGGTGTTCGCGGCCATGACCAAGGCGTACGGCAACCGCGTCGTCGTCGACCACGGACTCATCGACGGCAAACGCCTGGAGACGACGTACAGCCACCTCTCCCTACTCCAGGTCACGGCCGGGCAGACGGTGCGCACCGGCGACCCGGTCGGGCAGGTCGGCTCCACCGGCCTGTCAACCGGCCCGCATCTGCACTTCGAGGTGATCTACGACGGCTACTACACCGACCCGCTGCCCTGGCTGACGCCGACCGCCTGACGACCGCGGGACGCGGGAGCCGCGGTGGCGCGCGGTGCGGCGATGAGCCCTGTATGCGCCCCCGTGCCACTGGGCAGAATCCGTTCTGCCACTGATCACGCGGAGCGGACCCGGACGAGGTCCGCCCCCGAACTCCCAGGGAAGGCAGGTCGGTCGTCGTGCAGTTGCGTCTTCCCTCCTCGGTGTCCGAAGCACAGCGCTGTCTGGCCGAAGGGGCGGTGCCGATCGGCGGCGCCACCCTGGTGTGGGCCGGCTGGCAGCGCGACGGCTTCCCCGAGCAGGCCGTGTCGCTGCGCGACCTGCCCGAGGCCAATGCGTTCGGCCCCGAGGAACTCGGCGGGGCCGTGCCGCTGCACCGCGTCGACGCGACCGTGCCCGAGGCGCTCCACCGGGCGGCGTCCGGGGTGGGCACGGGCGCGGTGCGCCGGGCGGCCACCGTCGGCGGCAACATCGTCGGCAGCACCCTGCGCTGTCTGCTCCCCGCGGCCCTCGTGCTCGACGCCCGCGCCACCGTCCTCACGGCCGACGGCGTGTACGAGACCGACCTGGCCGAACTGGTCGCGAAACGCCATGTGCTGCTCGCCCTGCGCTGGCGCACGCCCCTGGCCAGCGGCTACCGCAAACTTCCCGGCGAGGCGGGCGGCCCGCCGCCGCTCGTGGTCGCCGTGGCGGTCCACCGGGACGGCGGCGACGGCCCCGGCACGGTGCGCGTGGCCGTGCGCGACGGCTACGAGGTGCTCGGCGACAGCGCGCCCTGCCGGGCCGACGCCGAACACGTCCTGCGCGACCTGGAGACCATGACGGCCGCGTCCCTGCCGGCCCCGGCGCGGGACGCCCTGCGCCACGAGATCGTCGACGTACTGGCCCGCGCCGCCGCCTGAGGCCTCCCGGCAGGACGCCGGACGCCCGGACGCGCGAGGTCCGTGCCACGGGCGCATGGCGTCAGCCCTTCGCGCGCGCTCAGCGCTCCGCCCGTGCCGCGGCGAGCGCGACACGGGCGGAGACGGCTGAGCGGCAGGGCGCTACGGGGTCACGTCCGTGACCCTCCAGCGCTGGTTGGAGCCGGAGTTGGCCTGCCAGGTGGTGACGGCCGCGCCCTCGTTGGTCGCCTGGCCGCCGACCTCGAGGAGACGTCCGGTGGCCACGTTGATCAGCGTCCACGTGCCGTCACCGGTGGTCGACATGATCCACTCGGTGGCGGGGTCGCGCCTGCCGGTGTCCGGCTCGACCACCGGCACGTCGTTGCGGACGGCGAGGCGCTTGCCCTCGGCCGGGTTGGCGAAGACGTAGCGCTGGCGGGCGCCCTTGTCGCCGTGCCGGGCGTCCAGCTGCCACTGCTGCGCCGTGCTGCCGTCGGCCGAACGGATCGCCAGGCTCGTGCCGTTGGCGGCGACGGTGACCGCCTTGCCGCTCTGCACGCCGGTCAGCGTGTAGGAGTGGCCCTTGCTGAACAGGCCCGCGTTCTTCGCGACTCCCGATACGCCCTTGACGGCGAAGGAGGTCACGGACTGCGCGGGGACGGTGTAGGTGGCCCTGCCGTCGACGACCTTGACCGGGGCCTGCCGCTTCAGCTTGCCGTCGGCGCTGGTCACGGTCGGCGTGACGGTCGCGTTGCGCTTGACGTCGCGGAACCGGGACAGGTCGATGGTGACCGTGCGGGCCGCGGTGGTGGAGTTGACGTGGACGAGGGAGAGCCCTTTGCCGTCCTTGGTGACGGCCGCGGCGCTGGAGGTGTCGTCCACCTTGACGAGCTTGTCGCCGGGCTTGATGAAGTGGGTGAAGTTGCGGGCCGTGTCGAACTTGGTGTTCGTGAAGACCGGGCACGACTTCAGGGTGTCCGACTTGGTGCAGCTGAACGGGAGCTGGATCTCGCCCCAGTTGCCGCCCTTGGCGGACTCGCCGCCCGGCTTCATGTTGTCGTAGTCCTCGACCGGCTGCCAGAACACCCAGGCGGAGGGCTCCAGTTCGCGCAGGTCGTTCACCATCTGCTGGGCCAGCCCGAGGCCCGGACGCATGTCGGTGAAGCTCTGCCCGTCGCCCCAGTCGCCTTCGACCTCGCTCATCCACAGCGGCTTGTCGGCGGCCTTGGCGAGGTCGCGCACGGTGGTGCGCTGACCGGTGCCGTAGGTGTGGACGTTCATCTGGTCGACGAGGTCCTTGGAGCCTTGCGAGTAGGAGTTCCAGTTGGTCGCGAAGAGGGACGGGTTGGTCTCGTCCATGGCCGATATCCCGGCCTTGACCTTCGCCTTCTTCAGCGCGGGCGCCAGCGCGGCGAGCACCTTCTGCTGGAGCGCGGGGCCGATGTGGGCGCCCTCCTGGCGGCCGCTGACCGGTACGCCGTTCGCGTCGAGGCGGGTGCCCCAGTAGCCGGTGTTGGGCTCGTTGAAGGGGTCGAGGGTGTCGACCTCGATGCCCTCGGCCTTCTCCAGCCGCTTCGTCGCACCCGCCAGGTAGGCGGCGAAGTCGTCGACCGAGTCGGCCTTCAGCTGGTCGGTGTTGGCGTCGAACCCGCCGGACACGTAGCCGCTCTCCGTCATGAACCACGGCGGGGAGTTGCTGAACGCCTCCCAGTGGGTGATGTCCTTCTTGATGCGGTTCACCCACCAGCGCTGGGTGGCGTCGGCCTTCGGGTTCCAGTCGGCCGGGTCGTCGGCGCTCCACCAGTCGGTGTCCTCGCGGGTGGTGCCCGCGGGCGCCTTCCACCAGCCCTGCACGGCGCCGCCGGCCCGCAGGTAGTCCTTGACGTCCGGAGCGTTGCCGCCGCCGATGTTGTAGCGGGCGATGTTCAGCGCCAGGCCGTCGTCACCGAAGAGCAGACCGGCGAGCTTCTCGCGGACTGCCGGCGGGTAGTCGCCGGTCGCGTTGGCGAACCAGACCAGGCTGGTGCCCCAGCCCTCGAACTTCTCCTGCTGGTACGAGGGGTCCGGCGTCACCGTGACGGCGGCCTCGGCGTGCGCCTGCACGGGGACGCTCAAGAGCGCGGCCCCGGTGGCCAGTGCGGTGAGTGCGGCGGCCCCGAGGGTCCGTCTGCTGCGGGTGCGGCGTGCCATGGAAGCTCCCAACTGCGGTGCGGTCGCTGTGGTGGGCCCCCTCCCGCCGTGCGGGCGGGTGGGGATGGCCCCCGGGCACGGGTCAGGCCGTGCCCGGGGAGTCGTGGGGGGTGCGGACGGGGGACCTCAGACGGCGGGGCCGCGCAGGACGGCGACCTCCCGGGGGCCGAGGACGAGGGAGCCCTCCGCGTCGCGGGCGCCGAGCAGCACCTCGCCGTCGAGGCCGGGCACCGGCACCGTGTCGTCGGTCCGGTTGACCAGGAACACGAACCGCTCCGAGGGCCCGCGGCGGACGGTCAGCTCGACCCGTCCGCGGGCCTGCGCGGGAAGTTCGCTGCTGACGCCGGCCGGCTCCAGCAGGCGCGGCAGCAGCGTGCGCAGCCCGTCGACGCCGAGCCGGGTCGAGACGTACGAGGCGGAGCCTTCGCCCGTGGGCCGGCGGGTGACCGCGGGCCTGCCGGCGTGCACACCGTCGCGGTAGTGCGCCAGGACCTCCGTGTCGCCGTCGGCGAGGGTGATCCGGTCGGTCCACAGGCTGCCCGTGACGGAGTCGTCCAGCTCCACGCTTACCCCCGCGAGCAGCGGTCCGAACTCCTCGATGCGGATGCCGAGCAGGTCGCGCAGCGCACCGGGGTAGCCGCCGAGCCACACGTGGTCGTTCTCGTCGACGATCCCGGAGAAGTACGTGGTGACCAGGTGGCCGCCCTGCTCGACGTAGCGGGTGAGGTCCTTGGCCAGCTCGGCCGGCACCATGTGCAGGACGGGCGCGACGAGGACCCGGTGCCGGGAGAGGTCGGCGCCGGTGGTCACCAGGTCGGCGCGCACGCCCAGGGCGAGGAGCGCCGAGTACCAGTCGAGCGCCTCCTGCCGGTAGTCGAGCAGGGCCGTGGGGTGCGAGTCCTGCTCGGCGGCCCACCACGACTCCCAGTCGTAGAGGATGCCGACGGCCGCCGCCTCCCGCTCCGAACCGGCCACGGGGGCGAGGGACTTGAGGGTGGCGCCGAGGCCGGCGACCGCGCGGAACAGGTCGCTGTCCGCGCCGGCGTGCGGGACCATCGCCGAGTGGTACTTCTCGGCGCCGGCCGCGGACTGCCGCCACTGGAAGAAGCAGACCGCGTCGGCGCCGTGCGCCACGTGCAGCAGCGAGTCGCGCGCGAGGTCGCCGGGGCGCTTGGCCACGTTCACGGGCTGCCAGTTGACGGCGCTGGTGGAGTGCTCCATGAGGAACCAGGGCTTGCCGCCCGCGATGCCGCTGACCAGGTTGGCGGAGAAGGACAGCTCGTCGCGGTCCTGCGGGCCGGGGTGCACGTAGTGGTCGTTGGAGACGAAGTCGATCTCGCCCGCCCAGTCGGGGTAGTTCATGCCCTTCGTGCCGCCCATCACCATGAAGTTGGTGGTGACCGGGACGCCGGGCGTGATCTCCCGCAGGATCTCGCGCTCCGCGACGAGGTGGTCCTTCAGCGCGTCCGAGGAGAACCGCTTGAAGTCCAGCTGCTGGGTGGGGTTGGGGTGGGAGGCGGCCAGCCGCGGCGGCAGGATCTGCTCCCAGTCGCTGTAGCGCTGCGACCAGAAGGCCGTGCCCCAGGCGTGGTTGAGGGCGTCGAGCGTGCCGTAGCGGGCGCGCAGCCAGACGCGGAAGGCGCGGGCCGCGTCGTCGGAGTGGTCGTAGACGTTGTGGCAGCCCAGCTCGTTGGAGACGTGCCAGGCGACCAGCGCCGGGTGGTCCTTGTAGCGGCCGGCGATCTCGCGCACCAGGCGCAGGGCGTGCTCGCGGAAGACGGGCGAGGTGGGCCGCCAGTGCTGGCGGGCGCCCGGCCAGAGGGTCTCGCCGTTGGCCGTGACCGGCAGGATCTCCGGGTGCGCGGTGGTGAGCCACGGCGGCGGGGAGGCGGTGGCGGTGGCCAGGTCGACGCCTATGCCGCCCGCGTGGAGCAGGTCCATGACCTCGTCGAGCCAGCCGAAGTCCCAGGTGTCCGGGCCCGGCTGGATGCGGGCCCAGGAGAAGATCCCCACGGAGACGACGGTGACGCCGGCCTCCCGCATCAGCCGGACGTCCTCCTCCCACACGTCCCGGGGCCACTGCTCGGGGTTGTAGTCGGCGCCGTAGGCCAGACGCGGGGCGGGGTCACCGTCCGCCCCGCGCAGCATGCGGGACTGGAGGGTGGAGATCATGGCGGTCCTTCCGAAGGTGGTGCACGGGGGCGGCGCGGCCCGGGAGCCGCGCCGCCCGGCGTTTCACTGCGTGGGGATGTCCGGCTGCCGGTCAGTGGGGACCGATCGCCGACGGGTTCACTTCTCGATCGTGAAGCCCTGCTCCTGGCCGTACTTGACCGAGGCGTCCTGCCAGGCCTTCAGAGCGTCCGCCAGCTTGGTGCCGGAGACGTAGGCCTTGCCGACCGTGTCGTTGAAGATCGAGTTCGCGTACGGCTGGAACGGCAGGTACGACCAGTCGCTCGCCACGTTGGCGGCGGACTCGGCGAAGATCTTGTTGGCTTCCTGGCCGCCGAAGTAGTCGAACTTCTTGCCCTGGAACGCGGGGGACTCCAGCTCCGCCTTGGTGGCGGGGAAGGCGCCCTCGCCGACGCGGGTGGCGACACCGGCGCCGGAGTTGGCGTACTCGGTGAAGGCGTAGGCGAGTTCCTTGTTCTTGGCCAGCGCCGGGACGGCCAGCGAGCTGCCGCCGTTCTCCGCGCTCGCCTTGTCGCCCTTGGTCCAGGCCGGCATCGCCGCCGCGCGCCACTGGCCCTTGGCGTTCGGGACGCCGGTGGCGAAGTTGGCGGGCATCCAGGCGCCGGTGGGCAGGGTGGCGATGGTGCCGTCGCCCAGGCCCTTGTACCAGTCGTCGGTCCAGCCGTTGACCGGGGCGACCAGCTTCTCGCTGATCAGCTGCTGCCAGACCGTCTCGTACTTCTTGGCGCCCGCGTCGTCGAAGTTGACGCCGAGCTTGGTGCCGTCGACCTTGTAGGGGCGCGAACCGGCCTGCCACAGCAGGGAGGTGGTGAGGCCCGCGTCACCGAGGTCGCTGGTGATGTAGGCCTTCGGGTCGGCCTTGTGGAGCTTGCGGGCCGCGTCCAGGTACTCGTCCCAGGTGGTCGGGACGGCGATCTTGTACTTGTCGAAGACCGTCTTGTTGTAGAAGAGCGCCATCGGGCCCGAGTCCATCGGCAGGCCGTAGACCTTGGCGCCGTCGCTGACCGCGTTCCACGGGCCCGGCGTGTACTTGGAGGCGAGCTTGGCGGCGCCGTACGGGGCCAGGTCGGTCAGGCCCTTGGTGAGGGAGTACTGGCCGAGCGCGAAGTACTCGACCTGGGCGACGTCCGGGACGCCCTTGCCGGCCGAGATGGCGTTGGACAGCGCGGTGTAGTGCTTGTCGCCGGAGCGCTCGCTGACCAGGTTGACCTTGACCTTGGGGTACTTCTTCTGGAAGTCGGCGGCCACCGTCTTCAGCGTGGGCTCCCAGGCCCAGACCGTGATGTCGCCGCCCTTGTCCAGTGCGGCCTGGAGGTCGCCGGCGGAGACGGCCTTGGTGTCGGAGTCGTCGTCCGAGCCGCCGCAGGCGGTCACGCCCAGGGCCAGGGTGGAGACGAGGGCGATGCCGCGCAGGATGCGGCTCGTTGTTCTGCGCATGGGGCTTCCACTTCTGCGTGGGTGGGACAGGTGAGGGTGGGGGTGGTGCGGGTGGTGCGGTGGTGCTCACATGTGGGGCTTGGGGGCCGCCGTCCGTGTCACTCCTTGACGCTTCCGGCGGCGAGGCCGGACTGCCAGTACTTCTGGAGGAACAGGAACGCGGCGATGAGGGGGACGATCGTGAGCAGGGATCCGGTGATCACCAGGTTGAAGATCACGTCACCGCCGATGGTCTGCGCCTGGTTGCTCCAGGCGCTCAGACCCAGCGTCAGCGGGTACCAGTCCGGGTCCTTCAGCATGATCAGCGGGAGGAAGTAGTTGTTCCAGGTGGCGACCGTGGTGAACAGCAGCACGGTCACGATGCCGGGGGCCAGCAGCGGCAGCGCGACCCGGAAGAAGGTCCGCACCTCGCCCGCCCCGTCCATGCGGGCCGCCTCCAGCAGCTCGGTCGGGATCGCCTCGGCCGCGAACACCCACATGAGGTAGAGGCCGAACGGCGACACCAGCGACGGGATGATGACCGCCCAGGGGGTGTCGGTCAGGCCCATCTTGCTGAACATCAGGAAGGTGGGCACGGCCAGCGCGGTGGCCGGCACGGCGACCGCTCCGATCACCACGGCGAAGATCGCGCGCTTGCCGGGGAACTGGAACTTCGCCAGCGCGTAGCCGCCGAGCACGGCCAGCAGGGTCGCGCCGCCCGCGCCGAGCACCACGTACAGCAGGGTGTTCAGCAGCCAGCGTCCGAAGATGCCGTCGTGGTAGGTGAAGGTGTCCCGGACGTTGTCCCACAGCGCGAAGTCGTGGGCGAACCACAGGCCGTTGGAGTCGGCGAGGCCCGACTGGGTCTTCGTGGAGTTGATGACCAGCCAGATCAGCGGCACCACGGTGTAGAGGACCATCAGGCCCATCAGCACCGTCAGCAGCATGTTGCGCTTCGGCTTGCCCGGCGTGTGCTTCCTGCGGGGAGTGCGCAGCCGGGGGGCGGCGCTCTTCGCGGGGGAGGCGGTGACAGAGGTGCTCATCGGGTCACGCTCCCTTGCGCATGCCGCGCAGCTGGACGGCGTAGGCGACGATCATCGTGATGACGCCCATGATGATGGCCACCGTCGCGGAGTAGTTGTGCTGCTGGCCGTTGAAGGACAGCGAGTACGTGTAGTAGTTCGGCGTGAAGTCCGTGGTGATCGAGTTCAGCGCCAGCGGACGCAGGATGCTCGGCTCGTTGAAGAGCTGGAAGCTGCCGATGATCGAGAAGATCGTCGCGATCACGAGCGCGCCGCGAATCGCGGGCAGCTTGATCGCGGTGATGATCCGCCACTGGCCGGCGCCGTCGATCTCCGCCGCCTCGTACAGCGAGGTCGGCACGACGCGCAGCGCCGAGTAGAAGATCAGCATGTTGTAGCCGACGAACTCCCAGGTCACGATGTTGCCGATGGAGGCGAGCACCCAGTCGGGGGAGAGCAGGTCGGGCAGGGTGACGCCGAACGCGGAGTCGATGTCGCCCACCAGGCCGTACTTGGTGCCGTACATGAAGCCCCACATGAGGGTGGCGACCACGGCGGGCACGGCGTACGGCAGGAAGATCGTGATCCGGAAGAAGCTCTTGCCGTAGAGGCGGCCGCTGTCCAGCGCGAGCGCCACCAGCAGGGCGATGCCCAGCATGATCGGCACCTGGATGACGAGGAAGAGCGCCACCCGCCCGACGGCCGACCAGAACGCGTCGTCCTGGAGGGCCCGCGTGTAGTTGTCCAGGCCGACGAACTGGTTGCCGCCGATGAGCTGGTCGCGGAAGAGGCTCAGGTAGACCGAGTAGGCGATCGGAGCCAGGAAGACCAGCGCGAAGACCACCACGAAGGGACCGATGAAACCCCATCCCGTCCAGGAGCGGCGGTCCCGTTTCGCCGGAGGCGGAGCCGGCCGCGGCTCGGCGGCCACCGGCGGTTGCAGCGTCGTCATGTCGTTCCTCGCTCGTCCAGAACTGGAGCAGGCGGTGTGGCGCGGAGATGTCCCGACGCCCTGCCGCCACCATGATGTTTACGTAAACATCGGCCACGCAAGAGGCCGGGCAAGCTGTTATGTTTACGTAAACATCTGATGGCGGCATGTCTACACTGCCCCGATAACGATGGTCAAGGGTCGTCTGGGGGAACCGTGGCACCTGCGCCGACAGAGAGGTGGGGACACCGAGTGGACATGGCTCGAAGAACACCGGCCGACGTGCCGAGACGCGCCCGGGCCACCGCCTCCATGGCCGACGTCGCCCGGCTCGCCGGCGTGTCGTCGCAGACCGTCTCGCGCGTGTCCAACGGTTACGCCGGCGTGAACGAGGAGACCCGGCAGCAGGTCCTCGCCGCCATGGCCGAACTCGGCTACCGGCCCAACAGCGCCGCCCGCGCCCTCAAGCGCGGCGAGTTCCGTACCATCGGCGTCATCACGTTCACGCTCTCCACCACCGGCAACGTGCGCACGCTGGAGGCGATCGCCACCTCGGCGGCCGAGGAGGGCTACGCGGTCACGCTGCTCCCGGTCGCCGTGCCCACCACCGACGAGGTGCGCGGCGCGTTCTCCCGGCTCGAGGAACTGGCCGTCGACGCGGTCGTCGTGATCATGGAAGTGCACCTGCTGGACGCGGCGACCGTCAAACTGCCGCCGCACGTGCAGGTGGTGGTGGTCGACTCCGACGCCGGCGACCACTACACCGTCGTCGACACCGACCAGGCGGGCGGCACCCGCACCGCCGTCCAGCATCTCCTCGACCTCGGACACGAGACCGTGTGGCATCTCGGCGGACCCGAGGGCTCCTTCGCCGCCCAGCGCCGCGCGGACGCCTGGCGCGCCGCCCTCACCGAGGCGGGCCGCACACCCCCGCCGCTGGTCCGGGGCGACTGGTCGGCGGAGTCCGGCTACCGGGCCGGCCTCGAACTCGCGGCCCGCGAGGAGTGCACCGCCGTCTTCGCCGCCAACGACCAGATGGCCCTCGGCCTGCTGCGCGCCCTGCACGAACGCGGCCGCCGGGTGCCCGAGGACGTCAGCGTCATCGGCTTCGACGACATCCCCGAGTCGAGCTCCTTCCTGCCGCCGCTCACCACTCTGCACCAGGACTTCGCCCAGGTCGGCCGCCTGTGCGTGCAGGCCGTGCTGCGCAAGATGCGCCCGGACGGCTCCGAGCGCGGCAGCACGACGCTGGTGCCGACGCGGCTGGTCCTGCGCGACAGCACGGCCCCGCCGCCGGCCGGACGATAGCCGTTGCACGACGCCTGCGGGGCGCTGGCTGACGCCTGACGCCTGACGTCTGCGCCCGACGCCTGTGACTGACGGCTGCTCCGGCCGACGGCTGCGGGTGGAGTGCGCCGCGCCGTGCGCGACGGCGTGGGGTGGCGCGCACGGGGCTCGTGGGGGTGACCCGGCCGGCCGGTCAGGTGGGGCAGCGTGGTGGGTGGGTCAGCTCGGGTGCTCGCCGACGGCGCGGGCCGCGGTCCGCCAGGCCGTGGTGACCGCGAGCCGGGCGGCCGTCGTGCCGCGCTCCGTCTCCGCGGGCAGGCGCAGCGGCGCGCCCAGGTGGACGTGGCAGCGGGGGCGCCGTACGGGCGCGGTGAGCGTGCCGGCCAGCTGTTTGGCGGCGGACCCCGAGGCGATCCGGCGGGCGCCCGCATGGCCCACCGGCACGACCAGGGATCCGGTGGCCTGCGCCAGCCGGGCCAGTCCCGTGCGGAAGGGCTCGGGCGCCGAGATCCCCGCGTCCTTGCGGCGCGGCAGCCCGCCCTCGCCGTAGAGCAGCACATGCCGGCCCCCGGCCAGCGCCTCGGCGGCGGCGTCGAGAGCGAGCGCCGCGCGCGCCGAGCGGCGGTGGACGGGGATGTGTCCCTCGCGCGTCAGCGCCCTGCCGAGCAGGGGGACGCGCCACAGCCCGGCGGTCGCCATGACCACCGGCTCCAGCTCGAACCGCCGCAGGGCGGTCATGACCACGGCGGGGTCGGCCATCGAGTCGTGGTTGGCCACGAATATGGTCCCCGCGGGCAGGCGCAGCTTGATCTCGCTGGTGACGGTGAGCCGCCCGAAGAGCGGCGTCAGGGCGTAGACGGCACGGCTGAACACGAGAGGCCTCCGGGCTGGGCGGTCGGGGTCCCAGTCTCCCGGTGGCGCGGCGACCACGCCTGAGTACGGCTACTCAGATGCGGGCCGCTCGTCGAACACCGGTGAAACGGGCCGGTGTTCGACGAGCGGTCGGGGGCATGCGGAGAACAGCCGCATCGAACGGTCACACCGAAGGGGCGGCGACACCGAAGCCGCACCGGATCCCGACACCGCACACCGAAGCACCACATGCGGACGGACGTCACACGCACCGCCGCGAGGCGCCGGAACGACTCGGCGGGACCGACCCCGCGGGGGACCGGCCCGCCGGACGGCCCGCCGTGACGCCGCCGTGAACGACCACCAGCCACCGGAACCACACGTCCAGCGAAGTCCCCTCCCCGAAAGGACGGACCCCGTGCTCGCCATCGTCTCGGCAGTGCTGTTCTTCATCGCGTTCCTGATCAACGCGGCGGACATCTCCACCAACGACACCTTCACCTCGACGAACTTCATGCTCATCGGGCTGACCCTGCTCGCGCTCCACGTCGGGGGCATCGGCAGCGGCTGGGCCGCCCGCGGCCGCCGGCGCTGACCGCGCACGGGCCGGACCAGCCGGACCGGAGGGAATCCGGAGACGGCCGGCCGGCCCGTGGTCGCGTGCGGGTGCCTCCACGGGGAAAGATGGGACCGCAAGCCATTGGTCAACCGATGTGGAGGAGCGGGCACATGCAGCACGAGCGAGCGGGCCGGACGGCCGGCCCCGAGGATCTCGTCGACGTCGCCCGGCTGGTCACCGCGTACTACGCGCTGCACCCGGATCCGGCCGACCCGGCCCAGCGCGTGGCGTTCGGCACCTCGGGGCACCGCGGGTCGTCGCTGAACACGGCGTTCAACGAGGACCACATCGCCGCGACCAGCCAGGCCATCTGCGAGTACCGCGCGGCCCAGGGCACCGAGGGGCCCCTCTTCCTCGGCGCCGACAGCCACGCCCTGTCCGAGCCCGCTCGGGTCACGGCGCTGGAGGTGTTCGCGGCCAACGGCGTGAGCGTGCTCATCGACGACGCCGACGGCTACACCCCGACGCCCGCCGTCTCCCACGCGATCCTCACCCACAACCGGGGCCGTACGGCGGGCCTCGCCGACGGGGTGGTGGTCACGCCCTCGCACAATCCGCCCGCCGACGGCGGCTTCAAGTACAACCCGCCCAGCGGCGGCCCGGCCGGCTCGGACGCCACGTCCTGGATCCAGGACCGCGCCAACGACATCATCGCCGCCGGTCTCAAGGAGGTGCGGCGCGTCCCGTACGCGCGGGCCCTCGCCGCCTCCACCACCGCCCGCCACGACTTCCTCGGCGCCTACGTCGCGGACCTGCCGAACGTCGTCGACCTGGACGCCATCCGCGCCGCCGGGGTCCGCATCGGCGCCGACCCGCTGGGCGGGGCCTCCGTGGCCTACTGGGGGCGTATCGCCGAGCAGCACCGGATCGACCTGACCGTCGTCAACCCGCTCACCGACCCGACCTGGCGTTTCATGACGCTCGACTGGGACGGCAAGATCCGCATGGACTGCTCGTCGCCGTACGCGATGGCCTCGCTCATCGACCAGCGCGACCGGTTCCGGATCGCGACCGGCAACGACGCCGACGCCGACCGGCACGGCATCGTCACCCCGGACGCGGGCCTGATGAACCCCAACCACTACCTGGCCGCCGCCATCGGCTATCTCTACGCGCACCGCGAGCAGTGGCCCGCGGACGCGGGGATCGGCAAGACGCTGGTGTCGTCCTCGATGATCGACCGGGTGGCCGCGGACCTCGGGCGCCGGCTGGTCGAGGTGCCCGTCGGCTTCAAGTGGTTCGTGGACGGCCTGGTGGACGGTTCGCTGGGCTTCGGCGGGGAGGAGTCGGCGGGTGCGTCCTTCCTGCGCCGCGACGGCTCGGTCTGGACCACGGACAAGGACGGCATCATCCTGGCGCTGCTGGCCTCCGAGATCACGGCGGTCACCGGCAAGACCCCGTCCGAGCACTACACCGCGCTGACGGAACGGTTCGGCGCGCCCGCCTACGCCCGTATCGACGCGCCGGCCACCCGCGAGGAGAAGGCGCTGCTCGCCAAGCTCTCGCCCGCGCAGGTCACGGCCGACACCCTGGCCGGCGAGGCCGTCACCGGCGTGCTCACGGAGGCCCCGGGCAACGGAGCGGCCATCGGCGGCATCAAGGTGACCACGGCCAACGCCTGGTTCGCCGCCCGGCCGTCGGGCACGGAGGACGTGTACAAGATCTACGGCGAGTCCTTCCTCGGCCCGGACCACCTGCGCCGGGTGCAGGAGGAGGCCAAGGAGGTCGTCGACGCGGCGCTGGCGGGCTGAGCCCGGCGCGGCGCCAGGGGCCCCGGGGCCGCGGCACGCGGATCTCCGGGGCCGCGGCCTGCGCATTCCGGGGCTGCGACATGCGCATTTCCGGGGGGCCGCTGCGGGGCACGCAGGGCCGGCCGGGGCGGGGCCGCGGGCGGACGAGGTATGGACCGCTATCATCCTATAAAGGTAAAATGTGGGTTTTGTCCGCTCGAATCAACAGGGCGTTCTCACCTCCCCCCGCCGATGAGCTGCCGTTCCGCCGGAGTGATCGATGTCCCGCAAGCGCCCCACGGACGACGGCGACGAGCTGCTGGCCAGACTCGGCTCGCTGACCGCCCAGGCGCGCGAACGCGCGGAACTGCAACGCTCCCGCGTCGAGCTGGCCCTGGCCCTGCAACGCGGCATGCTGCCCCGCGACCTGCCGGCGGCGCCGGGATTCCGGCTCGCGGTCAAGTACGCGCCCGCCTGCCACGGCCTCAACGTGGGCGGCGACTGGTACGACGTCTTCGCCATGCCGGACGGGCGCATCGGCCTGTCGATCGGCGACGTCCAGGGCCACAACATAGAGGCGACCGCGTTCATGGGACAGGTCCGGGTCGGCCTGCGCGCCCTGGCCTCCGTCACCGGCGAGCCCGGCGAGCTCCTCGCCCGGACCAACGAACTCCTCCTCTCCCTCGGCGGCGACCTCTTCGCCACCTGCGTCTTCATGCGCCTCGACCCCGCCACCGGCGTCCTGGAGAGCGCGCGCGCCGGGCACATCCCGTGCGTGTGGGCCACCGCCGACGGCAAGTCCGGCGTCGCCGAGGACGAGGGCGGGCCGCCGCTCGGCGTCCAGGACGGCATGGAGTACCCCGTGACCCGCTACCGGCTCACCAAGGGCGGGGTCTTCGTGCTGCTCACCGACGGGGTGGTGGAAGGGCCGACGCTCAGCGTCGAGGAGGGCCTGGACCAGGTCGTGCGGCTCGCGGGCATCGCCGCCGTCGCCGGCATGACGGCGGACTCGCTCGCCGCCGCGGTCATCAGGCGTGCCGAGCTGATCGGCCACGAGGACGACGCGGCCGTCCTCGTCGTGCGCCACGACGGACTGGCCGGACCGCGACGTCCCCGGATTCAGCCATAGGGCCGGTCGCCGCGCCCCCCGCCTCGCCGTGAGCGCTCCACCGGTGTCTGATGACAGCTGTGGTGGGTACCCCCGAGCTGCGCCGGACAGCCGTCTTCGTCATCCAGACGCTGGCGGTCGCCCTCTGCTACTACGCGGCGGGGCTGCTCGGCCTGACGCGGGAGTTGGTCGTCGAAGGCGCGGTGTTCACCCCCATCTGGCCGCCCACGGGCGTGGCGGTCGCCTGCCTGCTGATCCTCGGGATCCGCTCCTGGGCCGGCATCGCGCTCGGGGCCCTCCTCGTCATCATGTCGCTGACGTCCCTGCGCCCCGCCGTCGTCGGCAACCTGGTCGGCAACACCGCCGCCCCCGTCTGCGCGTACCTCATGCTCCGCAGGGTCGGTTTCCGCACCGACCTGGCCCGGTTACGGGACGGCCTCGCCCTGGTCTTCCTGGGGGCCCTCACCGCCATGCTCATCAGCGCGACCGTCGGCGTGGGAGTCCTGCTCCTCACCGACAAGATCGACGCGCACAGCTTCTGGGCCGTCTGGCTGGCCTGGTGGGTCGGCGACGCCATGGGCGTGCTCATCGTCACGCCCGTCCTGCTGGTGCTCCACACGCTCCGACGGCCCCTGCACCTCACCCGCTGGAAGGAGGCCACGGGACTGGCGCTCATCGCCTGCGCCGTCGTCCCGGCGGCCACGCACAGCCACGTCAGCCTGCTCTTCCTCGTCTATCCGCTGCTGATCTGGGCCGCCCTGCGGTTCCAGCTCGGCGGGAGCATGGTGTGCGCCCTGTTCACCTCCGTCCTCGCCACGATCGCGGCCACCGACCGGGCAGGACCCTTCGGACGCCTGACCCGCATCGAGGTGATGATCAAGCTACAGGCGTTCAACGGGACGATGGCCCTCACCGCGCTCCTGCTCTCCGCGGTGATCGCGGAGCAGCGCAACACCCGGCGCTCCGTGGAACAGGCCTGCCAGGAACTGGTCGAGGTGCTGGAACACCTCACCGCGGGCGACGCGCCACCCGGCCGGCCCCTCAAGGACAGCGGGTCCGGGGATGCCGAGGGCGGGGAGCCCGGGGGCGGGAGTCCCGGGGGCGGCGGTTCCGAGGGCGGCGGTGCCGAGGGGAGGGGAGACAGCGAAGGCAGGGGCAGGGGCGGGGAACCCTGAGCGGGCCGTCGCCGGTGACTTCCTTCCTCCGCGTGGGGCCCGAAGCGCTTCCGCCCGCGCAGCCCGATCGCCCGCGCCGCCCGATTGTCAGTGCCTGCGCCTACGGTTTCGTCAGTGGGATCCGCCGGAACGGCCGCGGGTCCACCCTGGGGAGGGGTGTGTCATGTCTACGGGGTCCAGCAGTGCGTCGACGACCTATCTGGAGCTGTCGCAGGACGACGGCAGCGCGCACAAGTTCTACGAAGTGGCCGTCGACGGCACGGTGGTGACGGTCCGCTACGGGCGGATCGGCGCCTCGGGCCAGGTGCAGTCGACCACGTTCCCCACCGCCGACAAGGCACGGGCCGCCGCCGCGAAGAAGGTCGGCGAGAAGGTCCGCAAGGGATACGCCCCGGCCGTCGCGGGACAGCGCGCCGCCCGGCCGGTGACCCGCCGTCAGGTCGCGTCGGCCCCGTCGACGGCGCGCGCCGTGGCGCCGGTGCTGTGGCGGTTCCGCACCGGCTCCTCGGCGTTCGGCATCCATGTCGACGACGACCGCTGCTGGGTCGGCAACCAGTCCGGCGACGTCTACACGCTGGACCGCGACGGCGGCGTCCTGGCCCGTTTCACCCTGCCGGACGGCGTCAAGTGCCTGGTCGCCGACGACTTCTGGATCTACGCGGGCTGTGACGACGGCAAGGTCTACGACCTGTCCTCGAAACTGCCGTTCGCCGCGTACGACATCACGGCCGACGTGGACATCTTCTGGCTGGACATCCACGAGGGCGTCCTCAACGTCTCCGACCGGGGCGGCCGGCTCACCGTCATCGACCACGAGGACGAGCACCAGTGGGCCCGGCGCAGTCAGGGCGAGCACGCCTGGATGGTGCGCGCCGACGACCGGGCCGTCTACCACGGTCACCACCGGGGCGTCACGGCCTACGCGCCCGACGGTGGCGGCGAGCTCTGGCACACCCCGACCCGGGGCGGCGTCCTGTTCGGCTGGCAGGAGGCGGACGCGGTGTACGCGGGAACGGCGCACCGGGTCGTGCAGCGGCTGTCCAAGGCCACCGGGGCGGTGGAGGCCACGTACGGCTGCGACAGCGCCGTGTACTCGTGCGCCACCTCGCCGAGCGGGCGGTTCGTGTTCGCGGGCGACGCGTCGTCGTCCGTCTACTGCTTCGACCGGGACGGCACGCGTCTGTGGAAGCTCGGCACCGGCGGCGGATCCGCCCTGTCGATGCAGTACCGCGACGAACGGCTGTACCTGGTCACCACGGACGGCTCACTGGTGTGCGTGGACGCGAGCGACGCGGCGGTCGAGGCCGCCCAGCAGGGCACGGTTCCGGTGGTGCGGGACGTCAAGCTCGCCGCCGCCCTGCCGACCTACGCCCCCGCCACGGCGACGAGCGTGGCCACGGTGGCGCAGGCACCGGCCGGCGCCATCGTCGTCGAGTGCGTGCAGCGGGCCGGCCGGGTGCGGGTGCACGTGGTCTCCGACGGCTACGACGCGTCGTGGAACGTCCAGTTCCCGCGCGAGATACGGGAGCCCGGGGCGCGTTACGTCGTCGACGCCCTGCACCCGGCGGCCGGCGGTTTCTACCGGGTCCGCGGCGACATCCGGCGCCTCCTGTGACGACAGCCTGCGTCGTTCCGTGCAGCAGCCCGGCGCGCCCGCCGTACTCGCCGTCCGAGCCGTCCGGCGCCCGTGCCGCCGCACAGGCCCTCGCGGGCCGGCGCGGCGGCGGGCCGGGTCAGGAGCGGCCCGGACGGCCCGGTGTCACGGCTTGCGGCCCACGCCGCCGTGCTCGCCGATCATGTCCGGGGCCGGGGAACCGGCCTCGGGACGCCACAGCGGCACCGAGACGACGCCCGGCTCCAGCAGTTCGAGCCCGTCGAAGTACGCCGTGATCTCCTCGATGGAGCGCAGGTTGTACGGGACGGCGCCGCTCTCGTTGTAGGCGTCCTGGGCCTGCTCGAAGACCGGGTCGACGCCTCGTGAGCCGTCGTTGACGGCCAGGTAGCTCCCGGACGGCAGTGCGGCCATCAGATCGGTGACGATGGCGCGGGCCGTCGCGTGATCGGCGACGTGGCCGAGGATGTTGCTGAGGATGAGCGCGGTGGGGCGGCCGAGGTCCAGCGTCTCGGCTGCCGCGGCCAGGATGCGCTTGGGGTCCAGGACGTCGGCGTCGACGTACGCGGTCGCGCCCTCGGGGGTCGAGGTGAGCAGGGCGCGCGCATGGGCCAGGACCAGGGGGTCGTTGTCGACGTAGACGATCCGCGACTCGGGGGCGAGCCGCTGGGCGACCTCGTGGGTGTTCTCGGCGGTCGGCAGACCGGTGCCGACGTCGAGGAACTGCCGGATGCCCGCCTCCGTCACCAGGTGTGTGATGGTCCGGCGCAGGAAGGCGCGGCTGCTGCGGGCGATGGTGACGATGCCGGGGAAGACGGCCGTGTACGCGTCGCCGGCCTGTTCGTCGACGGGGTAGTTGTCCTTGCCTCCCAACCAGTAGTTCCAGATGCGCGCCGAGTGCGGCACCGACGTGTCGATGGTGTGTGCCGCTGACGAGGTCTCAGGGTCGGTCATGGTCGTCGTCCGTCTTTCAGCCGAGTCGTGAGCAGTGCTGGCCACAACTTACGTCCCAACGACCGGTTTCCGTACATCAGTTCACCTATCCGGTCGTCCGAACGTTCACTTCGCCGGAACGGCCCCCCTCGTCAGTGGCCGCCGGCGGGCGGCTCGCAGTCGGTGCCGTCGGGATAGCCGCCGAAGGCGTCCACCCGCGTCTTCTCGCGGTCGATGCCGCCCTCCAGGCACAGGGGGCGGGCGACGACGAGGAAGCTCACCCCGGTCGGACCGCTCTGGGACGACTGCACGTCCCCGTCGGCGTACCCGAGGCCGGTGAGTGCGGCGCGGGTGCTCTGCGGGCTGAAGTCGCCGCGTCGGCGCAGCGGTTCGAGCGCCCGCTCGATCCGCCGGGCGGCCGCCAGCCCGTCGCAGCGGCTCCGGCCGTGGAGCTGGAGGGGAACCCTGAAGCCGTGGTTCTCGGCGTAGTGGTCGGTGGGCGGCGTGGCGGGCGTGGAGGGGGCCGCACTCGGGGTGGGGGCCGGCGCGGCGCTCTCGCCGGGGCACGCGAAGTCCACCGGCGCGCCCGGCGTCGCCACGGCGGCCCGCGACGGACCCCCGTCCCCTACTTCCTGCCCGGCCCGCTGGGTTCCGCACCCCGCCGCCAGCAGGGCCAGTGCCGCCAGCAGCGGCGCCGTGCGCAGGATCGTGAGGCGTTCGGTCTTCGTCATGCGCCCATCCTCGCTCGTGTGTCCGAGCCGCGTCATGAGTCCTCGTACTCACGCGGACCGGCGGCACGGCCCGGCACGGCCCACGCTTCCGTGTGCCGTGCCGTGCCGTGCCGGGCCGTGCCGGGCCATGGCGTGCCGGGCACGCGGCAGCGGCGCCGCAACGCTCCCGGCACCCCGCCCTCGCGGCGCTGCGCCGCCCCGACGTCTTCCACGCGGCCGTGGTCGGCGCGACGGTCACCGACCTGCGCCTGTACGACGCGCACTACCAGGAGCGCTGCCTCGACCGCCCCGCGCCCGAGCGGGCAGCCGGGTCGTCCACGAGCGCGCCCCCGGGGCCCGGGGAGCCGCCGTGGGCCGGGCTACGGCTTGATGCCCACCCCGGTCCAGAGGCTGACCTCGGCGTCCGTCGCCTCGACGGGGCCGTCCGGACGCCAGCGGTGGCCCACCGAGACGCCCGGGTCGAGCAGTTCCAGTCCGTCGAAGAAGCGGGCGACGTCGTCGCGCGAGCGGAACTGCACCGGTGTGCCCGCGCCGTTGTAGATGTCGGTGACCTTCTGCCAGGTCGACGGGTCGAAGTCGGGCGTGCAGTGGCTCAGGGCCAGGGCGCTGCCCGAGGGGACCACGTCCAGCAGCCGCGCCACGATGCCGTACGGGTCCTGCGCGTCGGTGACGAAGTGCATGAGCGCGTTGAGGGACAGGGCCACGGGCTGCGACAGGTCCAGCACCTCGGCCAGCTCGGGCGCCGCGAGCAGCGTGCCCGGGTCGTTGACGTCCCCGTGCACATAGGCCGTGCGTCCCTGGGGAGTGCTGCGCATCAGGCGCTCGGCGTACTTCAGGACGAGCGGGTCGTTGTCGGCGTAGACGACCCGCGCCTCGGGGACCACGGACTGGGCGACCTGGTGCAGGTTCGGCTCGGTCGGGATGCCCGTGCCGATGTCCAGCCACTGGCGGATGCCGTGCTCGCGGGCGAGGACCCGGGTGGCCCGGTGCATGAAGGCGCGGTTCTCGCGGGCGCACACGAAGATGCCCGGGTAGACGCCCGCGACGGACTCCGCCGCCTGCTCGTCCACCTCGAAGTGGTCCTTGCCGCCCAGGTAGTAGTCGTACATCCGGGCTGAGTGCGGCCTGCTGGTGTCGATGTCGCGCGGAGCGTTCGAGGTGCTCATCCTGTGCCTTTCGGTGGTGTGCATGGGGGGTGCCGGGCAGGACGGGCCGTCCGCGGACGGCCCGTCCTGCCCGTCGTGCTCGGGCTCAGCCGGCCGCCAGATGGTCGGCGAGGCCCCGCTTGACTCCCGCGACGAACGCGGCGATCTCCTCGGGCGTGTAGATCAGCGCGGGCCCGGCCGGGTCGGTCGACTGGCGCAGGGCCACGCGGCCGTCGGCGAGCTGCTTGGTCTGCACGCACTGGCCCCCGTTCGGGCCGCTCCACGGGGACTCCCAGCCGTGGTCGCCCAGGTCGGAGGCGGGCATCCCGTTGTAGACGTCGTGGGCGCGGCCGCCGCCGCCGATGCCGGTCATGAGTACTCCTTGCGCATCCGGTTCAGGAGTGCCCTGCTGTCCGTGTCCGAGGTCAGCAGGGACATGCGGTTGTGGGCCTCCAGATGCGCCGCGACGTCGGAGCGCTGGTCCAGGTACACGGCGCCGGAGAGGATCTCGGTGTAGACGATGTCGGGCAGTTCCGGTTCCTCGAACCGGAAGTAGGTGAACGGCGCACAGGCGCCGACGTGCGCGCCGGCCGTGAACGGCACGATGTCGACGCTCACGTGCTCCAGCTCCGACACCTCCAGCAGCCGGTCGATCTGCTCCCGCATCACCTCGGGGCCGCCCACCATCCGGTGCAGCACCGCCTCCTCCAGCACCGTCCACAGCGTCGGGGCGTCGTCTCTCTCCAGCAGGCTCTGGCGGCGCAGCCGCAGGTCCACGCGGCGCGCCAGGTCCTCGTCGCGGTCGTTCGGGAAACCGCCGCCGAGCACTCCGCGCGCGTACCGGGGCGTCTGCAGCAGGCCCGTGACGTAGTGCGGCTCGTAGGTGCGCAGCGTCCTGGCCCCGGTCTCCAGACTGACGTAGCCGCTGAACCAGCCCGGCAGCACGTCGCGGTACGGATGCCACCAGCCCGGCTCGTTGGCCCGCTCGGCGAGGGCGACGAACTCCTCGATCTCGCGCGGGCCGGCCCCGTAGGCGTCGAGCAGGATTTCCACGTAGAGCGGTCTGAGACCGACCTCCGCCTTCTCCAGACGGCGGATGGTCAGCGGTTTGACGTGCAGCGTTCTGGCCGCGTCCTCCAGCGACACGCCCGCGTTCCGGCGCCGTTCCTGCAGCCGCCGGCCGAGGATCATGCGCAACACGGTGGGCGCACTGGTGCTGCCCGTGCCCGAACGGCCTTCGCTCACGCCGTGCCTCCTGAGGGGCTGTCACCCTGACGAGTCCGACGGCGCCCTGATGGCGCCACCGGACGTATACCGGCCCGCTGAAATTATCAGGCGGTCGGTTGCAGCTTGAACTCCGTTGCGAGCATAGTTACTCACGTGAACCGCGCCGTCGAACCCCAGTGTTCCTCCGTCAAGCCTCCCCGTTTCCAGGGGAGTTGGGGCGAGCAGGCGTTCGCGGCGCGAGAGGACCGTACGGAACCCCCCGTCGTCGTCGGTCCCTTGCTCACCTTCCCGGCCCCCGGCTGCTGCTCCCGCCCCCCACGGAAGGCGTCCACCGTGTCCCCCCACACGACTTCTCCCCGGCCGTTGGACACCTGGAGTCCGGACCGCGCGCACTGGCTCGAACTCCCCGCCCACCGCTCCAGCGTCTCGGTGGCCCGCCGCTCGATGGACGCCCGGCTGACGGCGTGGCGGCTGCCCGGCGAGCTGTGCGCGGACGCGGTCCTGCTCGTGTCCGAACTCGCCACCAACGCCGTACGGCACGCGCTCGGCGCCCGGTTCCTGTGCGGGGTCGGGCTGGTCGGCGCCGGAGGCCTGCGCCTGGAGGTGCACGACCAGGACCGCTCGGGCCGGGCCCTGCCCCGCCGGGAGCCCGGCCCGGACGACGAGGGCGGCCGCGGCCTGCTCCTCGTGGAGCAACTCGCCCAGACCTGGGGCGTCGACCGCTCCAGACTGACCGGCGGCAACGCGGTATGGGCGATGCTGCGACCCTGACGGCCCGTCAACTGCGTTGACGCGGCGGCAAAATGACGGCGGCCCGACGGATGCGAGCGTGACGGTCGGCCGCCCACCGGCCCGCACCCGGCACCCCGCACCCCGCCGCCCGCCGAGGCCGACGCCGGACGCGTCCGGACGCCGGACACCGGACGCGCAAGGACGGCCGGTGCCGGTGTGCGTCCGGCGGCGCGGGTTCCGCGGGCTACTCGCCCTTGGGTGCGGTCTGCTGCACCACCTCGAAGGACCACAGCGTGGACCCCGAGGCAGCCGGCTTGGGGCGCTCGCCCTGCGCGCCGCCCCCGTGCGCCGCCTTCATCGAGCCCTTGAGCCACGCCTGGAACGACTCCTCGTCCCGCCAGCGGGTGTAGACGAGGTAGGTGTCGGTGCCCTCGACCGGGCGGAGCAGCTCGAACCACTCGAACCCGTCGGAGTCCCCGACGGCGTCGGCCCGCGCGGCGAACCGCTTCTCGAGGGTCTCCCGCTGCTCCGCCGGGACGGTCAGTACGTTGATCTTGACTACGCTCATGGCCCCATCCTCCCGCGCCCGGCGGCACGGCGTCGTGAGGGGCCCGCGGCACGGGTCGCCGCGGTGCGCGGCGGGCCGGGGCCGGCGGGCGGGTGTTGCCTGTGCCGGGCGTCCGGCGCAGGCTGTTCGTATGACCGCGCGGGACGGGCCGACGCTGATCGCCTCCGTCCAGCGGGCGTTCCGCCTGCTGGAGGCGGTGAGCGCGCACGACAACGGCGCGCCGGCGAAACAGCTGGCGCGGGAGGCGGAGCTGCCCCTGGCCACCGCCTACCACCTGCTGCGGACCCTGGTCCACGACGGTTACCTGCGCAAACTCCAGGACGGCGGGTTCGTCCTGGGGGACCGGGTGCAGACGCTGCGCACGACGGGACGCGCGCAGGCGCTGCTCAGCAGGGTGCGCCCCACGCTGGCCGCGTTGCGCGACGAACTGGCGACCCCCGCCTACCTCACCTTCTACGAGGACGGCGAGATCCGGGTCGCGGAGATCGTCGACGGGCCGCGGACGCCCCGCGTGGACCTGTGGGTCGGATTCGAGGACGCGGGGCACGCCACCGCGCTCGGCAAGTCCGTGCTGCGCGAGCTGGACGACGACGCCCGCAGGGACTACCTCTCCCGGCACCACCTCGCCGACCTCACGCCGAGGACCATCACCAGCCCCCGCGAACTCCTGCGGCGGCTGGACGCCTCTCCCGTGGCTCCGGCGGTCACGGATCTGGAGGAGTACGCGCTCGGCACGGTCTGCGTGGCGGTGCCCGTCTACAGCGGCGACACCCTCGGCTCGCTCGGGGTCTCCCTGCCGGTGGACCGGCTGTCCCGGCTGGAGCAGGTCCGGGCCCGGCTCCTGCCGACCGCCGGTCGCGTGACCAGGAGTCTTTCGCTCACCGTCTGATCGTTCACTATCTGAAAATCTGATCCTTGTGGGCGGCCGCGCCGACCCGTTTCCTGAGGGAAACGGACATTCGAGGACTTTCCGCCACACGTGAGGACTACGGACCAGCATGACTCAGGCCCGCAACCATGACGGCGACCACCGCCCGACCCGGCTGTTCGGACCCAGGGCGGCGGCGGCAGGCCGGCTCCTGCCCCTGCTGATCACTTTCGTCATCGGGACCGTCACCCTCCTCGGCGGAGCCGGGACGGCCTGGCTGCCGCTGCTGGCGGCCGGGCCCGCGCTGGCCGCCAGCACCCACGGACCGCGGGGCGTCCTCGGGGTGGGTCTGCTCGCCGCGGGACTCGGGGTGGCGCTCGGCGCCCGCGACGGCGCCCGGGGGGCGGAGCTGGCGGCCGTGGCGGCCGCGCTGCTGGCCGTCACCTGCGCGAGCACCCTGGCCGGCGATCTGCGCTCACGCCGGGAACGGGTCCTCGCGGACGTCCGGTCGGTCGCCGAGGCCGCCCAGCACGCGCTGCTCAAGCCGGTGCCGGCGACGGTCGGCCCCTTCGAGGCGGCCGTCCGCTACAGCGCGGCGGCCGCCGAGGCCACGATCGGCGGGGACCTCTACGCTCTGGTGCCCACTCCGTACGGCGTACGGCTCATCGTGGGGGACGTGCGCGGCAAGGGGCTGCCGGCGGTGGGCACCGCGGCGCTCGTCCTCGGCGTCTTCCGCGAGGCCGCCTACGACGAGCCCGATCTGCTCGCCGTCGTCGAGCGGATCGAACGCAGTCTCGCGCGCAATCTAGGGGCCGACGACTTCGTCACCGCCGTGATCGCCGGGTTCCCGCGCCCCGGACTGCTGCACGTGGTGAACTGCGGACACGCGCCGCCCCTGCTGGTGCGCGCGTCGAGGCGGATCGAGTCGGTGGAGCCCGTGCCGCCCGCCCCGCCCCTCGGGCTGCGGGCCCTGACCGACCAGACTCCCGGCCTTCAGGAGCTGTCGTTCGCGGACGGCGACCAGCTGCTGCTGTACACCGACGGCGTCATCGAGGCCCGGGACCGCGAGCGCGCCTTCTACCCGCTCGTCGAGGGACTCGCCCGTCATCTGTCCGACGAGCCCGCGCGCACGCTCGGCGCCGTCCACGACGAGCTGCTGGCGCATGTCGGCGGTCGCCTGCACGACGACGCGGCGCTGCTGCTGATCCGCAAACCGGTCCCCGCTCCGTCGGAGGAATCTCAACTTCCCTCCTCTCTAACGGTGTTGGCGGAGCCGGCGGGCTGACCGCGGTGGCGTGTGCGGCAGACTGTGCTCATGACACGCATGAGGAAGTCCGTCGCCGCGCTGGCCGCCGCCGCGGCCGCGCTGCTCGCGACAGCCCCCACCGCCTCGGCCGGCCCCACCGGCGCGTCCACCCCCACCAGCCCCGCCAGCCCCACCACCCCGGCGGCCGCCACCGCCCGGCACGCCCCCATCGTCCGGGAGAGCTTCGACCGGCTCCCGCTCGGCCCCGTCACCGCCGGACACGGCTGGACCACCGACGTCTCCGACGGCTCGGTGACCGTCGAGCCGAGCTCCACCGGCCACGGCCGCGAACTGCGGTTGCGCACCGAGGGCAACGGCCGCGCGTTCGTCGTGTTCTCCCGCCTCGCACCCGCCGGAAACAGCTTCTGGGCCCGTCTGCGACTGCGGGTGGACCGCTTTCCCACGGCCCCCGACTGGGCGCACTGGACCGTGGCGGAGGCCTCCGGCTCCGACGCCCCCACCCTGGTGCGCCCGCTGGGCGGCCAGTACGTGCCCACGTCCGGCGCGAACTTCTGGGGTGTCGGCTCCGACCTGGGGCCCACCGGCGACTGGACGGCCTGGAAGACCTCCGCGCCCGCGGCGGCCGGCGTCTGGAGCTGCGTGGAGTTCCACCTCGACGCGCGCGGCAACCGCGTCACCGTGTACCAGGACGGCGTGCGGCGCCCGGAGCTGACCGTCTCGACCGAGGACCACGGCGGCGGCGCGGGCGACTTCGTCTTCCCCCGCTTCGACACGCTCAAGCTGGGCTGGCAGCTGTACCAGGCCGGGCCCACACCGTCGTCGTACGACCTGCGCATGGACGACGTCGCGCTGAGCACCCGCCGCGTGGGCGGGTGCGACGCCTGACGCGGGCAGCGGCGGGCGAGGTGTGCCGTCCTCGCCCGCCGCGCTCCCGGTGTCAGGACAGGAAGCTCCCGTAGGGGCCGTTCAGGATCTGGTTCTTCTGGCTCTGGCTGAAGTGGGTGGCGGGATAGTCGTAGAAGGACGCCGACATCGGTGTGCCGTCCGTCGACGAGGAGTCCGGCAGGCCGAAGGCATGGCCGAGTTCGTGCACCATCCCGCCGTACCAGCGGTTCATGGACTGCCCACTGGTGCCGGCCGCGCCGTCGGCGTCGTGGCCGCTCAGCACGACCCAGCCGGGACTCGCGCCGCCGCCCGCGCCGTCGCCCTCGGCGCTGATCTCGCCCACGTTGAGCCACCGGCTGTCGGGGTTGTTCAGGCCGAACTTGCGTGCCAGTTCGTTCTGCATGTTGGTGACGGCCCACCAGTAGCGGTCGCCGCCGTTGGGCGTGTTCTCGTACCAGCTCCGTGGCTGGTCGCCGTTGACGACCTCGACCACGGTGTCGTTCAGCTTGAAGGTCTTGCCCAGTTCCTGCCGGTAGTAGCGCTGGGCCTCCCGCATCACCTTGGCGATGCCGTCGGGGTAGCGCTGGTCGAACGCGACGTCGGACGGCTTCAGCCAGTACACGCGGACGGTCTTCGTCGGCGGGGTCGAGCCGCCGCCGCTGCCGCCGAAGCCGGGCAGCCGCCAGGTCCGGGACGCCGTTCCGGTGCAGGGAAGTTGGACGAGGCCGGCGCCGGACGCGGTGGAGTCGGCGGCCGGTGCCGCGCACTTGCCCGAGTTCACCGACTGGACGCTGAAGACGTTCGCCGTGCCGCCGGCCGTCACGGGCAGCAGCCGGAACCTCTGGCCGGCGCCCGAGCCGCAGGCGCGCTGCACGAGCGTCGCGTTGTCGGCGGTGGAGGCCCCGTCGACCTCGACGCACTTCCCGCCCGCCGACGTGCCGACGCGGTACTGGTCGCCGGTCCCGTCGACCGGGGTGAAGGTGAAGGTCTGGTTGGCCTCGCCGTGACAGGACCACTGGATGAGCTGGACGCCGTCGGCGGTGGAACTGCCCGGCACGTCCAGGCAGTTGCCGCCGCCGCGGTTGACGGCGGTGGAGCTGAACGCCGTCGCGGCACGGGCCGGCGGCGCGAGCGCGACGGCGCCCGTGACGGAACCGATCAGCACGGCGAACAGCGCGGGCCAGAGGGAGAGGAACCGGGATCGTGTCATCGCTCTACTCCCCTGAGGGTGAGGTGAGGGGGGTGCCGAGGGCCGCCGGGGTGCCGAAGTCCGGTGTGCCGTCGGCCTTCCAGGTGAACTTCTGTGCCCTGGTCGTACGGTTCATGTCGCAGCCACCGCCCGCGGAGCTGTTGGCGTGGTAGACCATCCAGTCCTCGGTCCCGTCGGGCGACGTGAAGAAGCCGTTGTGGCCGGGCCCGTAGACGCCGTTGGCGTTGGAGCGCTGGAAGACCGGGTTCGGCGACTTCACCCAGGACGACGAGTCGAGCGGGTCGCCGCCGTTGTAGGTGAGCATGCCGAGCTTGTAGTCGGGCGTGGAGCAGTGGCCGGCGGAGTAGACGATGAACGTCCTGCCGCCGTGCTGGAGCACCTCGCCGCCCTCGTTGACCGCGCCGCCCACCGTCTCCCAGCCGTATGTCGGCGTCGACAGCACCCGGCGTGTTCCGCTCGCCGTCCAGGGGTTGGACAGCGGCCGGATGAACATCGGCTGCGAGCCGTTGTAGAAGGTGCCGAGGAGATACAGCCGGCCGTCGAGCCGCAGGATGCTCGGGTCCAGCTCCCAGGTGTCGTCCTGCGCCGGGTCGAGCAGGTCGGCCTTGAAGGTGTAGGGGCCCATCGGGTCGAGTCCGGCGCTCTCCAGCACGTGGATGCGCTGGGTGCCCAGGTCGTACGGCTCGCGCCCGGCCGTGTAGTAGAAGTACCATCGCTTCCCGCCGGGCCCGTCGAGGAGATGGAACTCCGGCGCCCACATCGTCCCTGCGCCGTTGGGCCGGCTGAGGTGGAAGACGACCTGGTCGGCGGCTGTGGCGAGCCCGGCGAGGGTGCTCGCCTTGCGCATCGTGACCGTGGAGTTCCAGGTGGTGGTGGCCAGGTAGTAGAACCCGTTGTAGTACGTGAGCCACGGGTCCGGGCCGTGCTGGGAGAGCGGGTTGGTGAAGGTGTGCGGGCTCGTGCCGCCGCCGGAGAAGGCGGGCAGCCGCCACACCCTGCCGTTCGCGGCGGCGCACGGCAGCTGCACCAGGTCGGTGCCGGACGCCGGGGACCCGCCGCCGGGCGCGACGCACTTGCCGGAGCCGACGGAGACGAGGTTGAAGGTCCTGTCGGCGCCGGGGACGGTCACCGGGACGAGCCGCCACCGCTGGTTCGGCTCGCCGTGGCAGGGCCACTGGATGATCGCCGCGTCGTCGGCCGTCGAGGCGCCGTACACGTCGACGCACTGGCCGGACCGCGTGGTGATCGTGTAGGTGTCGCTCGTGCCGGCGACCAGGGTGTAGCCGAAGTCCTGGTTCGCGCCGGAGGTGCACGACGAGGCGCGCAGCCGCGTTCCGGCGGTGGTCGAACCGCCCGGCAGGTCGAGGCAGTTGCCTCCGTCGCGGTTGACCCCGGTGGAGGTGAACGCGACGGCGGCGGAGGCGGGCGGCGCCGTGAGCAGGGGGGCGACCGCGACGGTGGTGAGCAGGGCGACGAGTGCCGGCAGGCACCGGGGACGGGTCATGGTCCGTACACCTTCGCTTCCAGGAGGCCGACGGAGTCGGCGCCGTTGCCGGTGAGCAGGATCCGCAGCCGGGTGGTGCTCGTGGCGGTGAAGGTGACGGTGTTGTACTGGTTCCTGGCCAGTGGGTAGCCGCTCGCGCCCGGCACGTCGACGTAGGCGCTGCCGTTCCAGTACTGGAGCTTCCAGGAAGCCGGCATGTCGATGCCCTCGTCGTCGTCGAAGAAGTACACGTCGGCCTTGTTCACGGTCTGCGCGGAGGGCCAGGTCAGCTCGGCCCACTGCTGTCCGGTCTGCGGCCAGGCGCCCCAGCGCGGGTTCACCGTGTCGTCGGACGACGGCGGGTCGATCCCGTCGTTCACGGCGGCGACGCTCTCCCAGGGGGAGGTGTACGACGCGGAGGCCGTCGCCGAGGCCGCCAGGTTGGGCGACGGCCGGGGCGGCTGGACCCCGCCCCGGTTGAAGGCCTCGATCTCGGTGAGGCCCGTCTTCGCGCCGGAGGCGTTGGTGGCCAGGACCCGCACCCGCTGGGCGCTGACCGCGGGGAACTGCACCAGGTTGTAGTTGGCGCGCGGCACGGCCGGACTCCTCGTCTGGCCGGGGACGTTCACCCAGGAACTGCCGTCGTGGTACTGGATGGTGTACGCGGAGGGCGCCCGGTACGTCGTGCTCGCCGGACGGCTGTCCTTGAAGTACAGGCGCACCTCGTTCAGCGTGCGGGCGGCGCCGAAGTTCAGCTCGTACCAGTCCTGGCCGTTGGGGGACCCGCCCGCACCCCAGAAGGGCTCGTTGGTGGGGTACCCGTCGACGGCGCCGGCGGTGGTGCTTCCGGAACCGGTGTACGACGCCGTCGCCGTCGCCCCGGCGGCCAGGTCGGTGGGGGTGCCGGTCAGGTCGACGCCGGCCTTGGCGAGCATGTCGACCATGCGCGGGCTGTTCTGCACGACCTGGTTGGGGGCCTGCAGACCGGGGACGGCCGTGTGGTGGGTGACCGTGCCGCTCGTGGTGACCTGACCGGTCGCCGGGTCCCAGGTGAACGGCACCAGGGAGTCGACGGTCGCGGCCCGGTTGCCGTTGACGTAGATCGAGTAGCCCTCGGGGACGCCCGGGTAGCGCACCACGCCGTCGGCCGGGTCGTCCCAGACGATGCTCAGGTCGGCGTTGCGGTAGCGCAGGTTGTTGACGGTGAAGTGGTCCCAGCCGATGTCGATCGGGGACAGCTCCACCTTCGCGTCGTTGCGCGGACGCAGCCCGGCGACGTCCTCGACGACCGTCCAGTTGCTGCTGCCCAGGATGTTGTGGTGGATCCAGGACCGGTAGTCGATGGTGCTGCCGTTCCAGTCGGCCCAGAACTCGTTGGCGTCGGGCCACTGGGTGTTGCCGCCGACGTACTGCGCCCAGGTGTTCCAGTAGAGCAGCTTCTTGTAGTCGGCCGCGGTCATCCAGGAGTTGGGGTAGTTGCGCAACACCGAGGAGTAGAGCCGGAACTGGACGGTGGAGTTGATGGTGGAGAAGTTGTTGGAGCCCGGGTTGCCGGCGTCGGCCGCTGCCTTCTTGTCGGTCTGGTCGGCCGTGTAGAAGGGGAAGACGGGGTAGTGCGCCGGGTCGTCGAACAGCCGCAGCGCCTGCTTGTACGTCGCGGTGTCGGGCACGGCGCCGACCGAGAACGGGTAGTAGTTGTTGATCTCCTTCCAGGGCACCCATTCGCCGGTCGACTTCAGCCGGTGCTCGAACAGCTGCCGGTTCGGGTTCCACAGCACGTTGACGATGGCGTCCTTGATCTGCGCCGCGAGCGTGCGCATCTCGGTGGCCTTGGCCGTGTTGCCGGTCGCCTCGTAGGCCTGGGCGGCGGCGAGCGCGCCGCTGTACTGGTAGGCGGACTCGGCGCGGTCCATGGCGCCGGGCTTCCAGTGGAAGGACACCGCGTCGGCGTCGTTGCCGGTCAGCGCGCCCCAGTCGTACTCGATGAGCTTGTTGTGGTCGTGGTCGTAGTAGGCGAGCTGCCCCTTGACGTCGCCCTCGGCGTAGTGGGCGAGGCTGCCGGCGATCGCCGGCTGTCCGCCGTGGATCTGGTAGCTGCGCCAGGCCGCCTCGGCGATGTACTGGGTGTAGCTGTTGGACCAGTTCTCCGGGTCGCCGGGGTTGTCCAGGAACCGGCCGCCCTTGGACACCTGGCCGACGCTGAGCCAGTCGCCGTAGGCGTAGGCGGGGTTGCGCAGGTACTTGAGGTCGTCGATGTGCATGGGCTGGGTGAGCGCGATCGCGTTGTTGTAGCCGAGGACGCCCTCGGTCGACGTCGGGAACTGGAAGGTCTGCCCGGGGATGTCGGCGTCGAGGTTGTTGAAGCGCATCAGCCACCAGCGGTAGTAGATGTTCTTCTTGATCGCGGGCTCGGGCACGTCGATGTAGGGCACGTTCTGGGCCCACCAGAGGTTGTAGGCCCGCACATGGGTGGCGAAGGCGGTGGCGTTCGAGTAGCCCGCGTAGGCGTTGTACTCGGTGAGCGAGGCGGGGATCTCGTCGGTGACGAAGCCCATCACCAGCTTCGCGGTGACCGTGGCGCCGGCGGCCACGGTCACGGACCGGTTCAGGCCGCCGTTGGAGACGCCGAAGCCGTCGCCGCTGAGCCTCGGGCGGATGGTGGTGAGGTTGTTGTAGGCGTTGACCTGCCCGGTCAGCTCGTTGCCGGCGCCCGAGGTGGCGTACGGCGAGGTGGCCCGCAACTGCAGTGTGGTGGCGCTGCCGCCGTTGTTCTTGATGGACAGGTTGGTCACGGCCACGTTGTTCTCGGTGATGAACTTCGTCTGCGTGACCTCGACCTGGCCCGCGGTGTGCACGCTCTTCCAGTGGCTCGGCGCCTGCCGGCGCTGGGAGACCTGCTCGGTGAACGTGCCCGGGGAGATCGCGACGGTGTAGGCGCTGTCGTCGTTGATGCTCTCCCAGTAGGCGACGTGTCCGCCGAAGCCGAGGACCGAGGGGTCGTGGGTCTTCATGAACAGCGCCCGCCCCCGGCTCATCAGCCAGGGTCCGGCCGGGTCGTTGCCGGAACGGGCGAGCAGCCGGTCCATCCAGAAGTCGGTTCCGGAACTCTCGGCGTCGTAGATGCTCCGCATCATGTCGCCGGGTGTGTAGGCGACCGGCGGGGCCGGGATCGCGGGGCCGGTGAAGGCGGGGAGGCCGATGGTCTGCGCGGCGGCGGCCGGACGCACCGCGCAGAGGGAACACAGGACGAGCACGAGGGCGACGAGGAGGCGCTTCATGGGTGCTCCGGGTGGACGACAGTGGGGGATGTCATGCGCCTGACATACGTGCGAGAAAACTGACCTGAAAGGTTTTCGCAACGTAGGAGCGAGCTGACGGCCTGTCAAGAGAGCGCGAAGAAACCGGTTTCCCGCCCTGCGTCGGCGTCGTCGGCGTCCGGGGCGCGGCGCTTCAGGACAGCGGGGCCGTCGATCCCCTGATCACGACACGGCAGCGCACGGTCTCAACGCCCGAGCGCCGCACCCCGCCGATCGCGGCGGACAGGGCGTGCGCGGCCGCGCGGCCGACCTGCTCCAGGTTCATGTCGACGCTGGTCAGCGGGGGACGCGAGGCCGCCGTCAGGACCTGCCAGTTGTCGAAGCCCATCACCGCCACGTCCTCCGGCACCCGGTGGCCGCGCTCGCGCAGGACGTCCATGACGCCCCGGGCGATCTGGTCGCTGCCGCACAGCACCGCGTCGACGTCGGCGTGCCGGTCGAGCAGCAGCGCGGTGGCCGCCCGCCCCCAGCCCTCCGACCAGGCCCCGAACCGGGGTTCTCCGACCGGCTCCAGCCCCGCGGCGGCGAGCGCGGCCGCGGCCCCCTGCGCCCGCTCCCGCGCCGCGAGGTAGCCGGGGTCGCCCGTGATGTGCGCGATCCGGGTGCGGCCGCAGGCCAGCAGGTGCCCGACCGCGATCCGGCCGGCGTCGACGTTGTCGGGCACGAGGGACAGGTCGGCCGGATCCTCCGAGGGCGCGTACGCGTAGACCACCGGAACGGGCAGGTCACGGCCGAGCGACGGACGGGGATCGGTGCGGCTGCCCACCACGATCAGCCCGTCCACCCGGCGCCCCAGCAGCGCGCGCACATGGTGCTGTTCGCGGATCGCGTCGCCCCGGGCGTCGCACAGGAGGACGGCGACCTCGCCCGCCCCGAAGGCGTCCTCGGCGCCCATCAGGATCGGGATGCTGAAGCGGCCCTCCAGGTCGCTGGTGAGCAGGCCGACGGTGCCCGACCGCCCGGCGAGCAGTCCGCGGGCCAACTGGTTCGGCCGGAAGGCCAGCCGTTCGGCGGCCTCGACGACCCGCTGCCGGGTCTCCGCCCGCACCTGGCTGCGCCCGTTGAGGGCCTTCGACGCGGTGGCGACGGACACCCCGGCCAGCCGGGCGACGTCGCTGAGCGTGGCGGGCTGCGAACGAGAGGGGCCGAGGGCCGGTGTCATCGAGGGTCTCCTGTCTCGCGTCGCGTACCTGAACGGTACGCGAGAACTTTCGGTCCTGGTGAGACAGGGAGAGGTTCACGCCTTTCGGGCACACTCGGGAAACCGCTTGCGACAAGGGGATTGACGGGCAGTCAGACGGGTTCTACTTTTCAGAAAGCCTTTTCGGTTCCTTTCCGTCGCAGAACCCATCCATAGGGGGATCGTCATGGGGAGCACGACCGGACCACGTGGAACCGCCCGCCGGCTCGCCGCCGGCGCCGTCGCGCTCCTCGCCGCCGCGAGCCTGATCACGGCCTGCGGCTCGGACGACGGCGGCGGCAAGGGCGGCGGCGAGGGGACACGGGCGGGCGGCGCGAACGGCGTCGACGACGGGTCCACGCTGACGATGTGGACCAGGGCGGCCACCCGGCCGCAGAGCGAGGCGCTGGTCGAGGCGTACAACGCCGGCCACAAGAACAAGATCCGGCTGACGGTGGTCCCCACCGACGACTACCAGGCCAAGGTCGGGGCGGCGGCCGGCTCGCACGACCTGCCCGACCTCTTCGCCTCCGACGTGGTGTTCGTGCCGAACTACACCTCCAGCGGACTCTTCGCCGACATCACCGACCGCGTCGACGCCCTGCCCTTCGCCGGCAGCCTGGCGCAGTCGCACATCAAGGCGGGCACGTACGAGGGCAGGAAATACGTCGTCCCGCACACCCTCGATCTGTCGGTGCTCTTCTACAACAAGGACCTCTACCGCAAGGCCGGACTGGATCCCGCGAAGCCGCCCGCCACCCTCGCCGAATGGGACCGCCAGGCGCGGGCGGTGGACGCGCTGGGCGGTGGGGTCGACGGCACCTTCTTCGGCGGCAACTGCGGCGGCTGCGGCGTCTTCACCTGGTGGCCGTCGATCTGGGCCGGCGGCGCGGAGGTGCTCGACGAGGACGGCACAGCGGCCGACCTCGCCTCCGCCACCGCGAGGAAGGTCTACGACACCTACCGGGGCTGGGTGAAGGACGGCATCGTGGCCCCCGGCGCGAAGGACGAGACCGGGACCACCTGGACCGGCGTCTTCCCCAAGGGCAAGGTCGGCATCATGCCCATGCCGTCGACCACCCTGGGGCTGATGCCCCGCGGCCTCGACCTCGGCGTGGCGCCCATCCCCGGCCCCGACGGCGGCAGTTCCACCTTCGTCGGCGGCGACGCCGTCGGCATCTCCGCCACCAGCGGGAAGGCCGACCAGGCCTGGAACTTCCTCGCCTGGTCCCTCGGCGACACGGCACAGGTCGACGTGGTGGCCGCGCACAAGGACGTCGTGGCGCGCACCGACCTCGCCGCCAACAAGTACTCGGCGGCGGATCCGCGCCTGGTCACCATCAACCGGCTGGTGGGCCAGGGCCGCACCCCGTACGCCCTGAAGTTCGGACAGACCTTCAACGACCCCAACGGGCCCTGGCTCACCCTGATGCGCGACGCCGTCTTCGGCGACGGCACGTCCGTCGAGAAGGACAACAAGGCGGTCTCCGCCTCGCTGGCCGACTGACCCCGCCCTCCCGGGGTCCACGACCCGGCACGGCACGGCACGGGACCGCACGGCACGGGACCGGACGGTACGGCGGCGGAGGGCGAGGCGCGGCGCGGTTCCCGAGGTCCGGCGCCCCGCCGGATCCACGTCCCCACGTCCCCGCCCCGCCTCCCCACGGCAGAGGAGAGTCATGCAGGTGAAGGCGCCCGACCGGGCGACCGCCGAACAGCCGGCCCCGACACGCCTCCCGGCCGCCCGGCCCCGGGCCCGCGCACCCCTGCTGCGCTCCCGTACGGTCCAGGGCCTCTGCTACGCCGCCCCGACGGCCGTGTTCGTCGCCGTCCTCTTCGTGCTGCCCCTGCTGCTGGTCGGACAGATGTCGCTCAGCGACTGGCCGCTGCTCACGGGGAACCGGGGCGTCAACGCGCCCGAGAACTACACCGACGCCACCGACGGCGCCCTCTTCTGGCCCGCCGTCCGCTTCACCCTCCTCTACACCGTGACCGTCACGGCCGTCCTCCTCGGTCTGGCCCTGCTCCTCGCGCTGCTCGTACAGGAGTCACGGCCCGGCGCCGGCTTCCTGCGCACGGTCTTCTTCCTGCCGGGCGCCCTCGGTCTAACCTCCGCGTCACTGCTCTTCTGGGGGATGTACAGCCCGACCACCGGACCGCTCAGCCGCGTCCTGGAGCGGCTCGGGCTCGTCGACGATCCCGTGTCCTTCCTCGGCACGCCCACCGCGGCGCTGCTGTCGACGGTCTTCCTCGTCGTGTGGAAGTTCGCCGGCTTCTACATGCTGATCCTGCTCGTCGGCCTCCAGCGCATCCCGCACGAGCTGTACGAGGCGGCCCGGATGGACGGCGCGAGCCGCGGCCAGGTCTTCCGCTCGATCACCCTGCCGCTGCTGCGCCCCTCGCTCGCCCTCTCCCTGCTGCTGTGCGTGACCGGATCCCTGCTCGCCTTCGACCAGTTCTTCGTCCTCACCAAGGGCGGCCCGGACAACAGCACCGTCACCGTCGTGCAGTTGATCTACCGCGAGGCGTTCCAGCGGATGAACCTCGGCACCGCGGCGGCCCTGTCGGTCCTCGTGCTGGCGGCCCTGCTGCTGCTCAACGCGGCGCAGTTCCGCGCTCTGCGCCGCTCCGACGCGTCATGACCCCCGCCTCCCGCAGAAGGGACACCACGGTGCCCACCCGAGCCGTCAGCCGGACGCCCCACCACGTCGTCACCGGCGGACTGGCCGTCGTCTTCCTGTTCCCCCTGCTGTGGAACGCGTGGGCCTCGGTCAGCGCGCAGCCGGGCACCGCGCAGGAGTCCGGCCACGGCCTGGGCAACTACCGCACCCTGCTCGACCACGACGCGGGCCTGTGGCGCTACCTGGGCAACAGCACGCTCGTCGCCACGCTCACCGTGGCCCTCACCCTCGGCGTGTCCCTGCTCGGCGGCTACGCCTTCGCGCGCTTCGACTTCCCCGGCAAGAACGCGCTGTTCCTGCTCACCCTCGCCGTCCTCATGGTCCCCTACGCCACCCTCCTCATCCCGCTCTATGTGCTGCTCGGACGGCTGCACCTGCAGAACTCGCTGGTCGGTCTGAGCCTGGTGCTGACCCTGTTCCAACTGCCGTTCGCCACCTTCATGATGCGGATCTCCTTCGAGTCGGTGCCCCGCGAGCTGGAGGAGTCGGCGCTCGTCGACGGCTGCGGCACGGCGGGCGCGCTGCGCCGCGTGCTCCTCCCGGCGGTGCGGCCCGGCCTGATCACCGTGGGACTGTTCGCGTTCCTCGCCGCCTGGAACGACTTCATCGCGCCGCTGATCCTCATCTCCGACAGCGAGAAGGCGCCCCTGCCGCTGGCCGTCGCGAACCTGCGCCAGCAGAGCATGGGCGCCGTCGACTACGGCGCCACCGAAGCCGGGGTCGTGGTCCTGGCGGTGCCCTGTCTGCTGCTCTTCCTGCTCCTGCAACGCCACTACGTGCGCGGCTTCATGTCGGGCGCGCTCAAGGGCTGAGGCCCGGAACGCGAAGGAGACCGGGATGACACGCGACGACACCCGACGGCGCCGCGACGGCGGAACCGGAGAACCGAGAGGACGAACCGAAGGCATGGACTGGTGAGGGAGAACACGGTGCGGTCATCCGTCCTGCCGGTGGCGCCGACCCGGGGGCGGCTGCGGCCGCTCGGACTCGACGAGGTCCGCGTCACCGGAGGCTTCTGGGCCCGGCGCCGGCGGACCAACGCGACCGCGACGCTCGGACACTGCCACGAGTGGATGGAACGCGTCGGCTGGATCGGCAACTTCAGGGCCGCGGCGCAGGGCCGCGTCCACCGGGACCGGCGGGGCCGCGAGTTCGCCGACTCCGACGTCTACAAACTGCTCGAGGCCATGGCCTGGGAGGCCGGCCACAGCGCGGACGGCGGCCTCGACGCGCTGATCGACACGCTCACCGCCGTGATCGCCCCCGCTCAGGAACCGGACGGCTACCTCAACACCGCCTTCGGCCGGCCCGGCCAGCAGCCCCGCTACAGCGATCTCGAATGGGGCCACGAGCTGTACTGCTCCGGGCATCTGATCCAGGCGGGCGTCGCCCAGACCCGGGCCCGCGGCGAGGGCGATCTGGCGAAGACCGCGCTGCGGGCGGCCGACCACGTGTGCACGGCCTTCGGCCCCGGCGGCATCGAACGCGTCTGCGGACACCCGGAGATCGAGACGGCCCTGGTCGAACTGGCCCGGGCGACGGGCGAGCAACGCTATCTCGACCAGGCGTCGCTCTTCATCGGCCGCCGCGGACAACGCACCCTCGCCGAGACGGAGTTCGGGCACGCCTACCACCAGGACGACCTGCCCGTGCGGGAGGCCTCCGTGCTGCGCGGACACGCCGTCCGCGCCCTCTACCTGGCGTGCGGCGCCGTCGACGTGGCCGTGGAGACGGCCGACGACGACCTGCTGGCGGCCGTCGTGCGGCAATGGGAGGCGACGGTCGCCCGGCGCACCCACCTCACCGGCGGCATGGGCTCGCACCACCGCGACGAGTCCTTCGGCGACGACTTCGTGCTGCCGCCCGACCGCGCCTACGCGGAGACCTGCGCCGCCGTCGCCTCCGTGATGCTCAGCTGGCGGCTGCTCCTCGCCACCGGCGAGCCCCGCTTCGCCGACCTGGCCGAGCGCACCCTGTTCAACGTGGTCGCCGCCTCCCCGTCCGACGACGGCCGGGCCTTCTTCTACACCAACACCCTGCACCGCCGCCGTCGCGGATCGGCGCCGCCCGCGCACGTCCAGAGCCCCCGCGCCGACTCCGGCCTGCGCGCCCCCTGGTTCGCGGTGTCCTGCTGCCCGACCAACGTGGCGCGCACCCTCGCCGTCCTGCCCGCCTACCTGGCGACGGCGGACGACGACGGCGTCCAGCTGCACCAGTACGCCGACGCGGAGATCGCCACCACCCTCACGGCGGGTCGGGCCGTCGCACTGAGCGTGCGCACCGACTACCCGAGCGGTGCGAGCGTGACCGTCCGGATCGACCGGTCCCCGCCCGGGCCGTGGACCCTCTCGCTGCGCGTCCCCGAGTGGACCCGCGGCGCCACCGCGTGGCTCACCGGCCCGGACGGCGCACGCCGGGCCGTCGCCCCCGGCACGGCCACCCTCGCCCGGCTCTTCCGGCCCGGCGACCTCGTCCGGCTCGACCTGCCCATGGCCCCGCGCTGGATCGGGCCCGACCCGCGCATCGACGCGCTGCGGGGCGCCGTCGCCGTCCAGCGCGGCCCGCTCGTCTACTGCGCCGAGTCGGTGGACCTGCCCGACGGACGCGAGGTCGACGCCGTGCGGGTGGATCCGTCCGCCCGGCCCGAGGACGGACCGGACGGCGCCGTCGTCGCGGCCGGTGAACTCACGCGCCCGCCGGACGGACACGCGGACGACGCCTGGCCGTACCGTCCGCTCGATCAGGACGCGCCCGCACCCGTCGCCGAGCGCACCGGCATCGTCCTCGTCCCGTACCACTCGTGGGCCAACCGCGGCCCCTCGACGATGCGCGTGTGGCTGCCCACGACCACCGCACCGCCACCACCCCCACCGGCCCCGCCGTCGGGGAAGCAGCCATGACCGGGACGGCGCCCGGCGCTCGGCCGACGCCCGAGCGGACACCCCGCCGGCGGCGCCCACGTCCCGCCGCCCCTGCCCGCACCGGGTGGACCGGGCCGTCACCGTGCGCCGCCACGGCCCCCGCAGCCCCCGCGCGGACCCGCACGCGTCCGAGGGGCCCGGGAAGCCCTCCGTCCCGGAGGTCCCGGCCCGGCGTCCGGCGTTCCGCCGCCAACGCCCACGCCCACTTCCGCCGCCCCTGCCCGCACCCCGTGGACCGGGCCGTCACCGTGCGCCGCCGTGCCCCCCCGCAGCACCACAGCCCCCGCGCGGCCCGCACGCATCCGAGCGGCCCGGGAAGCCCCCCGTCTCGGAGGTCTCGGAGGTCCCGGCCCGGCGTCCGGCGTTCCGCCCTACGCCTACGCCCACTTCCGCCGCCCCTGCCCGCACCGCCGCCACGGCCCCCGCAGCCCCGCAGCCCCCCGCGCGGACCCGCAAGCGTCCGAGTGCCCGCGGGGGCCCTCCCGTCCCGGAGGTCCCGGCCCGGACCAGATCCCGGCCTCGCCCCGGACCGACCGCCCGCCCCCGTGACCCGTCCTATTCCGTCCGCTTCCCTGCCCAGCACCGCGCACCGCCCGGCACCGCCCCCCACGATCGGAGTCCCGAGCATGTCCCAACCCCCCACCCGGCGCGGCCTGTTGCGGCTCGCCGCCGGGACCGCGGCTGCCGCGCCGCTGCCGCACCCGGCCTCGGCGGCGGCCCGGCCCGCGTCCGCCGCCACCGCCCGACCGCCGGCCACAGGGCCGGCCCCCGCGCCCGCCGGCGCCGCGCCCGTCCCCGCGACCTGGGCGGTGCAGCCGTTCCCCCTCGGCCAGGTCACGCTGGGCGACGGCGTCTTCCGCCGCAAGCGCGACCTCATGCTCGACTTCGCCCGGGCCTATCCCGCGGACCGCGTCCTGGCCGTCTTCCGGGCCAACGCCGGACTGGACACCCGGGGCGCCCGGCCGCCGGGCGGCTGGGAGACCGCCGACGGCAATCTGCGCGGCCACTTCGGCGGTCACTTCCTCACCCTCGTCTCCCAGGCCTGCGCCGACACGCGGGAGGCCGCGCTCAAGGCCAAACTCGACGAACTCGTCGCCGCGCTCGGCGAGTGCCAGCGGGCGCTGACCGAGCACGGCTCGCCCAAGCCCAGCCACCCCGGCTACCTCGCGGCCTACCCGGAGTCGCAGTTCATCCTGCTGGAGAGCTATGCGACCTACCCCACGATCTGGGCGCCCTACTACACCTGCCACAAGATCATGCGCGGCCTCCTCGACGCGCACACCCTGGGCGGGAACGCGCAGGCGCTCGTCATCGCGTCGGCGATGGGCGACTGGGTGCACAGCCGCCTGGGCCGGCTGCCCAGGGCCCAGCTCGACCGCATGTGGTCGATCTACATCGCCGGCGAGTACGGCGGCATGAACGAGGTGATGGCCGACCTGTACGCGCTCACCGGGCGCGAGGAGCACCTGACCGCGGCCCGCTGCTTCGACAACACCGGGCTGCTGGAGGCCTGCGCGGCCGACCGCGACCTGCTGGAGGGCCGGCACGCCAACCAGCACATCCCCCAGTTCACCGGCTACGCCCGGCTGTTCGACCACACGGGCGAGGAGGAGTACGCGGCCGCGGCCCGCAACTTCTGGGGCATGGTCGTGGGCCCCCGGACCTACAGCCTGGGAGGCACGGGCAAGGGCGAGATGTTCAAGGCCCGCGGCGCCGTCGCGGCCACCCTGGGCGACGACAACGCCGAGACCTGCGCCACCTACAACATGCTCAAGCTGAGCCGGCAGCTGTTCTTCCGCACGCCGGACCCCGCCTACATGGACTACTACGAGCGGGCCCTCACCAACCACATCCTGGCCTCGCGCCGGGACGCCCCGAGCCCGGACAGCCCGGAGGTCACCTACTTCGTCGGCATGGGCCCCGGCGTGGTGCGCGAGTACGACAACATCGGCACCTGCTGCGGCGGCACCGGCATGGAGAACCACACCAAGTACCAGGACTCGGTCTTCTTCCGTTCCGCCACGGGCGACGCGCTGTACGTCAACCTCCCGCTCGCGGCGACGCTGCGCTGGCCGGAGCGGGGGCTCGTCATCGAGCAGACGAGCCCCTACCCGGCCGAGGGCGTGCGCACCCTGGCCTTCCGTGAGGGCGGCGGCAGACTCGACCTGCGGCTGCGCGTGCCGACCTGGGCGACGGGCGGCTTCACCGTCGCCGTCAACGGGGTCGCGCAGCAGGTCAAAGCGGTGCCCGGCAGCCACCTCACCCTGAGCCGGACCTGGCGGCAAGGCGACCGGGTCACCGTCTCCGCTCCCTACCGGCTGCGCGTCGAGCGGACGCCCGACGACCCGAAGGTGCAGTCGCTCTTCTACGGGCCTGTCCTGCTCGTCGCCCGCAGCGGGGCGAGCACACTGCGGGAGTTCTCGTTCTACAAGGACTTCACGCTGCGCGGCGACCTCGCCGACTCCGTCCGGCCGGAGGGCCGCCCGCTGCACTTCACCACGCACGGTCTGACCCTGGCCCCGTTCCACCTCGCCGACGACGCCCGCTACCACGCCTACTTCCGCCGGGCGGAGCCGTCCGTGGTCTTCGGCACGGCCGACTCCGGCGTCGCCAACCGGGCCCGCGGCGACGGCCTGACCTTCCTCGACGTGCTGTGGCAGCAGGCGCCGTTCAGCACGCCCGCCAGGTTCACCGCCGCCGTGCGCGCGCTCGCCGGCGCCTGGCTCTCCCAGGGCCTGTTCACCGCGCCGGAACGGGACCGCGTCGTGGCGGCCGCGTCCGGCCTGCGGCGGTGAGACGCACGTCACACGCCCCGCGGCCGGTTCCGCTGTCACATCGCGCCCGGACGCTCCGTCAGTGATGTGTAACCGTCCACACGGCAAGGAGATCACCATGGAAGCGCGTCTCAATCTCTTCGGCAGCCGGCTCGGGTCCACCCTTCTTCAGCACTTCACCGCGGCCGGAAAGGCCGTCTCGGGCTCCACGCTGCCGGCCACGACCCGCGACCTGGTGCTGCTGCGCGCGAGCCAGATCAACGGCTGCGGCTTCTGCACCGACATGCACGCCAAGGACGCCGCCCACGCGGGGGAGACCCCGGTGCGCCTCGCGCTGGTCGCGGCCTGGCGCGAGGCCACGGTGTTCACCGACGCCGAACGGGCCGCCCTGGAACTGACGGAGGAGGGCACCCGCATCGCGGACGCGGCCGGCGGCGTCTCCGACGAGGTGTGGGCGAACGCCGCCAAGCACTACGACGAGGAGCAGCTCACCGCGCTGGTGGCGACCATCGCCGTCATCAACGCCTTCAACCGGCTGAACGTCATCGCCCGGCAGCCCGCGGGCGACTACACGCCGGGCCAGTTCGGCTGAACCGCCACCACGTTGTGCCCGGCTTCACGGAACGTGCACACCTCGCCGGGCGAACTTTAGAATTCAAGCGCTACGCTCGTCGCCAGTTCGAGCGGCCGGGGGCTCTCCGCGGCGCCGCTCGTCCTCCCCCTGCCCCCTGCACAGGAGACGCGCGTGCGCGACGGCGACGTAGTGGTGATCGGTGGCGGCTATGCGGGCGTCCGTCTGGCGAAACGCCTCGACGCGACGGCGCGGGTCACCCTGGTGGACCGCAAGGAGGTCTTCTTCCACCGCATAGCCTCCCTCCGGGCCGGTGTGCGCCCGGAGTGGTCGCTCACGCCCTTCATCCCGTACGACAGGCTGCTGCGCGAGGGCCGGATGGTCGTGGGCAAGGCGGTGCGCATCGACACCGACGCACGGCAGGTCGTCCTGGCGACGGGCGAGCGGCTCCCTTACGACGTGGTCGTCATCGCCTCGGGCGCCGACTATCCCGAACCGGCGCGCTTCACCGGCGTCTCCGCCGAGGAGACGATCGAGTCGTTCGCCGGGCACCAGCGCAAGGTCGCCGCCGCCCGGCACGTACTGGTGGTCGGCGGCGGCCCCTCGGGCGTCGAACTGAGCGCGGAGATCCGGCTGGCCCGGCCGGACGCCCGCGTCACCCTCGCCCACTCCGGACCGATGCTGCTGCACGGCACGGGCAGCGAACGGGCCGGCCGCAGGGCGCTCGAGTGGCTGGAGTCACACGACGTGGAGGTCCGCCTCGACTCGTTCATGTCGCCCGGCAACGACTTCGGCGCCTACCGCGACGCACACGGCGGGGTCCTCCACGCCGACCTCTCCTTCTGGGCCACCGGCACCACCCCGAACACGCTCTGGCTGCGCCTGGCCGGGCACGGCGACTGGCTCACCGCAAGCGGCCACGTCAAGGTCGACCGCAGGCTGAGGGTCCAGGGGTGGCCGGACGTCTTCGCGGTCGGCGACGTCAACGACGCGAGCGAGCTGAAGGTCACCCCGACCGCGCTCGCCCAGGCCGACCTCGCCGCCCACAACATCCGCGCCCACCTGAACAGTTCGGGCCGGCACCGCAGGGAGCCGCGCCTCTACCGGCCCCTGCGGCGCACCCCGCTCATCGTGCCCTTCGGCCCGGCCGACGGGATGACGCTGCTGCCCGTGCCGGGCGGTGAGAGCGCGGTGCTCGGCGGCCGGACCTCCGTGCTGGCCAAGGCGAAGACGCTCATGACCCCGTACATGAGGCGGCAACTCGGCTACACGGCCGCCTGATCCGCCGGATCCGCCGGGCCGCGGGGGACCGGGCGCCGACTGGCCGAAAAATGGCTCCGGGGCGACGGAGGCGCTGTCAACTGGCCTGTGCGGAAGGAAAGTCGGCCTACGTTGGTGCTTTGATCACCGACGTGCCCCAGGAGGCCTAGCCGTGCCGGAATCTCCCGCCCAGACCCCCGCTCCGTCCGCGACGCCCGGCCGGATCGACACGTCCAAGCCGCATTCGGCGCGGTTCTGGGACTACTTCGTCGGAGGCAAGGACAACTACGAGGTCGACCGGGAGATCGGCGACGAGATCAAGGAGATCTTCCCCGGTCTGGTCGACGTGGCGGTCACCAGCCGGCACTTCCTGGGGCGCGCGGTGCGCCACCTGGCCGTGGAGGAGGGCATCCGCCAGTTCCTGGACGTCGGCACCGGTCTGCCTACCGCCGACAACACCCACGAGGTCGCGCAGCGCGTCGCACCGGACTCCCGGATCGTCTACGTCGACAACGACCCCGTCGTGCTCGCCCACGCGCACGCCCTGCTGACCAGCACCAGGGAGGGCAGGACCGCCTACCTGGACGCCGACCTGTACGACCCGGAGGCCGTGCTGGCGGCCGCCGCGGACACGCTGGACCTGTCCCGGCCGGTCGCCCTGATGATCCTCAACACCCTGGGCCACGTCGCCGACCACGAGCAGGCCCGGGCACTCGTGCGCCGGCTGATGGCGGGACTGCCGTCGGGCAGCCATCTGGTGATCAGCGACAGCACGGCCACCAGCGAGGGCATGATCGCCGCGTCGGAGGCGTACAACGCCAGCGGCGCCGTGCCCTACCACGTGCGCTCCGTCGACGAGATCGGTGCGTTCTTCGACGGGCTGGAGCTGGTGGAGCCCGGGATCGTCCAGGTGACGAAGTGGCGGCCCGACGACGCCGATCCGGCCGACTTCGCCGCCGACGTCGACGCGTACTGCGGCGTGGGCCGCAAGCCGTGACCGACCACCGGCCCCGCCGCTGACCGCCTCCGCCCCCCTTCCCGCACCGGCCGGCCCCCCGTCGGCGAGGCCCGGCCCGCGCGGGCCGCCGGTCTCGCGCGCGGAGAACTCCCGGCCTACGTCACGGCGTCGGCCGCGTGCCGCCCTACGGCGTCGTCCCGCAGCATCGGCAGCGCGTCGAGGTACTCGGGCGGGTGGTCGAAGGCGCGGGTGAGGGTGGTGAGATGCGGCCGCAGGCGGTGGGTGAGGTCGTCGATCACCACGGGGAACTCGTGGACGTGCTGCGCGGCGATATGGCCGTCGGCCAGCAGAAGGCCGGTGTGCGGGGCGAGTTGGCCGAGCAGGAAGAGGGCCGTGAGGTCGCCGAGCACGCCGTGGGCGGGTCCGCCGGCGGCGCCGGCCAGGGCGGCGAGCAGGACGTCGGCCGCCTCCAGGACGGTGTGGACGCGTGCGCGCTGGAGGGCGGGGCCCGAGGCCGTGTTCCAGCGGCCCTGCGGATCGTGCGCGGGCCCGCCGCGGAGCGCGCGGTTCGCCTGGGCGTGGAAGGCGTGCTCGGTGTGGGCGAGCAGGTCGCGCAGGAACCGGGGGTCGGCGAGGTCGGGCGGGCCCGGGGCGGCGACCGGTGAGGCGGGCGGACGGTGCAGGAGTTCGGCGGCCGCCTTGGTGGAGATGAGCAGGTTGTCGCCCTCCGCGGTGATGGTCCCCTCGATGTACTCGGGGAAGCCGGCGAGGAGGTTGGCGGGCAGCAGTCCCTGGGCGCCGCAGCGTTCGCGCGCTTCCAGGGCGATGGTGCGCGCCTGCCAGGTCGTCCAGGCCTTGGCCAGGGCGATGAGGCGCTCCAGGTCGTCGCGGTCGTCGACGCTGTGGCGGGCCCAGGCGGCGGTGAGGGACCGGTGGAGCAGGGTCATGGCGTAGGTCGTGGCGACGGCCTCCAGGAGCCTGCCGTGGTGGGTGCGGTGGGTGTTCACCGGGACGCGCCGGTCGGGCCGCGTTCCGCTGACGTGGCGCCGGTCGCCGTACCGGACGGCGATGGCCAGCGCGGCGCGGGAGGCGCCGACGGCCGCCGCGCTCATGCAGAGCTTCCCCGCGGTCACGCGGGCGATCGACGTGAGGAACCGCTTGCGGCGGTTGCCGAGGCTGCTGGTGAACGCGCCGTCGGCGTCGAGGCGGCCGTGCTCGCCCTGGAGGAGGGCGCGGCCCGGCAGCGGGAAGTGGTCGAAGGAGGTGAGGCAGTGGTCGACGGGGGCGTTCGGCCGGAGCGGGAGGGGCTCGACCGTGACATGGGGGAGGGGGCCGTCGTGGTCGGTGAGCGGGGTCAGGAAGAGGAAGACGCCCTGGTCCCGCTCGCCGACGAGGAGGCGGGCGGCGACGACGGCCGACTTCGGGCCGCCCAGGGCGCTGGTGTTGGGCATGAACTTCGCGGCGCCCGGATGCGGGGTGTGCAGGACGAAGCCGCCGGTCGCGGGCTCGTACCGGGCGGTCGTCTCCAGCGCGGCGGCGTCGTTGCCGTGGTCCAGCTCGGTGCACAGGAAGGTGCCGACGCGGCGCAGCGAGGCGAAGTCGTCCAGGTTCCTCGACGCGGGATCGGCGTGGTCGAGGATGCTGCCGAGGAAGAGGTTGTAATGGATGCTCGCGACGGTGGTCAGGCCGCCGCCCCCGTCCACGATGGCGGCCCACTCGTGCAGGGCGGTGAGCAGGGCCGGGTCGGTGGCGAGGGACACGGGGTCGTCGAGCGTGTCGTTGACCAGACGCAGCCGGTCGTAGGACTGCGCGGCGCGCTGCGCGGGCGTCAGGCCGGGCCGGTGGCGGAAGGCGTCCCGCGCCATGAGCCGCCGCCAGGGGGCGTGGACCCGTTCACGGTCGCCGTTCCCGTCGAAGAGCAGCCGGGTCAGCTCACGGGTGACGGCGTCCCCGGGGTCCGCTGTGCCCTCGGCGGACAGGTCCGGCACGCCCGCCGACGGGCCGGTCGGCCCGGGGGAGGGCGCTCGTGGTGCGGCCGTGCCCGGGGCGCGCTCTGCCGGGCGGGGCCCGGTGGGGCCTTCTGCGTCGTGGAATGCCAGAAGGGCCATGACCTTCTCCCCCGTCGGTCGCGGATTCGGAACGCGGACGTCTGGATGCCCGATGAGCCAGAAGATACGGACCTCCCGGTTTGCTCATCAAGTCGGAAATCGGCAAACACCTGTGCCGAGAATGGCGTGAACCGATGGGTCAACGCGCCGGAGGCAGGCCCGGCGTACGGCAGTTGTCCCTGGTGGTCGCGGGAAGGCCGGGGGAGGAGTGCCTCGGCCGGGACGGCCGTTGGGGGACCGCCGGTTTCCGGTTCCGCCCGGTCGGACCGCGGCGCGGGGGCGCTCCCGAAGCGCTCCGGGGGCCGGGGCTGCGATGCTCTCACGGAGCGTGCGGGGCCCGGGATCCGGCGAGGTGGCGCGGACCGAACGTGTCGGTATATTCCGGAGCCTGAATCGCGGGAGCTATCTCGGAGGTAGGGCGTGGCGCTCCAGGAACGGGCCGTGCGGAAGAGACGGGCCGTCCTCGTCGCGGCCGCGGCGGTGTTCGCGGAGGTCGGGTACGAAGCGGCGACGATCTCGGAGATCCTCGCCCGGGCCGGTGTGACCAAGGGGGCGCTGTACTTCCACTTCTCCTCCAAGGAGGCCCTCGCCCAGGCCGTGCTGGCCAGTCAGCTGGGGGCCATTCCGGCCGTGCCGCAGCGGAAGCTGACGCTGCAACAGGGGCTGGACGAGGCGTTCGTCCTGGCCCACCTGCTGTCGGTGGGCGATCCGCTGGTGCGGGGCAGCATCCGCCTGACGGTCGATCAGGGCGCGCTCGGCGACGGACTGGACCGGCAGGCGCCGATGCGCGGATGGATCGCGCGCAACGCCGAGCTGCTGGGGCGGGCGAAGGACAGGGGAGAGCTGCTGCCGCACGTCGACGTCGACGCGGCGGCGCGGATGTTCGTGGGCGCCTTCACCGGGGTGCAGGTGCTGTCCAAGATCATGACCGGGCACGCGGACCTGCCCCAGCGGGTGACGGACCTTCAGCGCCATCTGATGGCCGGGGTCGCCGTGCCCGCGGTGCTGTTGCAGCTGGACACCGCTCCGGACCGGGGCGCCCGGGTCTACGAGGAGGCCGTGCAGGCCGGTTGGGGCGGGGCGCAGCCCCAGGCCGCCGGGTGAAGGCCGCCGACGGCGCCCCGGGCCCGCCGCCCCGGAAGGGCTGAAGCGGCGCTCGGGACGGCCGGACGGCCGGGCGGGCACGCTGGCGGTGGGGCGGGTGGGGCGGGTGGGGCGGACGAGGGCGGTGGGGCGCAGGGGGTTGAGCGGGACATGCCGCGGGGAGGGGGAGGGGAGACGTTGTCCGGGACGCCGTCGTGCGCTCCCGTGGGAGGGCGGGGGGAAGCCTCCGGGCTCCCGGCACGTGACCATGCCGACGTGTGCGAGACGAAACCGGGGAGTACGACCATGGATGCGACTGCGTGCCCTTACGCCCTCGACGTGACGGGGCGTGACCTCGCGGGCGAGGCCGCGATGCTGCGCGCCGGGGGACCGGCGGTCCGCGTGGAGCTGCCCGGGGGAGTGGGCGCCTGGGCGGTGGTGCGCCAGCGGTACGTGGAGCGGCTGCTGACCGACCCGAGGGTGTCGAAGGACGCGCGCCTGCACTGGCCCGACTTCATCGAGGGCCGGATCACCGAGGAGTGGCCCCTCTACCCGTGGGTGGCCAACGAGAACATGCTGTTCGCCTACGGCGCCTCGCACGCCCGGCTGCGCAGGCTGGTGGCCGGGGCGTTCACCGCCCGCCGCTCGGAGGCGCTGCGGCCGCGGGTCGAGCAGATCGCCGCCGAACTCGTCGACTCGCTCGCGCGGCCGGACGGGCCGGAGGGGCCGGAGGCGCCGGTGGACCTGCGAGCCCGGTTCGCCGAGCTGCTGCCGATGCGGGTGATCTGCGAGCTGTTCGGGGTGGAGCAGGGCGCGGACACCGACGCCCTGTGCACGGCGCTGCACACCGTGTTCGGCACGACCAACAGCGGCCAGGAGGTCGAGGCGGCCCGGCTGGAGGCCTTCGTCCGGCTGTCGGAGCTGGTGCGGGCCAAGCGCGCCGAGCCCGGCGACGACCTCACGTCGCTGCTGATCCAGGCGCGCGACCAGGACGACCGGCTCAGCGAGGAGGAGCTGCTGGGCACCCTCTTCCTCATGATCGCCGGCGGTCAGGACACCACGGCCGCGCTGATCACCAACGCGGTCGCGGCGCTCCTGCTCGCGCCCGAACAGCTGGACCACGTGCGGGAGGGCCGGGCGACCTGGGAGGACGTGGTGTCCGAGACGATGCGGGTGCACACCCCCGGGGCGTACTCGCCGATGCGGTTCGCCGTCGAGGACATCGATCTGGACGGTGTGCTGATCCGCAAGGGCGAGTCCATCCTCGTCTCCTTCGCGGCAGGCGGCCGCGATCCCGAGCGCCACGGACCGCACGCCGACCGCTTCGACCTGCTGCGCACGGGCCGTGACAGCCTCGGCTTCGGCCACGGACCGCACCGCTGCATGGGCGCTCCGCTCGCCGCGGTCGAGGCCGAGAGCGCCTTCGCCGCGCTCTTCGACCGCTTCCCCCGTTTGACGCTCGCCTGCGCGGCGGACGAACTGCGGCCGATGCCGAGCTTCTTGATGAACAGTCACCGCGCACTGCCGGTCCTGCTCGCCCCGCGGGAGCGCTGAGCGAGCGCCACTCGGTCCCGACCCGGCCGAGAGCGTGAGCGGGGTCTCGGGGCCGGGGGCGAGCCGCTAGGGATCGGCGTGCCGGTCCGGGCGGCGTCAGGGGGCCCCGGTTCGCGCATCCGCGGCGGTGGGTTCAGCGGGTGACGCGGTGCCTGCGTCCGCCGCGCCGGAACCGGACGGCGGCGTAGACCAGATCGGCCAGCAGCACCAGCGCGCCGATGATCAGCAGGTAGAACAGCCCGTGGGCCGCGAATCCGATGATGCCCAGGACGAGGGCGGCGAGGATCAGGAACAGGAACAGGCTCATCGGCTCTCCCGGCGGTCTCGTCGTCAGCGGCGGGCGAGGCGTCGTTCCCCGCCGGCGCCCGGCACGTAGTCCAGTGCGTAGTGCGCGAACACCTTCGGTTCGTCCTCGGCGGGCAGTTCGCCGTCGACGTCGATCGCCGGGGCCTTCTTCACGGCGTTCTTGTCGTGGACGACCCGCAGATAGCCCGGACCGACCGTCGCGCCCGTGAGGGGCACGAACACCAGGCGGCGCCGGGTGGGCAGTCCGACGGTCACCGTGGCGAAGGAGGGGCTGTCCGTCCCGGTGTCCACGTAGACCGACTCCAGCGCGCCGATCCTGTGCCCGTGCGGATCGACGACGTCGTGGCCACGCCATTCACGGATGTCACCGGCTTCGAACATGAGGACCTCCCGGACGTGCGGGTACCCGTGTTGCCGCCCGCGATGCCCGTAGGTGGCCGTCATGGCCGTCTTGGCCGTCATGCGGCCGGCCGCGGCCACTGCGGCCGGGCCATCAGCACGGCGACGTCGTCCTGGGCCGGAACGGGCAGCATGTGCGCGAGGACGTCGTCGCAGAGCGACCTCAGCGACCGGCCGGGGCGGCGCAGGGCCGCAGCCAGCCGGGCCAGCCTCTGGTCGAGGTCCGCGCCCCGGGTCTCGATCAGCCCGTCGGTGTAGAGGACGAGCAGCCCGCCCGGCGGCAGCGGGACCTCCTCGATCCCGAAGTCCCGTCCTCCGGTCCCCAGCGGAGTGCCCGGCGAGCCGCCGAGGAAGGTGATCGCGCCGTCGGGCGACGCCACGGCCGGCGGGGGATGACCGGCCCTCGCCACGAGACATCCGCCGGAGGCGGGATCGTGGACGGCGTAGACGCAGGTCGCCAGCTGGTCCTCGCCCATGTCGGCGACCAGGTCGTCCAGCGAGCGGAGCATGTCGGCGGGGTCGATGCCGAGCCGGGCCAGGGTGCGCACGGCCGCACGCAGCTGACCCATGATCGCCGCCGCGTGGATCCCGTGCCCCATGACGTCCCCGATGACGAGTCCGGTGCGCTCCTCGGGCAGCGCGATGACGTCGAACCAGTCGCCGCCGACGTCGTGTTCGCTGGCGGGCAGATAGCGTCCCGTCAGTTCGAGGCCGGGGACGGCGGGCAGCGCGCTGTTGGTCAGACTGCGCTGCAGGGTCAGGGCCGCCGCACGCTGGCGGGTGTACATGAGCGCGTTGTCGATGTTGAGGGCGGCGCGCGCCGCCAGCTCGTCGATCAGCACGCAGTCCTGCTCGTCGAAGGGCTCACGGCCGCGCACCCGCGTCACCACGACCGCGCCGAGCGCCTTGCCGCGGGCTATCAGCGGGATCAGCCGCGCCGAGCCGAGCCCCATGAGGTAGGCGCGCAGCTCCTCCGCGCGGGGGTCGGGGACCAGCGCCGGGACGTCGGACCGGTACAGATTGGTCGGCCGCCCGCCGGCGATGACGCGTTCGTAGAGCGAGCCGCGCTCGAGCTGGGACGTCATCCCGGGCACCAGCCGCGCCGTCGGGGCGGCCGGGTCGGGGAAGAGGGCGGCCATCCGGCGGATGACCCCGCGCGTGGCCTCCGTCGACTCGTCGGGGCTCATCACGTCGTCGAGGAGCTGCACGTCGGCGGAGTCGGCGAGCTGGGGCACCAGCATCCGCACGATCTCCTCGCAGGTCTGCCACAGGTCCAGCGTCGTCCCGATGCGGGTGCCGGCCTCCGCGAGCAGGGCGAAGCGGCGCCGGGCGCGCTCGGCGTCGTGCTCGGCCCGCTGGCGCTCCGTGATGTCGATGAGGGACGCGATCACGCCCAGGGTCCGGCCGCTGCCGTCGACCAGCGGGGCGTAGGAGCAGGACCAGGTCCGTTCCCGGTCGGGGTCGGAGGCGGTGCGGCCGGTGCGGCGGACGTCGACGACGGCCCTGCCGCTGTCCAGCACGTCCTGCATGGTCTTCTCCAACGCCACGGCGTTGACGCCGGGCACGACCTCCGTCAGCCGCCTGCCGAGGTGCTCGGCGGGGGAGACCCCGTTCATCCGGGCGAGCGCGTCGTTGACGCGCAGGAACCGCAGGTCGGTGCCGAGGGTGGCCAGGCCGATGGGCGACTGGCTGAACAGGCTCTCCAGGGCCGCCAGCGAATCGCGCATGCGCAGGACCTCGGAGGTCTCCACCGCGATCAGCAGGGCGCCGGGCCGTCCCTGGGCGTCGGCGGCCGGCACGATCCAGGTCTCCATGGTGACCGGATGGCCGTCGCGATGGCGCACCGACAGGGTGCCCACGACCGTCTCCCCGCCCTGGACGCGATGGGTGAGCTGGTCGGCCAGCTCGTGATTGCCCTCCGGGACCAGCAGGCCGGAGGCCGGACGGCCGAGCACGTCCTGCGGCCGGAAGCCGAGCAGGTCCTGTGCGGCCAGCGACCATTCGACGATGCGTCCGTGCGCGTCCTCCCGCCACAGCGCGATCGGGAGCAGCTCGCGCAGCACGCCGGCGTATCCGACCGCGTCCGAGGGCTGTTCGACCGCCTGGTCCGCCCGGTGAGGAGCGCCCATCGCTTGACCTCCCCAGAGGGCGGGCAGGATTGCACACGAAAACACCATATCCGGAAGAATGGGTTCCGACGGTGTTCCGCCCGAGACGGCGACGACAGCGCGGCCGCGCCTCCGACTCCGCGCGCGCCCGTGCCCGCCTGCGCCCCGCCCGCCGGACCTGTGAGCGTCGCGTGCGCCACCGCGAGACGCGCGAGCCCGGTGTCGCCGCTGACCGGCAGCGCGGCCCGGGGCGACGAGCGCCGACAGCCACGCGAACGGCGGTACGAGGGGTCCCGGCGCAGGCGCGGATCGAGGACCCGTGTGAGCAACCGTGTGAGCAACCGCACGGGCGGCCGCAACTGCCCCGCAGGCCCCGCGACTTGCCCCCCGGAAGCCCTGCGGACCGAGCGGTACGGGCGACGCCTCGCGGGCGCCGTCTGTCACGATGGTCCGCGCCGTGACCGACAAGGTGGAGCGGCCGTGCAGTGCCGCCGGCGTTCCTCGGTTCGCCGCGCTCCCCGCCCGTCGCCTCGCCCTCTGGTATGCCTGTGTCCCGCGCCCCCCGCCCCGTTCCCCCGTCCGCCGCGCCCCCGTCCCGCTCGCCGTGGCGGTCCCTGCGGCACCGCGGCATGCGCTGGTGGTCGCTGGCCAACCTCGTGTCCAACACCGGCACCTGGATGCAGCTCACCGTGCAGAACCTGCTCGTCCTCCAGGTGACCGGCTCCGCCGCCGCCACCGGCCTGTCCATGTCCGTCCAGGCCGCGCCCGCGCTGCTGGCGGGCGTGGCGGGCGGCGCGGCGGTCGACCGGCTGCCCCGCCGGGTCACGGCCACCGTCAGCCAGCTCCTGCTCGGCGCGGTCGCCTTCGCGACGGCCCTG